>NZ_JAMYFE010000134.1 GCF_024129865.1 Stieleria tagensis | reverse complement strand
CTGGGGGACATACCAGGGGAAGGGGGTTTTTTAGCTGCGCGGGGACCGCCAGGCCAAGCACTTGCTACTATTTGGAGCCGGATGTTAAAAGGAACATGCCACTGTCGCCGAGCGACGACGCAGCGAGTTCCCCCGCTTCATCACTCTGATTTTGGTGGCACCGGTTTTTCAAAGAAACGGTGGTTGCGGTCAGCACCACTGAGGACATAGGCCACCAGGTCCAGCACCTCGTCTTCGGTGAGCGGTGCGAGCAGTTTTTCTGGCATCGCTGATGTCTTTGACGTTTCAAACACTTCGATCGTGTTGCGATCGATCGACACGCGTTGATTGGGGTCTGTCAAATCGGTGTTCAACGTGACGGTGTCGCCTTTCAGGTTGACCACCACACCGGTATGAATCCGACCTTCATCGGTCAGCACCCGAACCGCCGAGAACTGTTCGTTGATAACTTTGCTGGGGTTGATGATTTGATCCAAAAAATCATGCGGCGAGTACCGTCGGCCGGCGCTGCTGAGATCAGGGCCGGTCATGCCGCCCTGGTTGTCGAACCGGTGACAGGCGTAACAACCGGTCGCGGCAAACATCTTGCGCCCTTGTTGGAAATCGCGACCAAGAAGCTTGCTTGTGGCTGCGGCTGACAACGTGTCAAGCGTCCAATCATTCAACGTTCGTCCGGCAAAGACCTGACCTAAATTCTCCAGCACGGATTTGCGCTGCGGTTCTTTGGCCAACAATTCGGCTAGCTCGCTTTTTTCCTGATCGGTCAGCGTCGCCAAAGCATCGCGGCGAATAAACGAGATGAATTTTTCAAAACTCGCGCCCCCGCGATAGTTGGCTGCTTTCAACAACCATTGCAAATAGCGTTCACGCATCGGAATCGTCCATCCGGCACGCAACATTCGCAGTGATCGAGCGTACTCGATTTGTTCTTCTTGCGAAGTGGCTTGATCGAGCAACGCCAGAGTCTTTTCCGCCGCACTGGGTGCCTGCAGGAAGACCAGCGTTTCACACAGCAGCCAATTCAAATCCGCGCTAGCCGCTGGGAAATGCGGATCCAGTTTTTCAACCAGCTCTCTAGCCGTGTCGTCATCGGAAACACCAAAACGGTTCAATGCAATTTCAATGGTGCGGACGAATGTCAGTTGCTGTGAATGATCGAGTTGATCCCAATCGATCGCCAACAGGGCAGCCAGCAGTTTCGCTCGCAGGTCTTGATCGACCGCCGGATCGCCCTCGCCGCGGTGTTGTGGGCAAACCCCGGCGGCGCGGGCCAAGCCCAACAGCGCTTCGACCTGACGGCCCGGATTCGTTTCCCCAAGTGCCTTGTCGGTCCATTGGTCAATTGGCTGATGCTCGATTGCCGTTCGGGCGGCTAAGCGAATCACGCGGTCCGGGTCATCCAGTGACTCCCAAGCGAATGGAATCGCATCCGGGTTCGGCAAACCATGAAAGGCTTCCAGGGCATGACGTTTTGCAAACGCCGCGTTGTCTTTGATTGAATCCCCGGTGTCGCTGACCGGTTCGACGGATTCATCTCCGGTGTAAGTCACCCGGTATAGCCCCGACTGCACACGTCGGCCACCGATGGTGAAGTACATCGCGCCATCGGCGGGATGAATGATTGCATCGGTGACCGGCAACGGTGCACCGGTCAAGAATTCTTCTTTGGTGGCGGTGTACGAGGCGCCCTCGGGTTGCAAATGCACGGCATACATTTTACCCCAACTCCAATCCATCGCGAAAAACGCCCGCTGGTACTTGGCGGGGAATTTTGCGCCGTATCCGAACGTCGTTCCGGTTGGCGAACCGGGACCGATGTTTAACGTGGCCGGCCAGGTATCGGGATAAAATCCGGGCCGTTTGCCGGCACCATTGCGCCAGCCAAAATCGGCACCGCTGAGCACATGATTGATCCGTGTGGGTCGGTACCACGACGTGTTAAAGTCGTATTCCATATCAGCATCGTATGTAAACAGTTCGCCATCAAGATTCAGTGAAGCATCGAAGATGTTTCGAAACCCCGTGGCAACCATTTCAAACGTTTTGCCGTCGGGAGAGACGCGATAAATCGTCCCCCCTGGTCCGAGCGCGTCGCGCATGAAGCCTCGGCCATCGGGCAGTCGCGGTAACAAGTGATCTTCACCCCAGATTTCGGGCACCGCTGACGATGCCGCGGTCTCGGTGGGTTTGGTGTTGTTGCCACACACCAAGTAGAACGATTTGCCGTCGGCAGTCGGTACCACAGCGTGCACGCCGTGATCACCGCGGGTCTGCAATTCACGCAGCAATTCGACTTTGTCCAACTGGTCGTCGCCGTCGCTGTCGGTCAGCCGATAGAACCCGCTAGGGATTTTGTTTTCATAATCATTGACGGCCACGTACAACGCATCCATCGCCCACACCATCCCATTGACCGCGCGAATGTCAGCGGGCACCGGTTGCACATCATCGGCCTGCAAACTCTGCCCGGCCGGCGGCGGCGTGATTCGGTACAGGCCGCCGAACTGGTCGCTGACGATCAGACGCTGTTTATTGTCGACGCACAAATTGACCCAAGACCCTTGCTGGTCGCCGGGCACCGAATAGATCAGTTCGACTTGAAAGTCCTTGGCCGTGGTGATGCGGTCGACTGGCGTCGCAATGTTTCCGCGCAGTGCGGGGTCGGCATCGTCCGTTGTGGTTTTGTTGTCCTGTGCGGTCGCTAAAGTGGCGATCAGGCAACTGGCCGTGACGAGTGCAAGGAGTGGTGTTCGAAGAAATCGCATGGTGATGGTGGTGAGAGGGAAGACTGGAGAACCGTCGCGGCTACATCAAGATATCGTGGATTACGTTGCCATAGTCCATTTCGAGTCGTTTGTGTCCAGAGACATTCATTCGGTGGGGGTGCAGCCCCAATTGGTGCAACAGCGTGGCGTGCACATCGGTGACGTAGTGCGGGTTTTCAACCGCGTGAAATCCGATTTCGTCCGTTGCGCCGTGCGCGACACCGCCTTTGATTCCGCCGCCAGCCATCCAGACACTGAATCCGAACGGATGGTGGTCACGTCCATCGGCACCCTGTGACCCCGGCGTGCGGCCGAACTCGGTGGCGAACACGACCAGAGTTTCATCCAGCATGCCGCGTTGTTTCAAATCTTGAATCAATCCGGCGATCGGTCGGTCGACTTGCATCGCCAATTCGGAGTGCTTTGATTTTAGCGACGAGTGTTGGTCCCAAGCACCGGCCGCACCGTCACCGTGCATGATTTGAATGAACCGTACACCCTGTTCGGCGAAGCGTCGAGCCGCCAACAGTTGTTCGCCAAAGGGACGCGTTTCCTTTTGATCGAAGCCGTACAACTTTTTCGTGGCTTCCGTTTCGGTGTCAAATCGGATCACATCAGGCACAGCCGTTTGCATCCGGAACGCCAGTTCGTAGGACTTGATGCGGGCGTCCAATTCGGCGTCGTGGGGATACTGCTGTCCGGCAAGCCGGTTCAGACGTCGGACCAGATCAAATCCGATCCGTTGCTCAGCGGGGGTCACATCGCCTTCGGGTCGCGCATAGTCGAGTGGATTTTTCGGATCCACTTTCAGCCGCACACTGTCGTAGGCCGGTCCAAGATAGTGCCCATCGCGTTTGTCGAAAAAACGCGGTCCCATACAAATGAATTGCGGCAGGTTGTCGTTCAGTGATCCGAGCCCATAGTTGATCCAGGCTCCGATCGTGGGAACACGCGGATCCAGCATGTGCCGACCGGAGTGAAACTGGACCTGCGCACCATGGTTGTCGTCGGTGGTCCACATCGACCGGATCACTGCCAGGTCATCGACACAGGATCCGATATGCGGAAACCAGTCGCTGATTTCAATTCCACTTTGACCGTGTTTGCGAAATCCGACCTGCAACGGGTACAGTTTATTTCGCTGTTGACCGTTGGCATCATTGACCACAACGACGCGAACACGCTTGAGTTTTTCCGGATCTTGAACGTCGGCAAACGGTGTGTCGGGGATTGTTTTTCCGGCATATTGGGTGAGGGCCGGTTTCGGATCAAAGCTCTCCATGTGGCTGACCCCGCCACGCATGAACAACCAGATCACGTTTTTGGCTTTGGGCGCAAAATGTGGCAAGCCATTGGGTAAATCACTGGGCAATCCCAATTCGGCCGCCGCAGATTCTGCGACGCCGGAATCGCCGGCCAACATCGACTGCAAAGCCAGCGCGCCAAAGCCCAAACCACCACGCAGCGCCTGGCGTCGATCAATCGCGGGAAACATGAACATCATCCCAAGCGTCGGTACGGAAAATAGACGCCGGCAAGCCTTCGCTGTTGACCAGGTTGGCGCCTTCAGGATTGGATGCCCAGGCATAACGCACGGCGAGTGGGTTTGGCACGTCGGGACTGCTTACCAACACATGATCGACACCATCCACTTTGGCTTCGGCCCAGTGCCAGACGCGGTCGTTGCCGGCGATTTCAAAACGTTTCAGCGGTTCGCCGTCACGTGATTTCAATCCCTCGCCGGCTTGATCGAAACGGACTCGAATCGCGCCGTCGGTGATGCCACTGGATTGGTACAGCGGTCCACTGTAGATACCGAGACGCCCGTAATCTTTGGCCAGCGCCCAGCGGGCCAGACGCTCACCGGGATCTTGCTTGTTTTTGGGGTGAATGTCATTGGCTTCGCCGACGTCATTGATGATCGCCATCCCAGTCTTTGGCGTGGTCGACAACACCAATCGCATCCGATCTTGCAACAGCGCCCAAGGGTCGGCGGCACCGGGTTTGGTCGACGGGGCACGAAAGTTTGCCAATTGAACGTAGTAGAACGAAAAATCGTTACCCCAACGTTGACGCCAATCACGGATCATCAAGGGCAGTGTTTTGTCATAGGGAACCGCACCCGGCTTCGCGTTGGCTTCGCCCTGGTACCAGATCGCGCCGCGGATCGCATAACCGACGAACGGATGGATCATGGAATTGAACAACACACCCGGCTTGCCCTCGGTATCCAGTGGACGTTTCGGCGCGGCGGGCTTGCGAGGTGCGCGACCGCGCTGCCCCGCTGGTTTGGCGCTGCGTTGGTCGACGGCGGTTTTCCATTGCTGCAAACGTTTTTGGAAAGCCTGGTCGGCTTTGTCGGGGTCATAGGCTTTGTCGGCAGCCACGGACGCTTTGACCAAGGCAGCCGTTGCCGGCAACCTTTCCAGCGCCTCGCGACTGGTGAATGTTTCAACCGGCTTACCGCCCCATGCCGACTTGATCACGCCGATCGGCACGCCGAGTTCCTGGTGCAGCTTTCTGGCAAAGAAAAATGCGACAGCTGAATAGCCCGGTGCCGTGTCGGGACTGCAGAGTGTCCACTGGCCACCGATGTCGTCCTGGGGCTCGACCGCGGTCACGGTCGGTGCGTTAAACATGCGGATTTCTGGAAAGTTTGCCTGGGCGATCACGTCGGCATAGGCCGGAACGCGATTCATCGTGAACACCATGTTGGATTGGCCCGATGCGAACCAGACTTCGCCGACCAACACGTCTTTGATCGTCAACCGGTCGCTGCCACTGGTGATCACCAGTTCGCCGCCTTCGGCTGACGCCGGGCCACTGGCAATGTGCAACCGCCAGCGGCCATCCGAACCGGCCTTGACAGTGCGTGACTGACCTTTGAATTGCAAACGCACCTCGGCACCTGGCGTCGCCGATCCCCAGAGGGCCACCTCGCGATCGCGTTGCAAGACCATGTGATCACTAAAGAAGTGGGGGACCGAAAGCGCCGCCGGCAAAACCGCGGGGCAAACCAGACCCAGAGCCAACGTGAACAGAAATCGGTACATAGCGTGTCGGTGGGATAGTAGGCAGGCATGGAAAGTCATCCGCCGGACGAGCACCCGTCGCGGCGGACCGGATGCCCACCAGTCTAACTCAATTCGATCTGCGACTGTCGCATCAACTGCTGGACGATTTGCCGCGGCTGGTCGGTTTTGTCCAGGATGTCGCGTTGGCGATCGGCCCAACTGACCCCGGTGGCAATTTCACGAACAAACAACAATTCGCTTTCGCACCCCAGTTCTTGCGCGACCCCACGCAACTGATCAACCAGGCGGTTGGCGATTTCCGGCACCGTCTTCTCGGAATAGTCGAACGTATCGACCAGGGTTGCCTGCAATCCAAACCGTGCTGCACGCCACTTATTTTGCCGCACCATCATCGGGTGGCAATCGAATTGATAGGTCCCCTCGTCGATTTCGTCGCTCAGGAATTTGACCAGACACTGGATCAACGCGGCCAACCCACAGACGTGGTCTAGATTTCCGGGGATGTCACACATCCGGACTTCCACGGTGCCAAAATTGTGGTGCGGGCGGACGTCCCACCAGATCTCGCGAATCGTGTTGATGAAACCCGTTTCCTCCATGTGATTGACCAACCACACATATTCGCTCCAGTTCCGCATCAGCGTCGGCAATCCGGCGGTCGGCAAGCCTTCCATGACTTTGGAGCGATGGGAATGCAGTCCGGTATCACGGCCTTCCCAGAACGGGCTGCTGGCCGAAAGCGCCAACAGAGTCGGCAGGTGTTGCATGATGCGATCACAGATCATCACGGCTTTGTCACCCGAATCGACGCCGACATGCACGTGCAACCCGTTGGTGATCAATCGCCGCGCCATCTCCTGCAACAAGTTCACCAGATCCAGATAGCGTTGGTCGTCGGTGACGACCTGGTCTTGCCAATGGCTAAATGGATGTGTCGCGCCCCACCACAGCCCCAATCCCAGTCGCTCGGCGCACTGTTGGACGACGACCAGTTTAGATGACAGGTCCGATCGTGCTTGGGAAACATCCTGGCAAACACAACTGATGATTTCGATGCTTGACTGCATCAATTCATGTTTACAGGCTGATGCGAATGGCGGCGGTACAGCAGCCAACAACTCATTGCTGCGATTGGCCAGCGAAAAAGTTTCCCCATCGACAACAGCCAGTTCCAATTCGACCCCGACCGAGGGTGATGAATTGGAGTGAAAACCAAACTTGCTCATGCCGGGTCCGGTTGAAAATGGTTGATGACACTGGCCGCGAACAATTTCACGGCAAGTGCAATGGCGTGTTCGTCGACATCAAACAACGCGGTGTGCAGCGGCGCGGCGCCGACCTGATCACCGGCCACCCCCAAGCGGAACATTGCCCCGGGGACATGTTCCAAATAGAACGAAAAATCTTCGCTACCCATACTGGGGACTTCGATCCAATCCACAGCGGCCGGGTCCAAGACCTGTACGGCCGAGCGATGCAATAATTCTGTCAGCGACGTGTCGTTGATCACCGCCGGGGCGGACATACCCAACGTTAGTTTCACCTCGCATCCGGTCTCGCGTGAAATCGCGTCGCCCAAATCATCTAGTATTTCAAGTGCCAACCGCCGGGCATCGGTATTCAAAGTGCGTAGCGTGCCAAATAGCTTGGCCGTGTCGGGGATCACATTGGCGCTGTGGCCGGCTTGGATCTTGCCAACTGAAAACACAACCGTTTGATGGGGATCGATAGCGCGATAGATCCGCCGATAGGCCGACTGGACCCAACGTGTGCAGGCATCGATCGGGTCTTTGGTCAGATGAGGTCGCGCGGCATGCCCGCCTTTGCCGTGAAAACAAACCTCCAACAGATCACATCCAGCCGTCAGGGCACCCTGTCGCAATCCCACACAACCGACTTGACGCGTGGGATCGACGTGCAAGGCCAAGATCGCATCGACATCGGCCAACGCGTGGTGATGAATCATATACCGCGCCCCTTGGGCGGTTTCCTCGGACGGTTGCAAAATGGCACGGACGGCAATCGGCCAGGGCAACTGACCGAGTCGGCGAAGCCGTGCGAGCAGTTGCATGGTGCCGACCACAACGGTGGCATGAACATCGTGGCCACAGGCATGCATTACCCCGTCGACCGTGCTGCAGTAGGGCACCGATTTTTCATCGGTAATCGGCAATGCATCGATATCACCACGGATGGCGATGCGGGGCCGATCCGCCAATTTGAGGTCGGTGATCAAATCCGCAGTCAACCCGCGGCCTTCACCCGCCAATCGAATCGGAAGATCAAGTTCGGACAACTGAGTCCGCAGGAAACTGGTCGTCAGCGTTTCCTGGTTGGACAATTCTGGGTGCTGGTGCAAGTGACGACGCATTGCGATCCAGCCACCATTGAGTTCTTCGGCGGCCTGGTCGATCGCGGCGACCCACGGCGGCTCGGTCAACGCAGCAGTCGGCGCAGCAGAGTGCGGAGGAGTTCCGGACATCAAACGCTCTGGGCCACACGTGCAGGTTTCGCGGCACGCTCACAGTGGCATTGCCAGCGAGGGATCGAGTGCAGAATGAGTGGCATAGGATCGTTCGTAACCACTGGCGCGGTCCCGTTGAGCTGAATCGAGATAAGTTTTGGCAAAGAAAGTAAAAACGTGTGGTCGACATCCTTGGATAAGGATACTGCTTCGACCTACGACAATCAAACTTTCACAGGTTCGCCAACCAGATCACACGTCTCGTTGGAACCTCACGTCGCAAACTCTATGCTGGGTGTCAACCTCACTTATTCGTCACGGACATTATTGATTCATGCGTGTCATCATCACAGGTTCCAGTGGTTTAATCGGATCGGCTGCCGTGCGTCATTGGGATGCCTTGGGCGCTGAAGTGATCGGGATCGACAACGACATGCGGGCGGAGTTCTTTGGGCCCCAGGGCAGCACACGCTGGAACCAGGAACGGCTGGAATCAGAGACTCGGGATTTTCGCTCGGTGGCGATCGACATTCGCGACCGCGAGCGGATATTGGATCTGTTCCAAAATGAACCGCCGAACTTGATCATTCACTGTGCGGCCCAACCCTCACATGACAAAGCCGCGGAGATCCCGCTACTGGATTTTGACGTCAATGCCGGTGGCACCCTGAACCTGTTGGAAGCAACCCGCCGACATGCGCCCGAAGCGGTGTTCTGTCACATGAGCACCAACAAGGTCTACGGGGATGCTCCAAACGAATTGCCGCTGCAGGAACGACAAACTCGCTGGGACTATGCACGCGGCGAAGACTACCAGGGGATCAATGAATCCTGTCGCATCGACCAAACCATGCACTCACTGTTTGGCGCCAGTAAGACCGCAGCGGATGTCTTGGCACAAGAGTACGGCAGATACTTTGGGTTAAAGACCGGGATCTTTCGTGGCGGCTGTTTGACCGGGGCCGGGCACAGCGGGGTCGAGCTGCATGGTTTTCTAAGCTACTTGGTGCATGTTGCCGTGACGGGAAAGCCGTATACGATTTTTGGATACAAGGGCAAACAAGTTCGCGACCAGATCGAGTGCAGCGACGTCGTCAAAGCGTTTGAAGCGTTCGCCCGAAACCCCCGTCCTGGCCAGGTGTACAACATCGGGGGCGGCCGCCAAAACGCCGCCAGTGTGTTGGAGTGCATCGAGATGATTCGCGAGATCAGCGGCTATCGCGTCGACTATCAGTTGAGCGATCAGAATCGCAAAGGCGACCATATTTGCTACATCAGCGACCTCAGCAAGCTGCGCAGCGATTACCCCGATTGGGACATCCGGGTTTCATTCCAAGAAATCTTGACGCAAATGCTCGCCAGCGAACAAGCCAAACAAGATGCCCTCTAGCGGTTGTCTGCGGCGGATCGGCCGTTTCGAAGGCAATCCCCGCTGTCGGGGCAAGCAAAATTCCAGACGTCACGCTGTGGTTTCTTGAGATAGGTTTGAGTGCACACCGTGCCTCGCTTCTCTGCCTGCTCTGTCTTCTCTGTTGAATTTGGGGATCAATCATGACTCCACCGACCACTTCTGAAACCTCTGCGGCCCCCGAGACCAGCGCATCCGATGCGGTCGCCGGAGCCTTGCTTCACGGCGTCTTGCACGACGGAGTGGAACGTCGCCAAGACACCCGCATTCCGAGTTCACTGGAAATTGTCGTCCAACCGCTGGACGAACAAATGGAGGAACTGGGAGAGCCGTTTTTCGCCATCACACGGGACATCAGCCAAGGCGGGCTGGCCTACTTGAGTTCAACGTTTGCAGAATTTGAAAACGCGGTCGTGTCACTACGCAAAGGGCTCAGCCCCGGCATCCTGTGTCGTATCTGCAACTGTTCGGTGATTCACACCATCGGGATCGAAAAAGTCTGTTTGACCAACGTGCAGTTTCTGGCGGTCCACCAGTAAGCCGATCGATCGCCCAGCGCAATAGCGGGCGCGGGAACTGGTCTGCCCAGAGGAAAACGATAGGATAGATCACATCGATCTACCCCCGTGAACTCCTTTGGACCGGATTCAGCTTGTTCCCACTGCGAGACAACATTCCCAGCCGCACGACACCGTTTGTGTGCTATTTCATTGTCGCGGCCTGCATGCTGACGTTTTTAATGCAGCTTGCCGACGGCAGTGGCGGCAACAAGATGATTCAGGAATACGGGATGGTGCCGCTACGGATCTCGGCCCCTGACCAGACGCCGATGATTCCGCAGCAAGTGGTTGTGCAAACCACTCGCGGGCCCATGGTCACCGTTGAAAAACGGCCGATGCTGCCGTCAAAGGTCTCGCCTTATTTGACGATCTTGACGTGCATTTTTTTGCACGGCGGTTGGATGCACATCCTGGGGAACATGTGGTTCCTCTATATCTTTGGCGACAACGTCGAAGACCGGTTGGGGCACGTTGGTTTCGCGCTGCTGTATTTGGTCACCGGCTCGCTGGCATCACTGGCACACTACGTGGCCTCACCCGACAGCCCCATCCCAACGGTCGGCGCCAGTGGCGCGATCGCCGGTGTGATGGGCGCCTACGCATGGTTCTATCCCCATGCCAAAGTCCAAGCGGTGTTGCCGCTGATCATCATCTTTCAGATCTTTATCATTCCCGCCCCGGTGTTTCTGGGAATCTGGTTTGTGATCCAGACCGTCAGCGGGGTGATGTCGTCAGGTGCCGAGGCAGCCGGTGTCGCTTGGTGGGCTCACATCGGTGGTTTCGTCGCGGGCGGATTGATCGCCGTGCTGGCCGGCCGTGCGCACCTGGACCGCTCGGCGGTCACCCAGCGACGCTTTTAGAAACACTTCGGAAGCCCGCAAATTGAATTACAATCGGCGCCACGGACGCGTTAGTGATCCAAGCAATGCTCGGCGATCACACCCCGTTTTCTAGATCTCTCATTCTCACACCCCATGTCCAATCCCGGATCCATCATGAATCGTTTCTGCCAGTCGGCCGCTGTTGTTGCCCTCCTAGTCATTGGCCCGGTCTCCAACGGCCAGGCTCAAGAGAAATCCGTTCAGACCGCACCCGAATTGGCGGAATCGATCACGCTGTTCAATGGCAAAGACTTGACCGGCTGGATCGGTCGCGAAGACCTATGGTCGGTCGAGGACGGACAAATCGTTGGACGCACGGTCGCCGAGAAACCGCTGGAGCAAAACACGTTCTTGATTTACACCGGCAGCGAGCCAGGCAACTTTGAATTGACGTTTCAGTTCAAAATTGAAAACACGAACTCCGGCGTCCAGTATCGCAGCAAGATTATCGATCGCGACAAGTTCGTTGTCGGCGGCTATCAAGCCGACATCGATTTCACCAATCGCTTCGCCGGCATTCTGTACGAAGAAAAAGGCCGGGGGATTTTGGCGCAGCGTGGCGAGTCGGTAACGATCGATCAAGCCGGCGAGAAAACGCGTAAAAAATTCGCCGATGGTGCCGCGTTGGGCAACGGCATCCACCCCGGCCAATGGAATGATTATCGCATCGTCGCCAACGGCAATCACCTGCAACACTTCATCAATGAAGCGATGACCGCAGAAGTGATCGACAACCAAACCGACAAATCAGCCTCCTCCGGTGTGCTGGCGTTTCAACTTCACAAAGGTGAGCCGATGGTGGTTCGGTTCAAGAACATCGTGTTGCACCCGGTCAAGTGATCCTGCGGGCGTCAATTGGATGATGGACGACGAGACGCTGACCGCCTATCACGAAGCCGGCCACGCGGTGATCGGTTATGTGATGGGTGGCCAGATCGAGTCGGTCGGACTTTATGCCGAAGCCGACGAGTGGCTGCCAGAACGGTTCGGGGACTGCCACGTCAATTGGGGACGTGTGCACGCCGATAGCGACTGGCAAATCCAGCGTGAGGTGCTGACGATCCTGGCCGGGCCGGTCGCCGAGATGATCTATCGCGGCGAAAAACTGCACCCCGCCAGCTACCCGCCCTGGCAACACGACTGGCATTGGGCCTGGCAACGCGGCGAAAAACTGATCCGGGACCCCGGTGGTCGAGCCGCGCTGTTGGAATCGGTCGTGCTGTGGCTGCACCACCACATGAACGACGATCTGTGCTGGGCCGCGATCGCCGCGGTTTCTGACGAATTGCTAGCCCACGAAACGCTCGATGCAGAACAGTTGGCAGACACGCTGTCGTTCTGGATTCGCAATTAGCCAGACATTGGCGTTGATTTGCCAAACCGGATTGCAATCGCTTATAACTGAACGGACGTTTCAACTACACAGCGGACGTTGGTTTCTAGGTTCAGCCGCAATCACAGGGTTTTCGCGAAATGCCTCTCCGCGCCACTCTGATGCCGACGACGCAGCAATCCAATTCCAATGGCAAAGTCCAGCCACACGCAGCGTTCACGCTGGTGGAATTGCTGGTCGTGATCGCCATCATCGGAATCCTGGTGGGACTGCTGTTGCCAGCCGTGCAGGCGGTTCGCGAATCGGCACGCACCGTTCAGTGTCGCAACCGGCTGAAACAAATCGCGCTGGCCTGCCACAATTACGAATCGGCATTCAAGGAATTACCGGGTTACGGTGGCGAACGACCGGGGTATCTGATCACCCAATACGCTGATCGGCAGCCGTCGCGTCTGGGGGGTGGCACCTGGATCTCACAAGCGATGTTGTATCTGGAACAGGCCAGTTTGGCGTCGGCCATCCACCCCTTGGCACGATCCGCCGGCGTGACCCCGTCGGATCGGATTCGCAAGCTGGTCAGTGCGCCGGTGCAAACATTGAACTGTCCCTCGCGACGTGACGCAGCGGCCTATCCATTGACCGAGCCGTTCAGCAATCGCTACGGCGGCCTGGGTGCGCGAACTGATTATGCGATGAATGGCGGGCCTGCCGAAATCGACGCCACATCACTGGAAAATCCCGACGATAAACCGGCGATTAAATTGACCGGCGATGGCATCTGGGTGCTGGGCCGGCGAACGAAATTCAATCGGATCTTTGATGGTCTGACCCAGACTTACATGGTCGGTGAAAAGGCCATGGATCTGAACAAGCTGGAAACCGGAGATGGTTTCGGCGACCGATCCCCGATCGCCGGCTACCACGGGTCTCAAATCTCGTCGCATTCCTACGTCCGCTATGCGGCCCGCTCGCCACAGATGGATTCGGTGGATAATTGTCTGGAATGTCATGATTTTGGATCAACCCATCCGGCCGGCTGGAACGTCGCCTTTGCCGATGGTCGCGTGGCGACGATGAATTACAGTCTGGATCTACTGATTCACCGGGCACACGCATCAATCGACGGGCGGGAAATCATTCCCTATCGGCATTGAAGCGACGGGTTTGGTGTATGCTGTCGCCGCGCCAAACTCCGTTTCCTACCGATTTAGATTGTTTTCATGCGTGCTGTTACTCTGCTCCGCGTCTGCGTCTATGCCTGGCTATTGGTCTGCTTGCCAACGGGAAGTTTCGCGGAACAACCGATCAACGATCCCGATTTCCAAGTCCAGGGCGAATACGTCGGGCAAGGTCACACGATGCAAGTGATCGCACGTGGCGATGGTGAATTTGCAATCGTGGTTTATGACGGTCACGGCAGCGGAGCTGGAAATTCAACCAACCCGCCACGTCGCTTAGACGGTGACGAAGACACCGTGGCGGAACTGGTCGAAGCATTGGACCTGGAACCCGGCCAACGTAAATCATCTACGTTGGGCGCCCCGCCACCCAGCGGTGCGACAGTCCTGTTTGATGGTAGCCAGGCTTCACTGGCCCATTGGATCAATGGCAAGCTATCGGCCGACGGCGATTTGATCCCCGGGACACAAACCAAGCAACACTTTCGCGATTACACGCTGCATTTGGAATTCCGGACGCCCTGGATGCCCAACGCCAGCGGTCAACAGCGTGGCAATAGCGGTGTCTATCATCAAGGCCGATATGAAACGCAGATTTTGGATTCGTTCGGGCTGGAAGGAGCCGATAACGAAACCGGTGCGATCTACGAAATCAAAGCGCCTGACACGAATGCCTGTCTGCCGCCGATGCAATGGCAAACCTACGACATCGATTTTACAGCCGCGCGATACCAGGCCGACAAAAAAATTGCAGACGCTCGCATCACTGTGCGATTGAACAATGTCACCGTGCAAAACGATGTGGTGATCCCCACCGCCACGCGGGCTGCAAAATTGGCCGAGGGCCCCAGTGACGGCCCGATCTATTTGCAAGACCACGGCAACCCGGTTCGATTTCGCAATATCTGGCTGTTGCCGCGAGACGCCCAGCGCGAAGCCGCTCGACCGATCATCCCAGGATTCGAACGCTTCTTTGCCAACGCCGTGGACGACAAGGGACTGGGCGGCGAATTGCTGATCAGTTCACTCGGATGCACCGCCTGTCATCAAGGTGCGGAAAGCATTCTGCCGGTCAAGCGCGGCCCGGTGTTGTCCGACGTTGCCCAGCGGTTACGTCCCGATGCGGTGCTGGAAATGATCGCCAACCCACACCAGACCAAACGCGGCACGGCAATGCCGGACCCCTGGGCCGGCGCCGACGATGCACAGCGACTGACCGCCGCCAAAGCCCTTGCGAGCTACGTTCTGTTGTCCGGGTCGCCGTCGCAGTTGCTTGATCGCCCGACCCAATCATCGGTCATCAAACGTGGCAAGCAGCTATACCACTCGGTCGGTTGTGTGGCCTGTCATATTGCATTTGACGGCTCCCAAACGCCCGCCTCGACTTCGGTTCCGTTGGGAAAATTGGAATCCAAGTACACCGTCGATTCCCTGGCGCAGTTGATTTCGAACCCACATCAAATCCGCAGCGGTTCACGGATGCCGTCGTTGGTCGGGTCCAGCGATGATGCCTATGCAATCGCCAGCTACTTGACTCGGCGAGTGACCGAACGCAAAAGCAAAGCCAAGTTCAAACGTCAAATCTACAAAGGCGACTGGGACAAGCTTCCGGACTTTGACCAACTGACACCGATTTCAGTGGACGAAGTTTCTACGTTGGAAATCAAGCGGAAAGCAGATCCCAAACACACCGGGATGGTGTTCGAATCGCAACTGTTGATCCGCAGCGCAGGTGAGTACGAGTTCTTTTTGCAAAGTGATGACGGGGCACGACTGTTCGTCGGAACAAACGTCATCGACCACGACGGTATCCATCCCAACACAACAAAAAGCGAAACGTTCGCATTGGAGCCCGGTCTCCATCAGGTGCGTGTCGAGTGGTTCAACAAAGCCGGCGAAATCGATTTGCAAGTGCGCGTCAATGATCCACTGCTGGGAACGTTACCGCTGCACGACATGATTTCAGATGGCAACACGGACCAAGGACCGCTGCTGGAAAATCGATTCCAGCCTGATCCGAATCTGGCATCACAGGGAAAACGGCTGTTTCAAACGGCTGGCTGTGCATCTTGCCACGCATTCCAATCAATCCAGCCCACACCGTCGAGCGCTCCCGCCCTGGCCGACCTGCGCAGCGATCGTGGTTGCATGGCAGCGGAGGTTCAATCGCCCGCGGTGGACTTTTTGCTCTCACGTAAACAGTCCTTGGCGATCGCCCGAGCGATCGAATTGCGAAAACAACACCGATCCCAGACGACGGTGACGGACGATCACGACCGGGTGCATTTGATGATGGCCGGATTGAATTGTTATGCCTGTCACCGTCGCGGCGAAATCGGCGGGCCGGAACCCACACGCGATTCCATTTTCCAAACCACGACAAAAGAAATGGGCTGGGAAGGCCGTTTGCCGCCACCCCTGGATGGTGTCGCTGACAAATTGAACGCCAAGTACCTAGGCAAGATCTTGGCCGATGGGGCTCACCAACGTGCTTACATGTTGACACGGATGCCAGGTTTTGGTGCCGATGCGCTACAACCCCTGCAGGACAGTTTGACGCGATTGGATCAACAGCAAACCAAGGTGACCGTGCCGCCGCACTGGCCATCGAGTGTTCCCGACGGCCGCAAACTAGTCGGCGGCAACGGGCTGTCCTGCATCAAATGCCATTCCTATGACAACGTCACCGGCGGCGGACTGGGTGTGATTGATTTGCTGGCCATGCCCGATCGCTTGCGCCGCGATTGGTTCGCTCGCTACTTGAAAGACCCGACACGCTATCGTCCCGGCACACGAATGCCGAATAGTTTCCCCGACGGCCGCAGCGCATTCACCAAACTGTACGACGGCGATCCGGACAAACAGATCGCCGCGATGTGGGACTACTTACAGGCTGGCAAATCGGTCAAAGAACCAGCCGGCTTGCGACCCGGGGCGATCCTGTTGACGGCTGCCGAGCGACCACGGATCTACCGCAACTTCTTTGAAGACGTTTCGGGCCGTGGGATCGCGGTGGGCTATCCGGGAGGCCTGAATTTGATTTGGGATGCCGAGCGGATGGGACTGAACAAAGTCTGGAAGCACGAGTTCATTGATGCCGCCCGCCATTGGACCGGTCGTGGACAGGGTCGAACCACACCGGCCGGTGACCAGGTCAACGGATTGGAACCGTGGACGCCATTGGCCATCGGCGACACCCTGGAGATGACGTGGCCGAGTGATTCGGGGCGTGAGCGCGGTTATCGTTTCCTGGGCTATCGCTTGGACACCGAGGGCAACCCGACATTCCGCTATCGAATCGGTGACATCACCATTAACGATTCCATTGCACCGGCCGGCGAGAACGCGTTGATGCGGACACTGACAGTCTGGCGCCCCAGTGATCGCAACGATGCAGGTGTCATTTGGCGGTTGGCACGGGCTGAAAAGATCGAAGTGGTCGACGGCGGATTTCAAATCGGCGCAGTCCGGATCTCCATCGAAAATGCCAACCCCAAGATCATTGCGATCGAAAACCAATCCGAACTTCGCTTGGCATTGCCGCCGGGAGAATCGGTGACGGTGACCGAACGAATTCAATGGTGAACGAACCGATCAGGCAGCTGATTCAACCCAAACAACGAAAACACAAACCCTCCTACGATTCTTTCATGACGATCTATCATTCCTTGGCCATCGTGATCGCACTGTGTTTCAACCTGTTGGTCAGCACGGTCGCTCTCGCTCAATCGGCGGATCGGAAACAAACCGGTCCAAAAGAGGCGGACTATTACCCGATCACCAGCTTTGAAACGCCGCTGGGCGAAGTGATCGAAGCCAGCGGTTTTCAATTGATGCCGGATGATTCGCTGATCGTTTGCAGTCGCCGCGGTGATCTGTTTCGCATTCGAGATCCATTTGCCCAGACCGTTGGCGCTGACCAGTTCTCGGTCTATGCACGGGGACTGCATGAACCCCTTAGTTTGGCTTGGCATGATGGGTGGCTTTACGCAACCCAACGCGCGGAAGTCACACGGATGCGTGATGAAGACGGCGATGGTGCCGCGGATGTGTTCGAAACGGTGGCCGATGGCTGGGGCGTTTCGACCGACTACCACGAATACGCGTTTGGTTCAAAATTGGATGCCGATGGAAACCTGGTTGTCACGCTCTGTTTGACCGGTTCGTTCAACAGTGACGTGCCCTATCGCGGTTGGGCGATGAAGATCACGCCGGATGGCCAGACATTGCCGATGACCAGCGGCGTTCGTTCTCCCGGTGGCATGGGAACGGATTCACAAGGGCGACTGTTCTACACCGACAACCAAGGCCCCTGGAACGGAACCTGTGGATTGAAATTGCTGCGGCAAGGCAAGTTCGTCGGCCATCCGGGCGGTTTCAAATGGTATGACGATGCCCAGTCGGTGATGGGCCCTCCGCCAAAGGAACCTGAAAGCGGATCCCGGATGCACACCCAAGCCGATCAGATTCCAGAATTAGAAATGCCCGTCGTCTGGTTTCCTTACGACAAGATGGGCAAGAGCGCATCCGGCATCGCCTGTGACACGACAGGCGGCAAATTCGGCCCCTTCGAAAACCAATTGTTCGTCGCCGACCAATCCAAGAGCACGGTCATGCGTGTGTTTCTGGAAGACATCCAGGGGCACGTGCAAGGTGCCTGTTTCCCGTTTCGATCGGGGTTCGCATCGGGAAATGTCGGCGTCGAAATGACACCCCAAGGTTCGTTGTTTGTGGGCGGCACCAACCGTGGTTGGGGATCCGTTGGCAGCCAACCGTTTGCGATTGAGCGAGTCGATTGGAGCGGCAAGCTGCCGTTTGAAATCTTGGCGATGCGATTGCAGACCGACGGATTCGAACTGGAATTCACCCAGCCAGTTGATCCGCAAACCGCCAGTCAGCTCAGCGGGTACGACTTGCAGACCTACACCTATGAGTATCGCTCGCAGTATGGCAGCCCCGAAGTCGATCACACTCGCCCGACCATCCAATCGGCGACCGTGTCCGAGGACCGTCGCAAAGTCCGCTTGGTCATCGACGGCCTGCAACGCGGCCATGTGCACGAATTGGTGTGCGACCAAATCAAAAACGCCTCGGGGCAATCGTTGTTGCATCCCGAGGCGTATTACACGGCCAGCTATTTGGTGAAGTGAAAGGTAGCCGGGCTTTGCGCGCTGGCGATTACCCACAAGTTTTGTTTGATCACCCGTTAAGTCCCTCGCTGACGCGTTTAGAAGCCAGCGCTTTCACGTCAGGCACTGCTTTTTGGTAACCCGACGCGTCAGCGAGGGATCCCGTCAACCGGCTAAGTCCCTCGCTGACGCGTCGGGTTGCCATTTGTGGGTAATCGCCAGCTTTGCGCGCCCGGTCTTCCTGCCTCACAGAGGCCAGCTACAAAAGCGGCTTGCCACTAGGCCGATCGGCTGTCGGCGCTGCTGCTGGAGGTTGCTTCGCTATTACGCAGCAATTTCGTGAACTCGTCGACGCCCTCTTGTTCCTCTTCCAGGATGTTCTCCAAGAACACGACCAACGGGCGGTTGCCTTCGGCCAACTCCAATGCCTTGGTGTACATCTCGACGGCTTTGGATTCGAATTCCAGACTGTTGCGCAAGATTTCTTGCAAATCGCGAGTCTGTTTGATCTCGTTTCGCGTCACCGCGGGAACGCCACCTAGGCTGGCAATTTTGTCGCCGACCAAGCGGGCATGCCCGAACGATTCTTTGGCGTTGTCGATGAAGGTATCCGCATAGACTTCTCGCCACAGCCCTTCAACAATGAAGCTGGCTTGTGAATACTGGGCAACGCCAGTCCACTCGTGTTTCAAACATTCGTTCAAGTGATCAATGATTTCTTGGTTGCTCATTCTATCTCTCCAGTGGGGATTTGGTTGGTTTGGTGATGTCACAATAGCGCTCAATGGCCCCTTCGGGCAACCGATATTCCGGGGCTAGAACCGTAAATTCGCAAATCAATTGCGATTCAGCTGCTTGTTGAGAACCGTTCAAATCGAGTCGCGACAAGTTGGCTGTTTTATTGAAACCGTTTCTCAATTGCGGCCGATTTACACATGCATGAAACACCCTGCATCCTGGTCTGTCTGACAACCGTCAAAGACGGCGACCAAGCCCGTGCGTTGGCCCAAACGATCCTCGAACACCGCGCCGCGGCCTGTGTGCAAATCGATGGCCCGATCGAGAGCCACTATCGCTGGGAGGGCCGAGACTGCTGCGATCAAGAATACCGCTTGATGATCAAAACCGTCGCTGGCCAAGCGACGGCGCTTCGCGAACTGATCCGCCAGCATCACCCCTACGATCAGCCACAAATCGTGACCCTAAAAAGTATCGATGTGGACGCCGGCTATGCCCAGTGGGTCCAGCAGCAAACGGCGACACAATAAGGCGGGATGAATCACGGGCGAAGCGTCCGGCCGTCGCGGGCCTACTCCAGGCCTTCGATGCCGGGTGGCGGAATCAGACCGCCACCGATGTTGCCCAGGTTCTTGGCGAAGAAGCGTGGCTCAATCAGGAAGCCGACCCCGACGTTTTCGCGGCCCGGGTCAACGATCAAGTTCATTCGTACCAACATCGATTCGCCGATGCGGGTCAAACCGACCGACTGCCCCACATTCCCGATGGCTCCAAAGTCATAGGTGGTACCGCCGGAGAAGATCCATTTTTCATTCAGACGATAGTCGATGGTGGCCCGGAACACGGTGCTACTGATCGGGCCTTCGAGCGACAACAGACCGACGTACAAGTCGCCGACCCCTGGCCGACTGGTGCGCAGACCGGCACTAATCGAGCTCAGACCGTCATCGAAAAAGTCGATGTAGCCGTCACTCAAGATGGAGAATCGATCGCCCAGGTGATAGCGGAAATCGTAAGTCGTCGGGCCAACCGTTTCGCCAAAGTTGTCGCGATCCGCTCTAGGAAACAAGATCGTGCCGACGTCAAACTGCATTAGGTCGACGATCCGCTCTCGCCCCGGTAACCCACGTTTGGTCTGGAAGCGTTGATTCAGTCCCAGACGCAGTTGTTGTAGGTCATCGGCAATCACGTCACTGGGACTGGCCACGCCACTCTGAATGCCTTGTCGAAATGCATAATTGCGTGGATCAAATTGGCTGGGCAGTGTCCCGCCGAACGTGTCGCCGATGAAACGTCGTCGAAATTGTTGTTGGGCGTGGTCGTCCAACGCATCGTACATCGGCAGGTCGTCCAAATTCGTATCACTGTCGGCATACCAATACTCGGCCGTCCAATCGACTTTGTGCGCCAATCCGCGAACGTTCAACAGGCTGCTTTCGATCGTCGGATCGACACGCACCATCGGCAGGTTCATTTGTAGACCGGCTTGTCCCAAGATCCGTGTCAATTCATTCCCGTCGGCTGCTTGCCCGTAATGCGATGCTTCGATCGAACCGACCGGTCGAAAATTGATCGGTCCGACGGGAACACTGATTGCCAGTTGCTGGCGAGTCGATGCGATTACACCCTCGCTGGCAATTTCACCGGGCAAGGTAAAATTGGCGGCCGCTTCGGCCGGGTCTTCGGCAGTGGCGGCGACGTTCAATTTGGAATAAGACGCGTGGCTATGGGATGACCATGTCAGTTTGTCACCAAAAATCGAGCCGCCCAACAGGTAATGGTTCAGCTCCGGCAGTCGCTCGGTTTCTTCGAAGAAATCATTGACTTGAACATTGGCAGCCAAATCAAACAATTGGTTGCGATGGTATTTGCGAAGCCGCAGGCCCGTCCTGCGATCGGCATCTTGATCCCACTCGTTCTCGAGATATTGCTCCAAGAAATTTCGGTCGCTGATCCAACCGAGTTCGGCGATGAACTCCAGATCCGGTCGCAGCAGTTGGCGGTGTAACAGCAGAGCGCGGCCGCGATTTTTCACTTCCGGCGGTACCGACAATCGCCCCTGTCCCAGCCGGTCATTTCCGGAATCGGAGATCCCCCACACGTCCAGTTGCCCTCTGACCGGCCCCGGGTGTCCGAACAATCCCGGCAGATCATAATCCAGTTGGGTGCCCAGCGCAGGCCCGCGGTCGCTGAGGTAATCGGTCGACAATTCCCAGTCGACACCGTCGGGAACGTTTTGAACGCCCAGCAGTTGGAAGATGTCCCAGTCCAACATGACCTGTGTCCCAAACGAATTATCGTTTCCAACCTTGGCATCAGTCAGATAAAAAACGGGACGTTCCAGACTGGTCGAAAAACGTGGCCAATAAAATATCGGCACGCCCCCGACATACACGAAACTGTTGGCGCTGGTCGCAAAGGGTTCGGGATCGGAAACCAATCTTCCGGTGCGAGGATCAACCACGACCCGCTGCCGTTCTTCGTACTGCAATCGCTCGCTCTGTAACCAATAGCGTGGAACACCCATGCGACTGCTGGTGACCGCAGCGTCGAAAGCACGAAAATTTCCATCGGAAACCTGCTGCAATACTTCGGCCTTCAACCGCACCACACCTTGATACTCCGGCACGGTCGTGATCGCTTCGGCATCTAACACCAAGCCGGTTTTTCGGGTGATGTTGTAGTACATCGAATCCGCATAGATCACGCGTTCGCCCTGGCGAAACACGATGTCGCCTTCCAGGTACAACTCGCCTTCGGATGTCGATTGATTTCCGCCGCCACCAAACGGGTTCGACAGGATCGGTACCCAGCCGACGACGCGGTCCGCCGACAGGGTGACCGTGCCGAGATTCATCAATTGCCCATCGGGCATCTGGGTGGTGACGTCACGAATTCGCACGGTCACACCACCACGGGCGACGATCACCGATTCATTGGTTTCTGGTCGTGGCGTGTAAGTGATCACCGGCGGCTGAGAGGCTCCACGGGCGACCAGTTCGAAACTTTGTGTGCCGCCGCCAACGAAAAACTGCATTCCCCCGGTCGTTGCGCCATCTGCGAAAACCATCGGCGGCCCCGGGTCTTCCGCCAACGGCAATCCAGCCGTCTGCGGTGTAGGCTGTGGAGCGGACGGTTGAGGAAGGATTTGAGGAATCAGACGGGGGGCCAACGTGGGAGCCGGGACCGCACTATCCACCGGTGGCGCAATCACCTCCGGCGTCGCGAAGTTGTCCGTCACATTTGGATCGGGAACCGGCTGTGCAAACTGAGTTTGTGCGACGGACTTGTCGAACGTCCCCACCGACTCGATCGAATGAATCGGCAAGAATTCCATTAAAAACGGTCGCTGCGGCGGCTCGCCACGAAACTGCGGCGCCAGCACGACCGGATCGTCTTGGGTCGTCCAGACCACGGTCCGGGGCGTCGGATCGACTTCACCATTGGATTTCAGATGGCCTTCGATCACCAGTCGGTTGCGAACACGACCGCGCGGGCCGTCGGCAACCACCAAAATCGTCTTGGCTTTGATCTCACGGCCGGCGTGTCGGAGCACACAATTGCCCTCGAGCAACGAGGCTTGGGCATCGCCAATCTGCCAGCGATAGACCGTGTCACCACTGGCGCGGATGGCGCTGGCGATGTCCGCCGGCGCAGCCGTTTCGGCTGGTGACGAGGGTGGTTCGGCGGCGGCGGGCTCGGTCGTAAACCATGCCAGCAGGGCAGCGAAAACGATCGCGCGGCCAAGGCACAGCGAGGACCGTGCGAAGTGCGTGAAACCCCAGCGAGCCGTCATGCAGGGCCTGCATGCAGCCGGTTGGAGCAAATCGTTGGTGGCTTCCGTGCCGTCCAAATCTGTGTCGAATCAAGATGCAAGGGAATGAATCCACTACCGGCGCGTACGTTCACCGGCAGTTTTCCAGGCCGATCCTACGAAGTCCAAAGCACTGGTCACAAGCGGAAATTGACCCTGCAAAAAGCGGAATCGCGATGCGGGAGTGGTTCTGGTGAAAGATCCACTCCCTGCGGCTACTGATGCTATCAATTCAGAGGAGTTTTCCAATTGGTGCCACCACCGTTTGTGGGTAATCGACTGAACCCTGGCGGGCCCAGCTACGAAGAGAGAATTCAATTGCCCATTGGTGCCACCCATTGGGAGTGTCGTATGCACTCATTCCCATCACTACGCCAACGGCGTTCAATAGCTTAGAACCTGCTGGAGGCAGGTTCGGCAGGAACCCCGGAGTTTTCCAATTGGTGCACCCACCGTTTGTGGGTAATCGACTGAACCCTGGCGGGCCCAGCTACGAAGAGAGAATTCAATCGCCAATTGGTGCCACCCATTGGGAGTGTCGCATGCACTCAATCCCATCACTACGCCAACGGCGTTCAATAGCT
>NZ_JAMYFE010000133.1 GCF_024129865.1 Stieleria tagensis | reverse complement strand
AAGAAGAAGTCTGCGACTAAGAAGAAGTCTGCGACTAAGAAGAAGTCTGCGACCAAGAAGAAGTCTGCGACCAAGAAGAAGCCAGCGGCCAAGAAGGAACCTGCTACTAAGACGAGGACCAAGAAGATGTCTGCGGCCAAGGAAAAAGCGACTAAGAAGAAAGAACGCTGACAAGGCCGAGTGCGTTACCGCTCGAAGTCATCCAACTATACCGAGCTGTAGCTACCGCTACATCGGTCGGCCACGCTTCCAATCTCTTCTTCGCACAGCAGATTTGACCTGCAGCATGCTCGACGCCCGCGGCCGGTTCCGCCTCGGCCTAGTTCTTCTTTGCGACTACTGGCCGTTCGCGAACATGCTCCGGTGGCCGACGCCGGCAGCTTCGGCAGCTACATTCCGCTAAATTCGCTTCGGTCTCGCGCTCGGCGGTTCACCGATGCGTATTTGTCGCGTTTTGAATCTGCGTCGGCCGATGCAAGCGATGCATCTGAGATAAAATACTTTGCTGCCGCTTCAAATCAGGACAGCTCCATCGAGAAGTGCTCGCTTTTGTCGTAGAAGCAGCGTTGCAGGATCATCGGGCGGTAACCGGGGCGGAGCACTAGTTGTCGTAGTTTTGGATCGTCGCGGGCGAAGTAACGTTCGATTTCGTTGGGGGCCATCAGTGGTTTGGTTCCGATCGACCAATTGAGCCCGGATGAGGCGTCGTTGACCATTTGCTCTCGTGACGGGCGTTGGCTGCTGGTGGTTGCGGTGATGGCTTCACCTAGACGCTTGCTTAGGTAGTTGAGCGTGACCTCATCAAACCCTGCAAAAGTCTGCAACGTGCCCACGTTTCCCATGAACGTCTGCCAAGACTTTGGATACAACGCTTGGATCTGCGAGAGATCTTGCAGGATGACAACCAGCTTGACTCCTAGGCCAGCAAACTGGGCAATTGCCGTTTCGATGCAGTCAAGTTTCCCGAGACCATGAAATTCATCCAGTAGAAACAAGGCCTGGTGGCCGAACATCGTTTGCTCGTTCTCGCAGGCTGCCAGACACGTTTGGATGCACAATCGCTTGAAGCCTCGCATCAACCGCTCTCGCATCGCTGGAATACAGATGTAGAGGGCAAGCGATCCATTCTTGACTTGACGCGGATCGATCGACTCCCCACGCAATATATCTCGGACGGCGTCAACTGCGATAAAAGAGAGGTGACGTCGCACCGTTGAGGTCATGCTGGAAAACTCGTCTCCCGTGCGAGAATAAAATGCCGTCGCACATCCTCGCACGTAGCCACCGCCAGCATCACTCTCCAGCATCTCGGTTTCCAGTGCGAACGCGTGTGCGTCATTCGGATCGGGTTGGTTCGCAGCGATTGCCAATTCCCAGACCGTCACCAAATCCCGCCGACCTTCGTAGTTCGGGTGAGTCGCGACATGAACGCAAAGCCCTGAAATGAACTCACGGCTACCATCGTCCCAATGCGGATCTTTAACGGATTGGTTTTCGACAACCAAGGCATCACTAATCTGCATCGCATCAGCCGCAATCGTTGTTTGACCGGTCCCAAGAAGTGTCTCGATGGGGTTTAGCTTTCGACGATATCGCAGCGTCGAATCGCCTGAGCATCCAAAACAATCCAGAACGGCTGTCTCCTGGCCAAGTATCTTCGCCCGATACGTTGCCGTCGCGGCGGCCAATTCGCCTTTGGGGTCGATGGTGACAATGGAGGTTTCGCGCGGTGCGGCGATCAAGTTGGCCATCAAGAACGATCGAGATTTTCCACCCCGACTTCCCGCGATCAGACCATGATGCCGATCGTCGGCTACACCGATTGGCACACCTCCCTGGACCCACCTTGGTATTCGGCCGTCCGGTAAACGTTTTCCCGTAACCACCTTCCCGCCGACAACGCCGAGGAAAAGCTTGGATTCCCGATTGTTGCGAACATCCATTCGCATGGATTCAGTGGCAGCGATGTTCGCGGGATGCTCAAAGTAGTTGTGCGGTGCCTGTCCGACGTGCTCGGAATGCTGACCACGCGGAAGGTCGATCAGCAAATCAGAGTACAGATCTTCGTCCATCGCTTTGCTCCACGGCTCAGATGTCTAGATGGAGTGACCAAATGACGAAGCCTACGAGAAAACAGTTTCGTTGCAAGAGCCGTAAATGCGGCTCGCGACGGATAGCTTATGAAAGAGTCTCTCGTAGGCGATCAAGGATCAACCCAAGAGTGATTGGATTTGCTTTCTTAGAAGATCGGCAATTTGCACTTGCTTCTGTGCACAGTGAATTTTCAATCGCGTATGTAATTCGGGATCGATGTCGATCGTCAATCGCTTCGGTTTCAGCTTTGGCAACTGCTCGCTTTGCGCTCGATTGTCAACCCAATGGTCCGCTTGGTCGGGTTTCGCCGGCCGAGCCTGCATCTTGATTTTCTTCGTCATGCTACCCTCCTTAGTTCGTTGACAAATTTCCTGATCTCGCGCGCTGCCTTGGAATGCTTCTTGTTCAAAACGGTCATGCCCGTCACGGCCGTTTCCGCGAACGCTACTCGCTGTCCGATGTCACTTCGCAGCACCGGTACCTCCAGCTCCTTCAATGCAATTCGAACATCTCTTCCGATCGCCGTATTTGCAATTCGACGATTTAACGCCAGGCAAACACCGATCTCCGGTTTATACGTTTGAGCTTCACGAACCAGCTCGGCCGTTTCTGAAGCGGCCCACAAATCGAGAGGCGAAGGCTGCAATGGAATGACAACAAGATCAGCAGCCAACACGATCGATCGAGCCAGCTCGGTCACGCGCGGCGGTCCATCAATGACAACATCGTCGTAGTTGACTGACAGCATTTCGATCTCTTTGTGAATGGTCGCCTTCGGCATCCCAACCACGGTGAAGCTAGCCGACTCTCGGCAATTTGACCAATTCATCGCGCTGCCCTGCGGATCGGCATCGATCAACAGCACCCGGCGTTTCCGCCGAGCGAGTTCTTCGGCTGTATGGATGGAAAGGGTCGTTTTACCAACCCCGCCTTTTTGATTCAGAAATGCATAGATCATGGCCGTCGTGTTTCTGTGTCATCGCAGACACGTTGTTGCGATTTCACAGTACGCGATGGAGACCTGAAGCGCAATCCGTTTCGTCAAGTTATCAACAGCATTCAAAATTTTCGTGACACATCGGTGTTGATCCATACAATCGCAGGCATTCGTCGAATTGTATTCCGACTCTTTTATCCAGGCAGACCAATGACGAGCACGCTGCAAAAAGCAAACCGAGGCGTACCGACCAAACACCGAATTCGCTTCCGAAGCGAACGATGGATCGTCGCGGGAGGAATCCAGAATGAGGATGCGAAAAAAGTCCAGGAATTCGAAGGCTTCTTGTTCAACTCCTACCACACGACGACACATCTTTGTGTCGGAGTCGACAAGCAAGCCGACTGGTACCGAGACGAAGCCTGGCACGGCTTCGTCGCCAAGCAAAACGTGATCGAAGTCCAATTCCTCAACGACCAAGGTGACGATGTCACCCAAGCCGAACTCGCAGAGTTAATCAACGAGGACTTCAGAACCGCCTGGGGCGACGTTTGTCACACCTTGGACTAGATCTGACATGACAATCAAGCCACAGCTTCATCGATGGACCGGAAATGCAAAAACATCCCTACGTCGGTCGATGGAATCTGCACGAGCTCTGTTTGTCGAGGACGCCCATCGGTATCATGGTTGGCTAGATATTTGCCTGTCGACTTGCCACGTCTTTTAACGTTAAAAATGTTGCGCTAGTGCGATGTGTTATCGGGGACGTATTCGGTTTGGTAGCAGAATGGTTCGCGATGCGGATGGCGAATTTGAGGCGAACTGCGTTCAATAAGTGTTAACAAGTTGTTAGGCACCATGGGTTTTCGATTCGGGAAGCGGAAGAAATTCGGACCGATCAATGTCGGTATCAGCGTCAGTCGACGTGGGGTTACCGTTGGTAGTTCTATTGGCACCAAGAACGTGCGAGTTGGGGCCAATAGCCGGGGCCGTGTGCGTCTCTCTGCTGGCGCCCGCGGCGTTCGCTATGAGACCAGCACGACCATCGGTGGCGGCTTAAAACGTGGCGACGGTTCAGCATCAATCGACACTAGAAGCGCAACCGACCTGAGTGCGGTCGCCAAGGGCTGCGCTGGCTGTGTGCTCCTGGTGCTAGGTCTTCCTATTGGTCTTTTCTTGCTCACTGCGTTTATCGCGGCAATCAGTGATGCAATAGATACCGGTAGTAACTCAGCACCGCAAGCTAGGAAGATTCAGATCGCGAGCAGATTGCCGCAATCCAGCGGTGGCGATCTTTCCGATGGGGCCGTTGTCTTAAGTAAGAGTGACCAACAATCGCAGGCAGTCCGCATGGAACAGCATGCACAGCAGCTCGCTCTATACGACCAACAGAAGGCAGCACGAGAAGCAACCGAGAATGAGCTGCAAATCGTCGAAGCCGCAATCGCCGCGTTCAAAGAGCCAACCCAACCAACATTTGAACGCCGCACGTGGCACACGTTTGATCGAAAGCATGAAGTCGAAGCTACCTTCGTCGGCATCAAAGACCACACGGTACAGTTAAAACGAACTGACAGCGACAAAGTGATTTCGATCGATGACACATCCCTGATCGCTGAGGATCGTGTTTACATCACAATCATAGCGAAGCCACTGGCCGATGCTTACATACGAGAGCACGAGAAGTATCTGACCGACAAGCAGAGGCTCGTCGAGAAACGTGAAGCGGTGAAAGCAAAGCTAGTGTCGATGTAGGCAATCACAAAACTCACCGAACTAATACTCCACAATGCTGGAGCGATTTTTGCGAATCACTCAGCACCAGCAGCCCACCTTGAAAAGTATCGAAATCGATAGGTAGCCTCAGAATGCGAGTTGAATGCTGACAACTGGTCGCTTCTCTGCGTCGGAGAATTCTGATTGACGACACCGGCTCGTAGTAATGTGTGTCCGAACTTGCTTGAGTTTGACAAACCAACGCGATTTTCTGTCGAAGTTTCAGTTTGCAAAGCCAGATGACTTAGGTCTACTCAGGGTGTTCAATTCCCTATCGGTACGTGAACGGGCATCCCGGGCATGAGCTGCTCGTAATCGAGACCAAGTTCTTGGAAGCCAATGGCTAAGTAGAATGAACGGACGAGGGCTCGGCATTCTTTTGGATGTCCTTGCTCCTCGATCATTTGCGACGCAAGTTCGATAGCGATCGCGGTGTTGGCCGCGATTGTCCAATCATGATGCAGCAACTTCACTTGGTCGGCATCGGAGAACGTTCCAATCGACTCGCATTCGGTTTGGTCGTAGACGCCTAAACCCCCGGCCCAGAACTCGTAGGCTGGAAGCCATCCTTCAAGCCAGTAAGAACAGAGATTGAAGCAATTGCGTGTTCGGTCAATGAAATCTTGTTTGCTGAGTGGGTGGCCGACTCGGTAGTCTTGGGACTCAGTTTCAAACTTCAATGCCAATTGTTTTTGTGCCATCGATTGGGACATTGGCACGTAGCGCCGATCAAATCAAGCTTAAACGGATTGCGTCGTCAAACGCCGTCGAACTGTCCAATATTTTTGTACCCTTTTCCGTACCCTTTTCAGGTATGAAACGGTGCGATTCAGGGTACTTGGTGGAATCGAGAAATGCTGTTTTTACGGTGTTTTAGGCGTTTTTCGAGTTCGCTGGCTGCATTCACACGGCAGAGGTCACTG
>NZ_JAMYFE010000132.1 GCF_024129865.1 Stieleria tagensis | reverse complement strand
CCAGGGGAAAGGGGTTTTATTTAGAAAAATGGCGATGACAAGTGTCGTGACGCTAAGCCCGTAGACTGCCGCAACGAGCATCCCAAAGGCGTCGACGTCGGAAACCGATTCAAGATTGTAGTACTGGGCGTCGGCGGCGAAACGCAACAGTTTAATGCTGCGGGCAACAAAGAATGACACACCGATACCCGCCGTTAGCACCATCAGGTAGGAAATACTCAATCGATCAGACGCTACTGAAGTTGAATTCATTTCTTGAACGAAAAGGCGCTTACGATTGGCAGCTGCGGTGTGCCTGCTGATGCAACGGGTGGTTCTCAATTGTTAGCATACTCGCTCGGCGTCTGCGAAATCCATCAAGTTGATCGTGGTTGAGAGCCAAAAGTGGCTGCCCACTTTGATTGGGTTACGGGAAACGTTTGGCGAGCCAGGGCTGCACGAGCACGGCTGCAAAAATCAAGACGGCTCCTGCGTAGAACGCCGTTCCGACGTGTTGCAGGTCGCCAAAGAAGATCGCTCCAAACGTGATGCCGTAAATCGGTTCCATATTGTTGGCGAAATTGATGGTGAACACGGACATCCGCCGCAGCAATTCCACGTACACCCAATAAGCAAAGATAGTACAGACAAGCACGAGGATGGCGAGATAGATCCATTCGACGGGTGTCGGCAGCATGCGATCCGATGCCAGTTCAATCCCTAGCAGCGGTGCAATCGCCAGCCCCACGACACACAGGATCGCGGCACCCGCCATCTCGTACATGACGATCACGGTTTCTCCTGTACTGCCTGCGAGTCGGCCATTGAAGATCGAAAACAGGCAGGCCAGGACGGCGGCCAACACCGCCACGATCAATCCCAAATGAAACTCGGTTTCACTTCGATAGATCAGGTAGACCGCCGCAATCACGACCAGTCCCAACACCACGTTGACGCGCTGCAGCCGAACCTTGCGGTTGAGCATCGGTTCTAGCAGCGCGGTCCAAAATGAGACCGTCGCGACACCGATCATGCAAATTGAAACGCTGGCGATCTTGACTGCCAAAAAGAACAACACCCAGTGCAGTCCCAACAGCATGCCATTGGCGATCAGGGCCACTGCCAATCGGCCGGGAATCATCGCCCGGCGGCGCAGCAGCGCGACCAACAACAGGGTCGCCAACAAACTGCGAATCAGCACCAATTGCGTGGGACTGATGTCGATCAAATTGCCAAGCACGGCGGTGAACCCCCACAGCAGAATGACCAGATGAAGCTTCAGATAGTCGCGCACGGCGTTCGTCTCGGCGGATGGCACAGCAAATCGGGCGGGAATGGTCGCTCGGCAAGACCGATTGCACAACCACGCGAGCCCGATCAGGATAGACTTCCGCAATCGATTCACGTAGGGAAATTGCATTTTGATCGTCACCATTGATGGCCCCGCCGGTGCGGGCAAGAGCAGCATCGCGCATCAGGTCGCGTCCAGGCTGGAGTTCGAGTTTCTGGATACCGGTGCGATGTACCGTGCGGCGACGCTGGCGGCACTGCGAGCCCAGATGGATCTGTCCGATACCGACGGATTGGCCGAATTTGTTGGAACGCTGAACCTGGCCTGGAAATCCAACACGATCTGGATTGATCAGGAAGATGTGTCGGGATTGATCCGCACGCCGGAGGTGACCCGGTCGATTCGCTATTTGGCCGATGTCCCTGCGGTCCGCTCCAGACTGTCGCAATTGCAGCGTCAAATCGCTTGCGGTCGCAACATCGTGACCGAAGGCCGGGATCAAGGCGCCGAGGTGTTTCCTGACGCCGAGTGCAAAATCTTTCTGACCGCATCGCCGACCGAGCGGGCCAAGCGACGAATGCGGCAACTCGCCGATTCAGGAAGCTATCTCTCGCTGGAAGACGTTCTGGCGGCGCAAAACCAGCGTGACTTGGAGGACCGAATGCGAGCGGTCGGTCGCTTGCGGGCTGCCGATGATGCGGTGGTGATCAACACCGACGGCATGCTGCCCGAACAGGTGCTTGACCAAATTGTCGACCTGGTCCGATCACGTCTGGACTAAACCACGTCTGGGCCGAACGAAGTTGCGATACGAACTGCATCAACAGGCCGTGACGCGTCGGGCTAGGAAAAATCGATGCCTCATTCAAATGCGGTACAAACCGCGAAGTACCCGCTGGAATTCCAACGGGATTGCGTCAGCCGCTGGCCTTGCAAATCGACTCGATCCAAACGATCCAGTCGCCAACCGGCGGCTGCCAATTCGGATCTCAGTTCGCTGCCGCTGAATCGATGCATGAACATGTTCTGTAAACCGCGATAGGGATATGTCGCGTCGCCAAATTCACTCTCGCGATCGCGCAGTGAATGTAGCCAGGATCCGGCCAACCGCCGCCAGCCGCCGGATTCGCGCAAGCCCGCCCAGCGCCGGTGCACATGCACGACGAACGTCCCGTTGGGTTTGACGATCCGCGCCACATGTCGCAGGAATTCGATGCGATTCTGGCGTGCTTGAATCATTCCCAGCGTGCTGAACATACAGATGGCGTGATCGGCGATCCCATCGCGTAACCCTTGCAACTGCACCAGATTGGCATGAATCGGCCAGATCTGGCCACCGGCCGGCGCGGGGCAACGCTGCCGCAGTTCGCAAAGCATCGGCTGGCTCAGATCGATCGCCAGGACATCGCACCCGGATTCACTGACCGGAAGTGCCAACCGCCCCGTCCCGCAGCCCAAATCCAAAATCAAGGGCCGCGATTCAAGAAGTTTTTCCTGGTGGCCCGCAGATTGTTCTCGACGAACGTCCGCCAAAACGCGTTCGACATATTGTTGGTCGAGCTGGCAAAGAGGAGTGTCCGCCACAAAGTCATCATAGTGGCGTGCGATCGACCGCTGGTGCACATATTCCCACGTCCCCTTGGCCAAACCGGGTGGGCGTCGCCAGTTCGGTGGAGCGGAATTCTGGGTCATGGTGTTAATGGGTTAGCGTTTCTATAATTCGCAAGACGCGAGGCGGCGTGGCGGTCAACGGGACCTCCGCTGTGATCTGAATCGAAATGGTTTCTTCGCGAAACATCTTCCCATCCCCTTTGACGGGTGTCCTTGTCGTTTGTTGGCAAGTCTACCCCACAACGCCAGGAGTCATCATTACTGTGGCTATTCGAGTTGCAATCAACGGGTTCGGCCGCATCGGTCGCCTGACTTTTCGAAATTTGATGGAACGTAGTGACGAGTTTGAAGTGGTCGCCGTCAATGACTTGACCGACAACAAAACACTCGCGACGTTGCTGAAGTACGACAGTGTTCATGGTCGCTATCCCGGCGAAGTGACCTACGACGACAATTCGTTGACTGTCGAAGGCAAAAAGATCTTGGCCCTGGCCGAGCGTGACCCACGCAAACTGCCTTGGGGCGAGCACAACGTCGACATCGTGATCGAGTCGACCGGATTTTTCACCGGTCGCGCCAGCGGCGACAAACCGGGTTACGACAGTCACCTGGAAGCCGGCTGCAAGAAAGTCATCTTGAGTGCTCCGGCCAAAGACGGCGCCGACCTGACCTGCGTTTTGGGCGTCAATGACGATCAGCTGAACGCCGATCTGAAGTGCGTCAGCAATGCGTCTTGCACGACCAACTGCTTGGCACCTGTCGCCAAAGTCCTGAACGAAACGTTCGGCATCGAATCCGGTCTGATGACCACGGTTCACGCTTACACGAACGACCAAAACGTCCAAGACCAACCGCACAGTGACTTGTACCGAGCCCGTGCGGCGGCCCTGAACATCATCCCGACCTCGACTGGCGCTGCCAAAGCGGTTGGATTGGTGATTCCGGAACTGCAAGGCAAGTTGACCGGTATCGCAATGCGAGTTCCGGTCCCCACCGGCAGCGTCGTCGACCTGACCGTGAACCTGAAAAAAGAAGCGACTACCGAAACGATCAACGCCGCAATCAAGGCTGCCGCTGAAGGCCCACTCAAAGGCATCTTGTTCTACGCAACAGATCCCTTGGTCAGCAGCGACATCGTTCACGATTCGCACAGCAGCATCTTCGCCTCGGACTTCACCCAAGTCATCGACGGCAAATTGGCGAAAGTCGTCAGCTGGTACGACAACGAGTGGGGCTACAGCTGCCGCACCGCCGACCTGGTCGCCAAGATGGGCGCCCTGCTGTAACGGCAAACCATCGTACCGATCAAACCCAAAAAAGCCTGAGGTGGATCCTTTTCCGCCTCAGGTTTTTTTCATGCGCCTTCGGACTTGGTTGCCTGTGGTGATCGCAGCGTAAAAGCCGGCTTGGAAAACGACAGATAGCCACGGCGACCAGCATCCGAATACACAACCGGCCAAGCTCGATTGGTTAAAATCGATTCCGGGGGCAGAACGCTCATGGAACCCCACCCGTATTTTGACTCAACGACAGCCCCCGATGGGATCTCTGATGCGCATACTGGCACTTCTATTCGCTTTGTTGATGACGACAGCAGTACAGGGACAAAATGCGGAGGAGGATCACGCAACGCTGAAGCGTTTTTATCGCCATCGCGCGGAAACGTTTTCTTTCTTCTTGGACGTGGACGGCCAGCAGCGACTCAAGTTAGAAGACCCTGTATTCACATGGACCGGCCTGGATTACCAGAGCTTGCGAAATACAGCAGCTGCAAATTCGGGAGATGTATTTGTTTGGACCTACGGCGGCCGAGCGGTGGTGGTCGGTGGCGTCCTTTCACAGCCTTTTGGGACAGGTCGCGAGGTGTACCACGAGTTCCAGGCACTGATTGAGACACCTCCAATGCCCATCTCCAGTCCGATGAAATGGGGTGAGAGGTGGTCGCCGGTCGGAGTCAAACTGAGACCCATTCCGCGGGCAGTCACGCCGGTCGCCGGGACCGATTCGGAAGCGATTCGTCGACGTGACATCCAGATGCGCGGCCTGGCACGCCAATTTGAAGCGCAGACACGATCAGCTCAAACGGGAAAAATACACTCTTTAAAGCTCCAACCGAAAGCCATTTTTCGGCTCAACGCGAAAGAGCTGAGCGACGCGAGATCACCCGTCATTGATGGAAGTCTGTTTCTGTTCACAAACCAGTTGGGCACAGACCCGGAATTAACGCTGCTGATCGAATGCCATCGGAATGGCGACGAACTCACCTGGAAGTACGCGCCGGGCTCGCTGGCGTTCCAGGAATTATGGCTCAAGCACAATGGCACGCCGGTCTGGCACTTACCGAACTACTTGGACGATCCAGGTGACGGTAACTTTGTCTCGTCACGGTCGCACGACAATGTCAGCCTGGATGAAATCAAGCAAGAGATGCAGCAGCAGTAGTTACATCGGGCGACAGAGTCGTCGTCGAAGCAGGCCGCTGGCAAACCTTTGGGGCTGGTCGATGGTTTCTAGCGATTGAGCAAATAGACTAAGTAAGTGATGTAGCAGACCACAAAAACGGCGCCCTCCCAGCGTGATACCCGCCATCCCGTGAGGAAAACCGGCAGACAGACCAGTGACACCAGGATCATCAGGGGGATGTCGAATTGAATCGCGGACACCGAGACGTCGATTCCTCCGGGAGCAATCAGGGCAGTTGCCCCGAGCACCGACAGGATATTAAACAAACTGCTGCCAACGACGTTGCCAACGGCGATGTCGCTTTCACCGCGAAGGGCCGCCATGACGGATGCCATCAACTCCGGTAGAGACGTCCCAATGGCAACGATGGTCAACCCGATCGTCAACTCGCTGACGCCCCACCCGCGCGCCAAATCGCTCGCACCATCGACCAACAATTTGGCGCCGATCACCAATAGTCCCAACCCGACCACCAACAACACCAGTTGGCGAATCGCGTTGCGTCGATGCCCCTCGACCGGCGGGAGGGCATCTGCAAATTCTTGCGTGACAGCCGCGGATTCATATCGGCTTTGTCGGATCAACCAAATCGTGTAAATCACAATCGCGGTGACCAGGAAAGCACCTTCCACCCGGCTGATATTTCCATTCCACGCCATCGCCAACAAAACACACCCGGCGACCACCAGCAACGGCACATCCAATCGCACCAATCGGCTCTGCACCTTGAGGGGCATGATCAGGGACGCGACCCCTAGGATTAACAGAACATTGGCGATATTGCTGCCAACAACGTTCCCGATCGCCAAGTCGACTTTGCCAGAAAATGCAGCTCCGAGACTGGTGGCAAGTTCGGGCGCGCTGGTGCCGAATGCGACCACAGTCAAACCGATCACCAGCGGTCCGACGCGTGCAAGCCGCGCCAGTGCCGATGCACCACGCACCAATAGTTCGCCGCCACCGACCAGCAGCACCAGACCGACAACAATCAACAGAAGATACTGCAGCCAATCTGGCATAAACGCTCACAGCCAAACAAAAAGAGTCTCGAGTTTCCGGTCGTCATCGTAGCCGAATCCGTGATCAGATCCTAACGATCAACGATCTGAATGGACAGCGGCGCTCGAAATTGAATACCAACCAACACTCACACTCGCTTGCCGCGTGTTGATTCAATCCCTGCCGCAACGGTAGAGTCGTCTTTCGCTCCGCGAAAGCAAGGTTAAGGCGGGGACCTTCGCAGAGCGAAAGGCGACCATCGTTAAATCAACAAGCCGATCAGCGAGGGATTTCGGGTGTCAACGCGATCGCTGGCAGACGCGTTTTGAACGCCAGCGCCTTTTGCAATTCACTCGCCCGCCCCGCGGGAGAGTGAAAGGATCGAAGCGGCAATTTACCGGTCCATTTGAGTTGAAAGGTTGTTTAACGCTGGCTTCAAAACAGACGCGTCGGGGTACCAATAACCAATGCCTCTCACAAATACGCTTTTCTAGAAGGTTTCATTCCCGCTGCTTGCGTGCCGTGCCGTCGGAGTGCCTTGGCGTGGGTGGGGGGTTGCCAGGCGAGTTGGTTGGACGCACCCCGCAGGGTCCGCCACTTGGAGCGCAGAAGCCGTTCGCTATGATGCCAAACAAACCGACCGCAACCTCAACCCCAGACCGCGTCTGCCCTGCAAACGAATGGCCGTAACCTGGCAACCACTGCCACGAAATCACCATGCTGACTCTGATTCTGTGCATCTTCCTTCTCGGCTATTTGGCAATTGCATTTGAACACAAGCTGGAGATCAACAAAGCTGCCAGCGCTCTGTTCATCGGCGTGGTGTGCTGGTCGCTGTATGTGATCAACGTCGACTCTCTGATGCCCAGCGAATCCATTCCGAATTGGTTTCGATTGGAGGCCGTCGAGGACCAGGTGAGCAACCTACCGCTGCACTTTGCCATCGATGTGCAACACCTGCATCAAACCGGTGAGATCGCCAGCATTCTATTTTTTCTGATGGGTGCGATGACGATCGTGGAACTCGTCGATGCCCACGAAGGGTTTGCGTTGATCACCGACCGGATCGTGACTAAGGACAAACGAAAACTGCTGTGGACCGTCGGGTTACTGACTTTTTTCCTTTCCGCTGCGCTTGACAACCTGACCACCACCATCGTGATGGTTTCGCTGCTACGCAAAATGATCCATGACCACGAAGACCGGTTACGGTTTGTCGGTCTAGTCGTGATCGCCGCCAACGCCGGCGGGGCATGGACTGTGATCGGCGACGTCACAACGACGATGTTGTGGATCAAGCACAAGATCGGGCCGTCGGAAGTGATGAGCGAATTGTTCTTGGGCAGCTTGGTTTGCTTGTTGGTCCCGCTGACATGCATTTCGCTGACGATGTCCGGGGAAATCACGCCGCGACAGAAGAAAACAAAAAGCGTGCCCAGCGAAATCCGCCCCTGGCATCAATGGCTATTCCTGGTGCTCGGATTGTCTGGACTGGTCGCCGTACCGCTGCTGAAGACCATCACGCACTTGCCGCCCTACATGGGGATGATGCTTAGTCTGTCGATTTTGTGGATTGTCTCGGAACTGATCGGCCGTCACTTTGACGAAAAGACCCGATCGAGCACTGGCGTGCTGGCTGCGCTTAAACGTGTCGACATGTCCAGCATCCTGTTTTTCTTGGGCATCTTGTTGGCCGTGGGATCGCTGTCCGCAATGGGAACCCTGCAATCTGCATCCCTGTGGCTCGATTCGGTTTTGCCGAACCGAGATGTCTTGGCCATCGTCATCGGACTGGTGTCGGCAATCGTTGACAACGTTCCGCTGGTCGCCGCGGGGATCGAGATGTACGATCTTCCCACCAACGACCCCTTTTGGATGCTGTTGGCGTATTGTGCCGGCACCGGTGGCAGTTGCCTGATCATCGGATCGGCCGCAGGCGTGGCAGCGATGGGCATCGAGCACATCAATTTCATGTGGTACGTCAAACGAATCGCACCCTGGGCTGTCATGGGCTACCTAAGCGGCGCAGCGGTCGTGCTACTGCAGCAATCTCTGCAAGGTTAGTTCATCGCAAAGTTGATCACTGGCCGCCTTACTTTGCGGCTGTCTCTTTTGCGGTTTGATTGTTGCGTGCAATGTACCGTCGCTGGTGCTGTTGCAATTCCTTCAGTTCCTGCATGGTCTTGCAGGTACACTGAAAGTTGCAGATCAACATTTCGTCGGTCGAGTCACTTCCCCAGTAAACCGTTCGGGGCGGTGAGTTGGGATTCAGCGGGTTGTCAGACGAGTTGTCATACCAGGCCTGGACCGAAATCTTGGTGCCTTTGGGAAGCTCGACCGGTTCTGCATAGGCATATTGTCCCTGCCAGTTGAAATCCCAATCCTTGATCCACAGCAGTGGCTTGACGGCACCGTCGGGCTGCGTTGCCAACACTTTGATCTCGCGCCCCAACACATGCATGTGCGGAACGATGTCCAACAAAGTGGTGTCGACCGGAAGGGTGTAATCGGCCGTTTCCAGATGACGTTTCTCGCCAGCCAGAATCTCAAGCCGTTTTTCGCCGACCTGAAGTTCGACCACAACCTGGCGCGCCGATCGTTTGGCGTAGTAGATCCCAATCTTCGACCGGTCGCGCTCCGGCTTTCCCGTACAGACATAGTGGATTTCGGCGACGATGTCGGCTCCGCGGGGAATCCAACGCCCCATCCCATCGGGCAGCGGCCGCGCGGCCATGCCGGGGAACCAACTGCTGAGCGTGCCTTGAGATTCAAACTGCGGCCCACCAAAACCGCTGTAGCCCGGCGATGGGTCCGCTTCATCCAGATGGCGACCAACGCGGCGGCCATCCAAAAAGAAACTGGCGTGGTGAACGGCTTGCGGCGTTCCCGGCTGAAAATCGACGGCACTGATCAAACGGTTTTCAGTCAACCGTGTCGGAATCACAAAGTACTGGCGAATGTCCGGTCCGCTGGCCGGGATCGGAAAAACCTCACTCATCTCCAGAACTTTGTCCGGCTCTCCCAAACGCCATCCCGTTTCAACGGCGGGCGATGCCGGTAAATCTGCCGGATCCCCCTGCGGTTTTCCCATTTCAACCCACGTCGACAACAAATCCAATTCATGTTTTGTCAGCCGCTGTTCGTCTTGAAACCTTGGGTAGACGGTCGACGGTTTCCATGGCGGCATGAATCCCGATTGGGTGACTTCGATAATTTGCCGGGCATGACCACTGACATCCTCATAGGTCAATAATTCGAACGGTCCCGATTGGTTCGGACGATGACAACAAACACAGTTGGCCTGGATAATCGGTGCAATGTCGCGGGTGTAGGTCACGCTGCCCGATTGTGTCTTGTTGGGGGGATCTTCCAGCGGGCAACCGATTGGCGTGGTTTTCGGCAGGGCAATCGGCTGATCGTCGACTACCGATTGGAGCGCAAGCTGTAAAAAATCTCGGTTGGCAACGTCTTTCTTTTTCCCCAATTTGACGTAACGGTCATCGATCGCGCCGCTATACAGCATCTTCCCGCTGTCGCTGACAACGATCGCCTGAGGCGTATGGGTTGGCGAGAGTGCCAGACGCAGCTTTCCCGAACCGTCGAACAACACAGGGAAGCTGACCTTGTACGCCTCGCTATGCTCGATCGCCTCACGACGTGTCACCGCGGGATCTGAAATCACACCGTAGAACTCAATGCCTTGGCGGCGATACCTGGACGACAGTTCATTCAGCAATGGTAAGTAGCTGTTGCTAATCGGACACTCGGTCGACAGAAACGAAAACACGATGCATTTCGTATCACCTGCCTCGCCTGGTCGCCGCAATTTGCCGTCTAGGTCAACAGCGTTTGTCAGCGCTTTCGCGCCCACGCCCTGTCCCAGCAATCGTTGATTGTCGGCGTTGGTCAGACATGCGGAGATCAGTCCGGTTGCGAGTAGCGTTTTGAAGGTGGTGAAAGACGAGCGGCTGAGTGTCTGTGCGTGAGGAATAACGACACGATCTCCGTATGGCGTTGCGTCTAATCCGGTATCCCCGCAAGCATCCAATGCAGGTAATACAGTCGACAATTCGACCGGCACTCCGATTGCCGCATCACGGCGAAACGAGGCCCGGCTGTGAAAAGTGAGAGGAGCAAACAGAAAAGTAGAATCGCAAACAGCAGTCGGCGATTACCTGAATTGTAACGCTAGCGGAAGACGCCAAGCAACAAAATTCACCGGCACAACGTCCAGAACTTCGATCGAACCGTACAACTTGACGCGCCATCACCAGATCTATACCCTTAGGTGCACAAATCCAATCTGGTCGCCAGAGAGACGCACAATGAATCGCCCCACTGGTCAACATCTGATCCTGGCCAAGCTGTGCTGGCTGGCTGTCGTCGGCGTACTGTCGAGCCGTTCAGTGGTCTTGGCACAGCCCGGCATCGATATCGAAGCACCACCGATCGAGTATTCGGAAACCCCAGCAAATAATCGTGTCAGCCGACTGATCGACAGCATTGAATCCAAAGCGATCGAACTGGAGTACACACGCGAGCACGGCTACCTGCGGTCGCTGCTCGCCGCACTGGAGATCCCTGAGTCGTCACAAACTCTGGTGTTTTCCAAGACCAGCATGCAAGTGCGTCATATCTCGCGGCGCAATCCACGCGCGATTTACTTTAATGACGATACATACGTCGGCTGGGTGCGCGGTAGCACGCTGATGGAGATCTCGACAGCCGACCCGAAATTAGGGGCTGCGTTCTACACGGTCGATATGATGCCGTGGAGAGCCAAAATGGAACAAGCCACATACGATTGTTTGGCTTGTCATGTGACATCGATGACCCTGGGCGTACCTGGCCACACGGTACGCAGTGTGTTCCCCAACGTGGATGGCAGCGTCGATTCGCAACGGCAATCGTATATCACAGATCACACCAGCCCCTTTTCGCAGCGATGGGGCGGATGGTATGTGACCGGCCGACATGGCGAGATGCCCCACATGGGAAATAGCTATCTGCGTGGCGGACAACTGGACCTCACGAACAATGGCAATCGGCTAAGCCTGTGGGATGATTTTGATGCCCACAGTTACCTCTCGCCACTGAGTGACATCGTCGCGCTGATGGTCTTGGAACACCAGTCGATGATGCACAACGTCATGACCCGCGCCGATTTCACGATTCGTAAACAATTGTATGACCAGAGTGCGATCAAAGCCTCGGCTGAAAACGAGGCTGAGTGGCAACTACAGTGCCAGATGACCGCCAAGCAGGTCGTCGACTGTCTGTTGTTCTGCGGTGAAGCTGCGCTAACGTCTGCGGTCAACGGTTCGGTGATCTTTGCGGACGATTTCGTGAAACAAGGACCGACTGACCAACAGGGACGCTCGTTGCGTGAGTTCGATCTAAAAACCCGCTTGTTCAAATATCCGTGCAGCTATCTGATCTACTCGCCAGCGTTTGATGCACTGCAAAAACCACTCCGCGATCAAATTCTGAAACAGCTGCGAGAGGTTCTTCGCTCGCCGGACCCCGGAGATGACTACCAGCATCTCGATGCGACCGTTCGCGCTGAGATCGATGCCATCTTGCGCGCGACCAAACCGGGCTATTAGTTACGCCGCACTTTCCTGCGTCTAGCAATGACGTCGTTCAGCTTTCGGCCCAACGGCCGTGCGGTATTTTCATGTTGCCTCGCCAGGCACTTGCAGCGTGACTTTCCCGCGTGAGTTTTGAACGTCCGCTTCTTTATCACAACCCGACACGTGAGTTTTGAAGTTGCGCACCTATCGCAACCCGACGCGTCAGCGAGGGATTTATCCGGTTGATGGGATCCCTCGCTGACGCGTTTT
>NZ_JAMYFE010000131.1 GCF_024129865.1 Stieleria tagensis | reverse complement strand
GCATAAGCGCAACTTCAAAAAGCCTGAGCGAGGGACTTAGGGTGTTGACGGGATCCCTCGCTGACGCCTTGCGCTACCAAGAAACAATGCCCCACACAAAGCCGCAACTTAAAATCTCACGCGCCGCAGTCTGATTGCCCGCCCGCGCGGCTTTTACAGCGCCCTGCAGAATCCCGGCTCTATTGATTCAGTTGCTCTTGAATCACTTCGCTTGACGCCCGTGTGCCCATGGCGCCCCACAGTCCAAATGGGCTGGGGGAACCGGCTGGCAGGTAACCGGCTTGACGGCGAACCATCGCGCTTTGCTGGTTGCCCGACTCGATCGAATCGCTGATGAAAATCACAGCGCCGTCACCCATCAACACATGGCAACCGCCCTGGTGTCGACTGCTTGGTGGCAACACGCCTTCGTTGTGATGATTCCATTGCATGCACAATTCGGAATTGGGTGGCGAGATCGTTGACATCGCTGAATACAACGGTCGACCATAGGCCCATTTGAATCCGCGCCGGTCTTGGGTCCCACCCATGCCCGTGCTGTCGATCAATGTCAGGTCCCAAAATCGCGGTCGTTGCGCACTGACAAACACGCCGCATGACTCCACGCCGCCGGCCCCTGAAATTTCGTTGTTGCCGGTGACCCCGCCGCCTTGGCCCAGCGGCGACCGAGCGGGCTGAGTACGAATGTCTCCGTCGCCCAAATCCGTGGTGATCTCGCCGGCGCAGACCGTATTTGAAAGTCCGTCCAGAATATCGCGAAACTTCATTTCACGACGCGAAACAAACATCCCACGACAGGCAATCATCGAATTCTGTGCCCAACCACTGTTGGGCCCCGCGCCGTTGAATTTGTTGTCATTCCATGGACCGGTGTGTTGGTGATGCGTTGCATCGCCAAGACTGGCGGCGTAGTTCGTGCGCCCTTGCGAGGGCAATCCAAATCCCGGATCACTGGGGCAGCGCAGCGTAGGAATATCTGTCATCCACGGGTCGTAGGCCACTGTGTTTTGGTGACCCAATGAACGGCGTGGATCAGGGCCCATCGCAGGGATCAGCGGTGCCGCTCCGTCTTTGTCCGGATCATAGGGATTGGAAATCGTGTCCCACAGTCCTTGTTGTTCCATATAAGGAATCAATCCGACCAACCAACTGATCTCAAACCGATTGTGCGCCGTCGCAATCTCGCCGGCTGCGGTTGCCATCGGGTTGGGCGTTCCTGAATTGATCACATTCGTGGTTCCACTCATGTGCTGCGGAATCTGTTTGAACGCCGAGTGATAATTGTGGACTGCCAACCCAACCTGTTTAAAGTTATTACTGCAACTCATCCGTCGCGCCGCTTCGCGCGCCGCTTGAACGGCCGGCAATAGTAGGCCGACCAAAATCCCAATGATGGCGATCACCACCAGCAATTCGACCAGTGTAAAACCGATCCGAGTCCGCGAAGGTTTGATCATCACACTTCCGTTTGAATAGAGAATGATAAGGGTTGAAATCGCCGCGCGGTCAGTCGTCTGCATTCAAATCCGTGTCATCGCCGTGCTCATCCAAATAGGAAGACAGTTCGTCTTGGTCGGCCACCGTTTCACCGGAACCCGACCCGCCGCAACCAGTTGTCAGCGGCAAACAAACCAATGTGAACAAGAAGAGCTTAGAAATAGCGTTCATCGACACACGCTCAACGAAGACAAGGATGGCGTTGAAAATTGCGCTACGGTGGCTGAATTGACCCTCATTCAGCCCTGACGGTCCCCGCGGCCCACATTGTTAAACCGCCTGTCGAAGGATTTGGTTATGCCAGGAACTGTCGCGAGAGCCAGAAATCTTTGCTGTGATCGCGCACGCCCGGCTCAGACCTGCTGCGAAACTGGCCAAAGGTTCACTGGTCGATTCGGGTTGCCATTCGGTCCCCAACTTTGGCGTACAGTTCGCGTTGCTGCGCCGACTGTGCCAGCAAGTCATCGTCAAAGCGGATGCTGCCGGGTGGAAAAATCACGATCGTCGATGAACCGCCGAAGCGGAAATAGCCTTTCTCGTCACCTTTGCCAACCGTCTGGCCGGCTGAATAGGTCTGGCAAATTCCGCCGACACAGGTGGCGCCGATTTCCAACAACAGCACTTTCCCAAACGAGTCCGTTTCTAACTCGGTCAGCACACGTTTATTGGTTGCCAGGATTTGAATGTTTTGACACAGTGCGATCGGGTTGACCGAATACAGCGGTCCATTGATCAATCGGGCTGGGCCGGCAACACCGCCCGCCGGAAAGTGGAACCGGTGATAATCCACCGGACACAATCGTGACAACAATAAGCTGCCGTTGGCATATTGATCCGCCAATTGCTGGTCATCCAATAGCGTTGGCAAATCAAACATCTCGCCTTTCACAAACAGTCCATCGCAACGCGACAGATCGGGCACACACAGGTGGCGCCCATCGGCCGGAAACACCACTCGCGACGGATCCGGGTCGATCGGCCGCGCAGAGGGTTTCAAACGCCGGTAAAAGAAGGCGTTGAAACTTTCAAAGTCGTCGGCGGCACGAACGAATTCGCTGGCATCAAGCTCGTATTGCTCGATGAACGGTTGGATCTTCTCACGCGACGCCGGGCGATCCATCCGCCAACCGTACCAATGTGAAAACCAAGCCCGTTTGACCAGCGCCTCCAAAGCGGCTTTGCCTCCGATAGTACCGTAGGTCCACCGCAAAAACGCGTCGCCGTACACCTTTTCCACGCTGGACCTATCCAGGTATCGGTCGTGGTAAACTATTTCATCCATGTGCCTTGACCGTCTAACTTTGTCCGTGTGCGTGTGTGCGGATTACAGCCATCTGCCGAGTGGGCAATGCGATCGCAGCGGATGGCCAGACGATCAAGTGTCGTGCAACCACCGTCGTTTGTCATCCACCCCAATCGGCGATTGCAGGAAACCTCAGGCCCGTGAACGAAACGCCCAATCCCTATCAAGCTCCGACATCCATCCAACCGGAAGCGTCCTGGTGGGAGAAACTGCGTCAACGATTCTTCACAGGGCGTTTGCCACACGTCCCAAACTTTCTGGGTGGCGACGCGATCCTGTTCGAAGGCATCGCGTACTTTATCGACCCGAATGAGCCGGCGGTGATTTATGCCGCGTCGCCGTCGACGGATCAAAGCGACCAACGGATGCAATTGATCTGTGCCGAAGCGATTTGTTTACTCCCAGCGTTTGTCGGCGACTATCCTGAGCTGCAATCGACCATCCACGGCAGAAAACTGACGGTGCGAATGATCGATCGTTATGCTGATAAACAATCTGAATACCAGCGACAGATGGAAATGAACACCGCTGTCGTCGAAGCGGCGTTTCTGTCCCAACGTCAATTCAATCCATCCATCCCATAGCGGATATCGAGCAATGATCACAAAACAGCGGCCCCGTTCCAGATGGGCAACTCTTGCAGCCAGGAAATTGATTTTGCTGGTGCTGGTCTTGTTGTTGTGCTGCGCCGACAGTGACTTGTTGAACGCTCAAGTCGTTCCCCCAGCGGAATCGGCTGCAACGACGCGACGTCCCAACGTGATCCTGATCATGGCCGACGATGTCAGTTGGGAGTGTTTTGGATGTTATGGCGCACAGGATTATCAGACGCCGAATATTGATGCGTTGGCTGCCCAGGGGATTCGTTTCAATCATTGCTATTCGACGCCACTGTGCACCCCGTCGCGCGTCAAAATCATGACGGGCAAGTACAGCTTTCGAAACTACACCCACTTCGGATACCTCAATCCCGCGGAGCGAACATTCGGCCAAATGATGAAGTCGGCTGGTTACAAAACCGCCATCGCCGGCAAATGGCAACTCAACGGTCTGTACCACAGTGCGGCAGGTGCCGACGACAACACACGTCCGCTGCAAGCCGGATTTGATGAATACTGTTTGTGGCAACTAACCCGAGCCAAGGACGACAAGAACGGCGGCGAACGATTTTGGAGCCCGCCGCTGGAACAAAACACACAACTGCTGAGCAAGCAACAGAACGAGGGCAAGTACGGCCCGGACTTGATGTCGGACTTCCTGTGTGATTTCATCCGCCGCAATCAAGAACAACCCTACTTTGTTTATTACCCGACGGTACTGGTGCACAACCCGTTTGTCCCCACGCCGGACACCATCGGCGACGCCCCACGCACTCATGACGCCAATCGGGCACCCAAGAACAAGGCAGAGCAGAAAGCCAATTTTGTCGCGATGGTCAACTACCTGGACAAGATCATCGGCAAGCTGGTCGACACGGTGCGTGAAACCGGTCAATTGGAAAACACGTTGATCCTGTTCACCGCCGACAACGGGACCAACAAATCCATCAGTTCACGTTGGCAGGGACAAACCATCCACGGCGGCAAAGGTACGACCACTGACATGGGCCATCATGTGCCGTTGGTGGCCTATTGGAAAAACCACACCCCCCAAGGCGTCGTGCTAGAGGATCTGATCGACTTCACCGATTTCTATGCCACACTTGCTGCATTGGCCGAACCGCAACAAACCGCCGCCGATCCCACCGACGGACGCAGTTTCTTGCCACAATTGCGTGGCGAACCGGGGAACCCGCGCCATTGGGTACTAAATCACTATCAACCCTACTGGGGCCAGTTCAAGGGCACTCAATATGTCCGCGATCAAGACTTTAAACTGTATCGGAGCGGAGACTTTTTCAACGTTCCCAACGACCTGTTGGAAGCCAACCCGTTGCCGGCCAGTCCGCTCAACTCCGCCGCCGAAGTCGCCCGTGCCAAGTTGCACCATGTCCTAGAAACCGCGCCCCCACCGCCGCCATTGAAAGCCGGCAAGCAGGCGAGTGAGCGGCCAACCTATCCCGATTGGAACACCTTGGCCGATCCCAACGACTAAGCAACAGTGGCGGTTTGCTCGCTGCGCTCACAAGACCTGACCCTAGGCTAGGCTGTCGAACGCCGTTGGCGTAATGAGACCGCAACCACAGTCAAAAACGTCGCCACATGGTTTTCCACGGTTGCGGTCGCTGGCGTGCCGCTGCGGAGACAGGCCTGCTCGTGCTAGCTCAAGA
>NZ_JAMYFE010000130.1 GCF_024129865.1 Stieleria tagensis | reverse complement strand
ATCTCCTCCACCGCACGCACACCAGACCGACTGAACCCTAACCGGGATCAGCGACGTTCCTTCCCACCGTAGCTGGACCGGCCACGGTTCAGATCTCCTCCAACGCACGCACATCAGACCGACTGAACCCTGGCGGGATCAGCGACGTTCCTTCCCACCGTAGCTGGACCGGCCACGGTTCAGATCTCCTCCATCGCACGCACACCAGACCGACTGAACCCTAACCGGGATCAGCGACGGGTACCAACCTGGCCGATTATTTGGCGACTTCGGTGAAGCTGGTTTCGCGGAGCACGGTGATTTTGATCTCGCCCGGATACAGCAACTCGCGTTCGAATGCCTTGGCGATTTCGTGGCAAACCACAGCGGCCTTTTCATCGCTGGTCGACGTGCTGTCGACGATCACACGGACCTCACGTCCGGCGCTAATCGCGTACGCTTCGCGGACACCATCGAAACGCTTGGCGATCGATTCCAGTTCTTCCATCCGTTTGATATAGCGTTCCAACGACTCGCGGCGCGCCCCCGGTCGACTGGCACTACAGGCGTCTCCCGTGGCGACGATCATGGTGTAGGGATGTTCCACGACAATCTCATCGTGATGCCCCAGCGCCGCGTGCACCACTTCGGGGCGCTCATTGTGTCGGCGCAACAGGTCCGCACCAATCTTGGGGTGCCCACCTTCCAGTTCGTGATCGGCGGCTTTTCCGATGTCATGCAACAGCCCGCAACGCCGCGCTAGGTCTCCGTTCATCCCTAGCATCTCGGCAATCATGCCGGATAAGAATGCGACTTCGACACTGTGCCGCAACACGTTTTGGCTGTATGAGGTGCGAAAATGGAGCCGGCCAAGCATCTCGATCAATCGATCGGGCAATCCGGGCACATTGACCTCGTCCGCCGCCTCATGCCCCTTTTGCATGATCAACTCTTGGATTTGACCACGCGTCTCTTCGACCACCTCCTCAATTTTCGAGGGGTGAATGCGCCCGTCCGCGATCAAACTGGTGAGCGAACGACGTGCCACCTCACGGCGGACCGGATCGAACCCGCTGACGATCACCACACCGGGCGTGTCATCGATAATCACATCGATACCCGTGGCTTTTTCGAAGGCGCGAATATTGCGTCCTTCGCGGCCGATGATCCGGCCTTTCATGTCGTCGGTCGGCACGTCGACCGTGCTGGTGGTCGTATCGGCGGTGAAGGCGGATGCATAGCGTTGGATCGCGGTCAACAACAGCTGACGACTTTGTTCCTTGGCGGTCTCGGTGATCCGCTTTTTCTGCTTTAGCAAAATCTTGCCGCGTTCTTGCTCCAGTTCGTCGTCCAGGGTTTTCAGCAAACGCTGGGCGGCCTCGGCGCGTGTCAATCCGGCGGTCGTTTCCAGCAACCGTTGCTGCTGTCGCTCCATCGCTTCGAGCGATTCCCGCTTTTCCACCAGACCGCGCAAACCGCTATCCAAGCGATTCTGGCTGTTTTCCAATCCCCGTTGCTGCTTGCGAAGCGATTCTTCTTGGCGATCCAATTGTTCGCTGCGTCGGTCGAGCTTTTGCTCACGGCTCAGCTGAACCCGCCTCGCTTCGGCCAGTTCGGATTCTCCCTTGGACTTAATCTCCAGGGCATCGCTCTTGGCCTCCAACAGAATCTGAGCCTTCAACGACTCCGCGTCCCGGTTGGCCTGGTCCAACAACGCATCCGCTTTTTCAGCCAACCGAATCTTAAAAACCGACGCTTTCCAACGCTGGTAACCCAACATCAACACCGCGCCGGCCAAAATTCCAGCCAGCGAATAGGTGAAGAAGTTTTCGTCTAGCGACGATGCGAGCAGCAAAACGTGGGGCAAGGGAGCCTCGGAGAGCGTCAATTCACGCGGGGGACAGATTCGGCGGGTTCAACGGAACTGCAATCGGCTGAAGACAGCGTGTTCGGGTAGACAGAAAAGCGGGGTAGACTAGCGGGATGCAGTGACGCAGCGGTCCTCCATCGATCAAATGAAGATCGTACCAAAATTCACAGAACCGTGGGTAGCGATGAAACAGTTTGACGCCTGGCAATCTCTACTCAAATCCGTCCAGTCGGCCTGGCCCGCGTGGCCCGCATCGAACGTCGGCGTGGTGGTCGGTTGCAGCGGCGGCGCCGACAGTGTCGCATTGCTCCACAGCCTGGTTCAGCTTGCCGATCGAGACACCAAACAACGACCAATCCGGCCGGGATTCGTCGTCGTCGCCCACTTCAATCACCGATTGCGTGGTGCCGAGTCAGATGCGGACGCGCATTTCGTCAAAAACCTAGCTGATCGACTGGGGCTCCGTTTCGAACTCGGTTCCGGCGACCCGCAAAAAAGCGACGAGGAATCAACGCGAAACGAGCGCCGCGAGTTCTTGGCCGACGTCGTCCGCCGTAGCGGCGCACGCTACCTGGCGCTGGGCCATTCCTTGGACGACAATGCCGAAACCATTCTCTACCGATTGATGCGTGGCACCGGGCCCGCCGGGTTGCGAGGTATCGCGCCGTTCCGGCCGCTCTCGGATGATCCATCGGGCAGCGATTTTGTGATCGCACGCCCGCTGCTGTCGGCCGACCGCCAGTCGATCCGTGACGCGATGCGATCTGCCGATTTGCCCTGGCGCGAGGATCGCTCCAACCAATCGCCGGAGTACCATCGCAATTGGATTCGCAATCAATTGATCCCGTTGATGCAGACCCAATTTCCCGACGCGGTAGCAGCGATCGGTCGTGCCATCGACGGCCAGTCACAATGGGCCGCCGTGATCGATCAACAGGTCGATCAATGGACACAAACCCAACAGATCAGCCCCCGCCCGCTGACGCTCCGTCGACTGCAACCAGACAGCATCGATTCCAACGCCCAGCAAGCCATTGCGATCGAAGCCCTGCGACGCTATTGGCTGCAGTCACAGTGGCCGCTGCAAGCGATGACCCAATCCCATTGGAATCGAATTTATGCGTTGCTCTGCGGCCAAGGCCCCGATGCGATCACCATGCCGGGATCCATCCAAATCCGCCGCGATCATGACCAAGTGACGTTCAAGGACACCATCACCCCCAGCAGTGCTAGCGCAATGACCGACAAATTTTCCGATGTGTATCATGCAACCAGCTCCTCGGAAGCCCTGCTCCTAATCGGGCGTTTGGCCGACGTGGGGATCACCGCATTCGCCGAGGGTGATGACGCCAGTCAGTCGATGGCTATCGGCGGCGGAATCGGACCGGGCGTTGTGAAGGTCTTGGTCAATCCGGCCGATCAAGAACAGGCGCAAAAAGTGATCGCCGATGAGTCGAATGCTCATGGTGAGTTGAAGTCTTGGACCTGCAAGAACTGTGGCGAATTCAATTTTGAAAGTTTTGAGAGTTGCTGGAAGTGCTCCGCGAGCATGCGATGAAATGCAGCGGAGAAACATCAAAATAGAGTTCGAACTGTGCGATCGCGCTCTAACGGCCCCAAGGTCGACGACACATCAGATCGCGTGACCTAAACACCCCGGATGACCGCATGGCAAATCTAACCAACCCCAAACTCATCTGGTGCAAGGGCATCCTATTTGCGTTGCTGGGCGTCCTTGCATCCTGCCTGCTGATCGCCCGTATGCCAGACATCGAAAATGTCGTGTTGCTGGCGATCGTGGTCTGGGCATTTTGCAGGGCGTACTACTTTGCATTCTACGTCATCGAGAAATATGTCGATCCAGCCTATCGTTTCGCCGGCATCGTTGACTTTGTGCGCTACGCCTTGCTCGGCAATCCTCCCGACCGACGTTGATGGCGTGGTCGACCAGGACGTTGGATCGACGGAGCGATCCACGACAGCCAAGTCGATACGCCGACGCACACGATCCCTGCCGGAGGCGATAGAATTTCTGCTGCCCCGTTTCATTTCCCGCCGTTTCTGCGTGACTATCCATCATGTTTCATCGTCTACGAGTTCAAATTTCTGATGACCGGCCGACAAAGATCACCTGGATGCTCGCCGCCGGACTCTTGGTTGCGTTCCTTTGCCTGCCCGCCGCGACTCTACCGGCCGCAGAAACAAGCGAATCAGATGTAGTGATCTATGGCGGCACTTCGGCCGCCGTGACAGCGGCGGTGCAAGTCAAACAGATGGGAAAATCTGTCGTCATCGTTTGCCCCGATCAACACCTCGGCGGCCTCTCCAGCGGCGGACTCGGCTGGACCGACACTGGGAAGAAAGAAGTCATCGGCGGACTGGCCCGAGATTTCTATCACCGCATTTATCTGGAATACCAAAAACCAGAGGCCTGGAAATGGCAATCACAATCGGACTATGGCAATAAAGGCCAAGGCAACAAAGCGATCGATGGCCAAAACCGAACGCAGTGGATCTTTGAGCCACACGTGGCCGAGAAAGTGTTCGAGGACTACATCGCTGAATATCAAATCCCAGTCGATCGCGACCAGTGGCTCGACCGCAAGGCCGGTGTCACCAAGCAAGGGACACGGATCGAATCGATCACCATGACCAGCGGCAACGTCTATCGCGGCAAAGTATTTTTGGACACCACCTACGAAGGTGACTTGATGGCGGCCGCCGGCGTAGACTTTCACGTCGGTCGTGAATCCAACGACACCTACGGCGAAAACTGGAACGGAGTGCAAACCGGCGTGCTACATCACCAGCACCATTTCGGAAACTTACCGCCAATCAGCCCCTATCGAACACCGGGCGATCCAGACAGTGGCGTATTGCCACGAATCAGCACCGATCCACCAGGCGAGAAAGGGGCAGGGGACCATCGCGTCCAGGCGTATTGCTTTCGCATGTGCCTGACCAATCATCCGGAAAACCGTGTTGCGTTTGCCAAGCCGGACAATTACGACCCGGCCCAATACGAATTACTGGCTCGGATCTACGCCGCCGGTTGGGACGCCACATTCCGCAAGTTTGATCCGTTGCCAAATATGAAAACGGACACCAATAACCATGGCCCGATGAGTACCGATAACATCGGTTTCAACTACGACTACCCCGAAGCATCGTATCAGCGCCGCCAAGAAATCATCCAGGAACACCGCGACTACCAGCAGGGCTGGCTGTATTTCATCACCACCGACCCACGAATTCCCGCCGACGTTCGCGACGAGATGAAAACATGGGGCTTGGCGGCGGATGAATTCACCGACAACGACCATTGGCCACATCAAATCTATGTCCGCGAAGCGCGTCGCATGAAAGGCGAATTCGTGATGACAGAAAACGAATTGCAAAAACGTCAGCCGACTCCCAAGTCCGTTGGCATGGGGTCCTACTCAATCGATTCACACAACGTCCAGCGTTACATCGATGCCGACGGGCATGTCCAAAACGAGGGGGACATTGGCGTTTCGACTTACGGACCCTATCAGATTTCCTACGACTCGCTGGTCCCCAAATCAACCCAGTGCACCAATCTGTTGGTTCCGGTCTGTGTCTCAAGTTCGCACACGGCGTTCGGTTCGATTCGAATGGAACCGGTCTTTATGATCCTCGGCCAAAGTGCTGCAACCGCAGCAGTGATGTCGATTGAAAAATCGATCGATGTCCAAGCGGTCGACTATGATTCGCTTCAACAGCGACTCGAGAAAGACGGCCAAGTGCTTTCGTTTGAGCAATCAGGGGCGTTGCAAAACGTTTTGGATCCACTGAAATTCTTGGGCACCTTACTGGACAACACGGTTGCCAACTTGAGTGGCCCTTGGCAAAACAGCCATGCCAATCAACCTCATTTCTTGACCGGCTATGTCCATGATGGAAATGCGGGCAACGGAAAGTGCAAAGCGGTATTCGAAAAAGAACTTGAAAGTGGAACCTATGAGGTCCAGATCGCCTATCCGGTGAATTCCAACCGTGCGACCAACGTGCCGATCGAAATCCGCCACGCCGATGGAACCAGCCGAACAGTCGTCAATCAGCGCAAAAAACCTGATGTCGAGGGTATTTTCCAGTCGCTGGGCAGCTATCGCTTTGACGCCAATCAACCTGCGCTGGTGACGATCCGAAACGATGGCACCGACGGGTATGTGGTGGTCGATGTCGTCCGCTTTCTTCCCAGGCGATAACCGCTAGACAGTTTTAAACTGTCTGCGATTGATCAACGGGACGGTCACGGCAACGATGATCAGGGTCACTGCAAGTGGGATCGGGATCAGAAACAATCCCAGAAACCCGATCAAGAACAACCACACCGCGGGTTCGTGGATCCAACCTTTGAATCGTCCACGGAACGGCCATAGCAGGACAATCGCCACGGCAAACATCAGCAGTGTGATCGAGTTAAGGAGTAGCCGTTGGAGAGATTTCCTGGGGCTGAAGTTTTGATCCAACACCGGCAAAGCAGTTCCCGGATCAAAATGCGCGACATCCACAAGTTTGTATTCTGAAAACCGGAACACTGAAAACAGCGGCGTCGGTAAACTGGGTTGCTGTTGCAAAAACCGACCGGCGAGTTCTAGCAATTGTTGATCCAATGCTTGCCAACGCTGTTGCGACAGAGACGGCGACGGATCGGGTTCCTCCTCACGCGGGGTCGCTTGGAAGTGATGACCACCAGCAGAAGCGAGCGAACGATAACGCGAGATCCAGGGCAACAGCCAACTCTCAATTTCCTCGTTGCTGCGTTCGGCCAACATGTCACGTGATCGATCAACCGCCGTCACCACGCTTCGTGCCAAACCAAACAGACGGTCGGCCTGGCGCGAATGCATTTTTTTAGCAGAGTCCGCGTCTGCATCTTCTGGATTGACGAGTTTCAATCGTCGTGTTTGATCGTTGACCGGCAACTGGTAGTAGGCCAACCAAGTGTCCTGGGTGGGAATACCATCGATGATTGCCAGGTAATCCTCGATCCGTCGATCAACAACTGCCACTTCAATCAGAATCTCCAACGACTGTGGCAAGCGACTGTAGGTCAATGGCACGCGCAGAGATCGCAGGGCCTTTGACGCCGACGCGGGATGGGTTTTCGCAGCGTCGCCAGCGGATTGCAATTCGATCTCGCGACCAGCCGACCAGACACCAATGCAATTCGACGATGCGGGAAGTGACACGGTCACCTCGTCACGGGTTTCTGGCAACAGATCAAAACGCTGGTAAACCAATGCATGGTCAGCGTTCAAATAGACACGCACGTCACAGCTGAGCGCGACCGGATCCACTTCGGCTTGCGACAACGGCTCCAATTCGATCGACCAGTTGTTACCGTCGATGGCATACAGAGAATAACTTTGCGGTGAACTGATGCGATTCCCAAAAGGCACAAACCAATGATCGTCGGGTGATTGCGGGCTGACCGCTTGACGCCGCCACTGGATCGATTCGGTCGTCAATTGATTGGGAACGGCAATCACCTGATCCCGTCGTCCTTGGCCGAGCACCGAAACCGCGGGGACCGACACGCGAATCTGATCACGATTGTCCAAATTCCCTGTGACGACGACATGCGACGAATCCGGGTCACGATCTTCACCGGCTGTCGTTGGCGGCAGTGCGATTCGAATCACCGAGATCACCGCGTCACTGGATTCACGTTTGACCCACATCGCAGCCCCGTTGACCGTCAAATCGGTGGCCCACCGCGTGGGAATTTGAATGTCCACAAAGTCAGCCGATCGCTTACCGGGAAAACGAATCAGTGTGTCACAGGCCCAACGCCCATTGCTGTACCGCATGACCGACGTTTGATCGCAGGCGAAACTGGCACCGCCGGACAGCCGAGTGACTCGGACGCCGTCGCCGTACCAGGACGGCAACCGCTGGGCATCCTCGTCGGCGGAATGTTGATCGGGCAAGGACTTTAAAACCGGAATGCGACCGGCCAACAGATCGGATTGAGTCATTTTGGCTGGTTGCCAATGGCTCGCAATTGCGGGGCTGCCAGAATCGGACGATGGCACCAGTTCCAAATTCAACCCTCGCTCGCGCGTCAATCGATAGGTCTCGGTCATCACTCCATCGGCGGACAATTGAAATCGCGGCAAGCGGAACACCGCCGGTCCGGGTAACTCACTCTGGGCGATCAATTCGATACTGGTTGTGCCATCGACCCGTTGATCACCTAACAACAGTTCGGTCTGCTGGTTGGCTGATTCAGACGACGTCGGCATCACCGTGTAGGCCGTTGATGGTTCACCATTGATGACGCATTTGACCAATCGAAAGGACGCTGGCATCGAAACCAAGACCCGTTTGACACTCGGTCGCAAATCAACGATCTCCGCCCGCAGCCGCAACTCACGATGCGAGCGGCGCACATGCAATTGATGCTCCAATTTGATCGTCGGTTCAGGGTACTTGTCCTGCAGCAGGACAAAGCTGGGGAATTCATCTTTGGCGATGAAGGCACGTTCAATTTTTTGTCGGCCGGGAAATCCTTGCCAAGCATTTAGAAATTCGTCGATCGAAGTTGCCTTGGATTCGCTGGCCAATTCGGACACGCGAATGGAGGCGGCCGATTCGATGGCAAACAGTGTGGGCGCGGCGCGCATCGCAACCGATGAAAACACCTCGGGGATCGGCATTGTTCGGCTATCTCGCGTCGATGTTGGGTCATTCAACAGCGATGGCAAACGCCACATCAATCGAATCGGATCCTCGGCGCTAGACTGTTTTTCAAATCGATAGACACCACCGGATTGACCGGATCGCGAGGAATCGGTTGCAAATCCGTTGCTCTCACGTGATGTTTCAGCAGTGGTGGGCTGGATCATCACCCAACCGCTGGACGTCAAACTGGTCGGTGGCGGCCCCAGCACCGTCAATTGAATCGATTCGCCTTCGGACATCCGCAACGATGGGGTCAGTTCACATTCGACGACGGTGGTTTGGATCCCGGCGGCAATGCGATAGGCGCGGCGTAGCGACGATGATCGTGGCAGTCCGTTGCGTTTGAGCGGCCGACATTGGATGGCCAGTTCGCTGATCGGTCCCAAGTCGGCTTCGTAGCGTCCCAGATCGGCGCGATAGGATGATCGGCCCAACGGATTCCCTAACGAGTCAACCACAATTTCTCGTGGGGCTTCGACGACCAGGTTGGCCGAATGGATCGCCGGGATACCCAGCCGGACCAGAGTCATCCGATCGTCAACCGTTTCCGTGTCAAACCCGTCGGACGCGGCTGGATTGGCGCCGCTATCGGATGGACCGGTTCCATCATTGACGGCGCTGTCGCCGGAGCTCGATTGGTTGTCGTCTGTGCCCGACGACGCTGGGGTCTCCGTCGGCGCAGCGGTCGGTGTGGTGTCACCACCGACCGCCAAGATTGTGGGAACAAACGTGATTCGCAAACGCACCTGCTCGCTGGGCGGGATCGCGACCGTCACGAAACCTCGGTCATCGACCGTGAAACGTGTGATTTGGGATTCGTTATTGCTGAGCAGTTCGATCCGGCGCAGTGTTTCGGCGCGGACCGGTAATCGCACATTAGTCGCTTGTCGGGCGAGGTGAATTTGGTAGTCGGCCTGGATCTCCGCATCGATCATCGGGGCGGCGTCGCGCGACTGACTGAGCACGACTCGGTATTGGGCGGAATGAAACCGAGCATCCACCGGACGCTCGGGATCGACTGCATCGGTGATCGACTGATAGTCCGATTGGGACAGATAAATTTTGTCGCCAACCGGTTGGTGATTTTGGTCCAGTGGAACCAGCAAATCGATTGCAGCGTCGGTCGTCGGACGAACGGTCGAACGGGATTCCGATTCGCGGCGGCCGTCGTCGACCGTCACGTTCTGGGCAATCGCCGGACCGGCTCCGGCGACAACTGCCATCGTGATGAACAACACACCGCGAGGCACAGAGGAAATGGAAAACTCGCCCGATAGATCGCTACCGTTTTGTCGACGAACTCGCTTTTGTGATCGAGTGTCGTCCGCCAACGGATCGCTGGCAGGTTCCGTTTGACGCCGCACGCGGGTCGCCGCACGCGCAACCGATTGCAACAAACCACCCAGCACCACTGGGACGGCAACCCAGCCCAGAATTGCCACTTGCCAGGGCCACCAGATGACCGAGGCACTGACCGACAGCAGGGCAATCACAAATAATGCATGCGCGCCCAGTGAACACCAGCGAGCCACGGCCCAAGCCAGACAAAATAGAATTGCAGCGATCAACCACCCCAATGCCAATGCGATATTTCGAGGCACCAGATACAACGCTCGAGCACCGGGGTGTGAGTCTGGGTCGGTCGCTTGGCTGTGTATCAAAAACGTATCGGCATCGGGCTGAAAAATCTGGCCGCTTTGAATCACGTGACCTCCGATGGAGATCTCCGGAATATTGCAGCGACGCAACCAACCGGTCGACGTGTGGCGACGACGAAACACCACCGCGATCTGATCGCTTTGCTTTTCCGGCTCAATCCAAAGCTCTCCCAATGCGGTTCGTGTCGGTCGCTGGGCATGGCCGTTGCGGACGAGCGAAATGAATTCCAGTTCGGGATCAAAGGAAAGCCGAAATGCTTTCTCCGCCGAAACCTCGGCGAATAACTGAAACAGGTCTTCGCTACGACTGCTAGCGGTCACCTCCAAGGTTTGTGTCCAAATCAAACAGTTGGCTGAACTCGGCTGTGTCCGTTGAAGACGCAACACCGGTCGCATCAACGGGTCATAACGCAGGTGCTGGGCTTGATCGGCCGACCGCAGCAGTGCATCGGTGGGCGTGTATCCAGGAACCAATTGCACACTTTGTGGCACCGTCGGCAGTTTCCAATTTCGATCAATAAAGACTTCGGCGTTCTGAGAAATCGCATCACGCACGCTAGGCAATGGCAACGAGAATTGTTCGCTGGCCTGAAAGGATCGCTGGGCAACCAATTCGTAATCACCAAAGTCACGCCCGTCCATCTGGATCACGTACTTCCCCAACGGATCGTTCGGCGATTGCGTCACGCTGGATTCTGGCACGCTGACAGTAGCCGATCGGTCCAGTCGGCGCAGCGACCATTGAAACGCTGGTTTTTCGCTGTTCCCGGTCAGCACGGTCAATTCCGAGATGGGCTGCGAGGTTTCGGCGCGCACCACGATGGTTTCAGACACTTCATCGCCGTCGGTTTCAACATTCAACCGCAGCGAAACACCCAATGAACTATCGATCGGTTCCAAGGCGACCGCAGGCGCGGAACCATCGGGACTGCGTAACAACAACGTTTCGCTATTGGGCTGAAGAAAGGCAACCGCGGCTTCGTCGAGTTCCGTGGCCTTGATCCGGCCCTGCAACATCACACTCTCACCATCCCAACGGCGCAACCGGGGCGGTTGCATTGCAATGACGTGCGACGTTTCACGCGCCCGCGGGCGAATGAACCACGTTTCAGGAACCTGGACCCGTTTGCGATCGCTTTGCAAACTCTGCTTGCCGGCGATTTCCAACACCAAACTGGACTGGGCGACTTCACTAGCGGTCGGCCAAACGGTCAACTGTGATGTACCGGCTTGAGGCGTGATTTGGCGTCCAGATCCGACCACGGTGACCGAATCGATCGTCCAGTCCGGGTTCACATCGACCTGCAAGGGTGATTGCTCGCCCGGTTGAATGCGGCACCGTAAACGCGCTTTGGCTGAGAGTGAATTGGTCGGCGACTGTTCGATTTGAAGCCGCAACCAGATTTCATCAAACAGCACCGGTTCTTGTTGAACAAGTTTCAATCGCGACCAAATCGGATCGGAATTGGCATTGTCGTATGAGGGGCCTTCGGCGATCAACAACGTTTCGCCGGCTCGCGTCGGTGACTGAATCGCTTGTCGCCACGTCGGCGGGATCTCCCACTGCGCGACCACCAGCGGCGCCATCACCGCAACCACCGTTTGCGTAGACGCTTCGGTCCACAACACGTTGGGGGCAACCACTGTCACCGACGGCAATTCACAACGGCCGTCGCTGATGTCCCAGCTTGAATCTCCCGTGACTGTCAATGTGACTAAATCAACACCCGTTGTTTCCCGCGATGCAGGCGCGTTGGCACCCGGTGTCGAAGTCACAAATTCACGGACGACATTGTTCGGCAGTTCGACGTCGACCAACGACTGGCCGTCTGTCCGACGCAACACTTGGTACGGCGTGCGCACGGAATTGACACGAACCGCTGTCACTGTCCCCTGCGGCGACAACAATCGCACGGTATTGCTTAGCTCTGGCAATTCGATCGTCATTCGGTGTGTCCAAGTCACACCCGACAAATCGACTTCGTATTGTTTTGATTCTCTTCGCACCACGACCGGGTCGTTCGATTCACCCTCGGTTATTTTTTTGGCATAGATCTCGATTCGGTTCAGCCCACCGGCCTCCAGAACATACCAGCGGATGTCGCCCGTCCGGTTGTCCAAATCTGCACCCGGCGGCGGCCCGGGGCGTTCGACCAACACACCTTGCGCCGATTCCAGCTGCGTGTCGCTGGGCGTGGTGATAATCAATCTTGTTTGTGGCGTGCGTGGCAATCGCAATTCGAATTTCTTCAGCTTCCCCTGTGTTTGGCTTTGCAGGGTCCAGGCAAATTGGATTTTCGATCGCAGCGAGTCATCCACTGATCGGCCATTGGTTGCCGCTGCATCAACAGCATCGGTTTGATCGTCCGGCAGATCCTCCGGCGCCGATGCCGGAATCACAGCGATCAATTCGCCTTGAGAATCGACCTCCAAGTGCGGCACATTCGGATCGGCAGCCCGCGTCGGCCCCAACGAATCCAGGATGGCCACATTCACCGGACCCAACGACTGAAACACCGTTCGCGCCGCAGGGTGCTCGATCACCAGCTCGGAATGTTCGCTGATCAGCAACTGATCGTCTAAACGAACGTCATAAAAACCACTCACCAAACGCGTTTGTTCGGCGTCGGCAAACCGTTCGGTGTCATTTTCGATCGCCTGCCGAAGCTCGCCAATGGAGACCACTCGAAACGACTGGGGAACCAAGTCAACTAGTTGGGATTGGTAGATTCCGATTGGGCGAAACGGTCTGCCGTCGCGATGTCGCAGCGGCAGCGACAGCGCGGCGTCGGGTGGAGATTCATCCGCAGTGCTCTCATCCGCAGTGCTCTCATCCGCAGTGCTCTCATCCGAATTCGCTGGCGACAGCGTGGGATCGGGCAGTTGCGGTTGGGATTCCGAAGGTGCCTGCTCTCCTGCGGCGGTTTGCTGGGCCGTTTCCTTGACGAGTTCCTGAGCACTCGTTTCCGCAGCGAAACAGCACGCCAAAACCGCGAGGGTGGCGATCATCCATCGACACCCACTGATCCCTGTTGCCAGACGTTGTGTCGCCAGGCCGGCCATCATGACGCCACCTCATCCGAGCTAGATGCCAAGTCATTGACACCGATCGAATGAGTCACGGCGATGCTGCTGGGCGGGCGGTAATCGGCAGGTTTACTAAGACTGTCCGAGGATGATTTGCGCCGCCGCTCACCCGTGGTGGTCAAGACGCGTGACGGCGAAGGCAAAACCAGCGTTCGGATCGCCAACATCACCACGACCAACACCAGCGCCAGCATCGCAATTTGCCCGACCATCACCGCGGCATCGGGAGCAAATGCCAACAGGCCTGAAAAGGCAACGATGGCGACGACAAAAAACAATGGATTGCGGGTCCCCGGAATGTAGGTGACCAGCGACGTAATCAGCACGATCACACTGGCAACGATCATCCACAGCAGCGTGCGAGACCCGGTCAGGGCACGAAACGAACGATCGTCCATCGACGTGAACAGGTAACGATTTCCCGACGGCATCGGGCTCGGCTGCAGCGCGGCCATGTCAGATGTCGCGACGCGATTGATCAATTCGGTATCGGTCAGCAACGGACGGCGCACCAATCGCCAACGGTCATAGACCCATTGCATGGCACGCCCCACCGACGCGGTCGCCCAAACCAAATGGCTGTCGGCCGGCACCGTCAATTGCCAATAAATCTGGGCGGCGCCCGGACCGACAGACGACAATGGTCGAATCTCTTGAAACAGCCCCAGGCTGCTGCGATCAACCCATAACCGAACATCAATCAAATGCCGCTGGGCATCCGACGGGATACCGATGACCACACGATCTTCGATCAATTTAAATGCAGCCGGAACACCGTTTACATTGACCTCCACATCGGTCTGACCAGGTTGGCGGAGACGCAGTTCGAATTCTCCCGCACCGACCACACTGGCGATCAGCTCGTCATGCTGCGAGACCTCGTTGATCGCTGTTCGTATCAGGATCTTTTCGATATCCAGATCGCTTTGCGTCGGTGATCGCGGCGTGATCTGCAGTGGGATCGGCGAGGTCGGAAAGGTTCGAAACGACAACTTGTCGGACAGGGACTGTTTTGACGAAGTGATCTCGTGGGTGTCATTGCCAATCAATTGCACCAGCACATCGTTGCGCAGGGTGATGTCATCAACCAACGGATAGGGCAACCCGACCGCAGTGCGGGCATCAAAGGTTTCCTCATCAAATCTCAGTGGCCAAACACAATGGAAACGGACATCCATTTTGCCTTCGGTCAGGGCATCCGAAACCAAGTCGTAATACTGTGTCACCGGCCACAACGATGATTCGCCCATGGTCGGATCGGTTTGTGAGTCACTCCCATCAGCGGGCCGCAGTTGGGCGCGTTGATCATTCACCATCACCGTCCACAAGGTCGCGTCGGCGGGGTCAGGGTCGGTCGATGGCGCGACCGCTGCGGTGGTTCGTGTGCCCGGAATCGCGATTCGCAATCGGCCCTGAAGATCGACCTGTGTTTCGATATTCCAGTTGACGATCGTTTCCAACCGGTTGCCCGAAAGTTTGATTTCGGCAGCGTTCTCCAGATCCAATCGTGGCGGACGCTCAACCAATTCGCCAACGATCTGCGCCGCGGATTCCGGCGGCATGATTTCAAAGCTGCGAATTTGATCACCACTGTTGGTTTCTTCCGCAATGCTGCGTTCCAAATTTCGGGAACGTTTCAGATCAACCACCAACGATCGACGACTCTTCCCCGTCAATCGAACCAATGCGCGTTGAATGCTGACCGGATCGCGCAGACCGCCACTGCCGACGACACGGGGCAACGGCAGCGCGACTTGCGTCGGTTGATCGCCATCGGCAGCCGGATCGACCGAGCGCCGCGCACGGATCATCACCGGGGCAATCTCTTCCATCCCCGTCGTACTCATCTCAATTTCAATGACGTCGCCCGATTCATACCACGGCAACGTGTTGCCGGTTAGCGCGTTGACGATTTGAGGTGCCTGCCAGTCGGCCAAATCAACGCTCAGCAAACGCGACCGGTTGCCGGTGCCGATCGATCGGATTTGCATCGTCAGATTGACGTAGTTGTCACGGACCTCCAAATCGCAATCGCTGGTCACACGCAATTCACGTTTGGTTGCGTCCAACCACATCGGCAACGTGAACGCGCCACGATTGAAACGAAACGTGTAGACACGCTGATCCGATGCAGTTTCATCAACGGCAGCCGAGGAAACGTTTTGTACATAGGGTCGCTGCCGCCAGCGCAAGCGATAATCCGCACCGGCTTGGATTTCGATGGTCCCCTGATGACGCAGCGCACCGACCACGACGGGAATTTGGAACGGCAATTCGTTGGCGGCCGAAGGACCGTCGCTAGGCAATTGCAAACGCAAATCCAACACAATTCGCTGCCGTCGTTCCTCTTTCGGAATCGTGACTTGGAACAATTCCTTGTCGGCCGGATCGGGTTTGGATAGCTCGACGAACTGACCAAATTGTCCGCCGGTTGTCAGTTTTGGGTCGTCAACCAACACCGCATCTTTGGGCAGACGAAATCGAAAACTGGACACCGATCCGCGCAAATCACGCACGGTCATTTCAACCGTTTGGATCAATTGATCCTGTGGCGAATTCCACTGCATCGTGACGATGCTCTCAGCCTCCAACAACGGCACCGAAACGGGACGATCCATTTTGCCCCAGCGCAGTGTGAATCGACCACCGCTGCTATTGACAGTGAACTGGCTGCGGCCGGCGGAATCGGACGTGGTACGAATCACTTCGTCATCGCGATTAGCGATCTCGCCGGTGACGTCACGCGAATCACTGACCAAGTCGATCACGATCGGTGCCGGGGGCAGGCGAAAATCCAACGAGTGCGCCGAATCGGTCTCCACCCGCGCCGACATCTGCATCCGCAACACCACGTCGGTGTCACGCTGGATCGATGCCAACAATTGGTAACCGCCTAATTCTTGGTCAACCGACACGGCGAGCTTGTTGCCGTTTTCTGCGCCAGAGAGGAATTCAGTGCTGCCGAGTCGATGGAAATTTTCCATGGCCAAGGGAATTGCAATCGTGTCGCCAGCGGTTGCTTCGACCTTCAAGCGAACTTCGACCGTCAACAGGGCCCGATTGCCATCGACCCGACCATCGATCTTGACGGCGTCAAAGATGTAACGCCGCCGCTGGCTTTTAGACCCCGATTCCAAGGCCTGAAGTTGTTCGTAGGTCATTCCGGGCATCAACACCGGATTCTTCGCCGAATCCAAAAATAGAATCCCTTTGATCGGAATCTTGCCCGATTCGGGAGTCACGGCGGATGGCCGCACCAGTTCGGGCGGCGGAAATGTCCCGGGCGGCTGTGACGCCCCCTGATTGGCCCAACCGACGATCAGCGCCAAGACCAGGATCACCGACACGGCCAGCCGGCGCCAATTCGATCGCAGCGTCATCGCGCGTGCAGCAATCATTGCCGACGACAAGACGTGTGTTTTCGAATCGGAGCGATTCATAATCGAGACGGGCTCAAAACAATCTGCCGTTTGCTCGCAAACCGACCGTGGCTTGGAGCGAGCAGATAGGGCAGGAACGATAAGTAGAGTGCACGGCCGAGCGGTCGGTTCGCAGACAACGAACGTCAGACCACCAGGAATAGATACCTTTAGTTTACGCAAACCGCGCAACCGGAAATAGGAAAAGCCCTAGGTTCGCGGCCCAATTTCCAACTCCGGCCGCCGAATAGGTCCACGCAGCGGACTATTCGCTCGCTCCCGCACAGCCGTCATAGGTGGAAACACTGGCATCTGCCGCCGGCCAACAACCAGACCAGGGTGTTTTGAAGGTGCGTTTTGATCGCAAGCGCGACGCGTCAGCGGTCGTGCAGTTTCGCTCAATGTTTGCGGTCTCTTTACGCCAACGGCGTTAGACACACCTAGCCTAGGGTCAGGACTT
>NZ_JAMYFE010000013.1 GCF_024129865.1 Stieleria tagensis | reverse complement strand
AATCTCGATTTAGCGGTATTGACCGATTGCCCGCTGGCTTGGTGGACGAGGTGGCTGAATCAGCCGTTTTCAAATCGGTCCTGTCGGTCCAGTTCTTCTTCGTAGGCGATGTCGATCATGTGCAGGACAGAATCGACATCGGCTGCTGCGGTTGAAAATTTGAATTTGCCGGTCAGTTTCAGATCGGGGGCCAGCTCGCTTTTTTCGTGCAGTTCCCACATCTCTTCGGCGTAGTGAGTCTTCGCCAGCTGCGGAGCAAACTGTGCGTAATATTGGGTGATGTTCCGAACGTCGCGCTGCAACATCGTCTTGGCATTGTTGTTGCCTGATGCATTGACGACTTGTGGGAAGTCGATGATGACCGGCCCTGTCTCGTCCTGCAGGACATTGAATTCCGAGAGGTCACCGTGCACCAACCCGGCACATAGCATCCGCAACACATAGATCATGACGGTGGCGTGATCTTTTACCGCTTGTTCGGCCGACAGGGTGATGTCGTTCAGTCGCGGTGCCACGCCGCCCTCACCATCGGTGATCAGTTCCATCAAGAGCACGCCATCGAAAAAACCGTAGGGCTTGGGGACTCGGACACCCGCATCGGCGAGTTTGTACAGCGCGTCGACTTCGGCCCGTTGCCATACCACTTCCTGTTGATCCCGGCCAAATTTAGACCGCTTTTCGATTGCCCGCTGTCGGCGGCTGTTGCGGATTTTTCGGCCTTCCTGGTACTGCACCGCGTTCTTGAAACTGCGTTTGGCAACATCCTTGTACACCTTGGCACAGCGAGTCTCGTCGCCGCAACGTACCAAGAAGACCTGGGCCTCTTTGCCGCTCATCAGTGAGCCCAGGACTTTGTCGACGAGCCCGTCTTCGATCAGTGGTTTGATACGCGGGGGGACTTTCAAGAGGCTACCGATTGAGAAGCGTGAAAGCTTCCGCAGAAAAGGAAGGTGGGAATGACCAGGGAGACAGCGGCCCTGCAGTAACAAAGCGTCCCGCGAATAACGTAGCATGATGCCGCAAATGTCGCAAAGAGGCTCTCTGTATCCCCCCATCTCGGGTGCGCAAGATGCAGCCTGCGGGAATCGCCCGGGCGGGGTTGATGAACAGCCACGCTGGGTCTCTAAAACGCCAGCCACAGTCGCTCAGGCGGCTCTTCTGCCCGCTACTCGCAATCGATTGCCAACGATGAATTTGCGTCGATCGATGCCGATGCCATGAATCTTCCGGGACCACGCTCGGGAAACCTGTGGCAAACAGGGAACACAAACCCTAACCTAAACCGAAGAGACCCCGGTCTACTCGCCCGAAGGACGGCTTGCGTGGTTTTTGAAGTGGAAAATCCATCGTCCGTCCTCGGTGACGGCTGACGTTATTTTGCAAATGATGCACCACACATTTCTGCCGCTGATCTTTCTCGCCTTGCTGCTCGTCAGCATCTGTGGATGCGATCGCTCTCACCCAGCGTCGTCTGACACGCCGTCTCAGATCTCATCTTCCGAGCGGCAGCAGTTACTCGACGCTGTTGCCGAAGCCGAACGTGAAGCACAGAACACCGTTTCGCCAGCACCAATCATTACTCTTGCCACGCCACCCGGGTGGTCAAAAACTGAAATGCGACCGTTACCGCCAGCTGATCACGGATTTACCGTCGCCTACGAGCATGAATCAGGATTAGCCGTCACGCTGTACCAGTTCACTCGCGGCCACACCTCAATTCCCAATGACGTCAATTCATCGCTCGTCAATGAGGAGATGCGGCACGCAAAAAACGGGATCGAACAGGCAGTTCAACTCGGCTATTGGCAGGATGCAGAGGAGACGCAATCCAAAACCGTCCAACTCGGCGACTCACCGCAACAAGCATTGTGGTCACAGTATCATCTGACAGTTGACGGTATGGTTCTCGCCTCTGATATCTACGTTTGGGCGCAGACCAACACGCTGTTCAAACTTCGTTGTACATGTCGATCAGAAGACGTGGCATCAAATCAGGCAATTCTTGGCCCGTTGCTCACCGCACTTGGTTCGTCTGGTGACGCAACGATCGACGAAGCAAAATAACCAATAAGAATTTGACATCGCATGAAAGCACGGCGGTGTTGGCATTGGTTCTCTATCGATCCTGAAGAGGGGCTGGCTATTTGAGCGGACGAGCCGATGCTCAATTCTCTGTTCAAGAACGCCGGTTGCGTGATGCCGAGGGGCGGCAGTTTCGCAGTTTCGCAGGCTCGGTGGATTGGGGGCAACTCGGTCTTGGTGACGGTGGACCTCGTGTTGCCAGTCGAATGTGCTCGACCCGTTTGCCTTCACTTCCGGTGCGATTTGTATTGTTGATTCCCTGGCGGTTGGAACCGGAAAGTGACCAAAGCTTGGTCGAATAAATCCTCCACACCAACCAAGCATCCGAAACGAGGGGTGGACTTCAATCGCTTTGTGTGGATCAACATTGATTCTCCGTGTCTTGGTGCCTCCGTGAGATCGATTGGTCCGGGGGGCTCTCACAGAGGCACGAAGGCACGGAGACGAGATAGCAATCGGTCGACGGTGCGGTAGTGCGGTAGCCTGCACGTTGCGTTGCCGAGAAACTCTGGCATCATCGGATCAGTTGGCGGGATTTATTTCAGCGTTGAGATCAGCGGTGTCCGTCGTGGTATGCGGAGCTTCGGTTGCAGGCGTTTCGACAGCATTGGGTCGAGGCAATGGGTGGGGGATAGACCGATTGGTACATGGAAACGCAGGTAGAAGGTGCAAAGGATTCATCGCCCGCCGCAGTCTCTCCCCCGCTGCAGTTGTCTCTTGCGGGAATGACATCACAGCGATCCTTTGCAATAGAATCATTCTGACGCGGATCGCTTCCCCGCCAACCCGACCCAGGTGATGGTCGACAACGTTCAACGCCCGTTGGATCCGGGTACCTCCGGTACCCGGATCGGTCGCATTTCGTTATGCAAATTAGTGCGCCTCGTTACGCGACGGATGAGGCCCGTCGTAGCGCAACGCCATTCCTTCTGCCCCACGCGACACCGTGTTCGATCGACTTAAGATTGCTCTCGCCGAACTCAGGTATCAAATTGCATTCATCGGAATCGTGTTTTCGTTGATGGGATTTTGCGTCTGGCAAGTGGTTTCTACTAATCCAATGGAGCAGGCACTTCTTCCAGGACTTGCTGCGTTGGGTGGATTCATTTGCGCCGTGGCACCCGACGAAGTTTCTGATTGGACAGGATTTTATGGTTGGACGACTCAGCAATATCGAAACTACCCAGCTGATTTCCTTCGCGGGTTTGGTACTTTGGTTCTAGTTGCGAGCGCAATTTATCTGTGGCAAACTTAGTTGGTACCTGCCATCGGATGCTTCGGTCCGCGTTTTTCGTCGTGTGAGCCAACGGGTCGGATAAAGCAATAAGAATTTGACATCGCGTGAAAGCAGTGACTAAAACTTGGTCGGATAAATCCTCCACA
>NZ_JAMYFE010000129.1 GCF_024129865.1 Stieleria tagensis | reverse complement strand
TGTGCGTGCGGTGGAGGAGATCTGAACCGTGGCCGGTCCAGCTACGGTGGGATGGAACGTCGCTGATCCCACCAGGGTTCAGTCGGCCTGATGTGCGTGCGGTGGAGGAGATCTGAACCGTGGCCGGTCCAGCTACGGGAACGCACCGCCCTTGAATCTCCAAACTCTATTTAATGGCTACCGGTGCGGCTTCCGTTGCGTTCAGATGATCAGCGTAGACTTTGGCGATGTCGCCCATGTAGTTGGCGGGGGCATGTTTAGCGGCGGCGGACAGGTGTTTTTTGGCGGCCGCTTGGTCGCCTTGCGCGTCGGCATACAATCCCAAATAGAATTCGCCATAAAACTGCGCCGATTTGGCATCGGGATCGGCTGCGGAAAAGGAGGCCATACGATCTTTCACTGCCTGAATGTCTCCACTATTTAGCATCGCTAACACCTCTTCCATTGGCGGCCTGGGATCACTGGGCGCAGGCAATAACAGCTGTTTCGCTTTGGCCGCTGAATCCTGTTTGGCAACACACAGATAGTGCCACGCCGCATTTTCGACGTCGTGCGGATTGACTTTGCGATGCACTTCGAATTGCTGCGCCCCGTCGGCATAGCGACCGACGAAATACAGCGCGATCCCGCGCTGCCAAAGGTACGGTTTGGAACGCGGTTGGGCGGCAATGTATTGATCGAACAATTCGGTAGCGCGGCGGACGTCGCCGCAGCGGAGCAGGGTGTCGGCGGCACTCAGCCGATCCTCGTCATCGGTCGCTGCATCGGCCAGTTCACCGGCCAACCGCGCCGCGGTTTTGTAGTCCTGCTGGCGCAACGCATCCCGAGCCCCCGTCGACAGTGCGCGACGATCGGCAGCGGTCGTGTCGGCAGCGGATTGGGCTTCACACACCAAAGTGGTGACCCAGACAACACTCAGCAAAATTGCAGCTCGAATCAACGTCATGGTTCCAACCGATGGGGTGACTGCGGACCTGTGGTGTGAACAACTGTTCGGATCAAAGCAAGCCCAGCCGACTGGGCGTCTACTTGGCGACAACTTCCAACAGTTCGATCGCCGGTTCGCCGTCGCAGTAGATCAATGCGGTGCGTCCGTAGAGTGTTTCACCGACGTCGGTCTTTAGAAAACCTGCCAGTGCCGGACCGGCTTGGATTTCCCACAATTCGCACAGCTGGACTTCGCGCAACACGTTGTGCTCGATCAACACGCGACCGAGCGGTGTTTGCCGGGATTCGATTCGTTTCCAAACCTCTGGCGCAAGCGCCGCGACGTTCAATCGCACGATCCCGTACTGCACGACCTGTCCGGTGGTCTGGGTCTGCAACGTGATCTCGCGAACGTACCAATCACCGTCTTCGTCGGTGTGCCGATGATGGCGATGGACCACGACATCCACCTTGTCACCATGGTGCGATTCCACCGTCACGGTCATGTGTGCGTTGTGATCCAGCAATTCCGAGTAGGGCGACGGCAGATCGGTTGCTGATTGGCAACGTCCCAATTCATCGAATCCCGTCGCGGGATCATAAAACTCCGCCAACAAAGTTTCGATTTTGACGTCGGCGTCATCTCTGGAAAGCCCAGCAACCATCTACTTGCTCGCAGGAGAAACGGGATGAAACGGAAATTCGGATCGAGCGACAATCAAACCTAGACAACTGCTGCGACGGCGCCCAACGAGACGATTTTTGGGGAACTGATTTCGGGGCGTTCCAATACGGTATCCACTAGGAAGTACAGCAAGCGGCGCAGTGCTTCGGGTTCTAGCTGATCGGCTACCTGTTCGGCCCGCTGTTGGTGTTTATCGACCAGTCGAAACGCGGTCTCAAACACACCGGCTTTTTCGTACAACCGACGAACCGCCGCCAAACGTGCCGAGTCACTGAGCGAACACTCCGAATCAGCCAGCGACAACAGTTCGGCTTGTCCGGCTGCGTCGAGCGATTCCAGTGCAAGCGCCCACAACAACGTTGGTCGTCCACCAAACACATCCCCACCGGCGGACAGTTTGTTGTCGTCGTCGCCGGCAAAGTCACCCAGGTCATTGAGAATCTGGAACGCCACGCCCAGGTTGCGGCTGAACGTTCGAATCGCGTCGCGATAGGCGGCCGCGCTGCCGCTGGCATCGCCTTCGGCATCATCGTCGCAACCCAGACGCACGCCACTGAACAAGGCGGCTTCGAACGCCGGAGACGTTTTCAAGGAATAGATCTTCAACGCATCCAGGGGCGTTAACCGCCGGTCGGTGCCGTCACGCCACAGCAGTTCGGCGCCTTGGCCTTCGCCCAGTCGCGTGTGTGCGGCGGCCAGACAATCCAGCACGTCGATCTGCGCCGCCGGCGATGCACCGCCCATCGCAGATCGGTCACTGATCAATCGGTACCCCATTCCGACCAGGTAGTCGCCGACGTTGATCGCCGTGGGAACGCCAAAGGTTTTGTGCAACGACGGCTGGCCGTAGCGAAACGCGTCGTCATCTTCGATGTCGTCGTGAACCAAGCTGGCTTTGTGAAAGGTTTCGATGCTGAGTGCTGCGCGGCGAACCGCGGGCGGCAATTTTTCCAATGCCATCGCCGCATCGCTGCCGGTGCATTCGCCGCCGGTCATCGCGTCATAGGCCGCCATCGTAATGAACGGGCGCGAGTGTTTGCCGCCGCGGGTCAAGAAATCAAAAGCGATGTGTTCGGTGGCTGCGATTGCATCCATCCCGGCGACTGATTCGGCGCTCAATTCACCGCTGCCAAGGATCCCGTTGCTACGCAATCGAGGGGCAACGCGATCGAGTGTTTCGGAAGTCAACAGATCGCCGGCGGCCCGCATCAGGTGGACATAGCTGCGGGTTTCTTGTTTGGCGGGTTTGTACGGCGTGCGAATCATCTGGTCGACCCACGGCTCATCGACTTTGGTGTTGCGGCAATCACTGCTCAGCAACGGCACTGCCATGCAGGGAATCCCGGCCAACAAGACCTTGTCGATCGCTTTTTCCAGCACGTTCAAACAGGCCACACCGATGACCGCATCGACATAGCCGCCGACGATGATCTTCAGCACGACGGGAGACCCTTCGGCGACCAACACGCGGTAGCCCATTTCTTCGGCCAGCCCGCGAAAGTCAGCGATGCTGCAAGCACCGCATTCTTTGCAGTTCATGCCGAACTCGTCGTATTCGGCCGGGCAGCCTTCGGCGTGTTTCAGACAGTGCGGCAATAAGAACAAACGTCGTTCTGGCGGAACGCCTTCCAGGGCATGACGCCAAAACGAGGTGCTGATCATCACCATCACCCATCCCAAATAGGATTCTGGCAGATCGGCTTCCTCCAGCATTCGGCGAGAGATCTGTTCCAGTTCGTCCTTGGTCATCGGCACGCTGCGGTCCAGCCGGTCGGCGACCTGTTGGCACCGGGCGCGCAGACTCTCACGCATTTCCAGCGTCTCGGGGACCTCTTTCAAATGGCTGGTCTTGCGACGTTTACTACGCGTCACCACGCCGGAGTCCGCGGGCGACTTCCCAGACGTGTCCGAAACAGTTTGATTTGGTGTGGTATCGGAAGAGCTAAATCCGGTCGACAAACCGATTACCTCGAGGCGAGACGGGTGGGCGGGATGATGAAATACAGGGGACCGAATTCTAATTCAGTGATTCAGACCGTTCATCGTCATGGTTCGCGTCGGTGGCACGGAGAAACGTTCCCAGTGCCGCGGCGGTGAATATCAATGGGTAGAGGGCTTCGTGATACCAGAGCTTGGCAAAATAAAACCCGATCGGCCAAGCGATCCGGTGGCGGCGATCCTCCACCGCATGCGACAGAAAATCGACTCCGCGTAGTATAGACGCCAGGAGGGGTTCGTTCCCAGCGGCGGCATGAATTGATTGTGGATCCGCCTCCGCTTGTGTTAACCCGCCCGGCGGCGAATCGTACCGGCCAGTCTGGGATTCTAGGGGATCCGGCAATCCGCCCCCCCGATTGCGTCGCAAGCATGCCGCCAACGCCTCGACCGCCAGCGCCGTCTCCTCCACGCTGCTGACCAGCCCCGGTGGGCATTCGGCAGCAATTCCCGCGATCTCCGGCGGCGTTTTTCCCGCTCGCACACCATCGACCGGGGCAATTTTTTCGGCCAGCGAAACACCGCCCCCCCAACCACCGTCGCTGTTTTGGCAACCCATCAGGAATTCGATCGCCGATTCAGCAGACGCGTCCAAAGAATTGTTGGGCAACGTTTCAGCGGCCATCAGCACTTTGGCCGTCCCATAGACCGGATTCGATTCGTCCGAGCGATCTTGATTGCCGAACCACAGCGGCATCCAGGAACCGTCCGCATTCTGCTGGTTGCGCAAAAATTGACGCCCCCGCGCCACAGCTCGGCTGGGGGCGGTACTGTTTTCTGCGTTACTTTCGGTTGCAACCATCGCGCGAATCGCGTGGGCGGTCAGATCGGTGCTGCTACGATCGAACGGCAATTTCCCCCAGCCACGGCAAAACGTCGGCCAGCCACCGTTGCGATTCTGCAATTTCAACAACCAACCGATGCCGGCTTGGGATGCGACATTCATTTCGCGCTTGAGTTCCCGCGAGGCGAAAGGCTTCATTTGCTCAATCGCCAAGATGGCGGCCGGTGTGTCGTCACTGTCTGGAACCGCACCGGACAGATCGGTCCAGCCCCAACCGCCGGGTTCGGCACCGGTAAAGGGATGCCGCCGTTTGTGTTGGCAATCCAAGTGCCAGCGGGCCAGGGCGTCGCTATACCAGCGGCCGTCATCGTCCGGATCCGCGGCCAAGGCGTGTATCGAAAGCGATGTCACCCAAGTCGCCAAATTGGTGTCGATGGGCCAACTGCCATCGGGCAGCATCGATGACTTTAGAAAACGCAGGCCATTTTGCACCACGGCCAGCCCGCAGCGATCGGTCGCCGCCAAACTCATCACCACAAACGCGGTCAACGGAGTCGCTTCCAGATAGCCACCACTCTCGGGTTGCATGCTGTCCAAAACCCCAAGTGTCCGCGCAATGCACCGTGCACGGATCTGCCGCAGAGGCCAGAATGCCCGACGCCCCAAAAAGTGTCGTGCTTGGCCGATCGCGACCAATGCCGGGATCGCATAGCTGACCACCGGCATCTGCAAAAACCGGTACATCGATTGCGGAAAGATCGCCGCTTCAAACGGCAGTGCCGCGACATCGTCCCAAGAAATCAAACCGGCGATGGCCATGTTATTCATGATCGGGACCACGAACGTTTTGTCCGTGCCGTACCGCTCTCGCAGCCCCTCCAATCGCCCGGCGCTGTCCAAATAACGGTTCAATCGGTCCAGCGAATCGTCACTCAGCGGGGTTTCGCCGACCGCCAACGCCAACGCCGACGCGGCGGCCACTAAGTAGCTGGTGGCAATGTTCGAATGGCTGCGATCGGTGTCACCAAATCCGCCGTCTGCATTCTGTTGACCGGCCAGGTATTGCATGCCGCTGCGAACCAACGGCCGCAGCTGCCCCGGGTCGGCCGGCTGTGCCGCAGTGCCACCGCTTGTCCCCGTCACACCGCCGCGAGACTCGCTGACCAACACAGCCGCCATCGCGCTAACGGCCGTGGCGGTGCTGAGCGCCGATGACGCCAATCGCCCCGTCCAGTGGCCTTGGGGATGCCTGGCGTCTAATAATTCACCGCGGACTTGATCCAGCGTCTGGCGACAGCGCTGCCGGACTTGTTCAATCGGTCGGGTGGGGGGAATCAGTGACATCGTTGCAGTCTAGCGAGGATGCCAAGCGTTGATCAGGCGACCATTGATCGGTTATTTCCCAACTGGTACGCTCGTTCGCTGAAGTTGCCAGACCTGGCGGACCCTGATTCTGATAATACAAATAAATTGATAGCTCCAAATCGCGCTTCTGAATTGCCCGACGACCAGCGCATCGTCATCACCGGGATCGGTCTGACGTCACCCAATGGCAATGACTGGGATTCCTATCGCCAGGCCTTGCTGGAAAATCGTAGCGGCGTGCAACCGTACGAGATCCGTTACTTTGGCAAAACGCTGGCCGGCATCTGTGATTTCGACGCGCTGCGTTATCAATCCAAAAAAGATGTCCGCCGCGGCACTCGAGCCGGCAGCGTCGGCGTTTACACCGCCAACGAAGCGGTCAAACATTCCGGTTTGGATTGGGAAAACGTCGACAAGTCACGCGTCGGGATCTATGTCGGAGTCACCGAACACGGAAACGTGGAAACGGAAAACGAGATCTATGTGATCAAAGGTTTCGATTACGACACCAGTTGCTGGTCGCATCACCACAATCCACGGACCGTCGCCAACAATCCGGCCGGCGAAATCGCGTTGAACATGGGGATCACCGGCCCCCACTACACCATCGGAGCCGCCTGTGCGGCGGGCAATGCGGGGATCATTCAAGGCGCCCAAATGCTTCGCCTGAACGAATGTGATTTGGCGATCGCCGGTGGCACCAGTGAAAGCATCCACACGTTTGGGATTTTTGCCAGTTTTAACAGCCAGAACGCATTGGCCAGCCACGACGACCCGACCAAAGCCTCGCGGCCGTTTGACGTCGATCGCAGTGGGATCGTGGTCGCCGAAGGCGGTTGCCTGTACACGCTGGAACGGCTGAGCGATGCCAAGCGACGTGGCGCCGAAATCTACGGCGAACTGGTCGGTTATGCGATGAACACCGACGCCACCGATTTTGTGCTGCCCAACCCCGAACGGCAGGCCCAATGCGTGAACATGGCGCTCGATCGAGCCGGTTTGCATGCCGACCAAATCGATTTGGTCAGCACACACGCAACGGGCACCTCCAGTGGTGATTCCCAGGAATGCCTGGCGCTGCGCGAGGTGTTTGGCGAGTGCGAAAACGTTCGCATCAACAACACCAAAAGCTACATCGGGCACGCCATGGGGGCCGCCGGAGCACTGGAATTGGCCGGCAACCTGCCCGCGTTCCGTGACTCGGTCGTGCACCCGACGATCAACGTCGACACCCTGGACGAGAGCTGCCGGTTGCCCGGGTTGGTATTGAACGAAGCCCAGGAGAACCGCAAAGTCGACTACATCCTGAACAACTCTTTCGGCATGCTGGGGATCAATTCCGTCGTCATCATCGGCAGGGTCTAAGGGCGCGCGCGCGCCAACCGCAGAACTGTTGTAGTTCACCCGGGGTTCCAAATGGGTAGCACGCGCGAAGCTGCACGACCTCCCCCGCGGGAGAGTGAACAGATCGAAGTCGCGATTTGCCGATCCTTTTGAGTTGAAACGTCAGTTTAGCGCTGGCTTCTAAACGCGTGAGCGAGGGATTCAGGGCATAAACGGGATCCCTCGCTGGCGCGTCGGATTACCAAAAACCAATGCCCCACGCCAAAGCGCAACCTCAAACCGTAAAACAGAGGTTTGCTGGATTAATCCCCTCCCTCGGCAGAATGGCGTTCGTCGGAAGAAAGCCGTCGAATCCACAGAATCCGGGATTTCGGCCACTTCGACATCTGAGCGTTTGCCGCTAAGATTCAAGGCTTGGTAGTTCCCACCCACGATCACCGCCTTTCTTTGACCCCAGATAGCAATGACGCCCGCTGAAATCCGCGACGAAATCCTGGACATCCTTGAAGACATCTCGCCGGACGAAGATCTGGATGGTTTGAAAGATGACGTGCCATTCCGCGACCAGCTGGAATTGGACAGCATGGATTTCTTGGACATTGTGATGGAATTGCGCAAGCGATACCGCGTCCAGATCCCCGAAGAAGACTACGGGGCACTCGCCAGCATGGGATCCACGGTGGAGTATCTGGAGCCCAAAATGCGTGACATTGTGAAGTCGTGACCGAGTCCAACGCCAGCGATCATTACGACACAATCATCATCGGTGCCGGGATGAGCGGCTTGGCCGCCGGAATACGCTTGGCACACTTCGATCAACGTGTTTGCATTCTCGAACGGCACTACACGATCGGCGGACTGAACTCGTTTTACCGCATGGGCGGCCGCGACTACGACGTCGGTCTGCACGCGATGACCAACTTCGCCAAACGCGGCGATAAAAAAGGCCCGCTGGCCAAATTGATTCGCCAACTGCGGTTCCGCTGGGACGACTTCAAACTGGCCGAACAAATCGGTTCCTCGATCCGATTCCCCGGTGTCTCGCTGGACTTCACCAACGACATTGAACTGTTGGAAACCGAGATCGAACAGCGGTTTCCCGGCCAGATCGACGGCTTTCGCTCGTTGTGCGATTCGCTGCTGGACTATTCCGACATGGACGGCGGCGACCAGCGGTTCATGCGCTCGGCCCGCGAGGTGATGGCCGAACACATCAGCGAACCGCTGCTGATCGAAATGTTGCTGTGCCCGCTGATGTGGTACGGCAACGCCCGCGAGAACGACATGGACTTTGGCCAGTTCTGCATCATGTTCCGGGCCTGTTACCTAGAGGGTTTTGGGCGGCCCTTTAAAGGCGTCCGCATGATCCTGAAAAACCTGGTCCGCAAATTTCGTGGGCTCGGCGGCGAACTGAAACTCCGTAGCGGCGTGGCAAAGATCCATGTCGACAACGGCCGCGCGGTCGGCGTCGTTTTGGACGACGGCACCGAATTGACCGGTACACGCATCCTGTCCTCAGCCGGCAACGTGGAAACCATGCGGATGTGCGACGACATCACCGAAGTCGACGTGGCGCGGGCCGGAAAACTGTCGTTCATCGAATCGATTTCGGTGCTCGATCGGATGCCGCAGTCGTTTGGATTTGACCGCACGATCGTGTTCTACAACGACAGCGAATCGTTTCATTGGAGCCGTCCGGAACACTCACTGTGCGACGCTCGCACCGGTGTGATCTGTTCGCCAAACAACTACATCTATGACGGCGATGAAGGCGAGTTGCCCGACGGGGTCGTACGGATCACCACGCTGGCCAACCACGACCGCTGGTGTGCGCTGCCGGACGACAAATACCAAGCCGAAAAAGTACGGCAATATGAAGCCGCCGTGGCTTCGTCGGTCCGGTTCATGCCGGACTTTCGCCGCTATGTGGTCGACACCGACGTGTTCACCCCCAAAACCATCCGCCGTTTCACCTGGCATGACAACGGCGCCGTCTATGGGGCGCCGCAAAAGCAACTGGATGGCACCACGCATTTGCCCAATGTCTTTCTGTGCGGCACCGACCAAGGATTCGTGGGCATTGTCGGCGCAATCGTCAGCGGCATCAGCATGGCCAACCGCCACTGCCTGCAAGTCCAGTAGGCCAGGTGAAACCTGGCGCTGGCTGCAATTCGATCCCCGCCAGGTTGCACCTGGCCTACTAAAAAACACTGCCGGCGGATGGGCCGACAGGCAGTAGAGTAGGCCAGGTGAAACCTGGCGCTGACTGCGATTCGATCCACGCCAGGTTGCACCGGGCCTACTAATAAACACTGCCGGCGGATGGGCCGACAGGCAGTAGAGTAGTCCAGGTGAAACCTGGCGCTGACTGCAACTCGATCTCCGCCAGGTTGCACCTGGCCTACTAAAAAACACTGACAGCGGATGGGCCGATAGGCAGTAGAGTAGGCCAGGTGAAACCTGGCGCTGCCTGCAATTCGATCCCCGCCAGGTTGTATTGGGTTTATTAAAAAACACCGACAGCGGATGGGCCGATAGGCAGTAGAGTAGGCCAGGTGAAACCTGGCGCTGCCTGCAATTCGATCCCCGCCAGGTTGCACCGGGCCTACTAAAAAACACCGACAGCGGATGGGCCGACAGGCAGTAGAGTAGGCCAGGTGAAACCTGGCGCTGCCTGCAATTGGATCCCCGCCAGGTTGCACCTGGCCTACTAAGAAACACCGACAGCGGATGGGCCGATAGGCAGTAGAGTAGGCCAGGTGAAACCTGGCGCTACCTGCAACTCGATCTCCGCCAGGTTGCACCGGGCCTATTAAAAAACACTGCCGGCGGATGGGCCGGCAGTGTTTGCGAAACGCTAGCAGGTTCGATTCGAACTAGCTGTTTTTGATCGCTGCTTGAGCAGCAGCCAAACGTGCGATTGGCACGCGGAACGGGCTGCAGCTGACGTAGTTCAATCCGGCACGGTGGCAGAATTCAACCGAACTGGGCTCGCCGCCGTGTTCGCCACAAATACCGACTTTCAAATCGGGCTTGGTCGAACGACCTTTCTGGACACCCATTTCGACCAGTTGGCCGACACCGGTTTGGTCGAGCGCTTGGAACGGATCGACTTCCAGGATTTCTTGCTCCAAGTAATCGGGCAAGAACCCACCGACATCATCACGGCTGTAGCCGAATGTCATTTGGGTCAGGTCATTGGTGCCAAAGCTGAAGAAGTCCGCGTACTCGGCGACTTCATCAGCCGTCAGGCAAGCCCGTGGGATTTCGATCATGGTACCGATGGAGATATTCAGATCGCCCTCGAACTTCTTGGCTTCGACGGTCGCCGCGATGGTCTCTTCGACCTTCTTTCGCAACAGCGCCAATTCCTTGTAAGTTCCGACGAGCGGAATCATGATTTCCGGCAATGCCTTGATCTTCTTGCCGGCACAGTTGATGGCCGCTTCGGTGATCGCCCGAACCTGCATTTCCAGGATTTCGGGATAGGTGATGCTCAAACGGCAACCGCGGTGGCCGAGCATCGGGTTGGCTTCATGAAGCGCTTCATTGCGTTTCTTGATGTCGGCGGGTTTCACACCCAACTGAGCGGCCATTTCCTTTTGCGCGCCGGCTTCGTGCGGCAGGAATTCGTGCAACGGCGGATCCAGCAAGCGAATCGTCACGCTCAGTCCGTCCATGGCTTTGAAGATGCCTTCGAAATCTTTGCGTTGGAACGGCAGCAATTTCTTCAGCGATTCACGACGTTTGTCTTCGTCTTCGGCCAAGATCATCGCACGCATGTGGATGATGCGATCGGGTTCAAAGAACATGTGCTCGGTACGGCACAGTCCGATGCCTTCGGCACCAAAGTCACGAGCACGCTTGCTATCGGCCGGCGAATCGGCGTTGGTGCGAACATTCATCGTGCGAAACTGGTCGGCCCACTTCATCAATTTCGAGAAGTCGCCAGACAACTTGGGTTCCTGTGTTTCCACAGCACCCAGCATGACTTCGCCGGTGGTTCCATCCAGGCTGATCATCACTTTGCCGTTGTAGGTCTTTCCGTTGACCTTGATCTTCTTGCCTTTTTCGTCGATGTGAACGTCACCGGCACCGGCGACACAACACTTGCCCCACCCGCGAGCGACCACAGCGGCGTGGCTGGTCGCCCCACCGGTGCTGGTCAAAATGCCGACGGCGGCACTCATGCCGTCGACGTCTTCGGGGCTGGTTTCGCGGCGAACCAGGATCACGTCTTCGCCAGCGTCTTTCCGCTCGCGAGCTTCTTCGGCGGTGAACACCATCATGCCGACAGCAGCACCGGGCGACGCATTGATACCTTTGCACAAGACTTCGGCGGCGTTCCGCGCGGTGGTCTTGAAACTGGGCAACAGCAATTGGGTCAGCGCATTCGGGGGAACCCGCATCACCGCTTCTTTTTCGTCGATCAGGCCTTCTTTGACCAAGTCACAAGCGATCTTGACCGCGGCGATCCCGGTTCGTTTTCCGGACCGTGTTTGCAGCATGTACAGTGTGCCACGTTCGATCGTGAACTCGATGTCCTGCATTTCTGCATAGTGGTTTTCGAGTGTCTTTTTGATATCCAGCAATTCTTTGTGGATCGCACGATTCCACTTGGGCATTTCCGCAACGGGTTGCGGGGTGCGGATCCCAGCCACGACGTCTTCACCCTGAGCATTGATCAGGAATTCGCCGTAGAACTTGTTTTCGCCGGTGTTCGGATTGCGGGTGAACGCCACGCCGGTGCCGGAATCATCGCCCATGTTTCCATAGACCATCGACTGCACGTTGACGGCGGTACCGAGCAGGTTGCGAATGCCTTCGATCTCGCGGTACTTGACCGCACGTTCGGTGTTCCAGGAACCGAAAACGGCTTTGATAGCCAATTCCAGTTGGGTCACTGGATCCTGAGGGAATTCGTGGCCGGTGTGCTCTTTGAAGACGGCCTTGTAGGCTTCGCACAACTCTTTCAGCCCTTCGGCGGGGACCTCGGTGTCGTCGTCGACCTTGTACTTCTTTTTAATCTTGTCGAATGCTTTTTCGAACTGGTGATGGTCCATGCCCACCACCACGTCGCCGAACATGTTGATCAAACGACGATAGGCGTCGTAGGCAAACCGTTCGTTCTTGGTGGCCTTGGCCAAACCTTCCACTGCGGTGTCGTTGAGCCCCAGGTTCAGAATCGTGTTCATCATGCCGGGCATGCTGACCGCGGCACCCGAGCGAACGCTGACCAGCAACGGATTCGAATCGTCACCGAATTTCTTGGAAAGCTCTTTCTCTAGCTTTTTGACGGCTTTTCCGACCTCGTCCATCAACCCCTCGGGCAGTTTCTCGCCGCCTTTGACGTATTGATCGCAGACCTCGGTGGTGATTGTGAATCCGGGAGGGACCGGCAGGCCGATCGAAGTCATCTCGGCTAGGTTCAATCCTTTACCGCCGAGCAGATTTTTGGGTTTGCCTTTGCCTTCGGTTTTTGTTTTACCGAAGTAATAGACCATCTTGTTCGCCATGGTTGTTCTCTATCGAAACCGTCTCAGAAGGGGCGTGAGTGCGCGGCGGAAATCGGAGGCGATTGCCGCAAAACTCGGAGGAAATTAGTAGACATCCGGATGGAATCGGGGGCGTTTGGCTCGGCATGGTGAAGCCGCGAGTTCCCGATCAGGGAAGTCGCCATAGTCGCCCGATTCAATCACCTGGTCCCGCCGAGCGGGCCTAAATCTATTTGCGACAACCGGTTTGGTCAATGAGGAGGTCGCACAAGGGGGCTCCAAAACCGGGCAAAGACGCCCATTTTGGACCAATCGATCATCAGCCAACTCGCCGACTCAGGTCTTTCGGATCCGTGAATCGCTGAACGTTAGCTCACAAATGGTGCACAAGTTGCCGCACAAATCCGAAAATCCCTGACGAATCAAATCGCCCGGGGACAGACCCCAAATCGGGCTCGGCTTGTCTGCGGTACATCCCTACAATTCCCATCTTCATTCAGCAACCGTACACGCATCGTCACTCAACTACCGCCCTTTGACCACCGTGACTCACCCCGCCAGCCAACTTCGCGTTTACAACACCCTTTCCAAAACGAAAGAGCCGTTCCAGCCGATCGCGCCGCCAGCGGTCGGGATCTACCTGTGTGGACCCACCGTTTACGCGGAATCCCACATCGGCCACATGGTCGGACCGGTGATTTTCGACACCGTCAAACGCTACCTGCGGTACTGCGGGTACGATGTCACTTGGGTCGTCAACATCACCGATGTCGATGACAAGTTGATCAACAAGAGCAAGGAACGCGGCATCCCGGTCTCGCAAATCGCAACCGAAATGACCGCGGACTACTTGGCCAATTTGCGAGAATTGGGCGTCAACCAGATCGATTACATGCCGCGGGCGACCGATCACATGACGCACATCATCGAATTCATCGAGCAGCTGATCGAAAAAGATCACGCTTACGAAGTCGATGGCGATGTGTTTTTTGACGTGGTCAAAGACCCCAACTACGGTCAACTGTCTAACCGCAACCTGGATGACCAACAGGGCGAAGGCGGCGGCGCGGCGGCCAAGAAGCGTTCGGCCGGCGATTTTGCACTCTGGAAATCCGCCAAGCCTGGCGAGATTTCCTGGGACAGCCCCTGGGGCGCCGGACGCCCCGGCTGGCACATCGAATGCTCGGCGATGAGTCACCAAATCTTGGGCGACACGTTTGATATCCACGGTGGCGGATTGGATCTGCTGTTCCCCCACCACGAAAACGAACTGGCACAAAGCGGCTGCTGCCATGACGCCCCGATGGTCAAGTACTGGATGCACAACGGACTGATGCGGGCTCCCGCCAAAGGCAAGGTGGGCGGCAAAAGCGATCGCGAGAGCGAAACCGCCGATGACATCGCCGATGCTGACCAAGCCGCCGCGGGAAAAATCAGTCGCTCCAAAGGCGACGGCGGTCTGAGCAGTTTGATCCGCCGGCACACCGGCACCCGCATCCGATTCTTCCTGCTGCGGACTCACTATCGCAGCACGATCGTTTATAGCGAAGAAGGCTTGGAAGAGGCCGGTACGGCACTCGACGGTTTCTATCGATTGTTTGACCGCTGTGAAGAAATCAGTGGACGATCGTTCTACGACGACTCGGATTTGAATCCCGCCCGAACTCGCAGCGAAGGTGACTTTGATCCGGGAGACGATCAACTGCTGCAACAAGCCCAGCAGCTGCGGGAAAAATTCTTGACCGCGATGGACGATGATTTTAACTCCGGGTTGGCGATCAGCACCTTGTTCGACTGGCTGCGATTGCTGAATCGATTCATCGACGAAAACGCACTGGCCGCCGGAGCCGATGTCGATTCGCCCAGCGTTGTTTCGCTGGTCTCCGCACTGCGAACCCTGAAAGAACTGACCAACGTGCTGGGGCTGTTCGTCAAACCACCGATCGCCGGCGGAGGCGACGATGACTCCCAAGCCCTGCTGGACAAAACGATCCACCTGCTGATCGATCTTCGCAAAGAAGCCCGCGAGCGCAAGGACTACGCCACCGGCGATGCGATCCGCGACCGCCTGGGCGAACTGGGCGTCTCGCTGCTGGACAAAAAAGAAGGCACCAGTTGGGAATTGACCTCATGAATCCCACCGCGGCGGTCAAGCTGGGCGGCGCCGCAGCAAACCAGCCGCCGGTCACGATTCTGGGCATCGATCCCGGATTGAACACCAGCGGATACGGTGTGATCCGTGTCCAGAAAGGGCAATTCCAGTTGATCGAAGCCGGGATCGTTCGTAGCAAAGCCAAAGCAGCGATCGAAGACAAGTTGTTGGAAATCCACACCGGCATGACGGAGATCCTGCAACAGCATCGTCCCGATTTTATGGCCATCGAACAACTGTTTACCCATTATTCGCGGCCCACCACTGCGATCCTGATGGGCCACGCCCGCGGCGTCATCTGCCTGGCCGCCGGGTCCGCTGGCGTTCCCGTCAAAAGCTTTGAACCGACCCGAGTGAAAAAGGTCATGACCGGCAACGGACATGCCCCCAAAAGCCAAATGCAGCTGGCCGTCAAACTGCAACTGAAATTGCACGAGGTCCCCGAGCCGGCCGACATCGCCGATGCGCTGGCGATTGCGATTTGCGGATTCCATCTCAGTCACAACCCGCTGCTAGCCTGATTTCCAACTGCGGATGGCTTGCCCCAACAGCGACGTCACCTGCTCCATTGACCCCTTCTTTGCCTGGAAACGATTCGTGATCCTGACCATTGCCGGAAAACTAACCCACGTCACCGAATCATCGATCGTGATCGAATCCGCACCGTTCGAATACGAAGTCCTGGTCGGCGACTACACCCGTCGACAATTGCAAACGCAACTCGGTCAGGACATCAAGTTGCACACAATGGACTATATCGAAGGCAATGCGCAAGGCGGCGGTCGGCTGACACCGCGACTGGTCGGATTCGCCACCGAACCCGAGCGACAATTCTTTGACCTGTTCTGCAGCGTTGATGGAGTGGGTGTCAAGAAAGCACTGCGAGCGATGGTGCGTCCGGTCAAAGAACTGGCCGTGATGATCGAACAACAAGACGCCAAAGGCCTATCGGCCCTGCCAGGGGTCGGGCCGGCGACCAGCGAACGAATCATTGCCAAATTGCGTCGCAAGATGCCGCGTTTCGCACTGATGGTCGACCAGGTCACACCGGCCGGCGAAACGGATTCACTGGCCAACCAAGTCGTCAGCGAAACGTTCGACGCGCTGATCACACTCGGTCACAGCGAAGCCGACGCGCGACGACTGATCGACGAAGCGATCGCAGGCAAGAAGAAATTCAAAGACACCGAGTCGTTGCTGACCGCGATCTACCAAAAATCCAGCTAACGATTTTCGCAGCATCCGCGAGCCCCGACACGTTCCTTCCCACCATAGCTGGACCGGCCACGGTTCAGATCTCCTCCATCGCACGCACACCAGACCGACTGAACCCTGGCGGGATCAGCTACGTTCCATCCCACCGTAGCTGGAACGGCCACGGTTCAGATCTCCTTCATCGCACGCGCACCAGACCGACTGAACCCTGGCGGGATCAGCGACGTTCCTTCCCACCGTAGCTGGACCGGCCACGGTTCAGATCTCCTCCAACGCACGCACATCAGGCCGACTGAACCCTGGCGGGATCAGCGACGTTCCTTCCCTCCGTAGCTGGACCGGCCACGGTTCAGATCTCCTTCATCGCACGCACACCAGACCAACTGAACCCTGGCGTGATCAGCTACGTTCCTTCCCACCGTAGCTGGACCGGCCACGGTTCAGATCTCCTCCAACGCACGCACATCAGGCCGACTGAACCCTGGCGGGATCAGCGACGTTCCTTCCCTCCGTAGCTGGACCGGCCACGGTTCAGATCTCCTCCACCGCACGCACACCAGACCAACTGAACCCTGGCGGGATCAGCTACGTTCCATCCCACCGTAGCTGGAACGGCCAC
>NZ_JAMYFE010000128.1 GCF_024129865.1 Stieleria tagensis | reverse complement strand
GACTGCGCGGTTTGTTGTCGACCAATCCAGGGGTTTCACCCCTGGCTAACCAATGACATCGCTCCGCGATTGAGAGCGCCCGATCGTCTCCGCGATTGAGAGGCAACCTAGGGTGGCGGTCACGCTTGACTTTCCCAACCCACGACTAGGCTGGCGATGATCGCTGGCAGAAAGATCGCTGCGGCGTCGGCAAAGCGACCGATTGGCGGGCTGGTTAGAATCACAAACGCATCGTTGAAAATGACAAATGTGATGCCGACGATCACCAGTGCCGCCCAGCCCGCGGGCGGGCACAGCGGAACGATCGGCCGCGCCGCAGTGGCTCGATACAACAACCATCCCATGCCGGCCAATAGGCTGGCCAGGAAAAGTGGGTGCATCGTGAGATTGGCGGCAGTGCCCCACGCCGCTCGACGCAGCGCCAGGCCTAACCACAGCACGTAGCCACGCGGCGAATCGGCCAAGATTGCGCGGTTCATGGCCCCAATTCGCCGATGCACTCGGATTTGCCTGGCATCCTGCTGGCCGTCTTGCTCGTCGGCCTGTTCCAATTGTTTTGCCAGTGGCCAAATCACGTTGTAATTGATGTCGCCCCACTGCGATTCCAACGTCAGCGTGGGCAGCGGCCCGCCGCCTTCGACCGGCAACTCGTACCCGCCTTCGGTAAGCCCCTCGGCGACTCGCTTTGCCAGTTCGCCGCCGGGGCCGTCCAAGTGCCGCAATCGGTCGGTCGGCACGGTCTGGACCAAGATTGCCGACAGGTTTTGGTGGCCAAACGGCAGGATGCCAAAGTCGTTGACGACGGATTTTCGCAGTGTCATCCAGCTCAGCACGACCAAGCCGACGGCGACCGCAATCCCCATGCCTAGCCAACGCCCGGTCCGCTGCGGAGGATCTCGATCGGCGGACACCGGGGCCTTGTTCGCAAGCAACCAACCGGTGACGGCCAACCAGGGGATCAGAAACAGATATGCCGGGCGTACAAAGATCGTTACGATCGCGAGTAGGCCGCAGCCGATGGCTGCTGTGGTCGATCGGGTGCGTGTGCTGCGCATCAGCAAGACGGCTGTGATGACGGCGAGAGAAACCGCGGGCGCGTCGGTTGCCAGCGTGCTGATGTGATCGCTTGCGGTGCAGCCCAGCAGGACACAGAACGCCGCTGCCAAAGCCGAACGAATTGGCATCTTGCGAGCGATCAGTTCTTCGCCCAACATCCACGACGCAATCGTATGCAACAAGAGTTGCAACAACGGTACAGCCGCGATACCGACGGTCGCTTTGGCCAGGGCCAAGAACAGCGGGTAGCCCGGCGTCCGGATCGACAGCAGGGCATCGGTCAGCGAGCCAAACGGATACTCCAGATAGCTAGGCGTATCGTTGACCGCGTGAGCGACCAGACGCCCGGACGCCGCCGCCAGAGTGACGGCGACCACCGCCAGGACAATCAACCGAACGATGCTGCCACTGGCGATGCGGTCACTGGAGTTCATCGGATGTCGGCCTTGGAATCAGCCACGGTTGATCGCGTCTTCGCCGTCGTTGCGGGTTCGTTTCTGCAGGTACAGACGAATCGGTACTTCGCCGAACTTCAAATGGTCTCGCATCACACTCAGCAAGTAACGCTGGTAGTCGTTTGCGATCGCTTTGGGTTCGGAACACATGATGACAATGGTCGGCGGCTCGGTGGCCACCTGCGTCGCATAAAAAATCTTGGGGCGACGGTTCTGGTACAGCGGTGGCTGCTGGGCTTCGATCGCACTGCGCAGCAGCCGGTTCAATTGCCCCGTTGAAACTCGTTCACGGGCTTGTTTGAACAGCATCGTCGAGTGGTTCAGTAGAGCTTTGACGTTCTTTCCGGTTTGGCCGGTGATGAATGCGATCGGAGCATAGGCGAGTGTGGGGAAGGTTCGACGCAGGTATTTTACCCAGCGGTCGGTGGGGACGGTGCCGATCAGTTGGTCCCATTTATTGACCACAAAAATACAGGGTTTGTGGTTTTCGATCACGTAGCCGATCAGCTGTTTATCGACTTTGCTGATCGTTTCGCTGGCGTCAAAGAACATCAGCACCACATCGGCGCGGCGGATGCTGCGTTGGGCCCGGTGCATGCCGTAGAACTCCAGGTCGGTGCGTTGGCTTTTCCGCTTTCTCAAACCGGGCGTATCGATGGCGATAAAGGTTTGGCCGTCGACTTCGAAGTGCACGTCGACGCTGTCGCGGGTGGTGCCAGGCACTTCGCTGACGATCATCCGATCGGTTTCCGCCAAGGTGTTGACGAAGGTGCTTTTGCCGACGTTGCGGCGTCCCACGATCGTCAACTTCATCGTCGCTTCGGTGGCGGTTTCGTCCGACGGCGGCAGCCGATCGCGGATCAATTCCAGCAATTCGTCACGGTTGCGGTTTTGCGTGGTGCTGACGGTTACCAAATGGCCACGGCCGAGCCGATGGAATTCGTCCGCCAAGGTGTCGTGGTGCGTTTGGTCAGCCTTGTTGGCCACCAAAATCACCGGCCGCTCGACGCCTCGCAGCCGGTCCACCACCAATTGGTCCAGCGGCATCAGACCGGTTTGCACGTCCACGACCAACAGGATCACGTCGGCCGAATTGATGGCCAGTTCGATTTGATGGCGGACATCCGCCGTCAAGTCGTCTGCGTCCTCGATCCCCAACCCCCCCGTGTCGGTTAGTTCGAAATACTTTTCTTCGTATTCGATCATCGTCGTCATGCGATCTCGCGTGACGCCTTCATAATCGTCGACGATTGCCAAACGCCGGCGCGCAAGCCAGTTAAACAGACTGCTTTTGCCGACATTGGGTCGGCCAACGATTGCGACTTTGGGGATGGCCATGGAGCTAGCTGGTCGGACTGTATGAGACAAAATGGAGGGTGTGCCAATCGGGTATGTTAAACACCGTGGTGCAAAACAAGTAGGCCGTGTGTTATCTATGACCGGTATGCCCAACGAAGATTATCCCAACGAATCGCTGCAACCGGCCTCGATCTTGCACCAAGTCGGCGGCTTGGCCGAGCATCTGCAGCGTTTAGGCGTCCAGTGGCTGCCGGTACCCGCTGCGGAAAACAGCGACCGCTTGGCCGCAGAATTCCAGTTTTCGGGCTCGGAAACCGATCCCGGCACGGTCGCCGATCCGGCGGTGACGGCGGTGGATTCAACCGTCTCCACCCCGATGGCCGACGCTCCGCCAGTCACTGCGCCAGCTGAAAACCCTGCGCCAGCGGAAACTGCTGCACCCCGGCCGATTCAGCGAGCCGCCGCCCCGAGTGGCAGCGCAGGGGCCTATCCCGGCGCCAGTTTAAGCGCCGCCGAGCGAACCGAGCAGCTGGCCGCCTGGGCCGCCCAAGCCGCGGTCTGCACCCGCTGTGAAATTCTGGCCAAGTGTCGAACACAAACGGTGTTCGGCGAAGGCAGTGTGATGCCGAAAGTCGTGTTCTTTGGGGAGGCTCCTGGGCGCGACGAAGATTTGTCGGGGCGGCCGTTTGTCGGCAAGGCCGGCCAGCTGTTGACCAAGATGATCCAGGCCTGCACCTTTGACCGCGAAGACGTCTACATCCTGAACTCGGTCAAGTGTCGCCCGCCGAACAATCGCAACCCGGAACCGACTGAGATTGAAAACTGCCGCGAGTATTTTAGTGCTCAATTGAATCTGTTGCGTCCGCAATACATCGTTTGTTTGGGCGCCGTCAGTTCGCAAGCGTTGTTAGAAACCAAACTGTCCGTCGGACAGTTGCGAGGAAAATTTCACCAGCACTTTGATAGCAAAGTCGTGGTGACGTATCACCCGGCTTATCTGTTGCGAAATCCCGCCGCCAAGAAAGCGGCCTGGGATGATTTACAGATGATGTTGCGCGACGCCGGAATTCTTTGATTCACCGCGCGATGTGTCGGGTTTTTGAAGCTTCGCTTTTGCCTGAGCGATTGCTTTTTGGTAACCCGAAGCGTGAGCGAGGGATCCCGTTCACACCCTAAATCCCTCGCTCACGCTTCGGGTTACCGTAAAAGCGCAACTTCAAAACTCACGCGTCGGGTTGCGATGAAAATCACACCTTCAATCGCGTTCGGCTTGGAGACATCTCTGTTGTTTCCGTGACCAAATGAGAGTGCTTTGGCGCGGTGGCAAAATATTCGTATTGACCCATTCTTGGATCTGCGAACAATCTGGATCTATCGCGGATGCAACCCCGAGGCGAATGGATCGCCTTCGTGTCCGCCACGTTTGAATTTCCACGATGTGCACGGAGGCCATCCCATGCGACACGCGTTCGACGACCGTCAAACCGTTTCTTTTCGCACGACCACAGGCAACCAGACGGCCAAGCATTCGCTTGCATCGTCCTGCAAGTCACCAGTGATGACCTCTGCATCGATCGACTACTTCGAATTCGATGAGGATGCACCGTCTGCGCCGTTGATGCTGGCATCCGTCCTGCCCGAGTCCCGCTTCTTTGCTTGCGAAGACCTGCGTTGGTCGGACTGTGTGGAGGATGCGGCGGAGTGCCAACCTGGAAACGTGGTGCTGTATCGGATCGGTGAAGGCGAGCCCAATGAAGTCATCGCGCAGGCACTTGCACGCGGTGCATCCGGGATTTTGACGGAGCAATTGCTGCCCTGCCCGTTGCCCCAGTGTGTGGTGGGGAGCATCGATCTGGCGTTGGCCAAAATTTCCTCGGCACAGCACCAAGCACCGGATCGAAAACTACTGACCGTCGGTGTGCTTGGTCAAAGCGGAAAAACATCGACCTGCCTGCTGGCTGCAACCTTGACCAATGCGCTGGGCATGCGCACGGCCTATCAATGTGACTTGGGTTGCAGTGATGGAGTCGTCAATCAGACCTCCACCGACTTTGTTCCGATCGGCGCGCCACTGATCGATTGGTTGGCGGAATCGGGCGATAGCATGAGCCGGTTGGCGTTGATCGAGATCGATGAGCATGCGGCTCGAGACGGACACTACGATGCGATGCAGTTTGACGTGTTGATCGTGACCGGAAAACGCGAGCTGTCAGAGGATTTCGGACCCAGCGGGCTGCATTGCTTGGTCGAACGCTTGGCTGCCAACGGCGTCGTGATCGCTCCTGAGGAAGATGCCAGAACGAGATCGTTGTTGGAGGATGCCGATTGCCATCACGTCAGCTATGGCAACAGCGCGTCAAGTGAATTCAGCGCAGTGATCCTGGACCAGTCCGGTGGTATGTCGACGATCATGTTGTCGGCCGGTGACACCAGCGCGATGATGGAAACGCCACTGTGTGGGACTGCGATGGCATCCAATATTGCTGCCACCGTGGCCTTCGGCGCGCTGCTTGGTCACTCGCTACAAGACATCGCCAAACATCTCAACGCGTTGCGGTCGATCCCTGGTCGCGGGCAACGCCTGGTTGATTTCGGTCGCGCCACCGTGGTGTTGGAAACCGGCGGCACGGCCGAACGAGTTTCCGGGGCGCTGCGAACCGCCAAAGCCACCGGAGTCGGCGGGCGAGTGTGGTGTGTGTTGGTGATTGGCAACGAACAATCCGAAGACGACTTGGCGGGTTTCGGTCGCAGTATCGAACGGCATGCCCATCATTGTGTCGTCACCTCCCAAGTCGATCAAACCGGTTCCTTTCTGAAACGCGCCCATCATCTGTTGGATGGTGTCAAGGAATGTGCGGCGATGCGATTGGTCGCTGATCAAAACCAAGCGATCGAGTGGGCCGTGCAATCCGCTGGTCCGCGTGACACGGTGGTGGTCATCACCAATCGCCGCGAGCAAACGGCGCATGCCGCCAGAACACAGTTCCAAGCGATCGAAACCTTGGTGGAATCGTTGCGCGAGGTCAGTGAGCCGGAACAGTTCGCTGAGCAGGATTCCGAGAGCGGATTCCCGATCACCTTGAAACTGTTTCCTTAAGTGGCGTAAGCTTCCAGCTTGCGATCACAGGATGCGAATGATCCATTCGACCAGTGAGACAAGTGCGATCGCGATCAACACGAGTGTCGCGATCCGGATTGTGGACGGTTGGGGGAAACGGCCCAGGAGCGCGACGCGTCCGCAAATGATCGCGGCGGCGATCGCGTAAATCGCCAACAACAGCCCGCCTAAATTGGCGGTTGCTGCAGCAAGGATGTCGGCGTGCATGAAGTGTGCCCAGGCGGTGGTCATTCCACAACTGGGGCAACGGATGCCCCACAGCATCCGAATCGAACAGGGCGGCAGACCCAATTGATGATGCGTCCCCAGGCCAACTGGGCTGGGTTGCAATTGGGATGCAACCGCCAACATTCCCGCTAGCACCAACGCAATGGACGCTGCGATGCCGCGCAGCAACCAACCGCCTGAGACGCTTGCCGTGGAAGTTTCTGGAACTGGTTTCAAATGATTTGGGCGGCCATGCCGTGCGAGTGGCGTGCAGGAATGCTATTCTGGCGTCTCAACTCTGAACGACGCAACCTACTGTTTTGTCCGAGCCTACGTTTCAGTCTATGACAAAGCACAACCTTCAAAAGTGACCTGTGAAGTACGCGATTTGCAACGAAACCTTCGGTGATTGGCCGCTTGAAAAAGCACTTCAGCTGGCAAAAGAAGCGGGATACACCGGTTGGGAGGTCGCACCGTTTATGTTGACCGATGACCTGTCGCAGTTCACGGCCGAGCAACGCAGTGCGTATCGAAAGACGGTGGAGGACCACGGTCTGCAGATCATCGGGTTGCATTGGTTGTTGGCCAAGACCGAAGGCTTTCATCTGACGACGTTGGACCAGGCGGTTCGCAGCAAGACGTCAGATTACTTGGGGCAATTGGCAGAGCTTTGCAGTGATTTGGGAGGCGACGTGATGGTGCTCGGGTCGCCAGGTCAGCGCAATTTTCCTGCCAGCCAAACCGGTGAACAAGCGATGCAGGCCGCAGCGGAGTGTTTGCGCGCGGTGGTTCCGGCATTGCAGCGGTTTGGGATTCGCATTGCCATCGAACCACTGGGTCGCGGAGAAGGCAATTTTTTGAACACCGCTGCCGAAGGGCGCCAGTTGGTCGATCTTGTCGGCAGCCCGCTGGTCGGATTGCACCTGGATGTGAAAGCGATGAGTGACGAACCGACGCCGATTGTCGAAATCATTCGTGACAACGCCGATCTGATGATGCACTTTCATGCCAACGATCCCAATTTGAAAGGTCCCGGGATGGGCGACATCGACTTCCGCCCGATCTTTAAGGCACTCGACCAGGTCGGGTACGACGGATGGGTCAGTGTCGAAGTGTTCGATTACTCACCGGGGGCGGAAACGTTGACTCGCCAAAGCATGGAAAACATGCTTGCCGCCCAGTCGTGATTCGCGGACGACTGGCGCCGTCACCGACCGGTGCCCAGCATCTGGGGAACGCTCGCACTCACTTGATCGCCTATTGGGCGACACGCCAGGCGGGCGGTGAGTTGGTGTTGCGGATCGACGATTTGGACTCGCCACGTGTGAAGGATTGGGCGGTCGATCAAGCGACCGAAGACATTCGCTGGTTGGGCATCGATTGGGACGACGGGCCCAGTCGGCAAACCAAACACCAACCGGCTTACCAACAGGCGCTTGATCAGCTGACCACCGGCCAAGCGAATCTAGCCTATCCCTGTTATTGCTCGCGTAAGGACATTGCCGAAGCACTCTCGGCGCCGCATGAGACTCGTTTTCGCGGCGAGGGGCCTCTTTATCCAGGGACCTGCGCGGGATGGAAACCCGGTGATCCGATTCGTACACAGGATCACTGTTGGCGGTTTCGCACCAGCGACAACGAAGTCCGATTTGACGACTTGGTGCTGGGGCCCCAGGTCTGTCATCCGGCAACTGAATTGGGTGATTTTCCGATCACCAGCAAAAACGGCCAGGCCACTTACCAGTTGGCTGTTGTGGTGGACGATGTTCGACAAGGAGTCAACCAAGTTGTCCGCGGCAACGACCTAGTGGCCAGTACATTTCGTCAGCTGGAATTGTACAAGCGGCTTGGCCACTCCGTCCCCGAGTACGCTCATGTGCCGCTGGTCTGCGGACTCGATGGCCGGCGGTTGGCCAAACGGCATGGCGATACGCGTTTGAGTTTCTATCGCGAGCAAGGTGTCTCGCCCCAGCGGATCGTTGGTTGGGCCGCGCACAGTTTGGGTTTGATCGATCAACCGGAACCCTGCCAGGCGGCAGAGTTGGTTGATCAATTTGATTGGAGCCTGATTCGCCGCGAAGACACGCGAATCGATTCCGAGCGATTGTTTCTATCGAGGTGACCCCCGCTGCCAAATGCCGCTGCCAAATACCGCTGCGGGATTCTGCCGCTTGTCCCGATTGCCTGAACCGTCGGGGCTGGCCGGGTGCTGGGGAATGCTCCTCTGGTTTGTGTCGTTGCGATTGCACGGCCCATCTGCTGGGGGAATGGGGGGGAAATGGGCATCCGGTGTACATCGCTCGACCGGCTGGGCCGATCAAGCTTGAACAACAACGATGCCAAAGGTGCGTGACCACAAAGAACGGTCCCGGGGGCGGAGTCAAGATGTGCTGCATGAATCGAAAGGAATCGAATCGTGAAGACCCAACTGCTGCAACGGATTGCGATTGCGTTAGGATTGGTGATTGCCATTGGGCAAGCTCCGGAATCTAGCGGAGGTGATCCGTCGGAAAACCGCTGGAACCAATTCAAGCCACCCAGTAAACCGATTCCGTCGTCTCGGCAGCCACGGGCGACAGCGGCATCGGCGTCCACCCCGGCTCACTCGGTTGCGATGCAGGCGGCCGTGGAAACGTTGCCACCGCCTCGTTCCGAGAGTGTGTTGCCACAAATTGCCGCTCCGGATCCGATTGTCGATCCGGCTCCGCAGCCAGCGGTGGAACCGTATCCGTTTCAGACAACGTTCCCACCCGGACAACTCTCGCCGCTGACGGTTCCCGGTGCACCGCGAATTCCACAGGCCGAGGATTGTGAATGTGGCAGTTGCCAGTCGGCCGGGTGCGGAGTGGGCGGTCTGGGTGGGGTGGGCGGCGGACTTTACGCTCAACCGATCTCGCCGTGGTACGGCGGCGTCAGTTCAACGTTTTGGTCGGTAGCTGACAGTGATGATCGTTCGATGGTCGCCTACGACAACTTGCTCACGGTGGTTCGTAGCAGCGAAATCGGCTCGGATTCCAGCAGCAACAACAGCGGCCAAAGTGGCGTTGATGTTCACGCCGGCCGCTACTTGGGTTGCGGTTGCTACGGTTTGGACATCGGTTACCTGTACTGGGACCCCGATCCGGATTCTAAATCCGGTTTTGATCGTGGTTCGGGCCTGCGCTTCCTGTCGCCCGCACTGCGCGACGTGTCGATCGACCGTGGCGGCGGGGCAATCACGGTCTTCGATGACTTCGACAACAACGCGACAGAGATTCGAGCGACGCGTGACATTGCGTTGCAAGGAATCGAAATCAATCTGTACCGATTCGGGTTGATGGGGGCACGACGATTGGGATCCACCGGGCCGGCTTGTCAATTTGGTATCCAGGCTGTCGCCGGTAGCGGTTACTACGGTGGTGCGATTGGGCCGTTGGCGCGTCCCGGATCGTCACGGCTGCGTGTGCAAACCATGCACGGATTTCGCTGGTTGCAATTCAAAGATGAACTGCAGGTCGCGGGAGACGTTGACGGCACGCCAGGTCTTTCGGGTAGCGATTTGTTCTATGACATTCAGACCGAAAACAATCTACTGGGATATCAATTTGGCACGCGGTTGTCGTATTGCCTGGGACGGCGAGCGATGTTGAACTGCAGCGGCAAAATGGGGTTGTATGCCAACGACGTGACCTACCGTCAGCGCATCGGAACCGACACCACGTTGGCCTTTGCCACGGCCCAAGGCCCTGGCGCCGGCGACATCCTGACCAACGACCATGAAACCACGCTGGCGGGGCTAGGTGAATTGGATTTGGGACTGGGGTATCGATTGAGTGCCCGCTGGACGGCTCGCATCGGCTATCGCGTGATGGCTTTGTCCAACGTCGCAACCTCAATCTCGCAACTGGATCCGGACTTTACCACGGCCGCATCGAGCGCGATTGTGAATGCCGACGGCAGTCTGGTCGTGCACGGTGCTTATGTGGGCATTGACATGAATTGGTAGCCGCCGCGGCGCTACGATTGTTGGCCGGCGTATTGCAGACTGCGGCGGACCAGGCCTTTGACCGCGTCGAAGTCGGCCTTCAAAGTGACTTCCATGTTGACGTTCCATTCCGGACGCAGGCGACGATCGAACACGGACATGCCGCAGGTCAGTGTGCCCTGCGTTTCGACTTTGCCGGCCATCTCGGTCCATTGAAACAGTTCCGGTTCAACCACGGCGGCGATCGTTGTCGCGTCAATCAGCGGTAACAGTTCGCGCCCGAGTCGCTGGTGAGAGGCGCGGAATGCGTAGGGCAGTAGCTGGTGCAACAGATTCCCGGCGCGAGTCGTTTTTGCCGGCAGCTGTTCCAATAGTTCGACACCGAAACTGATCTTTTGTGTCACATCCAACGGGACCAAGCTTTTTGTCGTTGGCGAGCTGAACACGTCGCTAGCGGCCAACGGATCGAAATGCAGGTTGAATTCGGCGACCGACGTGGCGTTACCGGAGACGCGAACGGCACCGCCACTGACAACGACCTTGTCGATCAACTCAATCACATTCGCATCACGCTGGCACAACCGTGCCAAATTGGTCAGTGGGCCCAAGCACACCAGCGTGATTTCGCCGGGGTACTGTCGCAGCAGTTCTGCGATCACTTTCTCGCTGGTCGGCACATGTTGGCGCTCGGTCTGGCTGATCTGGAAATCGCCCAGCCCGCCGACACCGTTCAAGAAGCGATCGTCACTGACCGCTGCGTCTTCCGGCGGCGTTGCTTTACCGATTCGCGGGTATCGGGGGGGATCTAACGCCGAAACGATTGCGCCGACGTTGGCCGTTGCCTGGGGGGCGGTGACCGTTCCCGCCGTCGCAGTGATCGCCAACACTTCCAACCGAGGGTCAAACAGAGCCGCGGTCAGGGCCACTGCGTCGTCAATTCCCGGGTCACAGTCAATGATGATTTTTCGTGTCATGACAGAAAGTGTAGGTTCAGCGGCGTTTCGAAACGAGCCCGTTCCGTTTACTCTGTGCCAAGAGCGGAAAAATGGCGTCCGGTGGGGCGAAAATTCTGCCCGACCGAACTTTTTTGAGCAGACATTTTCCCCTGCTGTGGTTTCCTGTTCTCCTTTCAAGAAATGAACGTATGCCTCGTTTCCAAGACGCCATTGCCCAGGCCCAGTCCGGTCGAGACCTGTCGGCCGAGCAGACAGCCGACCTGATCGATCAAATGTTGAGCGGCCAGGCCGATGACGACCGCATCGGCGAACTGTTGTTGGCGCTGCGTGAGAAAGGAGAATCGGTGTCCGAGATCGTCGGTGCCGCCCAAGCCATGCGCCGGCACATGACAAAAATTCCTCACAGCCACGATCGACTGCTCGATACCTGTGGCACCGGTGGTAGCCGCAGTGGAACGTTCAATATCAGCACCGCGGTGGCGATCGTCACCGCGGCCTGCGGCGTCGCGGTCGCCAAGCATGGAAATCGCAAGGCCACGAGTGTGACCGGTTCCGCGGACGTACTAGAAGAATTGGGGGTGGGCATCGAATCGGATCCGGATGCGGTCGCCAGACGCCTGGACGATTTGGGATTGTGTTTCTGTTTCGCGGTCAAGCTTCATCCCGCGATGAAACACGTCGTCGGTGTGCGTCGCAAATTGGGCGTGAAAACACTGTTTAATCTGCTCGGTCCGTTGTGCAATCCGGCCGCGGCAACCCACCAGTTGCTGGGCACCAGCGAGCGAGACACGCAAGACAAGATCGCCCAGTCGATCGCGTTGTTGGGCACCACACGTTCCTTTGTCGTTCACGCCGGAGACGGTCAGGACGAAGTTTCCTTGGACGGATACACCGACGCGATCGAAGTCCAGGACAACGCCATCTGTGACCGACACCGTTGGACCCCGGCCGATTTCGGGTTGCTGCCTGCCGGGGTCGAAGCCTTGTCGGCTAGCGGACCGAGCGAAAGCGCTGCGATCATTCGTCGCATCTTGGACGGTCAACCGGGGCCCCAGCGTGACACTGTGGTCGCCGGCGTGGCCGCGGCATTGTTGTTGACCGGAGCGGTCGATTCGCTGGCGGTTGGCGTTCAAGAAGCACAGCAGGCGATTGACAACGGAGCCGCCAAATCCAAATTGGAACAATTGGCAACCGCGAGTGGTTGATTGCCACGATTGACACCGGCTCCTACACTGGCATGGACAAATTATCTCACCGGCAATCCCACTAGATCTATGACTGCCACTGATTACGCCGCCCGTTTCCGAACCATCCGCGACAAAGTCGAAGCGGATGAACGATTGACGCTGGATGACGGGATTTTTCTCTATGACCCCGCTGTTCCGCTGCAGGAAGTCGGCGAGTTGGCGAATCTGGTGCGCGAACGAAAAAATGGCAACGTCGGCTATTTCAATATCAACACCCACCTGAATCCGACCAACGTTTGCGTCTACCGTTGTCGGTTTTGTGCCTTTCGCAGTGACCTGCGCGACCCCAAAGGCTACGCGATGAGCGACGAACAAATCGTTCAGCGCGGACAAGAAGCGACCGAAAATGGTTGCACCGAAATGCACATCGTCGGTGGGTTGCACCACAAGATGCCTTACGAGTGGTATCGCGGCATCATCGAACTGTTGTCCGACAAGTTTCCTAAAATTCATCTGAAAGCGTGGACCGCAGTTGAAATCAACTGGTTCGAATTTCAGACCAAGAAATCGAAACAGTGGGTGCTAGAGGATATGCGTGCCGCCGGCCTGGGCAGTATGCCCGGTGGCGGTGCGGAAATCTTTCACCCCGAAGTCCGTGATCAACTCTGCGAACACAAAGCCAACACGCACGAATGGTTGCAGATCCACCAGACCGCGCACGAGATCGGTTTGCGGACCAATTGCACGATGCTCTATGGCCACGTCGAACAGGCTTACCACCGAATCGATCACCTGATTCGCTTGCGGGATCTGCAGGACCGAACCGGCGGGTTCCAAGTCTTTATTCCCCTGGCGTTTCATCCGGAGAACACCAAGCTATCGGACATCAAAAAGCCATCGGCATTGATGGATTTGCGAACCATGGCGATCAGCCGATTGATGCTGGACAACGTTCAACACATCAAGGCCTACTGGATCATGCTGGGCATTGAAACGGCGCAAACCGCACTGGCCTATGGAGCCGATGACATTGACGGAACTGTACGGCATGAATTGATCTATCACGACGCCGGAGCCACCACGCCGCAATGTTTGAGTGTCGATCACATCAAACAATTGATTACCGAAGCCGGCCGAGATCCGATTGAACGCGACACGGTTTACAACCACGTGCATCGCGAATCGAATGATCTAACCCGCTGGACCGCCGGTGCGCCGGTCGCTGTCTAGAAAGACAGTTCGACGCGTGAGTTTTGAAGCCAGCGCTTTTACGGTAACCCGACGCGTCAGCGAGGGATTTAGCGTGTTGACGGGATCCCTCGCTGACGCGCTTTG
>NZ_JAMYFE010000127.1 GCF_024129865.1 Stieleria tagensis | reverse complement strand
AGGTGCAACCTGGCGCTGCCTTTCGGCGCTGCAACCCCAGTGAAAGATTGGCTTGGTTTACAGGGCCCCGGGTGTGTCGGATCTGAGAGTCGGATAAATCCTCCACACCAACGGGGTCTGTCCCCGCGCTGCTAGTAGGCCAGGTGCAACCTGGCGCTGCCTTTCGGCGCTGCAGCAACCCCAGTGAAAGATTGGCTTGGTTTACAGGGCCCCGGGTGTGTCGAATCTGGAGTCGGATAAATCCTCCACACCAGCGGGTGTGTGACGCCAGGTTGCACCTGGCCTACTGGGTGTATCGAATCGGAGAGTCGGATAAATCCTCCACACCAGCGGGTGTATGACGCCTGGTTGCACCTGGCCTACTGGGGTTTGGCGTCGACTTTGACGATTTCGGCTTGGAAGGTTTGTACGCAGGCTTGAACCCAGGGGTACGATTCGATCTCTCGCATCCGCTCCATTCTTTCTTTGGCAGTCGCTTTGGGCGCTGGCTTGGGGGCGTGGGGTTTGCTAGCCGATGGGGCTCCGGCGGCCAGTTGCAGCGTAACGGGGTGTCCGACAACCTCTGCCAATGCGTCGCAGACCGCGCCGCGGTGTTCCGGCAGGTCCATTCGTTTCATGGACATCGATGAATCAGCCGGGAACACCAATTGAATCTGTGATTCGCTGACGAACTGGACCTGAGCCATCGATGCGATCGAGGTCGTCATTTGCTGCAGGCCCTGAAGAGCCATCTGGAAGATTTTCTGGACCGTATCGTGTGACAGTTTCAATTTCGTTCCCCCGGCCGTCGCTGTGGCCGGGGGCTGAGCTGTCGCTGTTGGGCCATTCGCCGAGTGTGACTGGGGGGCGTCGTCGGAGGTCGCTGTGGTTGCCGATGGTGCCGCAGATGGTGCCGGTTGGGCCGGCGGTGGCGGTGAACTTGATGCAGCACTGGGCGCGACAACAGCTGCCGCTGTGGCAACGGGGGCTGTAACCGGTTGGCCGGGTGGTTGAGCTTGGGGCGGTCTAGGCCGGGGCGCTAGCTTTTTTTTTTCTGCCGATCCGGCGGCGGTGGCGCTGAGCGATTTACCGCTGCTGGCGGCAGCGGCCAAGTCAGCGATCGACTGCAAATCAGGCAGATTGCAAATCTGAATCACAGTCGATTCCAGCAGCACTCGGCCGTAAACACTGTGCCGGATTCGGACCAGGGTCTGATCGATCATGGCGACCACGGCCAGGACCGTCTGCAGGCCCCAAGCATCGCCAAGTGCCTTGAGTTCGGGATGCATCGAAGCAGCGGTGTGGCGTTGCAGCGAAGAATCGCAGCCGACGGTCACCGCCATCAGGTCGCGAAAGTAGCCCAGCAGTTGTTCCGCAAGCCGGCCGGCATCGACCCCTGCATCGACTGCAGCATCCAGTTGTCCCAGGGCGCTGGCGGCATCGCGATTTGACATCGCCTGGGCCAGTGCATGCAACCGTTCGTCGTCGGCGGTCCCCAGCATCGAATGGACTTGGTCGGCTGTCAGATTGCCGTCACTGAAACTGAGGACTTGTTCCAGCAGCGATTGGCTATCCCGCATCGATCCGGCGGCGCGTCGGGCGACCAATTCCAGTGCGGCGTCGTCGGCCTGGGCGTTTTCGGCGGTAACAATTTCGCGCAGTCGTTTGACAATTTTGGGGACTTCGACCGGGGCGAAATCAAACCGCTGGCAGCGGCTGAGCACCGTGATCGGCATTTTTTCCGGATCGGTGGTGCAGAAGATGAATTTCACATGCTCCGGCGGTTCCTCCAGCGTTTTCAACAACGCATTGAAGGCCGCCGAGGTCAACATGTGGACTTCGTCGATGATATAGATCTTGTATCGCGAACGACTCGGGCGGACGCCAACATTGGCCCGCAGCGATCGGATTTCGTCGATCCCTCGGTTGCTGGCACCGTCGATTTCAATCACATCGATGTCTTCGCCGGAATCAATTGCTTGGGCGACATCGCTCTCGGCATCTGGATCGGCACTCGGCCCATCCGGGTTATTCAGCGCTTTGGCAAAGATTCTGGCGGTGCTCGTTTTGCCGACTCCACGAGCACCGGTGAACAGATAAGCGTGGCCGACTCGGCCGGTATCGATGGCATTTTTTAAGGCTCGCCCGACGTGTTCTTGGCCGACCAGTTCATCGAAGCTGCGGGGGCGATAACGTCGCGCGACGACGACGTAGGAATTGTCTTGGCCCGTTGTGGCGGAATCAGTGTCGGTGGGCGGGACGTCAGACATTCGTATTGTCGTCGGGATCAATGGGATCGAAACGGAGTCAATCTGGGCATCCTACACGATATCTTCCGTTGCCGTTATGGGCGCCTTGAACCCTCCAGAGCACCAATCGATGGGTCCTGTTCCGCAGGCGATCGGCTTGCAAACCAAACGATCGCGATTCCGGCCAGGGTGGTGCTGGACAGCACCGCCAGCCACATCGGTGGCAGGTGCAATTGGTCGCTGTAGCCGGCGCCTAGGAAATCCAGTTTGTCTTTGTATTTGGCAGCCAGATTCAGCAGCCCGTTATGCGTCAGGTGCATCAACACACCCGGCCAAACACTGCCACTGCGATAGGCGATCCAGCCCAGGAGCAATCCCAGCAGCGTGGTGGGGATAAAGCGTTCGATCAGCAGCATGTTGCCGGTGACGACATGAAACAGGCCAAAGATCACCGCGGTGGTCACGATCAATTTTGTGGGTGAAAGGATTTTCCCGAAGGCGGAAAACAAAAAACCGCGAAAGCAAAATTCTTCGATCACCGCGGGGGCCAGTGCCAAACAGCCGACCAGCAACCAAGTGGGAGCGATTTTGAGGGCATCCAGGGTTTGCTGAGTCTGTTCAATCCGCTCGGCATCCAATCCGCCAATTCCCAATTGCTTGGCCAGGACAAACGATTCGTGAGCAAATCCCCAGGCTCCCAGTCCGATCAGGAAAGCCCCCAGCAGGACCAGCGGTTGGGGAGCAGTCAACCGATAGGTCGTCCGGTACTCACAGCGACTGAGCACGACGGCGGCCAACGGGATCAAACCAAAGGTCAAAATCAGAGCGATGGCATTGAGCGCCAGGACCCAGCTGATCGACAGTTCGGGGACGATCCGAATCAACACGTTGCTGACCAGATAATAAATCGGAACCAGCAGTGCCAACGTCATCGCGGCGGTTTGTGGCGACGGGGCGGCGGACCGGCGATTGGGGCGGTGCAGCAGCGAGCCGAACGATTGCTGACTGGTTCGCGTCACCGCATCGCTGCCGAATAATTTGGACGCCACTGCGATCGCGGCGGCGGCATAGCCGACCGTGCTGAGGATGGTGATCATGGCCGGGGCGGCTTCAGCGGTGCCCTGCAGGACTTCGCGGGCCAATAGCACGATATTGATCAGCGGTGCGATGGCGAGTGGACCGTTGAGCGTGACGCCGGGCATCAGCGACAGCATGCCGGGGGTCAGTGACAGCAGCATGATGGGGATCAAATAGGCCTGGGCTTCTTTGAACGAGCGCGCGAAACTGGTCAGCGACAGCAGCAGAGCGGCAAAAAATCCGCTGAACAACACCAGCAATCCCAGGATCTGTAGCACGGCCAGCCAGGGGAATTCATCGCCACCGGTCAGCAGGGGCAACAGTCGTCCGGCCCACAGCGTGGTGAACATTGCCAATAGGTTTGCCATCGCCGTGAGTAGCGCCACCACCACCACCGCGACATATTTCGAGAACAGGATATACGAGCGTGGCACCGGCGATGCCATCAGTGATTCCATCGTGCCGCGTTCTCGTTCGCCGGCGGTCAGGTCGATGGCCGGGTACACCGCGCCGGTGATTGTCATCAGCACCAGCACCAGTGGGACGATGGTGCCAAGCATCGACGGTTTCTCGATCGTGCCGACGCGATCGACGGTGATTTTGGTCGGCGGCTGGTACTCCGCGTCGGCGGCCATGGCAGCTGATTCGGCGCGTCCGAGTCGCAGCCACTGCAGTCGTTCGGTCAGTACCCGCTGGGCGCCGGCGCTGTCCACGTCGCCTTTGTAGGCGGTGATTCGAACGCTGGGCGGGTGCCCCGATTTGACTTCGGCGGCGACATCGATCTTGTTGTCTTTGAGTGCCTCTTCGGGGGATGAGTCCACCGACATCGTGTTGACGACACGGAACTTTGCCAGCTGACCACGGCTGGCTTTCAAAATGGCGTCCGGCGGCTGACTCATCGGGTCTTCCAACCACCGCACCAACTGTTCCCCTTCGGCATCGGTGTTCACGCCGACGGTGTAGGGAGTGGCTTCGGTGGTGCCAGCGGTCGCATTGATCAGAAAACGATTCAGCGACATGCTCAACAACGGATACACCAGCAACGGCATCAGCAACAGCGTGGTGATGGTGCGGCGGTCACGCAGGGTTTCGCGAAGTTCTTTTTGACACAGTCGAGCCAGCCGGCTGTTGGCCTGGCTGGACCGACGACGCGGTGGTGGAATCGATGGATTCGAGCCTGAATCATGGGAAGCGTTGGGCACGTACGTTTAATTCCTGATTAAATCCACAAAAATATCGACCAAGGACTGTTGCCCGGTTTCCTGTTTCAGATCATCCAGAGTGCCGCAATATTTAAGTCGTCCGCGGTGCAGCAGACCAAAACGATCGCACAACCGTTCGGCTTCGTCCAAACGGTGCGTGCAGACGACGACGGCTTTGCCGCCGCGACGCAAAATATCGATGTAGTCGAAAATCGTTTGTACGCCGACCACATCCAAACCTCGCGTCGGTTCGTCCAACAACATCACAGGCGGATCGTGTATCAAGCCACGGACCAGTGTCACGCGTTGGCGTTGGCCGGTGCTCAGTTCGCCGGCGCGGCGGTCGAGCAGATTGCCGATGTCCATCATGTCGGTCAAGCTTTCGCAGCGGCTGGCGGCGACCTTGGGATCCACCGCATACAGGTCGGCGAAATACAACAGCATCTCGCGCACCGTTAGCCAGGGATACACACCATCGCTGGACGACACGAACCCCAACCGGCTTTTGACGGCCATCGGATCGTTGGCGGTGCGGACCCCGCCGACTTCGGCATAGCCGGAATCTGGTTCCAACAGCCCCAGAATCATCCGCATGGTGGTTGTTTTGCCGGCGCCGTTGGGGCCCAGCAATCCGAACACCTCTCCCGGATCGATTCGAAACGAAACATCGTCGACCGCTGTGAGGACACCATCATCCAGCGGGAACCGTTTGGTGAGCGAGTCGACCAGCAGCATCTGCCGCGTATCCCGTATCAAAGAAAAGAATCTGCCGAAAAGGCACAAGCAACAAACAGCCTACGGAACCGTCTAGTGTTGTGCGGGATCGTATTGTTGCAGAGTTTCGCCAGGGGCGACTACCTAGGAACGAGTATTCTGCGATAATCGCCGTCAAACATTGCATTGATTGACAGTGCTTTGATCCGTCACACGACGTATTTGATTTCTCCGAGTTGACGTTGACTGAGCCGACCGACACAAATGATCCGCCGTCACGTCAAGTGATTTCGTTTCTTGATGCGACGCGAACCGACGACCAGATCGATCGGCAGCGGTCTGGTGGTCACCCCGGATTGGGGAGTGATGATGACCAGATTGGCGATGAGACGGACGTCATGGATGCCGTTGAGCCGGGGCAGCCGTATCAGCAGCTGCATCCGGTGGCCGGCAAACGCGTGGCATTGGTCGGTCGGCTGGGCAGTATGAACCGCCGCGAAGCAACCAACCTGCTGCAATCCTTTCAGGCGATCGTGGTCGAACTGCCACGCAATGCCGCCGCGTCCGATCTGGCGGACAGTCCGTCGCGTCTGGCGATCGATTGGATTGTGATCGGCGCCGAGCAGCCGCCGCTGTCACAACACGAGTTGTTGCCGCCGAATTTGATCCAACGCGCCGCGCGGGGGGAAATGGAGATTCTGCATGAAACCGAATTGTGGGAACGGTTGGGGTTGTTTGACGATCAACAACCCGTGCGCCGTTACCACACGCCGGCGATGTTGGCAGATCTATTGCAGGTCTCGGTGCGCGTGATCCGTCGCTGGCACCGGCGCGGTTTGATCACGCCGGTGGTGACGCTGCATAAACTGCCGTACTTCGACTATGCGGAAGTCGCCACGGCGAGACGACTGGCAGGCTGGATCGCCGCCGGGGCCAGTCCTGCTACGATCGAAAGTCGTTTGGTCGAATTGATCGAAGTCTTGCCCAACATCCGCCGGCCGCTGGACCAGTTGTCGATTTTGGTCGAAGGCAAACAGGTCCTGTTGCGTCAGGGCGGCGGACTGATCGAGCCCGGCGGCCAAATGCGATTCGATTTTGATGCCTTGGAAACGCCGTCCCAGCCCGCCGAGTCGGATTCAAATCGCGGCCACGACGTGATTGCGTTTCAACATCCAGACGATCCGCCGATGGTGTCGGTGGTTGGTCAATTTGATCAAGATGAATTGCTGATCGCCGCCTACGAAGCGGAAGACGACGACGATTTGGAAACCGCGGTCGCGATGTATCACACGATCTTGGCCCGTGACGGTGCCCGGGCGGATATCAGTTTCCAAATCGGCGAATTGCTGTATCGAATGAACCATCTGTTCGCCGCCCGCGAACGTTTTTATACCGCCATCGAATTGGATCCCGATTTCGTCGAAGCCCGTGCCAGTCTGGGTGCCGTACTAGCCGAACTCGGCCAAAATGAACTGGCGATCGCTGCGCTTCGCGGTGCACTATCGATGCACGACGATTACGCCGATGTGCACTACATGTTGGGGAAAACGCTGGACAAGGTCGGCGAAGGATCCGAATCGCTGCGGCATTGGGAGCGAATTTTGGAACTTGCCCCAGAAAGTCCTTGGGCGGCCGAAGCAAAAGAGCGATTGGGGCTCTAATGGTTTAATCGCCCTGAATTGCGGTGGCGAACTCCTTTTGTTTGGGCGTTCGGTTCGGGGAACGTTTTCAAGTACCTAGCGATGGATTCGACAGACCGCTTACCAGAGAACCGCTGCGCTGTGTCCGTGCATGGCGTTTCCCTTGCCGCCGACCAGTTTCTGCGATTGCACTCGCGCAACTATCAATCGCTGGTCCGGTTTGTATGGTTTGCCTTACTGTACGCCGTTGCCATCGCCGCTGTCTTTGCGATTCGCACGACCGAATGGTCATCGCTGGGGATGATCCTGGTGTGCTTGCCACTGTACCTGGTCGCGGCGGCATCACTGCACGGGATCAGCCTGTTTACGCATGAAGCGGTGCATGGCGTGTTGGCCAATAACCCCACTCTCAATCGTTGGGGCGGCATTCTATGCGCCCTGCCGGTGCTGCAGAATTTTTCTGCTTACCGTGTGCTGCACCTTGACCATCATGCTCATCTGGGTGCCACTGGCGACCCCGATCACTATGACAATTACAGTCGCTGGACTTGGTTGGTGTTCTTGATGCATTGGGGACGGTTGATCATCGGCTATCCGGTCTACATCACGATGATTCCCATTTTGGGATATCGTCAAGCCGATGTTTCCGAGCGTCGCTGGATCGCGTTTGAATCCGGTTTGGTCATCGTCGGGCTGGCCGCTGCCGTCGTTTGGTTGCCGACTGGGTGGATGATTCATGCTTGGCTGATCCCGATGATCTTGATCAACACGATGGTCAACATTCGCGGGATGAGCCAGCATACGTTTTTGGAACATCCGGACGATCCGATTCGTGGGACTCGATCCATTCTGACCAATCCAGTGACCAAGTTTTTCATGTGTAATGAAAACTACCACCTGGAACATCATTTGTTTCCGGGAGTACCCTGGCACAACTTGTGCGAACTGCATGCACAAATTGGCGATCAACTGGAATCGCGTCAGGCACCCTTTGTCGCGTCGTATTTCGAATTCGTGTGCGAGTTTATTCGCAAGAGTTGGCTGCGCAGTCCTCTCGGTCGGAGGTCGTCGACATGATGGGTAGTGATTGGATACACGTTGCATCCAAGTTGCCGGTTGCTTTCGCACAGGTCCGTGAGGACCCTTGGATTGATCAAGAAATCGTGCGAAGTCTTGCGGCCGCGCGACCGAGAGTGTTGATGGTGGCGTCCGGCGGCGAAACCGCTGCGTTGATTTCGACGATGCCACTGCACTCGTTGCAATTGGTTGATATTAATCCGTCGCAGCTGGCGTTGACTCGGCTGAAGTTGCAATTGCTAACGGATGCAACACCCATTCAGCGGCAGCGATTGCTGGGACATTTGACGATGGACTGCGACGACCGGCAACAGGAACTCGCACGGCGTCTGGAAGTGTTGGGTGAGTCAGGCGATGTTTTCGGACCACTGGCATGGGTGTCCGAAATCGGTCCCGATCATTGCGGGCGCTACGAGATTTTGTTTGCCGAACTGCGGCGACGACTGTTGCCGGTACGCGACCAAGTCGAGTCCCTGATGTTGATGGACGATCCTTCGCAACAGGCGGCGTTTGCTGCGCCAGAAACGACGTTGGGTAGGGCGCTGGATACGGCGTGGCATGATGTGATGCAATTGGAAATTTTGCAGACGATTTTTGGGCGTGATGCGACCGCCAACCGAGTCACCTCCTTCGCAAAACATTTTTGCGGACAAATGCGTCGCGCACTCGCTCGGTCACCGGCGTCAACCAATCCGTTTTTACATCAACTTTTTTTGGGACACTTCGCGACCGTTCGCTGGCCTTGGTTGGATGCCAAGCCACAGTCGATCGAGTTTCCCATTGACGTGACCTGCGATTCGATGCATGACGTTCTCGCATCTCAGCCGGATCGCAGTTATGACTTGATCCATCTGTCTAATACACTTGATTGGGTATCGCTGGAAACAGCCCGTCAAGTCTTGGCCGACGTCTCGCGCTGCCTGACGCCCGGTGGGATCGTTGTCATCCGTCAGTTGAATTCGATGTTGAGAATTCGAGAACTTGTCTTGGGCGTGGAATGGGATCAAGACTGGTCACAGCATTTACACGACCAAGATCGCAGTTTTTTCTATCGAGAGTTACACATCGGACGTCGCCGGCAGCGTGGTGCGATAGAATGAAAATTGATGTGTTTGATCGTCGCCCACCCGACCCGTTTGCCGCGGCGCTTCACGAATTCGAATCCCAGTTTCACTACCCGCTTGGCAGTGATGCGTCGTTTCGCATTTCCCACGGTGATGATTACACCCGATTCTTTCGAGCTATCGGCGATGCACGCTGTTTTGTTGCAAGCGATGCCGGGATGGTTCATGGCGTCATCAGCGTCGCGCTGTGTGATTTGCACCAACCCGGCGGAGAAGTGGTTCGCGGAGTGTATTTTTGTGATCTAAAAATCAAGCCTGCCGGTATCGGCCGAGGTCGGGTACTGATCAAACTGTTCGCCGCCGTCAAAGATTGGATCGGCCAACAGGCCCAGTTTGGATTTGGCGTCGTGATGGATGGGACTTCACAGATCCCCACGGACTACACCGGACGATTGGGGATCGAACGCTTTGCGCCATTGGCCCAACTCTCGATACTGCGAATCCCCAGCGATATCCGGACTCAATCGATCAGCGATCCGGGATCGAAAACCACGCGAGTCGCTGTGGACGCAGTTACTCGGATGCACGTCGATTTGATGCCGGATACGTATGCCAATCAAAGTGGCGATCCCGGTTTGCGTAGTCAGATCGAACCGATCGGGTTACAACAAGAAAACGATCGATCGGGGAGAGTGACGGCGTGCGGGATTTTGGAGGACACGCGGCGTGCCAAACGGTTGTTGGTCGAACCGGCCGGCGAAATGATTTCCGCTCACCTATCCTGTTTCAGTTACCGCAATTTTCGTGACGGATATGATCTAATCCAGGCTGCGCGAACCGAGTGTTTCCACCAACGGATTCCGGCGCTGTTTGTTGCTGTCGATGAATCAGATCGTGAAAAGTTCGTTGAACGGATCGCAGATGATCGGTTGGTCGTCGCGCCGGCCATCGTTTATGGCTATGCGGTTCCTGATCATCCGATCAAAGTTGGAAGGTGGTCGATCAACACATCAGAGATTTAGCTGGACATGAATCATTCGCCACTCTCGGACCTTGCTGGAGTCACCGCATTGGCCGGCCGTGTGATTGCCGACTCCGCGATCCTCGAAAACCCGTACTTCAGCGATCTGGAATCGGGCGCGATGACCGTAAAACGATTTCTGGCATCACAACAGCAATTCTATTTTGCCGTGACGTATTTCAGTCGGCCAATGTCGGCGCTGATGATGCGGATTGACGATCCGGAAGACCGACTGAACATCCTGGAAAACATCGTCGAAGAACATGGTGAATTTCGTCGCTCGGCATTTCATGAAGCCACGTTTCGAAAGTTCCTTGAATCACTAGGGGGCTCATCGAATCGGCCACTGCTGGGCGACCAACAACCGCCCGTGCAAGCGTTCAATTTGGCATTGATCGGCACCTGCACGCAGCAACCCATTTGCGTCGGCGTGGCTTGTTTAGGGATCATCGAATTCGCGTTCGCCGAGATCGCATCCCTGATTGGACGCAGTGTCGTGCAACGTGGTTGGGTTAGCCAAGATGACTTGGTGCACTACAAGCTACACGCGGAAATTGATCGACAGCACGCTGCCGATTTTTTCTCCTTGGTCGCGCCGAAGTGGGACGACCCGACGCATCGCTTGCAGGTCGAGCAAGGGATGCGACTGGGTGTGTACCTGTTCGATCGTCTGTACGCGGATCTGTGACAAACCCCAGTGGCGTCTCGTTAGGAATCGTTCTGCAGTCGCTGTTCGGACGTCAGTTGGTGCAAATCAAAGTCTAGACGACGCGCTTGCCGCACCACATTCTTGATCCGATTTGGCTTAGATCGTCGATGAACGTGTATAGCACGGGGATCGCAAGCAGGGTTAGAAGCAGTGACAATGTTTGACCGCCGGCGGCCAAGACGGCGATTGATCTGCGTTCTTCAGCGCCGGGACCCGTTGCAATCAGCAACGGCAACAGTCCAGCGACAAACGAAATGGTGGTCATTAGAATCGGGCGCAGACGATCGCGGTTTGCTTTCATGATCGCGTCATGCCGAGGCATGCCTTGGTCGCGAAGTGTATTGGTATGATCGACTTGCAAGATCGCCGCCTTTTTCACCACTCCAAACAGCACCAAGATCCCCAGCGCGGAATAGAGATTCAGTGTTTCGCCGCCCCAATACAAACTGACCAATCCAAATGGGACGGCAATCGGCAGCGACAACAAAATGATCACGGGGTAAACCATGTTTTCGTATTGTGCCGCCAACACGATGTACATGAACACAAACGACAGCATGAACGTCCACCCGAAATCCGCGATCGTTCGTTCCAGTTCACGTCCGCCGCCAAGGACTTCGACATTGAATCCAACCGGGATGCCGATCTCTTCAGCGGCTTGTTGCAACGCTTCAATTCGGTCGGCCAGCGCGTAACCGTCAGCGATGTTGGCACGTACCGAAACCATCCGCTGTCGACTCAGGCGGTCGATTCGCGACGCAGAGGTGCTGAAACCAAATGTGACAACGTTGTCCAGTCGTGTCAGCGAGGACGTGCCGGGTACCGCCGATGGACTGGTCGAAATCGTATTCACACTGGAAACCGAATTCATCGCCCCGATCTGGTTGGTTGGGTTGGTTCGCACATACAACTGAGAGATTGACGGAACATCGTTTCGGTCGACACCCACCAATCGTAATTCCACGTCGTACGCATCGCCGGCCGTCCGATCCAAGTATCTGGACACCCGATCGTCGCCACCGACGGCGACTCGCAACGTATCGGCGATCTCTTGCACCTCCACACCCATTGCGGCGGCACGGGGGCGATCGACACGCACCAGCAGTTCGGGGTTGTCGATCTGCAGTGTCGAATACACGTCCACCAGCCCCGGGATTTGCTTGGCTTTTTCGCGAAGTTCATTGCTGAACGACAGCAATCGATCAGCATTGGGACCGGTGATAGCCATGTCGATATCAACCGGTGCGCCTTGCCGAAGCGACGTCAGGTTTCGGACGGATAGCCGCAGGTTAGGGATGCTTTTCAAACGACCACGAATCTCCGTCATTTTCTCGCGCTGGGTGAAATTCCCTCGCCACGCAGCCCCCGGGTCGCCCGCTAACAGTCCGTTCCAAAGTCGTGTGAGAGAGAAGGAACGCTCTTGGCTATCGGTCAACCGAATGAAGAAACCGGCCTGATTCACATCGCCACCGCCTCGTGTACCGACCGTCGCCAGGACTGTTTCGACTCCCTCGACTTGGTTCAGTACCGTCTGAACCCGGTTGATTGCTTGCCGCATTGCCAAAATGCTGGCGCCTTGTCGTGCCTCGGCACGGACCTCGAATTCCGATTCATCGACGTTCAGTGGTACATAATCCCGCTGTACCAACTGGCTGAGCGGTACATTCGATGCAATCACAATCACAACAACGGCCAGGACGCCCCAACGGAGTCGCAGCGCCCACGACAGCATCCAAAGGTAAACGCGTTCGACCAACGCATACAGCCCTCGGCGTGATGCAGGTGCCGTACCCGATCCTGCCGTTTTGCTTTTCCGCAGCAGCTTGCTGCACATCATCGGCGTCAGTGAAAAACTAATCAGCATCGAAATCAAAATCGCGACCGTTGCTGTGACACCGAACTGGAATAGCATTCGCCCGGTCACGCTGGACAGAAACGACACCGGCAGGAAAACAATCACCAACGAAATCGTGGTTGCCAACACGGCCAATGCAATTTCGCGTGTCCCTTCGATGGATGCCGTGACCGGATCCATGCCTTTTTCTTCGATGCAATGAAACACGTTCTCTAGAACGACGATGGCATCATCGATGACGACGCCGACCATCAGCACCAGCGCCAACATGGTGACATTGTTCAACGTGAATCCAAACCAACGCATGAACGCAAAACTGGCAATGATCGATGCGGGAATCGCAACCGACGCGATGATCGTTGAACGCCACGATCGCATGAACAGCAATACGGTCAGGCAGGCGAGGATACTGCCGGAGACCAAGTGGCGCTCGATTTCATGTAGAGCTTCGACGATGTACCGCGATTGATCTTGAATGATGGTGACGGAAACATCATCAGGCAACAGAGCTTCACTGCGCGACAGTCGTTCTTTGATACCCTCAATGACCGCGACGGTGTTTTCGCCGGATTGGCGCTGGATTTCCAGCACCACGGCGGGTTCTCCGTTTAACAGCGCCAACGTGCGGACTTCTTTGGTACTGTCGGTGACGGTGCCCAAATCGTTTAATCGAACGGGGACTCCATCGACGGTCGAAACGACCAACTCGGAAAACTCAGCCGAATCATCGATGCGTCCGAGCGTTCGCATGGTCAATTCACGGCCACCATTGTCAACTCGTCCGCCGGGAACCTCTGCGTTCTGTCGTACCAGGGCCTCGCGGACTTGCAGAATCGAAAGTTGATGCGCGGCCAACCGATCTGCTTCGATGTTGACTTGAACGGCCCGGTCCGCGGCGCCGGCAATCACGACCTCTCCGACGCCTCGAGACGACTCGATCACATTCTTCACGTAGCGATCCGCCAACACAAACAGTTCGCGCGACGAGCGTTGCCCTGAAACCGCCAACGTCATAATCGGTGACGAATCCAAGTCACGCTTGTCGACGATCGGTGGGTCGATCCCCGCTGGCAAACGTCTGGTCACGCCAGCAACGGCATCGCGAACATCTTGAATCGCCGCGTCGATGTCACGATCCAGTTCGATGGTGATGATGACAAACGAACGTCCGTCACGCGAAATCGATCGCAGTTCTTCGATTCCGGCGACTGTCGCAACGGCATCTTCGATCACGCTGCTGATCTCGGATTCGATTTCTTCGGCCGCCGCGCCCACGTATTCCGTGTTCACGAAAATCTGCGGCATGTCCATATTGGGAAAACGATCGACCCCCAATGACGGAAACGCCACCATGCCAGCGACCACCAATGCCGTGATCAGCATGAGCGCAAACACGGGGCGTTTCACACAAACTTCAGCCAACCAGTACATCGCCGGCTCCCTTCAAGAAAAAATGGGGGCGTTTCACGAAGCTTCCCTGACACTGGAAGCCGCGTCGGCATGGGTTTCCGAAGTCTCCCGTGATTCCGGCGTCTCCGACGCCGGAGTTGTCGTCTCTGACGTCGGCAGTTTCGATGGCGATCCGGGCGCGATCACTTTGGCCACCAATCCGCGGTCGCCGTCCACCAACAGTTGATCGCCGACGTTGACTCCCTCGTCAACACGGCAAAGGTTGCCGCGGAACTCCGACGTGGTGATGGTTTGTTCGACCGTGACTCCATCGACAACCTTCCAAACCTTTTGGTTGCCTGCGAATTCAACCACAGCGGATTTGGGCAACACGATGGCGTTTGCATCCGGGTCGATCACCACTTCCGCTTCGGCAAACAAACCCGTTCGCAGTTGTTGATCTTCATTGTCCACATCGGCTTCGAACATCAGCGTCCGCGAACGCGGATCCAGCATGGGACTGATCCGCGTGACCGTCGCGGCCACTGGCGTGGGAACCGATTGGATGGTCAACCGAACGTCTTGGCCCAGTCGCAACGATTGTGCGAACCGTTCCGGAACCGCACCACGAAAACGCAATGGACTGGTTTGAACCAGCACGGCGATCGCTTGGCCGGTCGCGACGTAGGCCCCCGGTGCGATATCACGCTGCTGAATGTAACCGCTAAAGGGAGCCTTCACGACTGAATCGATGAGTTGTTGTTTGGCGAGCGCTAATTCTGCTTCCCGCACACGGATCACGGCGAGTCGTTCCGCGACGGCATTAAGCGACGAAATGTGTTGCGCTTCGGCAACCCGTTCGGCGGCCGCAGCTTGATCGAATTCCGCGGCGGACAATGCATTGCGATCTTTCAGCAATTGGGCACGCTTAAACACAGCAACGGTTTCGTCCCAAATCGCCTTGGCTTCGCGAACCGGAGCGGCGTTTTGCGGATTCAGATCGGCGGCGGTCTGATCGGTTTCCAGGCCCACGGTCGCACGTGCTTGTAACAATTGTGCTTCGGTCTGCATGACACGAAGCCTGGCTTCTTGCTGGTCCAGGGTCGCCAACGAATCACCTTGCTGAACGAAATCACCGATTTCGACGTGCACCTGATCCACACGTCCACCAATTTTCGCACCGATCACGGCTTGCTCATCGGGATGCAGACTTCCCTGACTGCGAACCACTGTCGGCCATCGTTGCAGCTGAACCAGCATGGTTTCAGCCTTCAACGTAGGCACTTCTTTAGGCGCTGGTGCGTTTTTTGAATCGGCATTGATGGTGCCGCCACATCCGCTCAGCAAGAATGCGAAAGACCACAGCAGGCAGCACAGTCGGGCAGGAATCCGTCTTTTGTCGGCAAGCGTCATGTTGTCGATCAATGTTTCGTCAATTTAGGTAGGAACGGCTAACGCATCTAATCTCATCGTCCAAAGTTTAGTCCGACGACAATGATTGCGTCGTCCCATCGTTTCCAGCAAAGCATCGCAGAACAGAGAACAACTTACTGGAACGCCTGACGCAGATTTTTGATAAACAACCGCCCTTGAGTGAACACAGCAACGCGACATGAGTTTCGCTCGTTTGACTGCATTTGCGATTATTTTCTCAACCGATCGCTGGGGGGGATCAAGTGATACAAGATCTGGTTGCGTTTTCTTGGTCCGTTTGCGTTCATGCCAACCAATGTTTGTTCAGGACGACGATGGTGAACGACGAATTGTCAGTCGTCGATACTCTTCACCATCTAAACGCCAGCCCGACGTCTGTCACCTCAGTGCGTGTAAATGTCCGATTGAACCTTACGACGGTGTCCAGCACCACCCGCAGTTTGGAAATTTAAAAACCGACACCGGTATATTCAACTTCGGTCAGTTGAAAACGCTGGAACACCCGTCAGTCGATGAAGCCCGAACGTGCAGGGAAGCACACCGGCGTCGGCCACCGGAGCAAGCTACACGAAGAAACTGCTCAACCTTCTGGCCCACGTTCTTCATCGAGGACCAAGTTGGTTGAAAAGAGTCTTCAGTTGTGTGCAGACCGGGCCAAATGCAGTTGCCAGCTGTTTTGGATCAGCGGGGTCAGTCGGCAGTAAAAACGTCAGAGGGTTTAGGCCGAGCAAATCACTCGGCATTTTAAGATCAATGTTTCGTGGGCTGACGATGACCGTTCGCTCCCGGCCAAGCTGCCCCATGAAGAGGCCGAGTTCAAAAATCACATTGTCTCGTGGCGAAGATTTCTGTTCTTTTCGGCTGCGTGTCACATCTTCATCCATCACAACGGCGACGCCAAAATCTGCTGAGCACACTTCTCGCTCAAGGTCTTCCATAGTCTGCTTCATCGGGCCGAACACTTGATCGGTCCATACCGATACGCTGCTGTTGTGGTGATCGAGCCCCAACTGAATCCCTTCCGCATAAAGCAGCTTTTCGGCGGACGAGCAGATGAGAACATTAGGGACTTCATTTGGGCGACGGATAAGGCGGTTCCGATTTCGCAGCCGGTCACAAAGTTCAACAGAAATCCGCCGCCATAAATCAGGGGTGTCATTGGCCAAGCGGCTGAGTGCTGGCTGAGTGACCTTGGCAACCACCGATCTCTCAGCAGCCAGCACGGTTGCCGAGCGGCGTGCCTTCGGATCGATCAACGCCATCTCACCAACGTGAGTTCCAGCATTTCGTGTCGCAACTGGACGACCATTCACCTCGATGGTCAAGCTGCCAGAGACGATCAGGAAGATGTCGTTGTCTTCCGCATCCTGTGTAATCAGGACATCGCCAGATTCGAGTTCATGTAGCTGAGCCACCTCAGTCAGCTTGGCGGCAACGGTTTCGTTGCCATTAACAATTCCCAGATCGCACAGCACTTCCGTCAGCAAGCGCCTGCCATCCTCACCTTGAAATCGTTCAATCATTTTTCTCTCGCATTACCGTCGCTCGAATTTTCGCATGTGACACTTCTTGTATTTCAGACCACTGCCGCATGGGCAAGGGGCGTTTCTGCCGATGCCGCTCATGGATTGAATCGCTTCTCGAATTCCTCGTTCGCCATGTGAGCGATCTTCTCCAGGCCATTGCGCCACTTCACCAGAGAGGACTGTCTTGGCGAGTCGCTTCTGATAAATGCGTTGCTTGAACAGGAAGGTGTGGATCACGGCGAACAGGGCTTTGAGTGAGGTCGAGTCAGCAAAGTCGATTCCTGATTCGCCGGGCACAAACAGACAAAGCCGCCAGTCAGTTTCGATGTGACTGTTTCCGGTATTCTTCCAGCGATCCCGATGACTTTTGAGGTAGACAGAGGGCGGCCGGTTCCGGGCAGGGAATGTCTTCGGATATTCGATGTGGAGCGTGGCCGATTCGTACAGGTGCCCGTGTGCTGAATACACGCCGAGCGTTCCACCAATGAAAGCAGTCCGGTCGCCATCGATTCCAGCCTCGAAATCGTCAAGCAAATCAGAAGCGATTGCCTGCTCCTGCTTCCAGCGACTCGGGTTCGCTTCATGCCAGTACATTGGCTCACTCCGACCTCCATGGCTTGCTGTTGTGCCATGGTCGAGTCGCCGTGGCGGTCGCCGCCGTCGTCACCTTGATGCGCCCATTGCTCACGCTGGCACCAAGACTCCCTGCCACCGCTGCTTTCTCTTCCTTCTTTTCGTCCAGCTTTGGAAAAGTCAGATTGGTGGCAACATATGCTGACCCCCGTTTGGTGAATTCTTCCGTAACATCCTCGTCAACCAGTTGGTCATAGATCTCGCTGGAGATTCGCATTTGTTTGGCAGCAGAAATCACCTGAAGGCGTTCGGCCTCTGTGACCTCTCGGCCGAAACAGATAGTGATGCGCTCACCCTGTTTGCCGAGTCGTGAAACGATCACTTTTCCGACATCCATCCCAACGGCAACGTGGATGTCTTCACGGTCAGTCAAGTGATCGTTGAGAACATGCTCCATCGAGGACTGAAGGCCAATCGCCAGATCAACGACATCTTTGCAACGATCCTCATGCTTCCCGTTGCCTGATGGCAAATGCAAGATGCCAAGGATGCAATCCCCTCGATGCTGCAAAGCCAACCCATCGTAGTCCGTGCCCACAACCGAATGGAATTCGGCCCGGATCATGTGGAACTGTCGAATCAGGCTGACAACTTTATCGTCGGTTTCAGCTTCTTGGACGTACCGAGTGAATCCGTCGAGGTCAGCGCAGAACGTGACCGCCTCGGTTCGTTTGCAGTTACGTTCAGTTAGGTTCGACACGTCGATCAGAGTGGTCGCTTCCGAAATGTTGATCTGATCGAGAGGAAGATTGTCCCGGTGTTTCTCCGTTTCCTTCTTCCATTTACCTTCATCCCAGTCCACGCCAAGTTCTTCTGCGAGTTCAGTGTTACGGCTCCATCGAACTCCTGTGGCCCGGTAGATCTGCACATCGGCAACTATCTTGTCCTTCACAAATTCACCTTGAAGACACTCGGGTAGCACGTCGTACATCGAATCGGTGATCGTGACCGAATCCCGACCGCCGATGATTTTCGCTGCAAGGTTGGCGCAGGTTCCCAGTGAAATCAGTTCCCGCTTGCCGGTCTTGCCGATGTTACAGATGTAGCTCGTGCCACTGGCCAAACCAACGGCACTGCTGAAGTTCCGCACGTCGCTGAAGACGCTATTGAAAACATCAAGGACGTAGGTGTTCTGTGTGATGGCGTGAATCACCGCCTGCTTTGCCCGGTCGCCATCCTTTGTCGTGTCTTTGCCGTTGTACGGCTTGAAGACTAAGCCGTGCGCTCGGACGGTCTGACGTTGGATGTCACCAACATCGTCATCGCCCATCAGGCTCCCCTGAATCCGGCGCAGAACACTCGAAGCACGTACCAGCTTTCGCTGTTTTTGCTTGTCATTTCCGGCGTCGTCCACTGCTCGGTGGAAGTTGGGAACGTCCACATAGAGGTGAACGCCCTCGGCCCGACGCACGTCCTTCTTCCCGAGCTTGTTGAAGTCCATCGACCGGGAAAGGTCTTGGACGTTGATATCGAAGTCACTGAAGTCGTTCTTTTTAACACGCTCTCGTGACCGTTTCTCATTCCACGCCATCTCGATTTCTCCGTGGCAGATCGAGTAAACACTGGGCGAAAACTCGCCGCAAACACCAAAGTCGCTACATGCTATCTGTTCGCTATGCAAGAAGTCAAGCTGGCGGCTCGCCGGACCATCTGGTTGAAGCGGACACATAAAAACCGTAGGATGTTCGTTTTATGGTCATCGAAATGCAGCTAGAGGGTTGTGCCGCCATGGCAACTGTCGGTCAACGAATCAAATCCCGTCGTGATGAGCTTGACTGGACGCAGGACGATCTGGCCAACAAGGCCAAGATCAGCAAGAGCTTCCTTTCAGACCTCGAAAATGGGAAACGCAACGTCGGGGCTGACAAGCTCCTCGATATCGCCCGTGCGCTGAGCCTGTCATTGGACTATCTGATGACAGGTAAGAACGCCAAGAAGAAGGCGACCAAGGAGCCCGAAAGAGAGGTTCAGATACCGAAGGCTCTGGCCGAATTCGCCGGGGACGAGGGGTTGAGCTTCCGGCAGGCGATTGCCCTGCTGGAAATGCAAAACCAAATCATCGCCCACCGCAGCAGCACGAAGAAAGGCGATCTGGAAAAGGTCGATTGGCAGAAGTTCTATGAAGCGGTGAAGGAATTTTTATGAACAAATTGGATCAGGAACAAGATGTTGTTAATCTTGCTGAAAAACTGGGGCTCACTGGTTCTCCTGTCGCAGCAATCATCAATTTTTGTCAGGACCAAATAGACACTTGGGTTCGTGACGCCGGTGGTGTGAACTCGGTGGACGAACTTGAGGCTGTCGTCACGAATCGGCTGAATCTGGTCTTTGAGGAGATCAACACCGACGATGACTTCGAAAGGCTCAAGGCCAAGTACGTCCCGTTGGGCGAGTTCGTCTTTGCTGCGCTGAGCGTTGACATGGACGACGACACTTACGGGACGATGGTGCGACTGAAGGATGGAACACACGTCGCGGTCATCGACTGCCGTGGCGACAAAGCTGCCCGGCGATTCTTCACCCGGTGGCATGAGATCGCCCACCTGCTTGTCGAAGAAAGTGTAGATAAGCAGGTTTTCCGATCCACTGACGAACCGCTTGAACGGTTGATGGATCAGATCGCCGGACATGTTGGGTTCTACGACTCCATCTTCACCCCCTTGTTCAATTCCAGCTTGAGTGAAGGCGAACTGCTTACCTTCGAGCACATTGAGTCAATTCGCCAAGACTTCTGTGCTTCCGCCAGCTTTCAGTCTACGCTCTTTGCTTGCCAACGGCGAATGCGGACACCAATGCTCTATGTCGAAATTCGGATGGCTCATTCCGAAAGCGAACGCCGCAGCCTCAAGCAGATGCGAATGTTCGATGACGTGCCCGAGGAAAAGTTGCGTGTCAGAATCACGGTCCCCAACGAAGCGGCTTTGGACATCGGGTTGAGAACTCGGTGGAACATGCGAGTGCCGGAATCGTCGATTCTCTTTTCCACCGTTCACGACAACGCCGATTCGGACACGTCCGGGGACGAGAACCTCAGTACGTGGACGTTTTCGAGCGGTGACAGCTTGATGGACTACGACGTGTTTATTCAGGCTCGCCGAATTGGCGACTCGGTGATGGCAACAATCCAGCCAAGGCGAGGTCAGTGAACAGCGACTTCATCGAACAACTGCTCTACGAAGAAGAAGGACCAACGCTGGACTTCAAAAGGGACCAGTACGCGTTCGCCAAGGCAACCGAAGAGGAAAAGTCCGAACTCCTCAAGGATATCATCGGCTTCGTGAATTGCTGGCGTCGTGGTGAAGCCTTCATTCTGATCGGAGTGCAAGAGGTCCAAGGCGGAAAGAGTACCGTCTACGGAATCTTCGACCATTTGGCAGATCATTCGTTACAGCAATTCGTGAACAACCTGACGAATCGCCCTGTGCAGTTTGGTTACGAAGCGTGCGACTGTGACGGCAAGCAGGTTGGCGTCATTCGCATTGCGATGCAGAAGCGGCCTGTCTTTTTGAAGCGTGACTACGGCAAGCTCAAAAAGGGCGAGGTCTACGTTCGCAGAGGAAGTTCGACCGATCCATCGAAGCCAGCCGATCCTGATGAAATCGCATTGATGGGCAGCGGGCACTCGACTGAACCCAAGGAAGCATCAGTGAGCGTCGAGTTTGCTCGCCCAGATGTGGAGCAGAGTTTGGGCGTCCAGATGGAATGGGCCGCTGAATATTGTGATATGCCCGAGTCGGATGAAATTCCGTTGCTGGACGATGGCCCCCGCTCCCTGCAACTTCCCGGTGGACGGAGCTTTCAAATGCCGAGTGCTTCGTCACTCGATCCGATGCACAGACTGAACGAGGCCTTCTATCACGATCTTGCTTATTACGAGTTCATCCGACGACTCGTTAAAGAAGTCCGATTGGTTGTCACGAATACTGGTGACGTTCCAGCAAACGATGTTCGTCTGGAGATCGCTGCACCCGTTGGACAAGGATTCAATCTTTCCGACGCTTCAGAGATCCCAGACGCACCTGAACGTCGAAAATGTTTGCTGTCGTCCCCGGCAATGAAAAACTTTCACCTTCGCCCGGCTTTGCGCCACGCTGGCTATGTCGAGATAGACAAGAATGACCAGCACATGAAAGTCGAAGTTGACTGCGGCAACCTTCAGCCCGGACGGAAAGTATGGACGGACACATTCCATATTGGGATCGGAGATAGCGGTGGGATTGAACTGAAAGGCCACGTTTTTGCGGCCAACTTGGCGAAGCCACAAGGGTTTTCATTGAAGATCAATGCCGACATCCAACACACCTCAATGACATTGGATGAGCTATTCACACTCGTCAAGGATGACGAAGAAGACTGATCCGTGCCAAGCAAGAAGCTAAAACCGTAATCACAAAGGTTTGCAGCTAATGTGCGTCTCAAACATTTAGTGGATCACGAACTCTCATCATACTCCGCTGCATCGAGGGCGAAGCTTGCTCGAACTGTGTTTGGACTCAACGTTGACGGTAGGCTACGCTGCACCGGTGGCCGACTCCGGAGCAAGTAGGCATCAGGAGGGAAACATTAACGTGCCCCGTTGCTGAAGGCTTGCTGGCTGCCATCGCCGTTGCATGTGCGGGGATCGCTTGCCACGTTGCCGGATGGATGAGATCTTCATCCGCAGCGGACTTAAAATGTCATGCAGTTCCCCGTGTGAGTGGATGTGGCGAATCAGCGACCTGGTGCAGCCGCATATGGCACAAGTCTGGAAGTCTTCTGCAATGAGCTTCGCAAAAGCACCCGGCCGGTCTTGCGGGTGTAGCCACAGATGAACACGGATCAACACAGATGAACGACGACGAGTTGAACACGCTGACAAAGCAGGGCATCGGCTGTGCGTTTGAAGTGTCAAATACATTGGGTTCGGGCTTCTTAGAGAAAGTCTACCGTCTCTAGCGATCTGTGTTTATCGGTGTTGATTTGTGGCCAATCCACTCCCTGGTTTTGTTGTGCCGCCTGGATTCGAGC
>NZ_JAMYFE010000126.1 GCF_024129865.1 Stieleria tagensis | reverse complement strand
CCTGACCCTAGGCTAGGCTGTCGAACGCCGTTGGCGTAATGAGACCGCAACCAGAGTCAAAAACTTCGCCACATGGTTTTCCACGGTTGCGGCCGCTGGCGTGCCGCTGCGGAGACAGGCCTGCTCGTGCTAGCTCAAAACGTGAGGCGATTGTTCAACCTCGCCCTGCAAACCCCGTGTTAGCGGGATCTCTCGCTGACGCGTCGGGTTACCAAAAAATAATGCCCCACGCGAAACCGCTGGCTTCAAAATCTGTAGCTGGCCTTTACCAATCCGGATTTGCCGCCGGACTGGGATCACAAATCCCAGCCGCAGACGATCGTGACAATCGGGCGCAGAGAAACATTGGCTGCCGGGCTTTTGAACGGACCTGGCGTTGACTATGCTGGCCGCTGTGAGGAGCGGGTCGCAATCGGTTCCGATTTCAGTATTTGGCTCATTTTGTTGCCATTGTCTCCCTATCGATCTCCATCGTCACGCCTCGCCCGGCGCGTCATCAGCACACTGTTGCTGATGGTGTTTGCGGTCGGCTTGGTGGGATTGCCGATACACGGCCCTCAAGGCGAAAAAGACGGACGATTTCCCTGCGAACATTGCCCCTGTGGTTGTGCGACAGCCGACTATTGCTGGGACAAGTGTTGTTGTCATAGCGACGCCGAAAAACTGCAATGGGCGTTTGAGAACGACGTGACTCCGCCTGACTTTCTGGTCCAGCGTGCCTCCGCCGCTGCAACCTTGGTGGCCGCCACCGAGATCAGATTGCCACAGCCGAATAGCTGCTGTTGTTCCGCCGGCAAATCAAATTGCGATGTCTCGCCGAACCACTCAACAACGCTCGGCGAACCCCCGGAAACAGACAAACGATCAGCGTCAGTCCGCATCGTGCTTCTGCAGGATGCAGCGAAGTGCCACGGGATTGATCTGATTTGGTCTCTGTTTTCGCAACTGGTGGTGGATGACGCCAGTCAGTCGCGATTGACAGATCCGGCTCCCCTGCTGTTCTTGATAACGCTCGACGATGAACCTGCCGAATCGGTGCTGCATTGCCCCGACCCTCCCGTGCCCTGGTGCCGAGTTTCCTAAGGATTGAAGCGAACAAGACGCAGGATGGCCGTCCATCCTGACGCCGTTGCTCGCTATCCCATCGACCATGCCATTGCGCGTGGTTCGCTTGGCTGGCAATCCAATCTTTATTGATGCACGCATGTCTGTCGTTGCGTGATGCGCTCTCGTTGTGCGCGTCGCAGCACGCAACGCAACTGATACCGTTCCCGCGTTGGTGACCGGAGGTTCGCTCCTCACACCAGCGTGGTCTTCGCCGCCGGCGTGGGAGCGACCTTCTGGATGTCTGTGAACACTCCGGGATCATTCAAACGAGGAGATCGTTTTGATTTCCTGACCGTGACGCGTCCAACTCGCGTGCCAGACTTCGGCGTCGATCGAATCGGTGACGTTGCGAACGCTGCCATCAGCGATACAAACTTTCGCCAACCCGGTGTGGTAACTGCGTGCGGCGGTGATCTTGGACGATCCACGCGTCAGATCGGGAACCGGGCTGTTGGGTGGCAGCCAACCATTCATCACCGGACCATTTGGCACACTGCCGCGCAACCAATAGTGGTTGCGATTGCCGTTCCACGCGGTGACGTATGACGAAATCGAATCAAAGCCGCCTGATTGGCCCAGTTCAGCAACCGTCATGTCGACGGTCGACGATGAGGCGCGAAAGCCGTGCGGGTCCATCGCTTTGATTGGCGAAGTCACGGGGACATCCAACCCGATCCCAATCGTGGTTTCGGCAAACAGAATCGTATTGCTGACGCCATCCAGAATGTCACGGAAACCGACTTTGGCGCCGATCCAACACAGCCCATCGGACTTGGTGCCGTTGCCCGGATGGAACACACCGTCTTTTCCGCTGCCTTGGTTCATCGAATAACTCGATCCAGCGATCGGGATCGAAGCCCCCGAGGGCATTTCCAGCATATGAATTTCCGCGCCGACATCGCTCGGGCACTCATAGGCCGGAACACGCGTTGACGCAGCTTGATGAAGTTTCTCAGGCAGATCGGCCAGCGCCGGGTGCCCCATGTAGATGTTGAAATCAATCAAATCCTGCAATGCAGCCTGCTCCAGAAAGGGCAGCACTTTGGCAAGCGGAGAATAGTCACTCGGATACCCGCCCGGCCAGGAGTAACCGTTGTTGGGAAACTTGCCTTTGTAAGTTGACGCATAGTTGTGCAAACCCAATCCGAGCTGTTTCAGGTTGTTGCTGCACTGGATCGAGCGGGCTGCTTCTCGCGCCGCTTGCACAGCCGGCAACAGCAAACCGACTAAGATTCCGATGATCGCGATCACCACCAATAGTTCGACCAAGGTGAATGCGTTGCGGGTTCGGTTGAGACCGGACTGGCGGTGACCAGCGACCGAATTGGCACCGGCCTCGCAGCGGCCGGCGACAGGGTGGCGAGGTGTCTCAACGACGTGAGGGGCGGCAAGTGGTGTGGGATGCATTTCGGGAAACTCCTTAGTTTATTCGCAGTGGCGGGGCTGTCTCGCCGGTTCAACGTGAACTGACGGAGCGGTGGTACCGAGCGCGTGGCTGGCTAAGAAGCGACTGCCTTTGGCTTGCTGCGTCGTCGATCAGATATCGCTATTGAGAATCAATCGCAATTAAAATAGCTATCGATGCGGCTCTTCGCAAGCGGTGCCAGCGACCGGCCGAGTACCTTTTTTCAATCATCAGGCTCAGGCTCCTGTCGCCGAACCTCGGTTACAGGCGGTCAGCAGGCAACGTGGTCCAATGACACTCCACTAACCGATTCGGAGTGCTGTGCTGCGGCGCCTAACGTGTGCTGATAGTGAGCCGCCAGCGCCTGGGCGTCGTCGTGTTCGCGGGCCGAAAATTGGTCGACGATTCGGCCGTCTTTCAACACCACCACCTGATCCGCCCAAACGGCGACACTCGGTTCATGTGTGACAACGACGATCGTTCGCTGTTGCTGGTCACATAGATCTCGCAAAAGTTCACAGATGGATTCGCTGGTGACCGAATCCAAACTGCCCGTCGGCTCGTCGGCCAACACGATGGCGGGATCGGTGATCAACGCCCGGGCGATCGCGACCCGCTGTTGTTCGCCACCGCTAAGTGAATCGGGGCGGTGGGACAGTCGCTCACGGATGCCCAGTCGAGTTGCCAATTCCTCCATCACCTGTTCGCCGCCAGCGGCATTTCCAGCGGCACGCAGCGGAAGCAGGATGTTATCGGCCGCAGTGAGCGCGGGGATCAAATTGAAGGCTTGAAAGACCAGACCGATCCGGCGGCGACGAAAATCCGTCATCGCAAAATCCGACAACTCCGCCAAGTCCTGGCCAGCGACTGTGATCGTTCCCGTCGATGGACGAGTGAGCCCCGCCATCAAATGCATCAGCGTACTTTTGCCCGATCCGCTGGCCCCCATCACAGCGACAAACGATCCAGCCTGGACCCGCAGGTCAACGCCTTGAAGTGCATCGACCTCTCGGTTGCCTTGGCGGAATCGTTTGCTGGCGTTTTCGACAACGGTTAACGGATCAGTGGTCAGTGGATCAGAGGGTGCGGAGGTCATCTATCAGTGGGTTCTCGATCGAATTTTGCGTCAAAGCTGCTGCGGCAGAAACCAACCACTCAGTTGTGGCTGTGACGAAGACTTTGCACGCAATGTGCCAAACCGTGATGTCGACTGATTCGATGAGGCGGCAGACTTGCCGATTGAGCGCCGATTCGGCCAACAAAAACCGAAATTTTCTGTTCAGCCCAGTGTTTCAAACGATCTGCGTTCGCAGTGAAGTGCTTTGGCGATCCAATGATTGTTGGAAAATTGTTTGTTGGAAAATTTTAGATTCCGCATCGACCAAAATGTTCAATGCCAGTGTGACGGTGGAATTTTCGTCAGCACCGGCGAAAACTCCGCCAGAAAGGTCGTGGATCGCTCCGACGATCCAACGTTGTGTCGTAGAGCGGGGTCAGGAGTCTGGGCGAGACCTCTGCTTGGCCTGGAGTAGTCGCTCGGTGTAGCTGAGTTCTCGCGGCGATCCACTTGATCGGCGTGTTGCTCCCAAATCAGCTCCCGCGACGGCGATCGGTCCGCTTGTCGTTTGCGCAGCAACCGGTACCGATCGGCTCGCTCGGTTTTGGTCCAATATGGTTTTGAAGGGAGTGGCGATGCGCCGCAACAAGATATCTAGCAAGAACAATCCACTGGCCCAACAGACCCAAAGCGGCCAAACATCCCGGAGGCTGCCGGTCGTATTGAGTCCGTCGCGAAATGGATTGTTCTGCAAGGAGCCTTGCAAGCTGGTGTCCAAGGGAGCGGCCAACTCACCGGCTTGTCCACCTTGGGGCACTGTTGCTGACAACTGTTCCAACAACGTTTGATTGGTTTGGCGAAATCGATACTCCGCATCAGCGACCGACCAGACCCCGGCAACCAGGGGAGCCGATGCTGATCCGGGGACGACGTTCACCAGATAGCTGCCGGGCTGGCTGAGCGGAAAATGCCCTAGGTAGCGACCGGGCGCGGTCTGTTTCAATTGCAACGGAATCGGCGTCAAGTCAGGCGACAAAACGGAAGCCTGTATCTCGACAAAGTTCAGGTTCTCCGCTGCCACGTCGGTCGCGCTGACGACCACCTCGACTCGATCGTCTTTGACGACCGTCGCTAACGTAAAGTGATCATTGGTTCCCGACGGACGCATCAACCAGCGGACCAGTTGGCGAAAAAACGCTGGCTGTTCCGCCCAGTCATTCCAATCGCTCGCCCAACGTTGACCGCCATCGGTCGTCAGCACGGCGGCACGTCCCAAACCGTATTGCCACACCGCCAGCAGCGGCTGTGAGATCTGTTGTGGTCCCGGTGCGTCAAGCAGCACTTGAACCAGCGGATTTTGCTTGGCCGTGGTCATCACATAACCAGTGATCGCAGGCGGCGGATCGATCCCCATCAGCAAGGCATGCGGGACCGAAACGTTGGGCTGGAGTCCCTGTTCGCGTTCATAGATTAACGGTTGGGCCACTCGGCGTGACTCTCGCATCACGATACTCGGAATCGCTTGGGGCGAGAGGACTCGATAAAATTTGCCCTGCCCACGTGACGCAATTCGCCGCATCAATTCAGCATCAGCGCCATGTCCAATTGCAACACAGCTAACCGTGATGCCAGCGTGTTTCATTTTAGACGCCAGTGAATCGAACTGATTCGGCTGCGTCTGGCCGTCGCTTAGCACAATTAAATGTTTAACCGATGCCTCGCAGCGCGACAAACTGCGGTAGGCATGTTGCATGGCGGGATACAGATCGGTGCCTCCACCGGATTGGATGCTTGACACCAATGATTGTAGGTGACGAGGTTGAGTCACCGCCTGCATCGGAATGATTTCGTGCGTCCGGGAATCAAAGGTCAATATTTCGATCAGATCCGTCGGACCAAGCATCGCGATGGCTTCCCTGGCTGCCGATTGACAAAGTTGCATTTTTGGCCCCTGCATGGAGCCGGATCGATCTAGCACGATCGAAAGAGCACCGACAGCGGCGGCACGTTTGTTCTTGACCTCGAAATCTACTGGCATCGCCGCTTCAAGTTCGCTTCCGCTCCAGCCACCGGCGCCAAATGCGTTGGGTCCCCCGATCATCAACAATCCGGCGCCCAGTTGCTGTGTATGGCGCGCCAGCATTTTGATCTGGGCGTCGGTGATGCGGACGATTGAATTTTCCGACTCACCGCTGACTCGAGGCAAGTCGGCTAGGATCACTGCATCGTAATTCTGCAAACTGGTGATCGAATTCAACGCCTGATGACTCGATTGTACAACGACTTCGATCTGATCTTCCCGCAACAGATTTGCCAACCGATCCCACTGCTGGTGCTGGCCCTCCGATGCGATCAACAACACACGTCCTTGGCCATCTACTTTGGTGAACCCCACACTCTGATTGTTTTGGGGGCGTGAGTCGGCCTGGCGATCGTGTGGGACAAAACGCGCGGTGTATCGATAGGCCCCGTCGTGCTCGATCGCGTGTTTAATCGGAAAGACATTTTTTCCTGGCTGCACCGAAACCGTTTGTTCCAGCAACAATTCGTCGCCACGCCCGCCGCTGCGGACGATGCGCAGTTGGCCATTCACTCCATCGTCGGCTAACGCGGCAAAATGAGTCATCACCACCCGCGCATCAAGAATTTGTCCACGTCGGACGTTGGGCGGCAGATCAATTTTTTCCACGACCACGTCGGCTCCCACCGCAGGCGTTACCGGCACCACGTCGATCCCGATCCCCATCGCTCCCACGGTGGCGGCAATTTGTTCGGCGTGGCCGTTGGTTTCGTTGCCGTCACTGACCAGCACCATGCGGCGGCAGGTGTCAGCGGGCATTGATGCCATCGCAAGTTCCAACGCGCGTTGCAGGTTGGTCGCGTCGGCACGGATCGGCAATCGGTTTGACGATGACAGGTCTGGCAAATAGCCAGGGTCGGGGGGGACTTCGATCGCAGGCCGACCGCCAAACACGATGACACCCGCCAAGTCATGACGTGTCTCGTTACGATGACGGCGAACGCTTTGAGTGACAAATTCGAACATCGCCTGACGCCGCCGCGGAGCGATACTTTCGGATTGATCCAGCAGGTACATCACCGACACCCGATCCGAAGTCCAACTCCATTGGATGCCGGCCAAGGCCATGACGATCGACACCACTACCAACGAACGCATCACCAATGCCAAGATGCCGCGAAACCGACCGAGCAGCTGTAGCCGAGCGGAACCGATCCACCAAATCACAGGCAGCAACATCAGCAGCCATAAAAACTCGGGCCTATCGAACTCGATACGCATCGTGATGCCTGGTTTGAAAAGGAAGGTCCAATACAAGTAAGGGATGACGACCTGTCAAATCGTATCCAGATGGATCGCCAAATCAAATTCCTTTCATTGCGTCATTGAGTTGAGCATCTGAATCGCATTTTCGAGCGCAGCCTCCGCTGACGCACCATGATTCAACCCCGCGAAGACGTCAAAATGAAGTTCCAGGCGATCACGATTCAATTTATCCAACCGCTGGCAAAAATCTTCTGTCGTCCCAAATGCACGTTTTGCATCCGTGGGCGCCAGCGCAGCAGCGGGTCCTTTACCCGGCAGCAACTCGGATTCTCCCACGGTGATCACAAGACGCTTGGTCGTCAGCGGAAGATCAGGCCTAGCGGCAAACCTGCGTTCGGCATCCAGCAAGGCGTAGTCATTCCACCAACCCGATGGGCTAGCAGCAAAATAGGTTTGAAACAACTGAGGCCGCTCGAAAAAGGCGTGCAGCACGAACAATCCGCCAAATGAATGACCAAAGATGGCCTGCTGGTTCATGTTAAGCGAATACGAATTCGTCAATCGTGGGCGCAGAGTCCGCGCGATGAAATCGAGGAATTGATCGGCGCCGCCGGATTTCGGCCAGGCCGACCCGTCACGTCGCGGCGGTAAATTCGCTGGTTCTGCCGCAGTTGTCAGATCAAAGGTGCGCCGCGACATGTCGAATCGTTCGTCCCCCGGATAGCCAATCCCAATGAGTGTCGGCAGGTGGGTCAACGATGAAGGGGAAGCATCCGAATGGGACTGCAGCAACCGTAGCGCAATCGGGAAATACGCATTCCCATCGACCACGTACAGCACCGGGCGACCACTCGCAGGTGCCGGCGTGGGTGGGTGGGCAACGAAGATCCGATACTGTAATCCGTCAACCGATCGAAGCTCAAACGATTCGCTTTCCCATTGCTGGGCGTTTGTCGAGAGTGCGTAGCAGTTCACCCAAACAACAATCCCCAGTAGCGTTTGAATTGATTTCGAATTCATTAGCCGCGTGTCCTTGAGAACAAAAACAAATCAGCGTCAAAATCGGCTGTTTCAGACGCCGGCGAACTAAAAACCGTCTGTTAAATCATCACGCGATGCAAGGGGCGGCGAAACTTCCGCCATGCATGTCGCATTTTCCGCCGGTCTCGCCATACAGCCACTCTCGCGAGAGCATTGATACTAGACCTTTTTTACGATCGTCGGCTTCGGCCAGCCCTCGCAATCGCGGGGCCGCTGTGCGAAAGGGAATTCAAAACAGAGTTCGATCAAAGGTCGTTGGCGATGGAGACGCACCGGCTTGGCACACGAGTTGCCGTAGCGGCTCAATCTGCTGACCCGCAAGCGAGGTAAAGGACGCGGCCCTCCGCTGACGCGTTTTGAAGCCAGCGTTTTTATGGTAACCCGACGCGTCAGCGAGGGATTGAGCCGTTTAACGGGATCCCTCGCTGACGCGTCGGGTTACTACAGACCAATGCGCTGACGCGCACGCACAGCTTCACAACGGAAGCGTTGTCCCACTGCTTCGCTGTCAACCCTGTCGATCAACGTGAAACAAGTTTCAAATCGCATGAATCAATTGAAGCTGATTACCAGCCTGGTCCTCTCCCAATTCAAACTGCATCCGGGACGCGCGATTGTCACCACGATCGGTGTGATCGCATCGACCTGTGCCGTGGTCTGGGTGGTCAGTGGATACGACTCGTTGGTTTCACAATTCGACGAGAACGCCAACAAATACCTGGGACGCTATGACGCGTTGGTGGTTCCGGTTGGCCCCCCCGGATCGGTCCAAACGATCGACGAGTCCATGTTGGCATCACTGCAGAAGGATCCGGGCGTCCTGGAACTTAATCCAGTCAACCAAGCGCGCGTTTCGGTGACGCGAATCAGTGACTCAGCCGATCCCCGGCAACCTGATTCGGCCTTGGATCTCTTGATCGGTTCGCGTCCCCCGGTGAATGGAGCGCCACCGATCGACCCGATTTTGGTCAGTACGCCCGCGCCCGATTCGCCGTACGAAATGGTGCAGGGGAGATGGCTGGACGACTCCGGTGGTCAACTCTCGGTTGTGATTGGCGTGACAGCTGCCGAGAAATTGAACGTGGCGGTCGGCGACGAAGTCTTGGTCACCTCGTTGGCCAACCAGGTTCGGTTGTCTGTCATTGGCTTGGTCGAACAAGCCACAGAGGCTCCGGTGCTGAGCGAACCACGACGCGGTGGCCCGCCTAACAGCAAGTCCGGCAAGGGCGGACCGCCTGGACGAAAATCAGGCGGCCCTGCCCCGACACCACAAACTGATTTGGATGGCAGCACACATCTGGGGATTCCAACCGCGTTTGTCCAGGGCATTGCCACCAATGCGATTTATGTGCGACCGGCGGTAGCGGAGCAGATCAATGGGTTTGAATCGACAGCCAACCTGTTGCAGGTCGCGCTCCGTGACACAGTCTCGATGGATGAATTCAAAACCGTTTGGGAACCCCGCTTCGCCTCCAATCGGCCACCGTTAAAAATCGTCGACTTTAACACGGTGCGTTCGGGGATGGCATCTAGCCGTTCGGTGTCTGGCCAAATGGCACAGGCCTGGGCAGCCACCGGCATGGCTTCGCTGGCGGCGATTTTTATCATCTTTTCAACTCTCAGCATGGGCGTCAGTGAGCGAGTGCGTGAGTTTGCCATGTTGCGTGCTGTTGCACTGACACGCCTTCAGATTGCAGCGCTCATCGCAGTCGAAAGCGTGGTGCTTGCACTGGTCGGTTGGCTAGGTGGTCTACTCGCCGGATGGGTGCTGTTGGCAATCGGCAGTCGTGTGCTGCCGGGATTATTCAGTTCCGGATCCGTCCTGGGCTGGACTTGCATTGCACTGACCGGATTGACCGTCCTGGTCGGTGCACTGGGGGCCGCCATTTTGCCGGCGTGGCGGGCGATGCGGATCGATCCCCTGGCAGGGCTTTCGCAGCGCGCGACACCGCCACAAAATCGCTGGTGGGGTGCATTGGGAATCATCGGAATCACATTGGCAGCGTTGACGCCGATCAGTGTGTTCCTGTTGCCACTCTCTGACACAGTACGAACTTGGTTCTACTCATTTGTCGCCTATCCCGTGTTACTGTTGGGGATGGTGTTGTTGACGCCAGCAATCGTGGTGTTTTGCGAACGCGTCTTGGGGCCGCTGGTCACCGGTGCATTGCGACTTGATTCGCGAATGGTCCGCACACAACTCTCTAGCAACATGTGGCGAACGATCGGCGCCACACTGGCACTGTCGGTCGGACTGGGTTTGTACACGTCCACACAAACCTGGGGCTATTCCATGCTGCAACCATTCTTGCCGGGCAAATGGTTGCCCGACATGTTGGTCGCCTTTCATCCGATCGGCTTAGACGACCAAGGGATTGATTCGGTTCGCCAGGTGGACGGGGTTCGCGCCGACCAGGTGTTGCCGCTGGCGATTGAACAGGCACGCTTTGATTGGGGCGACGCGGAGACACCCGCGGGATTACGTCAAGACAACGCGGTGCTGTTTGGACTGGATACCGAACCAGCAATGTCAGCTGACGATGCCATGTTGAACTTGCAGTTCGTGCAGGGGGATCGCCAATCGGTCAGTCAACAACTGGCCAAAGGAGGTTGCTGTGTCATTTCCCAGGACTTTCAAATCAGCACCGGAATCGACGTCGGCGACCTGTTGAAATTCACACCGCCGTCGGCACCAGAGGAAGTCGTCGGCTATCGTGTGGCCGGGGTCGTTGCCATGCCGGGTTGGCACTGGATCACCAAATTTTCAGGTGTGCGACGTCATTTTGTTCGTACTGCGACGGTAGTGTTTGCCAATCGCGATGACATTCGCCGCGATTTTCATTTGAATCGCAACGAATTTTTTTGGATGAATTTGGAACCCGGCGCTTCGCTAGGCAAAGTCGAATCTCAGTTACAACAAATTGCCGTGCGTGATGCGGGTGCTACGTTCCATGGCGAAGGTTATGGGGCTGTCACAGCCTACCGCCCCTTTGCCCGTGCGACGGCGACCGAGAATGTGCGCATAGCCATCTCGATGCGCGCCGACGGAATGATCTGGGGCATGAGTTATTTGCCACTGGTGACACTCGTGATCATGTCGCTGGCGGTCGCCAACACCGTGATCGCGTCGGTCCGCGCCCGAACATGGGAATTTGGCGTGATGCGATCGGTGGGAGTCTCACGTTCCCAATTGGTCCGACTGATCATAGCCGAAACAGTCTTGATCGCACTCGCCGCCTGTCTCCTCAGCTTGTCATTCGGACTGATCGCCGGTTGGAGCGGCGTCGGCATGGCACAGTACGGTCGCTGGTTCGCAGGCCCACCGAGCTTCGTGATCCCTTGGCATCAGCTCGCGATTGGATTTGGAATCACGTTGGTGCTGTGTCTGTTGGCCGGACTGTGGCCGGTGATCCGTACCGGCCGCGCCGAACCACTGGCACTGTTGCAATCAGGCCGCGGCACCCTGTAGCCGCCATCTAAGCACGGGTGTGTGAGTCTTCAATATCCGTCGGTTTGACAGCTCGACGCGTTCGGTTTGAAGTTGCGTCTTTATCGCAACCCGACGCGTGAGTTTAGAAGCCAGCGCTTTAGCAATTCATTCTCCCGCTTGGAGGTCGTGCAGGTTG
>NZ_JAMYFE010000125.1:38085-38305 GCF_024129865.1 Stieleria tagensis | reverse complement strand
TCAGACCTTCGCTGCATCCCCCGCCCCCACTGAACCCTTGGCGGGATCAGCTACGACCATCGCGGGCAACCGTAGCTGGACCGGCCACGGTTCAGACCTTCCCCTGCATCCCCGATCCCACTGAACCCTTGGCGGGATCCGCTACGACCATCGCCGGCAACCGTAGCTGGACCGGCCACGGTTCAGACCTTCCCTGCCTTCCCCGATCCCACTGAACCCT
>NZ_JAMYFE010000125.1:0-38030 GCF_024129865.1 Stieleria tagensis | reverse complement strand
CACGGTTCAGACCTTCGCTGCATCCCCGATCCCACTGAACCCTTGGCGGGATCAGCTACGACCATCGCCGACAACCGTAGCTGGACCGGCCACGGTTCAGACCTTCGCTGCCTTCCCCGCCCCCACTGAACCCTTGGCGGGATCAGCTACGACCATCGCGGGCAACCGTAGCTGGACCGGCCACGGTTCAGACCTTCCCCTGCATCCCCGATCCCACTGAACCCTTGGCGGGATCCGCTACGACCATCGCCGGCAACCGTAGCTGGACCGGCCACGGTTCAGACCTTCGCTGCCTTCCCCGATCCCACTGAACCCTTGGCGGGATCCGCTACGACCATCGCCGGCAACCGTAGCTGGACCGGCCACGGTTCAGACTTTCCCCTGCATCCCCCGATCCGACTGAACCCTTGGCGGGATCAGCTACGACCATCGCCGGCTACCGTAGCTGGACCGGCCACGGTTCAGACCTTCGCTGCATCCCCCGCCCCCACTGAACCCTTGGCGGGATCAGCTACGACCATCGCCTGCTACCGTAGCTGGGCCGGCCACGGTTCAGACCTTCGCTGCATCCTCCCGATCCGACTGAACCCTTGGCGGGATCAGCTACGACCATCGCGGGCAACCGTAGCTGGACCGGCCACGGTTCAGACCTTCGCTGCATCCTCCCGATCCGACTGAACCCTTGGCGGGATTAGCTACGACCATCGCCGACAACCGTAGCTGGACCGGCCACGGTTCAGATCTTCGCTGCATCCCCGCCCCCACTGAACCCTTGGCGGGATCAGCTACGGGCTAGGCGGTCCCGGCGCTCTTTTCCAGCGTTCGGAACATCCGCCATCAAATGATCAGCCGCACGCCACCCAGGTCTTCCAGTCGGTGCTTCAGGTGCCCGCTGGGCGATCCGATAAACATCAGGTTGGTTGGGATCTTCCACTGTTCGGACAGACGATGAATCGCGTCCGGTGAAAATTCGCCGGGTAACGCGACAAACTCCATGTCGATCTCCGGATAGACCTCGTCCAAGTAGCGAATGTGCTCGGCCAGTTTTGGCGGAATCGGATTTTCGTCGTTGTAGAACGACACGAGTTTGACGCGATTGGTGTGTTCGTTCTGTTCGATATACAGCATCACGCGATTCAGATTGGCGACGTGATCGCCACGAGTGAAGTACACGATGGGTTGATCCCGGACCTTGTCCACAATGCCGTGCAGGCTGTCATCGACCCGATTGATTCGCCGCGCCGCCCCGGCCCACCAGGCCGCCGAGGTCCGATCATCGTTTTCGATCGCGTCGCGTTTTTCACGCCGGACACGCCGTCGTATTTCATCCACAAAGAACACAATCAACTGCAAAATCTGGACACGAGTCAACATCACAGTGACCACCAGAACCGTCGGCACCAGATACTCCAAAAACACCATCAGGTATTGTTGGTTCAGCCGCGCATTACCCCAAATCGCGATTCCCACAGCCAGCAACGCGAGCAGCACGGTTCCCCAGGATGCCTTGGAGGGCCGCGGTAAATGACGACGTTTGATCTTCAGCAGCAGGTTGCCGATTGCAAACAGCGCCATCACCGACAGAAATGACAACGTGTAGACAGCCGCCAAAGATTCCAAATCGCCACGGGTGATCAACAGCACCGAAACCGACAGCGCGAAAAACAACAGGATGATTCGATGTGGCGTACCACGACGGTTCTCTTTCAACAGAAACTGTGGCAAACAGCGGTCCAGCGTCATGCGTTTGACCAACCCCGTGACACCGACGTTACTGGTCAATGTGGCACCGCTTAGAACGAGCACCGCATCGACACTGACCACCCAGCGCAGCCAATCGCCGGCGGCCAGACCGCCCATATGCGAAAGAAGATCCGTCTGAAAGTCCTCCTGAATGGCGGCGATCGGCACCAGGGCCAGAGCCAAAATCGCCATGCCAGGATTCAAGAGCGTGACGGCGATCCACATGTTGCGCAGTGTCTTGGGGAACACCCCTTCGGCCTGTTCTTCGACAAAGTTGGCCGACGATTCAAATCCGGAAATCCCTAGCATCGCAGCGGCGAAACCAAAAAAGATCGCCATCCGAAATCCGCCCGTTGTCGGCAGGCTAAGATTTTCCCACAGCACGTCAGTGCCCACCGTCGCAATCGTCAGCACACCAAAGATCATGAGCACCAACATCGATCCGAGATGAAACAGAAAGATTGCGATGGCGACGAATGCGGATTCGGTGATGCCCATGATGGTCAGCATGGCAAACAAGAACAGCAATCCGATCGTCGCTGGGATAACCGGCAATCCATCCCACAGCGAATGCAGGTAGTGCATCGCCTCGTTGGACGAAATCACGGCGGTGGCCATGTACGATAGAATCGTCAAACAAGCCGCGATCGATGCGCGATACTTGCTGGTCGTGTTGAGCAGGGCGTTGTAGGCGCCTCCGTTTAACGGCAGCGCGCCGACCACTTCGGCGTAGATCGAACGGAACAAGTACAGCGTTGCGGCGACCAGCAACAGACACACCGGCGCCCAGCGTCCGGCATAGCCGATCGCCAATGCTGACACGTATAAACAGGACGACGTGATGTCGTTTCCGCAAATTGCGGTCGAAGCCAACTGACCCAATTTGGTCGGTTTCGGATGAGTCATTCAGGAACCTGTTGATCGGCGCTGCATCAATCTCGCTGGAGACAGCTGTCGACTGGCCAACGCCATCCCTTCAACCGCTACCAAGAACCACCCCATTTGGTGCCAATGCAGGCCTTATTGTGTCTGATTGTGGCTGCCGATGCCATCCAGCGGCGCCGCAGATTCTGCGCCGGGAGCCTCCGTTTCAACGGCCGCCTGCTGCAACGGTTTGCATCTTGCCTGCAACCCGCTGCAGATCGCGATGCTCGGGTTCCAGACAACCATCGACGTAATTTTCCCGCCACATTTCTGCCAACATCTCGCGCTCACGCCGTGTGACGGTCGTCCCATCGATGCTTTTCCATTGGTCTTCATGTCCGGCAAATGCAATGCATTCGGGCAGAATGCCTAGCATTTCCATCCACCATGGCGGCCGACACCAAACCGTCATGATAAATTCACCCGTTTGGGCAATGGAGTCATCCAGGGAAATGAATTCGTAGCGCATGAGTGCTCCTCCGCAAGCCTTAAAGTCAAGATTGGTTCCCGATCGCATTAAAAAGCAATCGCTGTACCAATCCGCCGTCCGCCGGAAATTCCGCGCGATTGTCCGAACGATTCGAAGGAGCGCGAGTGGTGCGGCCATATCCGAATTTCGGGTCGCCAATTCGTGGCGTAAGCTTCCAGCTTGCGATTCACCCGGTGTGGTGATGGCAAGCTAGAACCTTGCCCCACTTTTGAACGTTGACGCACCACAGGGGCATTCACGCGCGCTGTTTTCCCTCGCTGGAACGGCCACGATTCGGAATCCCTCTCTGACCGATTTATCCCAGATTGGGATCCGCTACGGCACTGGCTGACCGCTGAGCACTTGATGGGTTAAACTCGTTTGATGCGAATTGTTTCATTGCTTCCCAGCGCGACCGAAATTCTTTGTGGGCTAGGGCTGCGCGATCAATTGGTCGGTGTGACCGATGAGTGTGATTATCCGCCGGGTATCAATCAGTTGCCGACTGTCACGCGCACGCTGATTCCTGGCGATGCCAGCAGTCTGGAGATCGATGGATTGGTGCGTGAGCGATTGCAGTCCGAGCAGGCGCTGTATTCACTTGACCTGTCGGTGATGAAAACGCTGGATCCAGATCTGATCGTCACCCAAACACTGTGTGATGTTTGTGCGGTGTCCGAGCGAGAAGTCAATGCGGCGGTGTGTGAGCTTGGCGGCCGAGCCCGTGTGGTGAATTTGCAGCCGCATGATTTGGCTGACGTTTTGGACAGTATCCGAATCGTTGCAGAGGCCGCGGGTTGCGTTGAGAAAGCGGCGCCGTATGTCGCGAACCTACAGGATCGGATTGACACAGTCGTCGCCCGCGGTCAGGCAATCCAACGTCGGCCGCGAGTTCTATTGCTGGAATGGATTGATCCGCCGTTCTGTGCCGGGCACTGGAGTCCACAATTGGTGCAGCTCGCTGGCGGACAAGAATTGTTTGGTGTTGCCGGCCAGCGCAGTGTCACGTTGACCTGGGATGCGATTGCCGATGCCGATCCCGATGTGATGGTGATCGCATGCTGTGGTTTTGACATCCAGCGGGCGCGACAGGAGATTCCTGTCCTACGGTCGCGGCCGGAATGGAACTTGTTGGCGTGCGTCAAAACCGACCGCGTATACATGGTCGATGGATCGGCCTATTTCAATCGGCCCGGCCCCCGATTGGTCGACAGTTTGGAAATCTTGGCGCACGCATTGCATCCCGATCGACATCCGCTGCCCAGCGGACTTGAACCGGCACTCAAGGTTTCAATAGAGGCCTAAGGGATGGGGCAGGAGACATCTGGACGCCTATTGTTCGAGGTCTTCCCAGCGTTGATAGGCTGCGGCGAGTTCTGATTCGGCCTTGGATAGTTTGGCTGCGTCGGTGGCGATTCGGTCGCCGGCGGATTGGTAATACTCTGGATCGGCCATGGCTTGATGCAGATCGGCAATCTGTTGTTCCAAGGTCTCGATCCGCTCTGGCAATGATTCCAGTTCACGCTTTTCTTTGTACGACAATTTGCGCGCCGCGGTCGCAGTCGGCGTGGCGGTCGAACTTGGGGCCGCGGTCGCTGCACCGTCTCGCTTGGATTCACCAGCGGAAGGGCGTGGTTTGCTGTCGGCCCGCACGGATGAACTGTCCACACCCGAATCGGCGCGGCGCTGCACGGCGGCACGCCAGTCGTCGTAGCCCCCGATATACTGCCGAATCGTGTCGTCTTCGAACACGATCGTGCTGGTGACCACGTTGTTCAAAAACGTTCGGTCGTGACTGACTAGCAGCAAGGTGCCAGCGAATTCGACCAGCAGTTCTTCCAACAGTTCCAGTGTCTCGGCGTCCAGGTCGTTGGTCGGTTCGTCCATCACCAGCACGTTGGCCGGTTTGGTCATTAGTTTGGCCAACAGCGCGCGGTTGCGTTCTCCGCCGGACAGGAATTTGACTTTGGTCCGAGCCCGTTCCGGGGTGAACAGGTAGTCTTGCAAGTAACCCAAAACATGTTTGGACTTGTTGCCGACCTGCAGTTGGTCGCTGCCGTCACCGACGTTTTCTTGCACCGTTAATTCGGGATCCAGCGTGTCACGCAACTGATCAAAGTAGGCGACTTCCAGTTTGGTGCCCAATCGCACCGTGCCCGAATCGGGTTTCAATTGGCCCAGCAAAAGTTTTAACAGCGTTGATTTGCCGGCACCGTTGGGGCCAATGATTCCGATCTTGTCGCCACGCATCAATTCGATTGAAAACTGGTCGACGATCGGCTGTTCCTCGTAGGCAAAACTGACATCGGTCAGCTCGGCGACCAGCACGCCGCTGCGATCGGCGCCTTGCAATTCCAACTTGGCTTTGCCGACTTGGTTCTGTCGCTGAGAGCGTTCGGCACGCATTGCTTTGAGCGCCCGCACCCGGCCCTCGTTGCGAGTCCGACGAGCTTTGATTCCTTGTCGGATCCAAACCTCTTCTTCTGCCAGTCGTTTATCGAACAACGCATTCTGTTTGGCTTCGGCTTCCAGTGCTTGTTCCTTGCGAACCAGGAAAGTCTGGTAGTCACAGGTCCAGTCGAACAGTCGTCCGCGATCAACTTCCCAGATCCGAGTTGCCAATCGTTGTAGGAACGAGCGGTCGTGAGTGATAAAGACCAGCGTCTTTTCCCAGCGAGACAAGAAGTTTTCCAGCCACAAAATGGATTCGATATCCAGATGGTTGGTTGGCTCGTCCAGCAACAAGATGTCTGGTTTAGAAACGATCGCCTGGGCCAGCAAGACACGGCGTTTCATTCCGCTGGAGAGCGATTGAAATTCAACCGAACCATCCAATTGCATCCGTGACAGCGTGGTTTCGACCGCATGCTCGGCTTCCCATCGGGTCGCCGGGTCGTCGACGGTTTCCTGGGGCACGCCGCGGAGTACGATTTCTTCGATGGTGCCATGCACGTCCGCTGGGACATCTTGGACCAATCGAGCAACACGCGTCCGATCGCCCAGTTGGATTTCGCCATTGTCAGGGGCAAGTTCACCCGCCAGCATTTTCAACAGGGTTGTTTTGCCGGCGCCGTTGCGGCCGAGCAATCCGATTCGTTGTCGCGATTCGATTTGTGCGGTGACGGAGTCCAACAGGTTGGGGCCTGCAAAACCGATCGAGACGTCCGCAATTGTCAACAGTGCCATGTTGCGATTTCTTCGCTAGATTTTTAATGAACCAACAACGTCTTTGATACAGTTTGCCCCGAGTTCGCCGAGCGCGGCGGGCAGCTGATCAATCAAACGCACTGAAACGGTAGGGTCGTAATAGTTGGCGGTACCGATCTGTACCGCTGAGGCTCCGGCGACGATGAATTGCATCACGTCGTCGATGGTTGCGATGCCGCCAATTCCGATGATCGGGACGTTCACCGACGAAGCGACTTGGTGCACGCATCGCAGTGCGATCGGTTTGATCGCCGGGCCGCTCATGCCGCCCATGCCGTTGCCTAGCATCGGTCGTTGGCGACGCCAATCGATGGCCATTGCCAAGACCGTGTTGATCAAACAAACCCCGTCGGCGCCACCGTCGGCAGCGGCCTGTGCGATCTCGGCGATGCGGGTGACATTGGGCGTCAGTTTGGCCAGGATCGGCACGTCACACTCTTTTCGCGTCGCGGCCACCACGTCGTGGCATGACGTGGGGTTGGATCCAAAATCCACGCCGCCACTGACGTTCGGGCAGGACAGGTTCAATTCGATTGCTGCCACGCCATACGCCCCGACGCGACTGGCCAATGCGACGAATTCGGCTTGGGTCCGACCGGCCACGCTGACCACGATTGGAGCGGACAGGGATTGAAGGTAGGGCAAGTGGTGTTCAAGGAATGCTTCGACCCCATCATTGTCCAGGCCGATGGCGTTGAGCAGTCCCGCGGAAACCTCGACGGTGCGCCAGGGTGCATTGCCGATGCGTGGTTCTGCAGTGATGGTTTTTGGCAGCACCGCACCCAACCGCGAGACGTCCACGACGTGCTGCATCTCACGGGCGTATCCGAATGTTCCGGAGGCCACCATGATCGGGTTGGGAAGCGACAACCGGCCGATGTTGGTCGCCAACTGGATGGTTTCGGTCGTGCTCATGGATTGGTTCTCTGGCGAATCAGGCGGGTATCGATTTCGGCTAACAGAACGCCGGCTACTTCCGATTTGGATCCCTTGACGCGCACCACGACAGCGCCCGCGGCGTCCAGCAGTTCGACTTCGTTGCTATCAGAATCGATCGCGGTGGGGCCGTTACTGACAATCATATCGCAGTGTTTTTTTTCTAGTTTGACAGTAGCCCGAAACCGCCGGTCTTCCGTTTCCAATGCAAATCCAACCACCCACTGGTCGGCCGTCTTAATTTGTCCCAGGGTCGCGACCACGTCCGGGGTTTCGACCAACTGCAATGTCAACGGCTGGCCGGTTTTGGCAATTTTCTGGGTCTCTACCACCATCGGCATATAATCGCAGGGTGCCGCTGCACCGATGGCCCCTTCACAGCGAGCAAACCATTCGCGACCGGCCGCCAGCATTTCATCGGTGGTGACCACCGGCACAATCGTCGCGGCTGCGGGGTAATCGATGCTGACCGGTCCGGTCACGATCACAACCTCGTGACCCAGCTCGATCGCTGCATTGGCGAGCGCCGCCCCCATCCGTCCGCTCGACGCATTGGATAGGTAACGAACGGGATCCAGGTACTGACGCGTCGGGCCCGACGTGATCAAAATTCGTGCCACGCCGGTCTATTCCAATGTTTTGTCGATCAGCTGGTTCAGTCGCTCGGTGGAAATTTGCATCTTGGCAGCAGCCAGCGCAAACAGACGCTTTTCACTTTCGTCCAATTTGCCATCGGCGGCCATCATCCGCACCAAGTCCACCATCAACTCATCTCTCGCCTGCGATCCGGCTGGCAACTCCAACGCGGCTTCGTCTCCCAATCCGAATCGAATGGCGTGATGCAATTCAGATTCGCCCAGGCCGAGTTCGTGGCAACGCTCGGCGACAAACGCGACTTCGCGCTCGCCGATGGTACCGTCGGCCATCGCCATCACAACGAGGTTGCGGAGCTGTCGGATGCGGTCACTGAAGTGGTTTTCGTTCATGTCGGGAATGTTAACCCTTGTTTCGCTGACTGACTAGCAGAAGCTTCCGCCGGGGGACATCCGATCACCGCCAGATCGGTCGTGACACGGGCGTCAAAATTTTGTTACCCCTGCGATTGAAACCTAGATTTTTACTTTTCCAACGGAAATTCGACGGCTCAGGTGTGATGGAAACGCGACATGCATGCAAACGGCAGATTCGTCCGGATCGACTAGTCGTCGTCCGCTGGATCCTGGTCGCCGCACTGTTTTGCGCAGTCGGTGTGACCGCGGCACAGGACAGCGCCGAAATCACTACCGCTGCCCAGCAACCCGCCGACAAAGCGGCTGGGTTGTCGCTGTGGGAGAGAGGCATATTGACGTTTTCCCCGTCGAAAGAGACTGACCAGGCTGCGGATCTGCCGACCTATCAATTCCCTTTTCCGGCAGAAAATGCGGTTTCGAGCGATGTCACATCGAATCCTGACGTCACCGTGGCGGCTAGCGAAACGCCGGTTGAAAATGAATTCGATGGCGCCGTTCAACCGGTCGACTACCAAATCAATCCGCTTACGATTGAATCGGGTCCACGATTGGCCGGCCCACAAAATGGCTTGCCGGGCACGCCGTCGGCGGACCTTTCACTGCCGATTCCAGACCTGCCCAATGCGAACGTGCCGATGATCGAATCGTTGCCATTGCCGACGGCGCCGGGCGCCGTCATCGGCAATGGAGTTGCCCCGGAGGGGGCGGCGACAACGATCGGCGAAGCGATTGCGGCGGGCGAAAACGGCGAAGAATTACCGCTCGAGGAAGAAACGGCGGCCTGGTACCAGATCCCTTGGTTGTGGATCACTCGCGGGTGGAAGAATCACGCTGAATTGGGGATGGATGGTGCTAGCGGGAATTCGCGGACGCTGGCGTTTCAGACCGGTTTGGAGATGAAGCGGAAAACGGACCTATACACATTTGCGTTGGACTTCGATTACCGCAAAGCCACCAACAATAAAATCACGACCGAAGACAATGGTCGGTTGAATCTAGACTACGACCGCTTGTTGCATGAATCCAACTGGTCCGCGTTCGCCAAATTTGGTGCCGAGTGGGATCAATTCAAAGCCTTTGATCTGCGGCTGAACTTGAATAGCGGCCTGGGTTACTACTGGCTTCGCGATGAAGAAACCACGTTCGTGACCCGGTTCGGTGCCGGTGCGTCTCAAGAGATTGGGGCTCCCGACGACGACTGGAAAGCGGAAGCCGTTTTCGGCACCGAATTCGAACGCCAGTTGAACCGCTATCACAAACTCAAGGCCAAGGTCGATTATTTCCCGGCCTGGGAGGACTTTTCAGACTTCCGGATGGTCAGCGACATCGCTTGGGAGATCCTGTTGGACGATACCGAAAACCTGTCGTTAAAATTGGGGCTGACCGACCGCTACGACAGCACGCCGCAGGGCGCGAAGCCCAACGACGTGTATTACTCGTTGCTCCTGTTGGTCAAGTTTTAGACCAGCTTGGTTTCCCCGGGGACCGCGTGGTGCGATTCGGGACGTGGGCCGTTGATATCGAAGTCGGCTGGGAACAACGCTTGCTTGGATTCATTGACCATGAAGTCCCAGGTCACGTTTTGGCCGGTGTAGGCTGCGGCCCGTCCCAGGATAGCGGTCATCGAACTGTCGGCGGTTTCTTTGAGTTCGACGATCGGATCACCGGCGCGAATCGAATCCACCAAATCCTTGTGTTCCTGTTTGTAAGCCGCACTGATATCACCCTTCATCGACCAGATCTCTTTGCCGGCACGATCGACGATCGATGCGCCGCGGTTGGATCCATAGATCGTCGCGGTCCCTTTGCTGCCGTAGATATGGTTGCTGTTGTCGCCGGCGGTGCCTGGGATTTGGCGACACATAAACGACACCTGGCGTGAGCCCGGGTAGGTGTAATCGACAGAGACGTTGTCCCACATCTCACTGTCTTCGGGCCGAGTGAATCGACCTCCACTTCCATAGGCGGAAACCGGTGCGTCTTGCATGACCCAGTTCATCAGGTCGATGTTGTGGACCGCTTGCTCGGCGATTTGATCACCGGAAAGCCAGATAAAGTGCATCCAGTTGTGAACTTGGTATTGGGTGTCTGACATGCCTTCTTTGCGAGGGCGGTACCAAATCCCGTTGCTGCAATATCGGGCCGTCATGTTGATCACGTCGCCGATCACGCCTTCGTGGATTTGGCGAACCGCTTCGACATAATTGGTTTGCCGACGGTATTGTGTTCCCGTCACGATGGCCGTGCCATTGGCTTTGGCTTTTTCGTGAGCTTGCAGACACAGACGGTATCCGGCCGGGTCAACGCAGGACGGTTTTTCGGCAAACACATGCTTGCCAGCGTCGACGGCGTCCATCACATATTGGGGGCGAAAGCCCGGGGGCGTCGTCATGATGACCAAGTCGACATCGGGATCGTCCAAGACCTGTTTATAAGAATCGATCCCGAGGTAATTCTTTCCTGGTGCGACCGAGACTTTCTCTCCGAACTTTTCCAGTCGTTTGAGGATCTGTTGTTTGTACGGATCGACATCAGCCGTTGCGACCAACTGCACGTTGTCGTTGATGGTCAGTGTGTCGGTCAGTGCTCCGGTGCCGCGGCCACCGAGACCGACGATTCCGATGCGGACCAGTTCTGGTTTTCCTTCGCTCGGTTCTGCACCGCGAACAGGGCGCTGGAGCGCGGCTGCGCCAGTCAATCCGGCCGTGACAGCCGAACCGGTCTTGATGAACTGTCTGCGAGACGATTTTCGGGACGGGGGATCGCAAGACGGTTCGCCCTGCTGTACTGCGGGAGCGGACGGTTCGGGCAATTCAGACCGATTCAATTCAGACATGCGTGTTTCCTGAAGGTGGGTAGACAGACGATCTCGTGCTGGCGTTTTCGCCCGTGGCGGGAAATCATGGTAGTAAAATGGACACGGTCAGATGACGTGAATCGCACCGAAAGCCATTTGCCCACCAGACGTGTCATTGTAATAACCACGTGTCGAACGATGTGACCCGTGACAGCAACGCCAAAACTGATAGACTTTCCCAAATGACAGACCAACAATCCACCGAATCGAACCAGCCCGAAGCTAAAGCATCGGCTAGTTCTCCCAAATCATTCAACCCGATGGTCTCGCCGTCGCGCTCGATTCGACCGTATGGGATCGACGAGAGTCGCAAGATCGCAGCAACGGCAGCACAAGTCGCGTTGGACAATAACGGCACCGATGTTGCCGTTCTGGACGTCTGCGGGCAGTCCGCCGAGTTTGATTTGTTCGTCTTGGCAACCGGCCAAAGCCGTCGCCAATTGCATGCGATCAGCGAACAAATTGACGATGCCTTGGAAAAAGGCATGGGCGAAAAGCGGTTTAGTATCGAAGGCTACGACGAAAGCCGATGGATCGTGCTGGACTATGGCAGCGTTGTGGTCCATCTGTTCGACGAAGAAACGCGAGAATTTTACGACTTGGAATCGTTGTGGGCCGATGGCAAAACGATCCCGTTGTCGGATTTGGGCATCGAAAACTCCGATTGAGAATCCGGCTCGGGCTGCCTGGCCCCGTTCTTGATCATTCTATCCGTTCCTGCACTCTGTAGGTCCGCGTCGAGGTTATCTGCCTCCGCCGTCGGACGTTCTGGAAAGAACAATGCACATACCTTCGTTGTTGACCGAGCGTTTTTCTGACGCCTTGGGCCGCTGTGATTTTGCGACCACGATCGATCATCTGGACCGCTACGCGGGGATGATTCGGCCGGCCGGAAATCCTAAGTTTGGTGACTATCAGTCGAATTGCGCGATGCCGATCGGGAAACTATTGCCCGACAGCAATCCGCGTGATGTTGCCGCACAAGTGATCGCGCAGATCCAACTGGACGATCTCTGTGACCCACCGGAAATCGCCGGGCCGGGATTCATCAATTTGCGGATCAAAGACAGCTTTCTGCAGACGCAGTTGAAGGCGATGTTGGACGACGACCGTTGCCTGGTCACGGCTTGTGAATCACCGAAAACAATCCTGTTGGATTATTCGTCGCCCAATGTCGCCAAACCGATGCACGTGGGGCACATCCGCACCACGGTGATCGGAAATTGTTTGGCAAAAACGCTGCGTTTCATTGGTCATCGGGTGATCACCGACAATCACCTGGGCGACTGGGGGACTCAGTTCGGGATCATTATTTATGGTTACAAACATTTCGGCGATCCAGAAATTGTTCGCCAAGACCCGGTGCCTGAATTAGCCAAACTGTATCGTGTGGTTCATCAATTGATGGGGTATCACAAATCGGTTGCGTCAATTCCAAAGTTAGAATCCGAGCTGGAGCATCAGCAGGCCGAACACAGCGTTGCAGTTGAAGCGGCAAACTCGGCAGAAGGAAAAGACGCCAAGAAAAAGCGTAAGGCCGCTGATTCATTGGCCAAGAAAATCAGCGCCACCGAATCGGCGCTTGATGCGGCTCGGAAAACGATTGCAAAAACTCAGTCGGATCCGGTGATGATGCAACGGGCTGCCGAACACCCCGATATCAGCCAAGCGGTTTTGGCAGAAACGTCAAAGTTGCATGCGGGCGACGCAGAAAATTGCCAATTGTGGGAACAGTTTCTGCCGTATTGCAAAGACGAAATCAATCGCGTCTACGACCGTCTGAACGTCAGTTTCGACTACACCTACGGCGAATCCTTTTATCATTCGATGTTGGCAGATGTCGTCGCCGATCTAACGCAACGGGGACTGGCCAGCGAAAGTGATGGCGCGGTGTGTGTGTTTTTAGACCAATTCGAAGCACCGATGATTATCCAGAAACGTGACGGGGCGTTTCTGTATGCGACGACCGATCTGGCAACGTTACGCTATCGAACCGAACACTTTTCACCCGACGAAATTTTGTATGTCGTCGATGCAAGACAGAGCGAACACTTTGAAAAATTGTTTGCCGTCGCAGAACTAACCGGGCTGAGTGATGCTCGGCTGGTCCATATCAGTTTCGGCACGGTGCTGGGGGAAGACGGCCGACCGATGAAGACACGCAGCGGATCATTGATTGGGTTGGAAAGTCTGCTGAATGATGCCGTCGATGCTGCGTATCAAGTCGTTTGTGATCCAGAACGGGTGAATAAACTAGACCCCCCTATGGATGATGATGAAAAACGACAGGTCGCAGAAACCGTTGGGATCGGCGCCATTAAGTATGCTGATTTAGCACATGATCGAACCAGCGACTACAAATTCAACTTGTCTAAAATGGTTGCGTTGACTGGGAATACATCAACGTATGCCCAGTACAGTTATGCACGTACCGCAGGCATTCTGCGCCGGATTGGGCTGACCGAGGCTGAAGTGGTCGAACGCGCAAAGACCAGCGGGTTGTTGCTGAACCATCCCGCAGAGCGGGCATTGGGATTGCAATTGTTGCAATTCGAGGAAGCATTGCAGAGTGTTTCTGACAATCATGCTCCCAATCATTTAGTTGATTATGTTTATGCCACCGCAGAAACCTTTTCTCGATTCAATGATCAATGTCATGTGATGAACGCGGAAACGCCTGACATTCAAAACACGCGATTGGCATTGGTGGTTCTGACCGGTCGTGTGATCAAGAAAGCGTTGGAATTATTGGGGATTGACGTCGTCCAGCGGATGTAGGTGATTGACAGGATTTACCGCAATCGTATTGTAGGGTGACAGTATGGATTGAGGGTCGATTCTTATAGAAGTCGACTGCGACTTACAATCTACTTCGCTCTTCAACATGTGCCCCCCGACGGAAACGCCGGATTCGAATCCCTCTCCGGGCACCACCGAACAAAAGGAACAACAGATGGCCAAGAAAAAAGGCGAACCGAATAAGTCACTTGCAATTCGTGAGTACCTAAGCGCCAACCCAGGCGCAAAACCGAAAGAAATCGTTGCTGAGATGGAAAAGCAGGGGATCACTGTTTCGGCCCAGTTTGTTAGCACCGTCAAAACAAACAGCAAGAAATCAAGCAGCCCGAAACGCCGCGGCCGTCCAGCCGGATCAAAAAACAAGACAGCGACCAAAGCCAAGGCGACTGCCGGTCGCAGCAGCTGGGCCAGTCCCGCCAAGGCGTCGGACTCCGTTTCGATTGACTCGCTATTGCGTTTGAAGAAAGTCGTCGAAGAGATCGGCAGTATCGAAGAAGCCAAATCGGCGCTCAACACGCTGGAAAAACTGGCGAAGTGAGTTTCGATTGCTCAGCGGTTGGCGGAAACCTAGACGCGGGGTATTCGTGATGTTGGCATCGCTCAACGGCTGATGCAATATTCGGGCTGACAACACGGTTCAGTAGTCGCCCCTAGGTATTCCAACCGCCCCTGTCGTGCCAGCACGCCAGGGGCGGTTTCTTTTCCGCTCGCGTTTTGGTCAGGGAGCGGCGAAATGGGCAGGCATTGGTGTAAACTGATCAAGTCTGACGATCGCGATTGCAGTGCTGGTGGTCGTCGATACATTTGATTTTCTGACCGCAGCCCCGAATTCGCCATACTTTCTCAACGATGGATAAACCGACTCCTGAGGGATTTGCCCGCCGTATTGTCGACCTCGGGTTGGCCGACCGTCGCGAAGTAGAACATTCGCTGGGGGAACTCGGTGGCGGCGAAATGACACTCGACAGTGTTATCGAGCAAATGCAGCGTCGGGGGCACGTGACCACGCTGCAAACTGAAAAAATCGTGCGTGGCGACCGAGCCGGCTACTTTTACGGCGACTACAAAGTCCTGTACCTGATCGGTGCGGGTACCTTCGCCCGCGTCTATCGCGCCAGCAAGGATGGCGAGGTGTTTGCGATCAAAGTCTTGCGAAAGCGATTTCGCGATGAACCGAAGGAGATGGAGCAGTTTCTGCGTGAGGGCCGGATGGGATTGCGGCTGCGGCATCCCAATATCGTCAGCATCTATGACGTCATTGCCGACACCAGGAATCCGTTTTTGGTGATGGAGTTTGTCGAAGGACAAACGCTGCGCGAACTGGTTCGCATTCGCAAACAATTGCCAGTCGATCTGTCGTTGAAGCTGGCTCATGAAATCGCATCCGGATTGTCACACGCGGCAAGTCTTGGGATTTCGCACCGTGACTTGAAACTATCGAACGTGTTGATTTCATCCGATGGCCGGGCGAAGCTGGTGGATTTCGGGTTGGCTGCACTGACCGACCGCAAAAACCCCGACCAGATCGCCGATTGCCCCAACGCGCGAGCGATCGACTATGCAGCGCTCGAACGGGGAACCGGAGTTCGCAAAGATGATCCGCGCAGCGACGTCTTTTTCACCGGGAATATGCTGTACCACATGATCGCGGGTGTCCCGGCCCTGACCGAAACTCGTGACCGGCTGGCGCGATTGAATGTTTCGCGGTTTCAAGAGATCAAATCGATCACCGAATTTGCTCCGGATTGTCCCGGGATTGTGACCCAGTTGATCAATAAGATCATGGAATACAATCCGCAGAAACGGATCCAGTCGGCCGCCGCGATGCAGGCCGAGATCAAGCGAGTGATGGACATTCTGGAAAAAGGTCCCGTTGCAACCAATTCCGAGGGGCAACCCGAAGTCGGGGGCCAGTACGAAGACGATGACGTGCCGACCGACGAAGGCATTGGATACGTCGTGATGTTGGTGGAGTCCAAAGCCGCACTTCAAAACGCAATTCGCGAGCGATTGAAGTCCCGCGGATACCGCGTTCTGATCATCCAAGACCCTAACCGGGCACTTGCCAGGTTCGACCCGATGGAAGACCCGCCGGCAGATTGCGTGATTTTCAGCGCTGCCGAGCTAGGTTCGTTGGCATTGGAGGCATACAACAAATTTGCCAGTGACGAGCACACCTGCGAAATCCCGTCGATTCTGTTGGCCGACCGTCGTCAAGCCAAAATCATTAGCGAAGCGCGTCGCGGACCACGGCGGCAATTGTTGGCACTGCCGCTGAAGGTGCGAGAGCTACGGATGGGACTGGTGAAAGTCCTGGCCGGCACCGAGCGTCGCCCGTTGGGGACTTACTAAGCCACGAGCGGCTCAAGCTCCACCACCACAAGCCAGGATTAGGTCCAGACAGGATCCGGTTCGATGTCATCGCTGACCGCAGACCCTTGGTCTTTGCGACCGCTGCCTTCGAGCCGGCTGATCAATTCGACACTCATATCGTGATCGCATTGAATTTGGCAGCTCAGACGAACCCCGGGCTCAGTCACTTCGCGGACCCGCAGTGTCTCTTTCTCGGCCGCTGTCATCTTTTCAGGCTCACCCTCGGTCAATTTGACCCGGCAGGTGGTGCATTTGGAAAAACCGCCGCAGGCATGCAGCTGGTCGGTCCCTGCTTCCTCGGTCAAGGCTTTGACAAGCCGTTTTCCTGCGGGCACGTCAAACGTTCCGACTCCATCGACAGTCAACTTAGGCATTCGGTTCCACTCAATTGGGGGTTTGGAAGAATCTGTGATTGAGACGACATTCCGGCGATCGTTGGCATCGCACGATACCGCTCTGTCGGTAGAATAGCGTGTTGGCCCTTGTTTTTGATAGTGACGCCTCGGTGATGCCGACCGAGTTGCCGGCCGAAGCGCAACTTAAGGAACCTAGTTTGAGTATGGATTTGATCACGGACAATTTGCCCACGGCGTTCGGATTGCTGTTGGGTGAAGCCGTATCCCGGCTTGTCGACGACCACGATGAATCGTTGGACAAACGGGCGGCGATGCTGCGTGTGGACACCCCCAAGTATTCCCAGAGCGACGGCAAACTGTCGTTTGAATTTCGCATGCGCCCCAACCGCAAGCCGCCTTATTTGGTGGCGGTTGAGGTGTCGCCGGAAGTTGATACCGAAGGCAGCAGCCCTTTGGATTCGCCGTTGGATCTATCGCTGCTGGCCGATGTTCGCTGTGATTGCCCTCAATTCGAACGCGTCGAATCAAAGCAACCGGGAACGGGGCGCTGCAGTTGCACCCTGGCCGTGGCCTGGTGGTTGCATGAACAGGTTTCGCGCCGAAACAGTGAAGAGGTGTTGCTGTTTCTGAGCGAACTGAAAACGGACACGGTCGCCGCGGGGCGTGATGTTGTCGGCCAACTTTTGAAACTGACCGATGAGGCCCATGCCAGCGAAGAAGACCACACGGCACGGGTCCAGTGGCGAATCAAAATCTCTAACAATCAGCTCTACGGACCGGTCAGTATCAACCCGTTCGTTCAGCGATTGAAACGAAATGCAAAAGGTTGGTCCAAAGGGCGACAAACGCCGGCCTTTGAATTGCTTCGGCGCAATAGCGAAGGCACGCCGCTCGACAGCCAAGTCGCCGCGCTGGTTTCTCAGCCCGGTAGCGATGTGAATCGGGAACATTTCAACTTGTTCCAGTCGGTTGAGTTGTTGGTCGGACATCCCAACGTGGCTTGGGACGACGCCTCGGCGACCCCCATCGAAGTACTGCATGGCGAAGTCGCGGTGGCGTTGGAGCCGGTCGAGATCGATTCGCTAGAAGACGAAGATCGCAGTGGCGAGACGCAGATCGAGCGGGAATCCGACCCAGCCAAACGCAAGACACTCTACCGCGTCGGATTGCATGTTCCCGGTGTCGATTTAAACATCGCGCGCTGTGAATTGGTGTTGGGGAACCTGCATCCCGCGCAACCTGTGATTTTGATCGCAGAAACCGAAGGCAATCGTTTGATCGTTGCCGCCCTGCGCGACCGACGCGCGACTCGGTTGTTGTCCTATCTGCTGAAGAGTGATCTACAGGAAGTTTTGCTGGATGATGAAACCGCGCACCAATTGACGATGAAGATCGGTCAGATCGGTTCGCTGGTCCGAGTGGATTTGCCAGACCAGTTGGCGGGCCCGATGGAAGATGTCGAAGCCGAACTGGTGCTCGAACTGCGGCCTCGTGGCGGTGCCGGAATGTTCGTGCGGCTGGCGATGTTCGATACACGTTTCCAAGAAATGATCTGCCCCGGTGAAGAACCGGCGATCGTGCCTGCGATCACCGACGAAGGGCCAATACGATTGCGCCGCAACACGACGGCCGAGCGTGAACAGGCGGCCGATGTGATCACTCAATTTGGGATCAATCGTCTGGCCCCGGACGAACCCTATCGCTGGGTGGCGCAAAGTGACGAACAGGCGCTGGATCTGTTGGCAAAGCTATACGATGCCGGCGACGATGCGCCACGTATGATTTGGCCGGAAGGGGAAACCATCCGGGTGCGCGGTGAAATCACTCCGTCGGCGCTCCGCGTGCAGATCGATGACTCCAAAGACTGGTTCGGTTTGACCGGTACGGTGACGGTCGCCGGACGGGACGTCAATTTGTCGGATCTACTCACAGCCGTCACCGAGCGGCGTGCTCTGGTGCGCGTCGGCGATCGTGAGTTCGCAAAAATCAGCGACGGATTTCGCAAACGATTGGAACAGCTCGGCGACACCTTGGTTGCCGAACAGGGCAGTTTTAAGGTTGCCGATGCCGCCGTGCCAGCCGTTCAAGAACTGTTGGGGACGGACGTTTCGGTGGAGGCCGCTGCGCGTTGGAGCCAGACCGTTGAAAACTTGGAATCGCTGGCGGACTATCACCCGACCAAGCCGGAATCGTTGAACGTTGATTTTCGCGACTACCAGCTGGACGGCTACCATTGGCTGGCACGTCTAAGCCGCTGGGGTGTCGGTGGCATTTTGGCCGACGACATGGGATTGGGAAAAACAGTTCAAACGCTAGGCGTTCTGGTGGAACGTTCCGCTGATGGGCCGGCACTGGTGATCGCACCGACCAGCGTGGGTGACAACTGGGTTCGTGAAACCGAGCGTTTTGCGCCGTCGCTGACGCCGATGTTGTATCGCGAGGGGAATCGTCAGCAAGTCATCGATTCGGCCGGTCCGGGCAATCTGGTGATCGTCAGCTACCAATTGGTTCAGCGTGATGCCAAACGATTTTCCGCACGTCGTTGGAACACGTTGGTGTTGGATGAAGCCCAATTTATCAAGAACGCTCAAACGAAAACCTCTCGCGCGATTCGCGATTTGGAAGCCAATTGGCGCATCGCTCTGTCGGGCACGCCGTTGGAAAACCATTTAGGTGAATTGTGGAGTCTGTTGCGTACGATCAGCCCCGGTCTGTTGGGGTCGTGGGATCGATTTCGAAACCGTTTTGCCGATCCCATCGAACGTCACAAGGACCCCGAGCGGCGAGAATCACTGGCGCGGCTGGTGCGTCCGTTTATCTTGCGACGAACCAAAGAAAAGGTGCTGAGCGAATTGCCGCCACGCACGGAGATCACGCTGCAGGCTCACCTCAGTACCGAAGAACGGCAACGCTATGACGACGCCCGCATCGCTGCATTGGCCGAGTTGTCGGGAGCGGAAAATGAGAAACCAGGCGAGCATCGAATGCGGACGCTGGCTTGGTTGACCAAATTGCGCCAACTGGCCTGCCACCCTCGTTTGGTCGATCGCATGTGGAGCAAGGGAAGTGCCAAACTTCAGTTGCTCAGCACACTGGTCGATGAACTGCATGACGGCGATCACCGCGCATTGATCTTCAGCCAATTCGTCAAACACCTCGGATTAGTGCGAGAGATGTTGGACGAACGCGGTATCAAGTACCAGTACCTAGACGGCGCAACGCCGGCCAAAGAACGGCAACGACGCGTGGACGCCTTTCAAGCGGGCGAAGGCGAGTTGTTCCTGATTTCGCTGAAGGCTGGTGGGACCGGTTTGAACCTGACCGCCGCTGACTACGTCATCCACCTGGACCCTTGGTGGAATCCGGCGGTCGAAGATCAGGCCACCGACCGAGCGCACCGGATCGGTCAAGAACGTCCGGTGACGGTGTACCGATTGGTGGCAGCGGATACGATTGAAGAGCAGATCTTGGAAATGCATGCCGACAAACGTGAATTGGTTGCCGGGGTGCTAGATGGTACCGACCGTGCTGCGAAAATGGACACCGACGATTTGATTCGATTGATCAAAGCCGGTGCACGCTAACTAGTCCCGAACGTTCCTGTTTTTTTGCGCCCGGAGGGCCGCCGCCATGTGGACGATTCTTGCCGAAAAACCGCTGATGCTGGCGGTGATGATCGGAATTGTGGTCGCCGGGCTGTTGTATGGCTGGCTGCAAACCGGCGAGAAACGAATTGCCATCGCTGCGTTGGTGGTGGCGTTGTTCATCCCCGCGGTGTTTTTGGTCGCCAATTCGGTCGACACCGATCGCGAGAAAATTTTGGACATCATTCAAACCACAGCGCACGCGGTGGAATTGAATGATCACGAGATGGCGGTGATGCTAATTGCCGATCGTCAGACACGCCAACAAGCATTGGCGGAGTTGCCGCAATATGATTTTTCGCGTGTTCGCGTTCGCAACATCAAGATCAACATGGTCGCCGGCAGCATTCCCGAAGAAGCCACCGTTGACCTGGACGCATCCGTGGTCGCCAGTCAAACCAAGGGCGGCCTGAAAGACATTCGCGTCCCCCGACGAGTGATCCTGACCTTTCAAAAACAACCTGATGAAACCTGGGGGGTGACCGACTACAACCACATGCCCTTGGCCGGCGGCCCCGACGGATTCTCGCCCGGCGGGAATTAGTGGCTGGCCGGTTGGGATGTCGATGAAACGATTGCCGGATTTCACCGTCCTTTTCCAAGACGACACAGGGTGTAAGTCCGGGTAAGTTTCCCCGCCCCACTTCAGGCCTGAGAGCCCTTCACGGCGTGGTCGCATAACGCCAGCGTTTGAGATATCCGATCAGGTCTCGCATTTGACTGACGTCCATCACCCGCTGCAGACCGCTGGGCATCAGCGAAATGTCGGAGGGACGGAAAATTTCGATCTCGTCACGTTCAATGCGTCGGGTTTCGCCACCGGGTAGTTGCAGCGTGATCGCATCGCTGGATTCACCAGCCAACAGCCCGGTGATGGTTTCACCATCGATCGTCAGCACGATGTAGGTGACAAAGGACGCATCAATCGCGGCACTGGGATCCAGGATCGCAGCCAACAGGGATTCAGGTGTTTTGGTGCGGCTATCGCTAATATCAGGACCGACCACCTGCCCGACCGATTCGATGCGATGACAGCTGGCACAATGCTGAGCAAACAGGGCTTTGCCCCGCACGACATCGGCCGTTTCGATCTGTTGTAACGCAGGCGTGTATTTTTGCAGTGCATCCGCCACGTCGCCCGGCGGCGCAAAGGTCTGTTTCCCCAGCGCCGCAAGTTTTGAATCGGAATGATTGCGAAACCAATCCATTGCCGCCGGATCGACGAAGGTTCGTGGCAATTCGTTTTTGTCAATCTTGGTCAACAACCAAACCGCCAATGGCAGCTGCTGCTTGACCGCTGAAACGATTGCGGCACGATCCGAGGGTGTGGTCGCATTGGCCTGTTCCAGCACGTATTGTTGCGCCCACTGCGTGTCTTGTTGCAGCAGCATGCGATAGGCTGCGGCACGCAACGCGGGAGGGCTGTCTGGTTCGACCAATGCTCTCAGCCCGGCCGGCAGCGGATCGAGTGCACGGCACCAATCCAGTGCGTTCATCCGCGTCGGCGTCGCGTAGTGGTCGTCGGTCGCAATCAACAATGCCACTTGATCGATCACAGAAAACCGATTCAATGCGGCGCGCATGCGCTGGGCATCCCAGGGCTCCGAATGGTTCTTGGTGCCGGCTCCCTTGCGCCATGCAGTGACCAGCTGCATAGCCAGCGCTGCGTCGTTGGCTTGCCCGTCCAGGTCGGCTTGCTCGATCCAGTCGGCTAGTCGAGCCCCGCTACGATCCGGGTATTCGGCCGCAGCTCGCAACATCCATCCTTCCATGACTTCCCATGGCATTCCAGGCGATCCTGTCAGTCCGGCCATCAGTAGATCTCCCGCACAGCTGCCTGGTATCGACATCAACAGTTTCCGCACCAACGGATGATCTTTGTCGCGACGAGCAACGGTGAGTAACGCTTGAACCAAAGCGTCGTCCAATATTGACTGGTCGACTGAAAGAGCGATCCCTTGAAGTGCGGATTGTCGAACCAACACCGCCGGGTCACTCAGAGCGGTGGTCAATTGGCGGACTTGGAAGCGTGGCGCGCCGTCGGGCCGGTTGTCCATTCGCAATCCCACCGCTAGCGAACGTAGTCTGGGATCGTCGTCGCTGGTCAGACGGGTCCGCTGGGTCTCGCTCAGTCTGTCCCAACGGTTCAGCAACCAAGCAATCCGAGCACGACCGCCACTGGGCAACTGCGTTTGGTCCAATTGCATTGTCAGCGACTCCATCACCGAATCAGCGGGCAGCGAGTCGGGCGTGTAATTAGAGTACCAGTAGGCCGATGCCAACAGGCGCAACAGTGGATCGGTGGATGTGATCGCCGCAAGCGCTGCGTCGTCATCATCTACTGGGTGGGTTTGGGGAACGGCATCGTTCGCGTAAACCTGCCAGATTCGCCCCTGGTCATTGCCGTCCCAGGTGTCGGGTCGATTCTTTAATTCCGGGGGCGCCCAATGGGGGTGTTCGATCACGGCGCGCGACATGTCGACCACCAATACGGCACTTGAAAAATCAGGGACGAGATCGACGGGGCGAAACCAATCGTCGGCACAGGCCAACCATTCGCTGGGTTGGTGTTCGCGTTCACTGTGCCAACTTCCACCGTCCAGTCGTAGCGATTGACGTTGCACGAGTGAGCCGGTTGGTTCGCAAACCAGTAACCACTCCGAATCTTTGCTGGCGTTCCATCCCGGCGCTGACACACCGCAGGCGGCGCTGAACTGGCCGGCGTGTAGGTTGCTGGTGGTCCAAGCGTTGCTGATCGGCACCACATGCGATTCAAATCCCGAGCGACCTACGTCAGCGATCCCGTCGGTTGCAGTCAGGTAGGGATCGCGGTCAATCACGTCGGCAGCAATCGTGGATTCGATCGCCGGATTTCGATTGCTGCATCCAATGCGTCGATTGAAATCGTCAATGGTCAACCCATGCTGGCTTTTCCCCGAAACGGTGCCCCAGTCGCCACCGTGCGGATCGAAGTAGAAGTCGCGGTTTTGCAAACTGATCGGTTTCGTACGAGCGTTAAATCGGTCGGAGGCGGCCGTGATTTGGCCTCCGCGCAGCCCACCGGCAACGTAGACCAATCCATCGGGACCAAGCGTCGGATGATTGGCACGCAATTGTTCATTGTCGATGGTGAAGCCGGAGAACCAGACTTGCTGGGAATCGGATTTTCCGTCGCCATCGGTATCCTGCAGGAACACAATTTGGCCGGCTAGCGTGACGATCGCACCGTCACGCCAGGGCAGGATCCCGGTGGCAAAATCCAATCCGCTGGCAAACGTTGTGGCTTGCTGGAATCGACCGCTCGCATCTCGGTCACTCAGCACACGGATTCGCCCGTGGAGCTCCGTTTGATCTGGACGTGGATGCGGGTAGTCGGGCATCTCGACCACCCACAATTTGCCATCGATCCCCCAGGCGGCCGAGACGGGATCGATCACGTCAGGTTCAGCCACAGCCAAGCGAACTGTGAAACCGTCGCGTACCTGCAAATGCGTTGCAGTCCGATCGGGCGAATGATCCAGCGGAGCACTCATCGTCTGTTTGGGGATCTCCTGGGCGATTCCCTGCTCGATCGCGATCGGCAAACAGAAAGGGGCCAGGAACAGAACAACGAATGTTAATGGAGCTTTCATTCTCATTGTTGGTTGATCTGCTGTGACAAAGAAAGCAGGACATCTGAAATCTTGTCGGACGCATCACGCTGGACCCGATTGGTTCCCATCCACGTCTCATAGCCGCCGAGTTTGTGTTGGGCCGGTGTGGGCAGATAGCCATAGCTGCCGTTGGCCAATTCAATCGTGAACGCGTCTGCAAACGGACTGCGCTGTTTCAGATCCAATCCGGTTTCCGCGAAGACTTCAAAGGGAATCGACATCACCGACAAATCACCTATCCGAAAGGCTTGCAGCAGGATCGTTGTTTCGTCGGGGCCTTCCTGCAATCGCTTGACTCGCTGCGAGTAGGTTTTTGCGTGGCGATGGATGCTGGCCGGATCGCGTCCCGGTTCCAGCAAGCTGGCGAAATAACGTTGCATCTGAGCGTCTGGTTTTCGCATCGCCAACGTCAGTTCCGCATGGGCCGCGCCCAGTGGAACCCAATCTTGGTAGTCCAGAGATTCGCATGCCGCAGCGACCTTGGCGGCAACCAGATCGGAGACTTCGTCGATCCGCTGGTACGGTTCACTGGAGCTGCTGTTTTTCTCTGCAAAACGAATGTTGTTGATGTCGCCACTGGTACCGTTGGTCATGATGCCGACGAATTCCGAATTTGAATCGCTAGCACCTAGCAAACCACCGATTTTCTCGGAGAAGGCTGCGAAGTAGTCGGCGGATACATCGCCCTTGGGTACGCCACCGACATAGTGCAGCGAATAGTTGGCCAACAACGCCAGTGGTTTGTTGTCAACGGACTGCACGCTAATGAACGAAACTTCGGGGTCGATCGGTCCGGCCGGTTTCATCAATGCATCGCTTCCGCGAGGCGGATTCATGCGAACTTTGTCGACACCACCAAACGGATTGGCAAGCAATTTATCATCGCTGACATACCACCGTCGGTTATGGACCTCCGACGGCAAATCCACACCTCCCCAAGCGATTTTCGCCGGTTGCAAACGCTGTTCCGCTTTGGCGACCGCATCTGCGATCCGCCGCGCCAGCAGTTGCTGGTAAGCGCTCAGTACCTGCTGGCCATCCACGACGCGGGTTTCTCGGGCGGACACACCGCTGTGCGTGTGGGTCGCCGACATCAACACATTTTCGGCCGCCACGTTTGTCTCTGCCTGAATAAACTTTCGCGCCGCATCAAACACTTCGCGCGGGATTCCGACGTTGTCACAGATTGCAAAGGCGAGACTGGTTTGACCGTCATTCAACACCAAACAACGAACGTGCAGTTCATCGTGAATATGGGTCGCCGGAGGCGAATCCCAATTTCCAACGATGGGCATTCCCATCGGCGTCTTGATTTCGACCTTGGCGGCTCCGGCGCGAAACAATTTTGCATCGGAATCCGCTGCAGCGACCGGTTGGTTGCCACCGATCATGAATCCGATCATCGCCGCCGCTGACAGGCCTGCATAAAACGTCAATCGGCGTGTCATCTGAATCCGCTGTTTGGCTCGCATCAAATTGTTCCTTTTGTGTCGCGTCAGAATCACGCCTTGGCAACCTGCAACACCATTCCGATGTCACGAATCGCCAGCCGTGTTGGCCCGACAGTTTAACACGTCGCCGCAAGGCACTGGGGCACTGACGCTGCCAGTCTTTTGGTAGTGGACCTTGTCAACGATCCATGGCGTGTGGGGGATCTTCAGCAAGATCCTTTACGGCAACGCTGTTGTGCGGGGGCGTTAGGCGAGCACTTTGTTGATCACATTGCCGTGGACGTTTGTCAGACGAAAATCAAATCCTTTGAACCGATAGGTCAACCGCTTGTGGTTGATTCCCAGTAGATGAAGGACGGTGGCGTGAAAGTCGTGCACATGAAAGGGATCGATGGAAGCGGTGAAGCCAAAATCATCTGTTTCACCATAGCTGGCGCCGGCTTTGACTCCGCCGCCGGCCATCCACAGCGCGCCGCTTTTGGTGTGGTGGTCGCGTCCGCTTCCGCCCTGGGACATCGGTGTGCGACCAAATTCGCCACCCCAAATCACAAGTGTGTCGTCCAGCATGCCGCGTTGCTTTAGATCTGATAGTAGCGCGGCGCATCCCCGATCGACTTCTTTCGTTCTGGCGGTGATATTTTTCACCACGCTGCTGTGATGGTCCCATCCGGTATGGTACAGCTGGATGAATCGCACGCCACGTTCGGCCATCCGCCGGGCCATCAAACAGTTCGAACCAAAACTTCCATCGGGCGTTTCGTTCACGCCGTACAGCTCGCGGGTGGTCGTTGTTTCCGATGAGAAATTCGCCAGTTCTGGCACACTGGTTTGCATTTGGAATGCAAGTTCGTATTGGTTGATCCGCGTCAAGATTTCTGGATCGTCGACCTGCTGGTAATTCATCCGATTGAGCGCCTCGATCGAGCGGATGGTTTCTGACTGCGTGTTGTCGCTAATACCGCTTGGTGATTTCAGGTAGTTCAGCGGCTGCTCGCTACCGTACAGTTCGACGCCTTGGTGTTTGCCGGGCAGAAAGCCGTTGTGCCAGGCGGTCGTCGGGATCGGTTGGCCGAGCGGTCCGCTGCGCATCACGACAAAGGTGGGCAAGTTGGCCGATTCGGCGCCCAATCCATACGACAGCCAGGAACCCATGCTCGGTCGGCCGGGGATACCAAACCCGGTGTTCATGAAGGTGTGCGCGGGATCATGATTGACCTGGTCGGTTTGTAGTGTGCGAACCACACACATTTCGTCGGCCAGTTGCTGCAGATTCGGTAGCAGCGACGAAATCGACTGGCCGGATTGACCGCAGCGTTTGAATCCGACCTTGGTTCCAAAACACTTCAGCGCCTCGTATTGCAAGAACGCCAATTTCACGCCTGCGGTCAACGACTTGGGAATCGGTTTACCATTGAGCTTGCGAAGCATCGGTTTGTCATCAAACGTCTCGAACTGGCTGGGGCCGCCGGACATGTACAAATAAATCACTCGCTTTGCTTTGGGCGCATGGTTTGGGAATCGCCCGGCAGAGGCCGCCGCGGAGGCGCTGTGTTGGTCGAACAGGTTTCCCAAGGCCGCTGCAGCGATCCCGGTTGCCGAGCTGGAGAAAAAGTGGCGACGCGTGCCGTCAAGCAGTGATGAGTGGAGGTGGTTCATGATCGATTTAAGAATTCGTGTAGGTTGATCACTGCCCGAGTCACCGCGGTCCATGCTGCGATTTCGGTGGTCGAGTCGGCTGAGGGTGCCGGCGCGTTGCCTATCGAGACCAGCTCGGACGCCTGGGAGGGATGGTTGCCGTAATGTGTCCGTTGGCTAGCCAACAACTGCTTTAGCACACGCGATTCGGCTGGCGCGGGCTGGCGTTGAAGCGCAAGCGAAAACAACGCTGTTAAACGCGTGTCGTCGCTGTCGGCTGAATCACAAATTCGCATGGCCAGCACACGAGCCGCTTCAACAAAAATCGGATCGTTCAACAGCGCGAGTGCTTGTGCCGGTGTATTGGTAATATTTCGCTGGGCGGTGCATTCTTGACGCGTCGGCGCATCGAACGCCAGCATCGTCGGATGAATGTTTTGTCGCTTCCAAAACGTGTAAACACTGCGGCGGTACTGTTTGCTGTCGGGACTTGTCTCCCAAATCATGTGGCGACTGCCATACATGACCTTGTCAGATCGCGTCCAATAGGGATCCGGTTGGTAGGGAAAGAAACTGTGGGTGGGGATCTGGTCAGTGGTTTTTAAAAGCCCGGCGACATCCAAAGCCGAATCCCGAATTTGTTCAGCGGTTAACCGATAGCGACCTTGGCGTGCATGCCAGCGGTTGTCTGGGTCTCGCTGCTGCAAGTCACCACTCGGCGTGGAACTCAGTTGATAGGCCCGTGTCGAGGTCAACAATCGGACCATGTGATCGCGGTCCCAGCCGCTGTCGCGAAACTCACAGGCCAGCCAATCTAGCAATGCCAGGTTGGAAGGCCAGTCGCCTTGGGTTCCCGAATCCTCCAGCGTCTCGCTGATTCCGCGACCGTAAAACTGGTGCCACAGTCGGTTGACAAAGACTCGTGCAGTGAGAGGGTTCTGATCTGAAAACAGCCACTGTGCTAGATCCAATCGCGTCATCGGTTGCGAGGATGGCGAGTGTTCAGCCGACAAGAATTCAGGGATTGCAGCGGAAACAACCGGTCCGGTTTCGTCTTGATAATCACCTCGGTGAAGTAGCCGAGTGGTTTTTGGGTGATCGGACTGTTTAGAAACCAACACCGGCATTGCCGCGGATCGAATGCGAAAGAGTTCCGATTCCAACAATCGCAGTTCTGCCATCTGCTCCGGTTGCGTTTGCTCCCGAAAGGCATCGATCACGATTGATTGTTCCAGCGGATCACGTTTTGCGATATCGGTTCGCAGCGCCGATGCGACAAAATCGGTTCGGCGCTCGTAGACCTGTCGATTCACCGGTTTGCTCCACCATTTGCGGACCGCGGTCTCGCCGAGTTGCAACGCGGTCACTTTGTCGTGGCGCAGTGTCAAACCGCTGTCACCCCAACCGATGCGCCCGCCTGATTGCAACCATGCCATCCCGGTTGATTCAAAGGCTTGGCCTCTGGCCGCCGGCAACAGATCGTCCAGCGAAACGCTCAGGCGTACCCAGCCCGATTCGACTGGTAGATCACCCATGCGTTTGACTCGATCTGGATCGCTCCAGGCATGTTCGTTGGCTAGTTTTCCCGTCGTGTCTTGGCCCCAGTAATAGGTTTCGTAATTACCGGTGTTCCAGCCAAGTCTGCCGTAGCGTCCGTTGGAGATTTGAAAGCCCAGCATGTCGGGGCGGTGCTGTGGATCAATCCAAACATCGACGAACCAGGCATCTTGAGAACCATCGGTTTTCTGAGCTCCTGGTTTGACATAACCGGTGATGAATTCGGCTGCATGATGACGCCGGAATTCGTTCTCGTCGGCCACCGTTTCGCGGCAGCGACGTCCATCAATGGACCGCATCGAATAGGTGCCTTCCAGCACTCGCGGCGCTGGCAAGGCTGCCGCAGCCCAAACGAATTCTGAACGTGTCGTCTTGTCGCTAAGTTGTTCACGGATCTGTTGTTCCCAATCTGCCTGGTCGTCGGTCGACTTGTTGGCAATCGTTTCCTGCAGCCCTGTGATTTTCTCGACGAGATCCCGATCGCGTTGGCGATCGGTCGATTCATTGTGGACATAATGCAAGGGTTCACGGCGGTCCCCGGGCGTATAAACACCGGCTTCCACCAAGTCATCAAAAAAGGCCGCCAAGCTGTAGTAGTCTTTGGCAGAGATCGGATCAAATTTGTGGTCGTGGCATTCCGCACAGCCTGTCGTCATGCCCATCCAAACGGTACCAACGGCGCGGACATGTTCGCCTTTTAGTTTATACAGCTGCTCGGTTTCGATCGCGCCGGCTTCGCAATTCGTATTGACGATGCGGTTGTATCCCGATGCAATCAGCTGGTCGTCGGTGGGGGCTGGCAACAGATCGCCCGCCAACTGTTCGATTGAAAATTGGTCGAAGGGTTGGTTGCGACGAAACGATTCGATGATCCACTTTCGATAGGCGCCCGATGCGATCGGTTCGTCACTGACAAATCCACTGGTGTCCGCCCACCGCACCAGATCTAGCCAACGCACCGCTTGGTGCTCGGCATAAGCAACTTCCGACATCCATTCATCACGTTGCTGGGCAAATGCTTTGTCAGTGGGATCAGACTCAAAACGCGCGACCTCCGTCGGCGTCGGCGGCAGCCCACGCAGGTCATAACTCAGACGACGCAGTCGCTCTCGGGGCGTTGCAAGGTCGACTGGTTGAGCCTGTTGCTGTTGCCAATCGGACGCCAGAAACGCATCGATCGCAGTCGCGGCAGTCGGCTGCTGGGCCGTCGGAGGCTGGGCCGCAGCGCTGGTGTCGGATATGGTTCCCGGCACGCCATCGATGGCGGGGACCGCTGGTCGACGCAACTCACTCCATGCCCAATGCTGTTGGTACTCCGCTCCCTGCTTGATCCAGCGGCGGATCAAATCCAGTTGGTCATTGGTGAGCTGCTTCTCAGTCTCGGGCGGTGGCATCACTTCACTCTCGTCCGTAGAGATTAATCGACGGACCAGTTCCGACTCTTCCGGTCGACCAGGAACGATCGAATCGATTTCCGTGGCGCCGGCAAACGTATCAAGCCGTAGACCCGCTTTGCGATTCTCTTGGTCAAACCCATGACAGAAAAAACAATTGTCACTTAGGATCGGACGAATGTCCCGGTTGAACTCGATCGGTTCGTTCGCAGGTACAACCGCCGCCAAAACCAGTAAGATCAAGATCGGGCTAAGGTGTCGATGCATGGATGATCGGGCAGACGGAAAAAAGGACGCGGCAGAGACAAAACGGTTGACGCGTCTTCACAACTGTCTCGGTGTGATTTGTACGCAAACCACGGATCCGATCAAAAGAATCGACGCCAACAACGGTCCTAATCTACGTGATTTGCGGTCTCATTTCTTGATCGGAATCAACTCTGCTTGGTACATTTTGACCATTGGAATCAAAGGCGAGGCAAGTGATCGAACAGTTGCTGGTATTCGTCACGGTCTGGTGCGCGGTCGGTTGCTGGCTGGGTGGCGCTGTCGCGCGTCACGTCGCGATTGACAATGACGCCGCCTCCCAACGCGCTGTATCCCGAATTGCTTCGGCTCAGTCGGTTTATGCGTGGACGTGGTTGATCGGGGCGTTGTGCGTTTGCGTGCACATTGCCGCGAGCTACGGCTACGTCCATCACTGGGATCACGCCGCGGCGCTGCAGGCCACGGCCATTGAATCACAGCGTGTCACAGGAATATCGGCGGCCTGGGGCGTGTACGTCAATTTCGCATTTGCCATGATTTGGCTGTTCTACAGCGCGGCGATGTTGCGATTGCGTCGCAGATTGGCGGGCTGGGACACCGCCGTTTTCCTATTCACCGGAGGCATCGTTTTGATGGCCTCGGTGGTGTTTGAATCCGGCACGGTGCGATGGATGTCACTCGCCGGATTTGCGGTTCTAGCCGTGATTTCTTTGACGGGTCGAGGGAAAAAGAATTCGATCAACCGCGATTGAGCGAAAGGCGACTATCGTTAAATCGACCAGCCGAGACGCTTCGGGTTACCAAGGCATCATGCCTCACGCACACCCGCCACTTCGGAAGGTGTGGTTGCCATCGGTGCGTTGTTCGCTGGGGGCGAATTAACGGCGTCGACCGCGGGGGCGGGCCTTGGGTGACTTTTTGTGGTTTTCCAAATTGTTGTCGACCAACAAATTGACCACTTCTTGCCAGGTCGGGACGACTTTGCGTGGACGTGGTTCATCGCCTTGCGAATCGCCGTCTGGTTCACTTGGTCGGCGCCGCGCGCCACCACGTCGCGATCGGGAATCGGCCGCTAGATCGTCTCGCGGTGCGTCGTCTCGATCGCCGGAATCACTGCCGACAGAACCACTGCTGACAGAACCACTGCTGACGGAGGTTTCCGTCTCGCTTCCGGAACGATTTCGGCCGCCGCGTCGTCCGCGGCGTCGACGCCCACGTCGCATCACTTCGGTTTCGGCATCGTCTTCGTGGTCATCGTCAAAGGCGGACGTGGGAATGGGATCGAGATCAAAGTCGTCGTCGTCGATCGCATCGCGATCATTGGAATCGGCGCTGTCGCGTTTGTTCACGACAGTGTCGGCATCACCACTGCTGCGTTTGCGTCCGCCACGTCCGCGTCGACCACGTCGCCTTGAACGGGGGCCGGAATCGTGTGAATCGTCATCGCTGTCGGCAGGTCCACTGTCTAAACCCGATCCAAACCCGTCATCGACCAATTCAAAATCAGAATCGTCGTCGTCGCGGTTGGAATCACCGTCGTCATTTGAATCAACGTAGTCCTCTCGTTTGACAGATTCCCGACGAGAGCGAGATCCACGCCGCCGGCGTCTGGGACGATCGTCGGTGGAATCCGAGTCGGAGTGATCATCCATGACCGTTTCGATATCGCGTTCGATTTCTTCGATCGCAGCATCGACGGACTCGGTTTTCATTTCCAAACCATCGGCACCGATTCGTTGCCGCTGTCCACGACGTCCACGCCGACCACGTTTGGGTCGACCTTCGCCGGCGTCTTCACCCGAGCGACTCGGTCGATCTTCTGATTTTACGCCTTCGTTGGAATCGTCGTCACGGCTGCGACTGCGTCGCGGCGGCAGTTCATCCCTTTCGCTAGATCCACGCTCACGATCCCCGCCTCGATTTCCACGCTCGGAACGTTCGCTGTCACGGTCTTCGGATGATCGTCCGCGACGGGCTCGTGGCGATGTCTCGCGAGTCGACTCGGGGCTGGTAGTTACCTTTGCTGCGGGAACGTATTCGTCGTCATCATCGTCGTCGAAATCAGAAAACGATCGAAACGAAAGCGGGTCCGGAGCTTCTGATTTGGGGGCCGATGGAGCACTCGGCTGGGCGGGCTGGTAACGTTCCGCAGCTTGCTCGGTGTCAGGTCGCTTGGCAGCTGGGGCCGCAGTTTCCGGGGTTGGATCTGTGTCGTCGTCTAGCTCGGGTTCTGGTCCCAAGTCGATCCCTAGCCCTTGCCCAAAGCCGCCCGTCGATTTGGAAGCGGATTTAGGATTGGAACGTGAATCCGACTCGCTGCGAATCGGTTTGATTTCCACCGGAGCGCGGTGCGGCGGCGGTTCATTGATCGCATCGATCCCAAGTTCGCCAGCCAATTCGGACCAGGCCGCATTGGTGGAATCGTCTGCTACGTCGTCATCTTGGTCGCTGGCATCGTCGGCCACTTCGCCGGCAAATAAACGGTCTGAACCGCTGTTGCTGGGTTCGGTTTCCAGCAATTCTCGCACGACAGGTTGCGGGGCAATCGGCGGCGCCCCCGCGGTCAGCTCTTCGATCGGTGGGTCACTGGGGCGAGCACCAAAACCGGGCAGACGGGTGTTGCTGGTTTCTTGCGTCAGTGCCTGTAGCACATCGGCAACGATTGGCTCGTCGCTGATGTGGTTGTCTGCCGTCACATTGTCGGCGTCGACGTCCGTGACGGCTTCGGCGACGGGCGGCAGCTCGCGGGAAACCGCATCAGTCGTCTCGTCGGACTCGACTGGCGCTGGCGGAGCGGCGGGTTTCGCGGGTTTGGGTTCGGCTTTACGCGGTGGTTCGGCGGGGCCGGGGGTGCCAAGTAGCTTGGCAAGAATGTTCCAGTTGTCTGACATTCGGTCTGTTTTGGAGTGTTGGATTGGATGAGGGAGCTAAGGCAGTCCGATGGTGTGCGAGCGATCGGGGTGCAAACCCAAACCTCTGTATCAGAACGAGTTGTTCGTGTCCTGATCTATCGGACGCCATACCCAGGATGAGAAGAGACCCGCTCGATGCCAGAACCACAAGAATTCTGTGCAACATTTCTGTACAGCAGATTCGCTATCTCGGTTCAGCAGAGCAAAGTGGGTGATTTAGGCAACAATGGACGCAGATTTTAGGGGCGTTCATCGGTGACTCGTTCCATCCCGGTGGCGTTGATCCTGCCGTTGTCCTCTCGAAGGGGTGTTTCAGCTGTATTTGAGGACCGATTCTGGGGCCCCACCTTTAATCGGTCGGCCTGGGGATCGGAGTTCAGTCCTATGTATAGCCCGCAGCGACAACTTTCCCAAGGGGATTCCCCCCATCATCGGGACTCGCGGTCAATAAATTCAGTCCGGGATGATTTCCCCGCGGATCAAATCTGCAAAACTCTCGCGTTGGCGGATCAGTTTGGCCTGATTGTTCTCAATCATGACCTCGGCGGCGCGCAGTTTACTGTTGTAATTGCTGGCCATCACAAACCCGTAGGCGCCGGCGTTTTCCAGAATCACATAGTCGCCGACGCGGCACATCGGCAACTCCCGACTGTCGACAAACCCGCCCTCTCGCTGGGTGAAGATGTCGCCGGATTCACAAAGCGGTCCGCCGACCACCGCAGCGGTGGTTTCTCGATCGCGGACCGACTGGCCATCGGCGCCGCAGACCGAGATGGGGTGATGCGCCCCGTACATCACCGGCCGCGCCAGATCGTTGAAGCCGGCATCAAGCAACACGAACAAGTTTTCGCCGACTGTTTTTACGCTTCGGACTTCTGCGATCAAATAGCCGGATTCGGCTGACAAGTACCGCCCTGGTTCAATTTCCAATGTCAAACGATGCCCAAATGTTTCACTCAATCGGTTGCGCGAGGCATCCCATAGCGCGTAATATTTTTCCAGGTCCACGTAGGTTTCGGATTCGTTGTAGGGGACCGGAAGTCCACCACCGGCACTGATGGTTTTCAGCGTCCGGCCGACTTCCGTCGCCACGCGTTCCATCGCCTCACAGACCTCGCTCAAATGTTCCAGGTCCGTGCCCGATCCGATGTGCATGTGCAATCCGGTCACGGTGACACCGAACTGGTCGGCGCGTCGCAAGCATTCGTCAATCTGTGAATGCCAGATCCCATGCTTGCTCTGTTGGCCACCGGTGTTGGTTTTCTGGCTGTGACCGTGGCCAAATCCGGGATTGATCCGCAACGTTACGTCGGCACCTGGCCGCCGCTCGCCGAGTTGGGAAATCATGTCCGGCGAGCCACAATTGACGTGCAGATTGTGCTCCACCACTAAATCCAGTGCTGCGGCGTCGAAAATGTCCGCGGTGTAGACGATTTCATCACCTTCGGTGGAGTAGCCCGCAGCGATTGCACGTTGGATTTCACCACTGCTAACCGCGTCGACGACCACGCCTTGGCGGCGCATCCGATCCAGAATCGCGATGTTCCCACAGGCTTTTTGGGCATATCGCACCACGTCAAACGCGCTCAAGTCAGCGATCCGCTGCGAGATCGTCGTGACATCGTAGACATACAACGGTGTGCCGTACTGTTTGGCCAATTCAGCGACGGATAGCCCCGCGATTTCGTGGCGACTGGTGGAAAATGCAGGCGTGGTAAGACTGGCCATCGGATCTAAATTGAAGGGAAATGGGGGCGAACTGCTGCGTGAACCGTGGTCGGCATCGGCCGGCCGATCAGCGGGGGCAAAACATTGTCCACCAATGTCGGCCACTGTCTAGTTCGCCGGACACCACCCGCTGGGTGTTGGTTCACGTTACTCTGGGCGAAATCCTTTCGCGGCAAACTTCGCGGCAATCATTGGGCGACAAAGTCATAATCTTGGGGAACACATCATGCAACTGATCCACCACGGCGGATACGACGGAGTGACCGGATCCTGTCATCAGCTAAGCCTTGATTCCGGTGACACGTTGCTGGTCGATTGTGGATTGTTCCAAGGCACCGATGCACGGCGGCATCCCGATCTGGAAATCAACTTTGCGATCGATCGTTTACAAGCGTTGCTGCTGACGCACATTCACATCGATCATGTCGGCCGCTTGCCGTACCTGATGGCGGCGGGATTCAGCGGGCCGATCTATTGCAGTCGACCGACCGCCGAGATGTTGCCGTTGGCGATGGAAGACGCAATTAAAATTGGGTTCACTCACAAGCAGCGGATGATCGACGCTTTTCTGGACACGCTGAAATCGCAGCTGCGGCCACTGGATTATGGAGAATGGCAGGCGATCCTGCCGGATGCATCGATCCGCCTGCAGCCGGCGGGTCACATTCTGGGTTCCTGTTACTTCGAAGTCCAAGCGGACGGGAAGCGCGTGGTGTTTTCCGGTGACTTGGGCGCACCGCATGCGCCCCTGCTAAGCGATCCGGTTTCGCCTGAAAAAGCTGACATTCTGGTTTTGGAGTCAACCTACGGCGACAAGTGTCACGAAGGTCGCGATCACCGTCAGGAAACACTTGAGCGGGTGCTGCGTCAAACACTCGACAACAAGGGTGTCACCATCATCCCAGCATTCAGTTTGGGACGGACGCAAGAGTTGCTGTACGAGATGAACGGGATCTTTGAACGGCTTCATCACTCTCATGGTGCGAGTGTGATGAAGTCGGTCGATGTGATCGTCGATTCGCCTCTGGCAGCACGGTTCACCGAAGTCTACGAACAACTGCAACCCTATTGGGATGACGAAGCCCAGCAGGTGCTCAAGTACGATGACCATCCACTGGTGTTCGAAAATTTGACCACCATCATGGATCATGACGAACACGTTTCGACGTTGGACTATCTGGAGAAATCAGATCTTCCCGCCATTGTGATTGCCGGCAGTGGAATGTGCACCGGTGGACGGGTGGTCAACTATTTGAAGCGCTTTTTGAGTCATCCCAATGCCGACATTTTGTTCGTCGGCTACCAAGGCAGTGGAACGCCGGGACGCGACATTCAAAGCGGCAGAGACTCGGTCGAATTGGACGGAAAAACCTATCCGATTCGTGCAGCGATTCATTCGATCTCCGGCTATTCGGCGCATGCCGACCAGCAGAATTTGATCGATTTTGTCAGCGGCATGCCGTCACCGCCCGGCGAAGTCGTCTTGGTTCACGGTGAAACACAGCCCAAACAGGTACTGATGCAAAAGTTGCAGCAGCTAGGGATTCGCGTTCGACTTGCTGATCCGCCACAATAAGACGGTTGTTGATGTGTCCCAAGCATCACAAGTTCTACCGGCACCACAAGGAACTTTCCTCATGAATCAAGATCGACGCTCATTTGTACGCACCACCGCAGCACTTTCGACGCTTGCCGGTTTGGGATTCCACACGTCCAACGCCGCTGACAACCAATCGACGGTCAATTTTGCGTTGGTCGGTTTAGGCAGTCTAAGCACCAATCAGATCGCCCCGGCACTACAGAAAACCAAGCATGCAAAATTGGTTGGCATCGTCACCGGGACCCCGGCCAAGGAGAAAATCTGGGCGGACAAATATGGGATCGAAAAGCAGAACATCTACAACTACGACAACTTTGACCAACTGGTGGACAACGAAGCCATCGATGTCGTCTACATCGTGTTGCCAAACGGCATGCACAAAGAGTTTACGATCCGGGGCGCTAAAGCCGGCAAGCATGTGCTGTGTGAGAAACCGATGGCTAACAGCGCCGCCGATTGCCAAGCCATGATCGATGCGTGTCGTGAGAACCAACGCAAACTTGCGGTCGGCTACCGCTGCCAATTCGAGCCGCATCATTTGCACTGCCGCGAATTGGCAAACAGTCAAAAGTATGGGCCGCTCAAAGCGATTGAAGCCGGATTCGGTTTTAAAATTGGAGATCCCAACCAGTGGCGATTGAAAGCCGACCTGGCTGGCGGGGGCGCGCTGATGGATGTCGGTATTTATGCGCTCCAGGCCTGTCGCTTTCTGACCGGAGAAGAACCTGTGGCGGTCACCGCCCAAGAAACAAAGACCGATGCGAAAAAGTTTGCCGAAGTCGACGAGACGATCACTTGGACCATGACCATGCCCAGCGGCGTGAATTGTTACTGCAGCACCTCGTATGCGTTTGGCGGGATCAATCGTTTTAATGCTTATGGCGATCGCGGTTCATTTGGATTGGATCCGGCGTTCAGCTATGGCGGGATCACGGGGACCAGTAAAGACGGACCGATCAAGTTCCCAGAAATTGATCAGTTCGCCGCCGAAATCGACGCCTTCGCACAGTGCATTCTGCAAGACCGCCAAAGCACGGTTGCAGGCGAAGAAGGTTTACGTGATCTGCGGGTCATCGAAGCAATCTATGCCAGTATCGAAAACGGAAAACGGATCGCAATCGAATCGGGGAAGGGATAGCTGAACTGTCGCCATCAGTTCACTCATTGGCCGGTTGATTGAGTGGTTCCCTAACCCGACGATGGGTTTTGAAGTTGCCATTTTTGCGTGGGACATTGTTTTTTGGTAACCCGACGCGTCAGCGAGGAATCCCGTTAACACCCGAAATCGCTCGCTCATGCGTCGGGTTGCGCTAAACAGCCTTTTCAAATCAAATGACTCGGCAAATTGCCGCTTCGATCTCTTTACTCTTCCGCGGGGAGGTCGTGCAGCTTCGCGTGCTACCCATTGGGAGTGTCGCCTGCACTCAATCCCATCTCTACGCCAACGGCGTTCAATCGCTTAGCCCGGGGTCACTGTCGAACCTGCTGAGTCTGCGCGCTCTCTGCTGAGAACGA
>NZ_JAMYFE010000124.1 GCF_024129865.1 Stieleria tagensis | reverse complement strand
GCGCTCCCTGCTCATTCTCCCTGGTAGCTGGACCGGCCACGGTTCAGATCCCCCGCCTTCCGCAGGCTGACTGAACCCTGGCGGGATCAGCTACGTTGCTGCTCTCGCTGCGAACGGGGGCTCTGGTTGGTGTGGAGGATTTATCCGACCGGAGTTGGGGAAGTATTGACCGGTCGGATGAATCCTCCACACCAGCGCGTGCGGAGTGACTGGGCAGGCTGAGCCGTGAGCTCCGCTGCCTCTGGTAGCTGGACCGGCCACGGTTCAGACTTCCGTCCCCGTCTGAACCCTGGCGGGATCAGCTACGTTTTGAGTGTCCCTAAAGACGAAGGAGTCTGACTGTTTAGTCTTGGGGTGGATCGGATTCTGGGGGTTCAAAGGCGCTGATCGGATGGTCGCTTAGCAACCGTTCAAAGAAGCTGTCGGAACAGGCGACGATTCGTCCGCTATCGGGATGGATCGCGACGGTCGCTTGGTCGGACAGCATTCGACGTGACAGGTTGGCCATTTGATGCACGGCAGAGACTGGGATCGAAACCGGATCTTCGGCATCGAGGCGTTGCGGCCATGAGTAGACATCGATGGCAAACCACTGTTGATGGTTATCGATCAATTCGTTCAACGAATCGTCTTCGATGCCGTAGCGAATGCTCTCGTGGTTTCCCAAGTAGGGTTCGTTCTGTGTCGACAGAAAGAACTTGCATCGATCTTCGCAAAGGGTGACCGATTGATGATGCAATTGGCTGACGTATTGTTCGTCATTGGTCGTCAAATCCTGTTGATCCAATTCGAACAAGCGATTTCCCAGTGACTCGGTGGCACGGCTGACGGTGTAAGCGTTGACCGTGACAGGGGATTTCAGCAAAAACACGACGCGCCGGACTTCGGCATACGGTTCATAATCGCTTTGCGGTTGCGACGTGACTTCGGGGAACCAGTCGGCTGGGATGGCAACGTAATCCAAAAACTCCTCGTTGCTGTATTCGAATTCGCCGGATTGGCATTGTTGGTAGGCAGCCACAAAATTTTCTCGTTGGCCTTTGATCGCATAGATAAGCGCTCTCAGGAAATCACGTCGCGGAGCTTCTTCGGCCCGTGATGCGATCAACGCATCGTCAAATCGTTTCACGTGGGCCAGTGAGAGTACACGCAGCGTCTCCAATTCATAAAGTCGCCAGCGGGTGGGGTCGTCCTGGGCCACCCCGTTCAAGGTTGCCTCAGCAATCTCCAATGCTTCAGAATACTTCTGAGCCTCGTAGAGTTCTTTGACGCGGGGGGAGACGAATTCGACATCGTCGGGAAATTGTTCACGGAACAGTTTTTCGATCGTCTGGTATTCGGGCTGGTCATAATCCAGTTGGTAGCTCAGGCAGCGATAGACATAGGGTTTGTCGTCGAGTTCACGAAATGCGTCGACGGGCTTCTTCAGTTCGATGTAACAGGTCACGCAGGAGTCTAGAATCTGTTGCTTCAATTCAGTGTCATCAGTCAGTTCCAACGCTTTGCGAAAATCGACCAGCGCCGCTTCGTAGTTCTCCGCCAGCAATTGACTCTCACCGATCGTCATCCAGACTTCGGCATCATCGGGAAAGTTGGCGGTGTGCGTTTCGATTAGAGATTGCAGTTGGGCTGCGGTTTGATCGTTCGGTTCACGTTGGGCGAGTTGAAAAAGCATGCTTTCAAACGCAAGCGATTTGTCTTCGCACCGTTCGTAGGCATCCGTTATCTTGCCAAGTTCGACAGCCGTTTCGCAAAACAGGTATTCGTAATATTCGCGGTACTCGTTGTCGGCATCGATCTGGCCGAGCGTCTGCGCCAAGCTGGTGTAAGCTTGGTCAAACTTTTTTTCAGAAATCAACAGCACCGCGCGATAGTAATCTAGGTGCGGCAGTTCGTCGGATAGCGTGCCAGCAACTTGAAGCAAGGTTCCCAATGCCGCACTGTCTTCATAGCTTTCGAAGATGTCGGCCAATGATTCAAAATGGCTGATCGGATCGGGGAGGGCTTTGAAGTAGTCGCTGAATTCTGATTTGCGCTCGTCGGGCAATTCCAGTGCGAGTTCTTGCACGATGCCAACGGCTTCGGGCGTGTCATCAAGTCCTGCCTTGTAAGCTGCGATCGCTTCATCGCCTCGATCCAGTTGGCCCAGCGCAATCCCCAATGCATAGTACGTGTCGGCATCGGCACCAAAACGATTCAAATAGTCTTGGGCATAGCGGGCGACTTGTTCGTAGTTTTCCAGTTGCAAATTGGCATTGACCCGCAGGAACGAGGCAACGATGGCGCGCTGATCAAACGCTTCGACCTTGTCCAGACATTCCAAAGCGTAAACGGGATCGAGTTCGCAGTAGATGGCCGCCGACATGTTCCAACGAAGTGCTTCGAGCATCGGGGGGATCGGCATGCCAACGGATTTTTGCAACCAATTGGAACCGTCATCCAAGTCGCCTTGCATTGCCGCTAGCATCGCTTTGAACAACCGCTGTAACCCAGGCACAATTTCGCCTGGAATATTGGTTTGCAATCCGTCACGCAGGATTGCGGCGGTCAACGAGACGGTGGAAAAGCCCAGGGAAAGATCGGTCCAGTCGACAATTTTCCAGCCGTCTTTGGTTTCGCGTAAAACGTAGATAGCCCGCGTCGTCCCCAGACTTTCGGACCAGTTGCGGACGAATACTTCCGCAACACTTTGATCCGCCGACCACAGGATCTGCATCACTTTGTGCCGAGTCCATTTTTCGCCCAACGCTTCAAATTGGCGGCGAGTCATGGCGGACATTTGCGTGATCAACCCGTCCTGCACCGCATCGGGAATGTCGACCCCGGATTCTTCCACCACCGCATGCACCAGCAGTTCAAAATCGTAGGCCTTCATCAGCCGCTCGGCGGTGTCGGCGTGCGTCGCATCCTGAACGCGCTGAAAGAAAGCGTGAATCTGTTTCTCTTTGGATTCCGTGTCGTTGGCTGCAGCTTCGCTGGTCGGCTGGGCGTGTGCCGCCGCAACGAAGAAGCACGCGACAAACAATGCCAAGCCCGCAAAACGTTGAAAGAAAAAAGTCATTGAATCTGAAACAGTCGAGTGCAGAAGGGACGATCCAAAACCGTGGCTAGCTTCAATCATACAAGAATCCAACGCTGCAGTTGATGCTTTCACCCGTCAGGTCAATTTTGACGTTGAGCATTACGCTTTGGCGTACGGGGTATGGATTGGGAAGGACGTTTGGATTGTGGGTCAACGGTGGCTGATGTTTCAGGTTAAGATTGTTGGCTCCGCGTTTGAATCATGCGGATCCCCTTCCACGCCTTCCCGATTTGATTAGGCCCTGCCGATGATTGTTCGTTGCTATCCATACCTCCCTTTCCGGTTTTTGCTGGCGGTTCTGCTGGCGGCTGCCGGATGGGCTCCCGATTCCAGCGGGATGGACGAACCGCACACATTGGCACTATTGGTGCAAACGATCGCGGAGACCGATGACACAAAAATCCGGTCGGCATTGATCGATGGAATGTTGCGTGGACTGGAGGGGCGGCGAAATGTCGGTCCGCCGGTTGGGTGGGCTGCGTTGCACCGGGAATTAACAGAAAGTGAACTGGCGGATGCGGCCAATCGCCTGTCGCAAATCTTTGGGGACCCGGAAGCCAATCGCCGCGCCCGAAATGTATTGGCCAATGAAGGGGCGTCGACAGAGGACCGCTTATCTGCACTGAGATCATTGGTCAATCAACAAGATGATCTGTTGGCCCAGCAACTACCCGGCCTACTGGAAATACCCGAATTACAGAACGAAGCCATCCGTGCTTATTCGGTGATCGCGAGCGACGACGCGGCAAGACGCTTGCTGCAGCTTTTTCCCAGGCTGTCGGATCAGGGTCAACGTGTGGTGGTCGAAACCTTGGCGACACGCAAGGCCTATGCGGTTGCCCTGGTCGCCGGCATTCAATCAGGCGTCGTTGGTCGCGACCAAATTCCCTCGTACATTGCCCGCTCGTTGCGAGACCTGTTGGGTGAAACGTTCACAAAGGTCTACGGCGACATTCCCGAGTTGCAGCAAAATACGAGCGAGATGATCGCCAAATACAAACGCATCTTGTCGCCTGAAATGCTTGCCAAAGCCGACCCCGGTCGCGGGCGTACGGTGTTCACAAAAACCTGTGGCGCCTGTCATCTGATGTACGGTGCGGGTGGCCAGATCGGGCCTGATTTAACAGGCTCGAACCGTGCCAATTTGGACTATCTGTTGCTCAACAGTGTTGATCCGAGTGCCGATGTGCCAGAAGGCTATCGGACGTTGTTGATTCAAACGGTGGATGGCCGTGTTTTAACAGGCGTCTTGGCAGCCGAGGATTCGCAACGAGTGATCTTGAAGACTGTCGATCAACCGCGATTGGTGATTGCTCAATCTGATATCGAAGCTCGAAAGGTATCGGACAAGTCAATGATGCCGGAGGGGCAGTTGGATCAACTGAGTCGAGAGGACTTGGCCAACCTAGTGAAATACATGCAAACGAAGACGCAAGTGGAGGCGGCGAAATGAAAATTCAAACACCATTGCTGATGATATTGGTCGCGGTTGGGATCATTTCAATCGCATCGCCGTCGGCTGCCCAGCAACTGTTGCCGAAAAAGCAGCATCGGACCAGCGACGCGCCCTTTTTGACGCCGACCGAGGCGGTCGACAAGATGGCGGTGCCGGCGGGGTTTAACGTTTCGATCTTTGCGGCCGAACCCGACTTGGCGGAACCGATTGCCTTTTGTTTTGACGATCGTGGTCGGATGTGGGTGGTGGAAAATCTAAACTATCGCACCCGCCGCGAGCACACCGACGATCAAGTCAGCCGAATCGTGATTCTGGATGATCGAGACGGCGACGGTGTCTTCGATGACAAGACCGTGTTTGCCGACAACCTGACGTTCACGTCTGGGATCGCGTTGGGGTTTGGCGGCGTCTATGTCGGTTCACCCCCGAACTTTAGTTTTATCCCCGACTCCGATGGTGATGACAAACCGGATGGCCCGCCACAGGTTCTGTTGGACGGTTGGGGAATCAATGACCGCCACGAAACGTTAAACAGTTTCAACTGGGGCCCTGATGGTTGGTTGTACGGTTGCCATGGCGTATTCACTCAATCACAGGTCGGTCGGCCAGGTGATGATGATTCGCGCCGACAATTTATCGATGGCGGTATTTGGCGGTTCCACCCGATCAGCAAAAAATACGAGGTGTTCGCTCGCGGACTCTCCAACCCCTGGGGGTTTGATTTCGATGATCACGGACAAGGATTTGCGACCTGTTGCGTGATTCCCCATTTGTTTCATGTTGTCCAAGGCGGTGTGTACCACAAACAAAGTCGACCGCATCTGAATCCGTTTATCTATGACGACATCAAAACGATTCGCGATCATTCACACCTGTCGGCTCACGGCGGCGCCCGGTTCTATCTGGCTGACACCTTTCCACCGGCCTACCGCGGGCGTTTGTTTATGTGCAACATCCATGAACATGCCGTACTGACCGATGTGATGGTCCCCAAAGGATCGAGTTTCATCGGCCAACATGGTGACGACTTTATGCCGGCCAACGATATGGCGTGGGTCGGTTTTAGTGTGGAGATCGGACCGGACGGCGGCGTCTATATTCTGGACTGGCACGATACTGACGTTTGTGGAAACGCGATCAACTTTCCACAAACCGGACGGATTTATCGGATCATGCCCCAGGATTTTGTGCCCGGACCACGCCCCCATCTATCATCACTCTCAGACCAACAGTTGGTCGAATTGCAGTGGCATCGCAATGATTGGTACGTCCGACAGGCACGTGTTCTGTTGCAGTGGCGCGCGGCAAGGAGTCGGCTGGATCGCCCGGCCGTTGAGTCTCGGTTGATCGAGATGCTGTCGACCGGAGATCAATCGGCAAAACGACTGCGAGCCCTGTGGGCGTTGCACGTTTGTGGTTTGGCCGACTCCGATTTGCTCGTCGGGTTGTTGGACGATCAGGATCCCTATCTGAGGGCGTGGGCCATTCAATTGTTGTGCGAAGAGACTGATGTGGATGCGTTTTTTTTGGCTGACCTGACGGCGGCAACAGGCCCGACGTTGGGAAAACAATCAGGCGGCGTTGACGTTTTAGCTCGTTTTGCCACGATGGCCAAAAGTGATCCGTCACCGATTGTTCGATTGTATTTGGCGTCGGCTGTGCAACGAATGCCCTTTGAAGATCGTTGGTCGATTCTGCAAGGCTTGATCAGTCATGCAGAAGACGCCGATGATAATAATTTGGCACGCATGTACTGGTTCGCTCTTGAACCGATGGTGCCCGAGTTCCCTGAGCGAGCACTGCGGTTGGCGGTCGACGGGAAGCTTTCAATGTTGCAACAGTTTGTCGCCCGGCGATTGGCGACCGGCATTGCGACCGCCGGTGGCGAACCTGACTGGCAAAAGATCGTTTCGCGTTTTGCGTCCGGGTTTGATTTGCGCGATGTAGGCGAAGGCGGTGTGGTGGGTCTGGAAACGTTTCGCAACCATTCCGCCATGCAAACACATCCCTTGGATCAAAGTAGACCCTGTCGATTGATTCGTGACATCGACGTTCCCGCCGGAAAGAAAACCCACCTCACACTGCGTGTCAGCCATCACCCTCACGGCGATTGGCAGCTACGAGTTTTAGTGGGCAAGCGCCTGTTGGCCGACCAAATCGTCAGTTCCAAAACCGTGTCGGCAGACGAATGGTTGCCGATCAAGGTCGATCTATCGGACTACGCCGGCCAGCAAATTCGTTTGACAATCGAAAATCGCGCCAACGGCTGGCAAAACGAATGGGCTTACTGGAACGAAGTGAAATTGATTAGCCATTAAACCGTATCGGCAATCGCTGTCGGTGGGCTCTGTGAACCGGCAGTTTGGATAGAGGTAGCGATGAAGTTTCAAGACGCGTTGTGCGGTGGCACAACGGCGATGCCTACATGAAAACCGGGCACATCCGGCCTGGCCGGGCGCCCGGCCTCACGGCGGCCATCTACATCGTGCGTCCGCCATCGCCGACTTGGTACAGAATGTTGCTCGATTCGGGCAACAGGTCCAGCGAGGCGTTCGACGCGAGCAGGGTGTCGACTTCCATCACCGTCAGCACGGTTTCCAAAATCTCGGGATCACTCGCCGAGATTTCGTTCAACGCCTTGCCGACGATCATCGGACGTGACGCGGATGCTTCGGCCATCTTTTGCGAGACACGGTAGGCTGTTTCACTTTTGATCAATCCGACTCGGTTTTCGCCATCTTGTTTCATCGCGCTGGTGACTTGCACCAGTCGTTTCACCACTTTCTCTGTGATGTTGTCGACCATCATCCGGTCGGTGAACGCGACTTTACGAATGTAGACGGAACCAAGCGTGTAGCCCCACTTTTCCGACAACGGCGAAACGGTTTCTCGCACGGTACGGCTAAGTGAGTGACGGTCCTCCAGCATTTTCTCCATCTCCAGATTGCTCAACGTGGAAATGGTCGAACTGGTGACGTTGGCCTGCAACGAGCCCTCGGGGTTGGCATTGATGAACAGGTACGAGACCGGATTGGTCACACGCATTTCGTACCAAATTCCAACGCCCATCGGAGTGCCTTCTTCGGAGTTGACCATCTGGCTGCGCAGGTAGTGCTGACGCAGCGAGGTGTCAACAACGTATGACTTTCCAAAGAATGGTACCAGCAGGGCTTTTCCACCAAACTTCAGGACCGGGATCTGTAATCCTGGTTCGTCCAATGTGCCGATGACTTTGCCGAACAGCGTAAAGACATTTGATTTGCACTCGCCCACACAGGCATACAGTCCAAAGAATCGAGCGAATCCAAGCAGGATAGGAATCACCAACAATCCAAATACAAAACCGCCGCCGAGCCATCCCATCGAAGCACCAAGTAGTAAAAAGGAAATATTCATTACAGTGCACTCCCGTCAGTGCTGGCGGGTGAATTGGTCGTCTGGACGACACGTTTGGCGACCGAATACAGTGGGATTCGGGCGTTCCGCAGATAGGCATTCAAGCACGATGATCCGCCTTCTTTTTTGATGTCCGAAAGCGTTTGTGCCAATTCGCGTAGCGGTGCCACTTCGGCTTGGGCATTGTTGGTCGCGATCTCCACGGCTCGCGCGCTCATTGTGATCTGTTGTTCGCTGTCGGCACGTGCCGTGCTGATATCAGCGGCAACTTGATTGCGGGTGCTGTTGATTGCTGAGAGGGCGCGATCGACTTCGGCGGGCGGATCAATTTCGGTGATCAACGCGGCGTCCAGTTCGATTCCATAACGACCGGTCGTTGATCGGCATTGTTCTTCCATGTACTGATTCAACAACGGCAGGTTTTTCCGCAGGTCATTGATCGAAACTCCTTCGGATAGATCAACCGCCGATGTCGATTGTTCGGGGTCGGCGTTATCGAGGGGGGCATCGACCAGCAGCCCCTGGCCTTTGGGGTCGACAAAGTTTGCGACTCGTTCACGGAGCACCGAAACAAAGTAGCCCATCACATGTTCCAGCGGGCTGGCCACACCAAACAAGTAGGGGAACAAATTGTTTTCACTGATTCGATACCGCAGTTGGCCGTTGATGCCGGTCGTCAAATTGTCTTTGGTGACCGCCTCGATCGTGTCTTGGCTCTTGGACGGGTCCCAGGAAAGGTCGACGGCTTGAGTTGCAACACTGACCTTGTGCACCTGCTGCCAGGGCATCTTGAAATAGGGGCCGCCGGGCCGAACCACTCGGACCTGAGGGTATTCGTAGCGATGCATTTCTTCGTCGCTCATGGGCGTCGAAGGGCTATCAGCGGAGTCGACTGGGACGTTCTCCAGTCGTTCGGCTTTGCCAAAACTGGTGACGACCGCTCGCTCGTTGGGGCTGACGGTATAGAAACCGCCGACGACACAGCGAAAAAAGCTGTAGGTGATGATGCCCATCATCAATCCGATCAAAAACATGGTGGTGTTTCGTTGGGATGGGGGAATTGGACGGAATAGATTGGCACGGACTCTGCCAGACTTGAAGAATACCTCACCGTTAGATCCCGTTGGGGGATCTTCGGCTGGTTCTTGTCACCGCAGCGTTCTTTGGACGTTGTTGCAACCAGGAAACGCAGCGGAGGGAAGGAGTTACGTCAGATTCATTGCTTTGCGGCGTGGGTTTTGAAGTTGCGCTTTCACGTCAGGCATTGGATTTTGGTAACCCGACGCGTCAGCTAAGAGTCCCGTCAACCGGCTAAATCCCTCGCTGACGCGTCGGGTTGCGATCATCGCGCAACTTCATGACATGCATGCCTAGGTCCGCAAGTGATTCGCTCCACAGAGTTAGGCAGGAAGTCTTCGACCGCAGGGCGCGCCTTTTGAACTGTTTCAAATCTGATGTTGAGTTGTGCCTGGGCAACGGCCTCACCGCAGCGATCCCGGTGTCGCTAAAATTGTCTGACATCGGTTGCCCCCTTTCCCCGCTTTGAAAGTTTCCCCCATGAATCAACGCCTGTTTGGTTTGATTGTCATCTACCTGTTTGTCGCCACTGGTCATTCGCCGGCGTTTGCCCAATCTCCCGTTTCAAGTTCGTCGCCGGTGGTTGCGAGCGGTGAGTCGTTGATCAAGATTGGAGATGGGTTTTCCTTCACCGAGGGGCCGACGGCTGATGCATCGGGCGACGTTTATTTTACGGATCAACCCAATGATCGAATTGTGAAGTATTCCTTTGCCGACCAGACATTGAGTGACTGGATGAAACCCTGTGGTCGCAGTAACGGTTTGTTTTTTGCGCCGCCGAACCAGATCATCGCCTGTGCCGATGCAAACAATGAACTCTGGAGAATTGATCTGGCGGACAAGTCGCACCGTGTGCTGGTCACGCCGACACCGCAGCAACGAATGAACGGACCCAATGACTGTTGGGTGGATCAAGACGGCGCGATCTATTTCACCGATCCACTTTACAAACGAGCCTATTGGACGCAGGAGATTCCAGCGGATAGCCCACGAGGCCTGTATCGATTGTCGTCCGAGGGAACGCTGACCAAAGTCGCCGATGACCTGATACAGCCCAATGGGATCATCGGTGATGTCGCCAATCGCGTTTTATATGTCGCCGATATGGGAGCCAAGAAGACCTATCGCTATTCAATCGCCGAAGACGGCTCTCTGGAGAATCGAACTTTGTTTTGTTCCTCCGGTAGCGATGGAATGACGATCGATTCGCAGCGCAACGTTTATCTGACGGGCGGCCAAGGCGTCACCGTGTTCGACCCTCAAGGCAAATTGATCGAGACGATTCAAGTGCCAGCGAGATGGACAGCCAATGTGACCTTTGCCGGGCCGCAGCGTGATCAACTTTTTATCACCGCGGGTGATTCTGTTTACACCATCAAAATGTCCGTGCAAGGGCTGTAACGGGGCACGGCTCAAATCAAGAAAAAACGGACGGTGACGCCAACCCCAACCGTAGCTGGGCCGGCCACGGTTCAGACTGCTTGTATTCTGACTGACTGAACCCTTGGCGGGATCAGCTACGGTGACTCCAACCCCAGCCGTAGCTGGACCGGCCACGGTTCAGACTGCTCGCATTCTGACCGACTGAACCCATGGCGGGATCAGCTACGGTGACTCCACCGGCAACCGTAGCTGGGCCGGCCACGGTTCAGACTGCTCGTATTCTGACCGACTGAACCCTTGGCGGGATCAGCTACGGTGACTCCACGCCCAACCGTAGCTGGGCCGGCCACGGTTTAGAGTGCTCGTATTCTGACCGACTGAACCCTTGGCGGGATCAGCTACGGTGACTCCACCGGCAACCGTAGCTGGGCCGGCCACGGTTCAGACTGCTCGCATTCTGACTGACTGAACCCTTGGCGGGATCAGCTACGGTGACGCCACGCCCAGCCGTAGCTGGACCGGCCACGGTTCAGACTGTTCGTATTCTGACCGACTGAACCCTGGCGGGATCAGCTACGGTGACTCCACCGGCAACCGTAGCTGGGCCGGCCACGGTTTAGAGTGCTCGTATTCTGACCGACTGAACCCTTGGCGGGATCAGCTACGGTGACTCCAACCCCAGCCGTAGCTGGACCGGCCACGGTTCAGACTGCTCGCATTCTGACCGACTGAACCCATGGCGGGATCAGCTACGGTGACTCCACCGGCAACCGTAGCTGGGCCGGCCACGGTTCAGACTGCTTGTATTCTGACTGATTGAACCCTTGCGGGATCAGCTACGGTGACTCCACCGGCAACCGTAGCTGGGCCGGCCACGGTTCAGACTGCTCGTATTCTGACTGACTGAACCCTTGGCGGGATCAGCTACGGTGACTCCACGCCCAACCGTAGCTGGACCGGCCACGGTTCAGACTGCTCGCATTCTGACCGACTGAACCCTTGGCGGGATCAGCTACGGTGACGCCAACCCCAACCGTAGCTGGACCGGCCACGGTTCAGACTGTTCGTATTCTGACCGACTGAACCCTTGGCGGGATCAGCTACGGTGACGGCAACCCTAGCCGTAGCTGGACCGGCCACGGTTCAGACTGCTCGCATTCTGACCGACTGAACTCTTGGCGGGATCAGCTACGGTGACTCCACCGGCAACCGTAGCTGGACCGGCCACGGTTCAGACTGCTCGTATTCTGACTGACTGAACCCTTGGCGGGATCAGCTACGGTGACTCCACGCCCAACCGTAGCTGGGCCGGCCACGGTTCAGACTGCTCGCATTCTGACCGACTGAACCCTCGGCGGGATCAGCTACGGTTCGTTCGGCGGCGACTGGCGAGGCCGCCGGTCAATGCGATGCCCAACAAGATCGCCATACTGGAAGGTTCGGGGACGGCTTGTGTTTCAAACTGGGTCACCGCGCCGGTGGTGGAATTGCTGCCCACTGTTCCAAAGGGATCGTTGTCGTTCAACAGGTTGCTGTCGTTGGCGGATGCCGTGCCATCCCTGCTGGGAAAGCCATCGGTGAATTGGTCCAACTGTGTAAAGCGTGAACTGACGGCGTCACTTCGCGCGGCGACAATGACTTCCAACAAAAGGTTTCCCTGTCCCGGTTGATACAAGAATGACTGGGTGAACGGGATGTAGAAATCGAAGTCTTCTACATCAGTGTCACCAAATCGACGATCGGTTGTCAGCGTGATGTCGCCGGAAAAAACCGTTTGTGAATCCGCGCCGACGTTCAAGGCGAGATCACTGCTGATGCCGTTCGGAAAGTCTGTGTTCGCGTCACGCGGTGTCGTGGAAAGATTGATCGTCAACCCGCGCAAGGTCACTGAACCATTGATGATGTTTCCAAACGCGCCTTGCTTTGGACGAAAGGCGACCGAGCTGATTGATTGTAGCGCACCAACGCCGGAGAAAAGGTCTGAACTGTAGACTTGTTGATAACGGTTGCCGTTGGCATCTCCGGCATTGGTAAACGGTCGCTCGCTTTGACCGTTGCCGGACACTCCGTCACCAGGTGGTGTCGTGATCGTCAGCACACCGGCTGAGACGGAATGGTCAGTAGTGCAGAGGCCCCAGCAGATCAAAGTAAGTACGGCATAGATTGCAGAGCGACGCAATTGAATCTTCATTTTCAGTTTCCATTGGATCAGGCAGGATATCAATCTCGTGCCTCACACAATCGGTGGCGCACGACATCCATACGAAACAATGGTTCAACTTGGATTCAAGTTTTGCGTTAACAAGCTCTCGAGATAGAAACAATACCAGCGCGTATTGCGAGCGAGTGGATCAACGGACCGTCGGCGCTGGCTTCCACACCGACGTCCATTTAAGACGCCGTCGCATTGCGGCGACCGGCGGTGGCGACCAAGTCATCGGCAGGGTCGTCGTCGTGTGCCAAAACTTCTTCGGTGGTCTGTGGATCAGCTTTGCGACAGGTTTCGGTCAAGAAATCTGCCAAGTCGTCCAATGGATCTTCCCAGGTTTCAACCGTTGTATTGGCCGGCGGGACGTTCGCCATTTCATCCAAGAACAAAATCATCCGCAAACAATGACGCAGCAAAATGCCTTCGTCCTTCTGCAGTTTCTTGGTCGTCACATACTTATTGAAATCGCCGTCGTAGTGAATCAGATCGCCAACGATCCAAACCGGACGAACGCGAACACCCTCGACACGCGGGTAGTCATTTTGGAACAGACGAAGGATTTTCTCGCCGATCGTTAGCGGCCAGACACGCGGTTCATCGAACATCACGCGACCAAATCCGCGGTCTTGCACTTCTTCCTCTTCGGTCTCGGATTTTGCCCCCAGTTCTTCTGGCGTTGCCAACCCGAGTTGCAGAAGTTGCGGATCCAATCGAGTGGTTGCCAGCGTCCCGGCGGGCATGTCCTCCAGTCGTGGCATGCGAGTGAATCGGGCCACGGTGCCGGGAACCTCCAACACACTTTCGAAAGTTGCGATGCGTTCTTCTGGATCCGCAGTCGCCAACAAGTCGGCCATGTAGACACCAAACAACGGATTGATGCTGCGCAGGTGAACCAGTCGATCAAGTCGCTCGGTCGGCGTGGCGGTCTGCGGGCGGTATTCGTCCAGTTCATAGTTCTGGACGCGCGGGGCGTCGCCCTCACTGGCGGATTCCGTCTCCACTTCGGCCGACTGTTCGACAGTATTGTCACCCCGCATTTGGTCCAAAATTTCACCGAACAGTCCGCCGGTTGATGCCGCTTCTGGCTCCATCGGTTTCCCCGGTTTTGGTTTGGCGGGCGACGGCAATGCCGCAGCACCTTTGCTAACAGCAGTCGGTTTGGGATCCAACGTGACGTAGCCGGCCTGCCACAGGGTGATCAACATGCGATTGAGTTCTCGCTGTGCTTGTTCGATCTTTTTTGGCGTCAGCAGTCGTTTGCCGACCAAGTCTCGCAGCGGTTGCACGGTGGATGATTTACCGAGCATGTAGGCCAACAATCTCCATGGCAGGTTTCCGCGACTCGACAGGTCGGCGGCATCGGCTTCTTGCAATTGCAGAAATTGTTGTTCGGTCCAGTAGGTTTCGCCGGCGCGGCGTTTGGGCATTTTCTTTTTCAGCTGCTTCTTGGCCTTCATCAGCCCCGGATCTTTGGTGTCCTCGGGAATCGAATCGTATTTTTCACGCCATTTGTTTAACTTCACATCGTCTTCGTGGGCGAGCGCATAGACGAAACCGCGGTCGTCAAATTGTGGACGTCCGGCACGCCCAAAAATTTGTTGTGCCGACGCCGTTTCGATCAAGGTGCGTTTGTCTTTGGGGCCCTTCATCAGACTGGGCAGGATCACACTGCGCGCCGGCAGATTGATTCCTGCCGCCAGTGTTTCGGTGCAGACACACATCGCCAACAGTTTACGTTGGAACAGTTCTTCGACCATTCGCCGATAGCGAGGCATCACACCGGCGTGGTGAACGCCCACGCCGCGCATCAGAATCTGTTTCAGTTTGGGCCCGGCACCGGCCTGCATGTCCGCAGCGTTCAAATAATCCGCCAATTCCGCTTGACGTTCTTTGTCGATCAGGCTTTTGCCCTTGAGCATTTCGGCAACCGTCCAGCACTGTGAACGGCTGAAACAAAAGACCAGCGACGGGGTGCGACGAAGTTCGTCATCGCCCTTGGCAATTTTTTCGGCAAAGTCGTTTAGGATTTCATCGCCGATCCATTCATACTGCAGCGGCACCTTTCGCTCGTCACCGGTGACCAATTGCAAACGCCGGTTGTGAGCTCGCGACAACCAGGATGTAAATTGCAACGAGTTGCCCACCGTGGCGCTCAACAACATCGTGCGAATGTGCGCAGGCAATAACCCCAGCGTCAATTCCCATACAATTCCCCGCTCGGGATCGTTGAACGAATGGAATTCGTCCATCACGACAGAGGTCACATTTTTGAAGTCAAATGAATCAGGGTTCAGCAACCGATTGAGCAGGATCTCGGCGACGACGACCAACACCGGGGCATCACCGTTGACGCGCCGGTTGCCCGTGACCAATCCCACACTGTCCGCAGGAAATCCCCAACGCACGGCGCTCTCGCGCAGTTCGTCCAATTTCTGGTCGGTCAATGCGATCAACGGTGTGGTGTAGTACATCTTGCGACCGGTCCGCAGCGCTTCATAGACCGCGGCTTCGGCGATCATGGTTTTGCCGGTTCCGGTCGGCGCGCAAATCAAAACGCCTTGATCGCCTCGATCGGGATCGCCGGCGAAATAGGCCAACATCGCTTCTTCTTGAACCGGATAGGGTTCATAGGGCAACAGCGAAAAGTATTCCGTTGCAAGAGTGTCACGATCCAGGTCAGGGTCGACAGGTGTGAAAGCCGTGGCGGAAGCGTCGTGTGTATTCATAGTCCCTGTTGTATCACGCCGCCGTGGCGACGGGGACAGGACGGCCGATCATCCGCAACCGATGATTCGCGACGAGCGCTACTGCGCCGGTGCGGGCCACAACAGGATGCGTCCGTCGCGTGCGGCGGTCATCACCAAATTTCCATCGTCGGTGCAGTCGATCGCTGTCACGCCTTGCGTGTGGCGGTGCAAGGCCAGCAATTCGCGCCCGTCAATGATCGAAACGACCGGCTCGCTACGATCGGCAGGGGGGGCATCACCCGAGTCCTGGGATTCGACGTCTTCGCCTGATTCGGCCTGTCGTAACTCCAGTCTTGGGTCCCACACGCGCGCCGACTTGTCGCGTGACGCGGTCAAGACACGCAGGTTATCTGTGGAGTCGACCAACACACAGATTGATTCGATCTGGTCAGCGTGACCTTGGAAACGACAGAGGGGAGTGTTGGGCGACGCTTCCAAATCGAACAGGAAGGCCGACTTGTCGCTGGCACCGACCGCCAAGTATTTTCCGCCGCGGGAAAACGCGGCGCAGGTCACTGTTAACTTCGGCGGCAGTTGCAGCGTGCGATGATTAGTGCCGGCGGACAACGATTGGATTTGCAACGTTCCGTCATCGCCCGACAACATCACCGCGTCGCCGGCGGGATTGAAACGGACATGAGTGACCTTTGCTGCAGGAATCGACATCTCCCGTTCCAGCTGGAAACCGCTCTTGCGATCTTTCCAAGTCCACAGTTTGGCTGCCGCGTCATTGCCGCAGGTCACAAATCGGTACCCGCGATCATCCATTTGGTCTGAAAAATCTAAACCGCTGATCGCACCGCCGTGCGGGTTTTCCAATTTGTCGATCCCTTCGCCGGTCTTGGCATCCCAGAATCGGACGCTGCGACTGGCCGTGGCCGCGATCTTGCTGTCCGGCGAAAAGCTGGCTGCGGTGACGGCTGCGTGGGCGCGGTAGCTTTTATCATGGATTCTCCGCTGGATATCCCAGCGAAAGGCAGCGGCGCCGTTGAGCGTAAACAGTTGGTTCAATCCCGACAGCATACCGGTTTCAGGGGCGCCGATCTCCTGTGGCAATTTGAACGTTCTGGTTAGCTGCGTGGTCAAATTGAAGATGGCGACCTGTCCGGTGCGACCACTCTTGTTTTGCTGACAGACGACGATTTCCGTGCCACGACTGCCGAAGCGAGCTGAATTGATTCGCGCTGCGTTTTGTTGTGTTTGACGGCCCTCGGTCAACGGGGCCGTGACCGACGCGAGCTCGCGGCTCTTTTGACTGTTCAAATCCCACAGCGTCGCCTGGCTGAGCGACGATTTTGCGTCGGTCAGCTGAGACACCGTGACGGCTTGGTCACCTTGGGGCGATAATGAAAACCCGATGACAAAACCTTCGTGTGGTAGCTGACGACCGACTTTGCGGGTCGTCAAGTTGAACTCGGATAGTTGACCGCTATCGCTGGCAACCCACAACGATTGGGCATCGGGTGAGAATGCCAATTCGTTAATTCGAAAACCTTGGAACAGATCGATTGGTTTGCCGATCGGTTTGCCGGTATTGCCATCCCAAATCAAGCAGCGTCCATTGCGATCGCCCGTCGCAAGAACCGATCCATCGCTCGAGAGCGCAAAACTGGTGACTGCTTGGTCGTGTTCGGCCAGGCGATACAACACGCGGGGCGCCGCCAGGCGATCGACGTCCCACAAGATGGCTTTCGCGTCCTTGCCGCTTGATCCGGACAGCAAGCGACGGCCATCGGTCGAGAGCGCGAACGTACTGTTTAGACCGGTACCAGTGAGCATGCCCAGTTGCGTGCCCGTTTCGATATCCCAAATTCGAATGTTCGAATCCGCGCTGCCGACGAACAATCGTTTTCCTTGGGCGTCGATCTGAGCCGACATCGCCAAAAATTCAGTCCCTTCGTTTAACTGGCCTGACTGCTGGTCGTTGGTTTTGATCCGTGCGATTTCGCGGAACGACATTGAATTGCGATCGACACCCAAAATCCGGGCGGTGTGATCGCGACTGGCGGAGATCACTTGTTTGCCATTTCGGTTGAACCGAGCGGACAAAATTTCGTCCGTGTGTGCCCGCGTTTCTCGTGGCGTTGATTGATTCTCGGTCTCGTCGTCTAGTTCGGCGTCTGTGCGTGCGGTCAATCGGTACGGCTGGGAGGCTTCGGCTGGGGCATCAACATCGGACGCATTGGCATTGGCTGGCATTCGCGATCGATCCCAGGTTCGCAGCGTTCCGTCGATCGACGCGGAGATCACCAAGGGCGGATTGTCTGCGGTTTGCACCGATCCCAACTCGATCGATTTGACCCACCCGCCGTGACCACGCAAGGTTTGTTTCAAAGATCGGTCGCTGGTGTTCCAGACACGGATGGTGTAATCGTCCGAAGCGGTCAGTAGGGTGCCACTGATCGGATCGAACACGATTGATGACACCGCATCGCGGTGGGCTCGCCATCCAGACACATTCGGCTGGGGGCGGGGAGTGGCGTTGACTAACTGTTGACGATTGGGATCGTCTGAGTCTGTTTCCAATCCGGCAATCGCTTGTTCGATCGATTTCTCGAAATCGATCTGCTGCAAATCGGCCGGTCGCCACAGGTAAACCTGTCCGCGAGTGTCACCGGAAGCGGCGAGTTGTCCGTCGGCGGAGATCGCGACCGATGCGACAGGGTGATCGTGCATCGAAAATTCGCCACGTTGTTGCAATTGATCGCCGATGAGTTGCCAACCGACGACACGCCCACTTTTGGCATCGCTGACGCCCGCCAGCACAGTGGTCCCCGCCGCAGAATCATCGGAGGCAGCCAATTTGACGACCGCTGCGATGTGCCAGGCACGGTCCAACGCCTTGCCCAGATCAGGGTTCCATAACATCACAGATCGGTCGGTTGAACTGGTCAGTAAACGCCCGTCGTCTAGAAATGCGATGTCCGTCACGGCGGAATCATGGCCCGACAGTTTGCCTGCGATCTCACCGGTTGCCACATCCATTATCAGGACGTCGCCCAGTCGGTTTCCGACCGCCAGCAACGAATCACTGCCGCGTATTGCCACGCAAGTCGCATCATCGGATCGGCTCCAAACCGCGGTCGAATCGATGAATCGACCTTGGACTAAATCGGCGCGATGGATGGTGCCTTCGGTGCCGATTGCGATCACGTAGGATTGGTCGGCGTCGGTCGCCAGATCGGCAACCGATCCACCCAATTGAATCGTCGACTGCGACTGGTTGGCCTGTTCCCACAACCAACGCCACTCCCAAGCCGGCGACTGGTCCGGCGTTTTGTCACGCAACGTGGCTAGGATCCTGCGGGCATCATCAAATTCATTGCCGTCGATCCGCGCCTTAGCCAGCCCGACTTGAGACAAATAAGATTCATATTCGGCAAGAGCCTGGGAGTGTTGGGCGCGTTTTTCACTTGCCTCTGCCAATTTTCGTTGCTCGACTGCTTGTGCCGTTGCAGCCACCGCTTCTTTGGTCGCTTCTTTTTCTTGGTCCCTGGCCAACTCAGCATCCCTCTGAGCTTTTACTGCAAGTTCTCGTTGTTCGTCCGCACGCTTTTTTTGGCGTTTAGCCTCGTCTCGTTCATTTTGAGCGATTTGTTTTGCTTCTGTCGCTTGATCCTTTTCATTAATCGCGACCAAGGTTTGTTTATCGGCAATTTCTTTTTGTTGTTCAGCGAATAACGTTTGTTCTACCGCCTTCTGGCGTTGCTCGTCAGCTTCATTTCGTTTCGAGTTAATCACCAGCAACGCCGCGCTACCGCCTAGGAGAATGAACATCAAACTGGCTGCGGCGACACGGCGAAACAGAGTCAGTCGGCTGGCACGCAGTTCGCGCTGCTTCATGCCTTCGTTGAGTTTCGCGATTAGCGGCAGATGTTGGCCGTTGTCCGGATTCAGCAGCGACAAACCGAGATCAAAGTCGCTGTTTTCGTAAGCGGCTTGGGCGTAATCGATGCGGCAACGCGACAAGGCGTCGATCGCAGATTGGTTCTCACTCCATAGCGCGATGGCCTGTTCGAAACCATGCGTCGCTCGCGAGTACGAGTCATATTTTCCCGACTTGATCGCTTGACGGTAATTGTCGCCGGCGATCGATGCGATGGCGATGCTTTCGCTATGAGAGCGATAGGCGCGGATGGCTTGTTGAAAAGATTTGACATCCGGGTAACGGTCGGCCGGCTTGGTCGCCATCGCTCGCATTGCGATATCTAACAATTCCCCCTGCGAGGATTCAGGTGCCGATTGGATCGTATTGGTGGTCACCGCACGAATGCATTGACTGACGTTGGCCGCTTTGTGCGGGGCGTAACCGGTGACAATGTAAAACAGTGTGGCACCGAGCAAGTAGATATCGCTATGCGGTCCGATGGCGTCGACCGGGCCGGTGGCCATCTCGGGCGCCATAAAAGCCGGTGTGCCACCGAGTCCGACCGTGGATGTGATCGAGTCCTTCTTTTCAAACTCGGGCTTGGCCAACGCCAATCCCCAATCCATCACCAGGACTTCACCGAAGTCGCCCAGCATGATGTTTTCGGGTTTGATGTCACGGTGGACCACGCCGCGGGTGTGCGCGAACGCGATGGCGTCACACACCTTTAACAAGATTTCCAGATTCTGGTCCCGCGGCGTGTCCGCGATCGTCTTCAACCATGGTTGACCGACGACGCGTTTCATCGCATAGAACAACGTGTTGTCCGCTGCGACGGCGATGTCGTGGATGGGGACGATGTTGGGGTGATCCAAGTCACCGGTGACGACCGCCTCGGACAAAAACTGTTGGCGGCGTTCATTTTCGACTTCGTTCAGTCGACCGGATTCGTTCAGTTGTTGCCGTTTGGCTTTGGACAGCGGCCGGATGACTTTGACCGCGATCATTCGATCGAGCGAGGCTTGGCGGGCGACATAGACGTTGCCCATCCCGCCGCGGCCGAGCAACCGTACGATGCGATAGTCCGACGGCGATTCCGGCGGCCGTGTGGGCGCCGCGAGATCACGTTCACGGATTTGAAGTTTTGATTCCGAGATCGAGCGTTCGATCGCCGGCGACAATTTCGAAACTTCACCCCGGTTGGCTTTACTGTCGTTGAGTGCCGATGCGTCCCAAAGCTCGGCGTCTTCTTTGTTCAATTCACGCGGGTTGATCGTCTGCGACAGATCCTCGCTGTGCATCACCGATCGGTTCTTTGACTTTTTCGAATCCGCCTGCGTTTGGTGACTTGCCGGGCGCAGTTGGATCGTGCTCATATCGATGGTTGATTCGATATTGGCTAGCGTTTTTTCGTTCGCGTCATTGTTGTCATCCGGTTGGGCGCCGATTCCAAACGGTGCGACCGAATCCGATTGATTTGCAAATTCCTCGGCGTCGACCGTTTTTTCAATCGCGTCGGCGGTCGGGCCGCCGACGCGTTTATCGTCGTCAAACGAACGTGTCTGTTCGGTTGACGTCGGCATTTGGATGGTCGCATCGTTCGACGGTTCGATGTGAACGGTTTCGTCGATTTCCTGCGGTTGGTCGTCTGGTGGCTCGGGGTTCATCGCGTTGTGGCTCCTTCGCTTCCGGCGATCGGATCACGGGTGGATTCTGGCAACAGGCGAGCGCGGAATCGTCCGGCGACGCTTAACGGTGGGGGCTGCGGCGCCGGTTCGACTGTTTCGGCGACCGGCGAGTCTGTGGAATCCATTCTAATCGAAGACGATTGATTAACTTCGGGATTCATCGGAATGGGGTCTGCACCGGGTTCCACCGGATTGCCATCGGCGTCAACTTCTTCGAGCTCGAGCGCGCCCCCGTCGAAGTCGTCGTCGGCCGAAAGTGGTTGGCCGTCTCGTAGCTCGACCGTTACAAGTGAGTGGATGTTGCCATCACCCAAGACATGTTGGATTTCATAGCGACCGTCGGGCAACGTTTGAAATAGCTTTGTGAGTTTCTCTTCACCCACAATGTCATCAGGCAATTGCATCGGTTCTGCCAAATCATCTCCGTCAGGATCTGGCGACAGAATTCGGATGCGGTAGTATTCTTCCCGTCCTGTCGTTGTCGAACTCACCGCTTCAATTGAATCGAAACCGGTACCGAGCAGCACAAAGGATTGTTGTGGTGCCATGACCACCTGAGCCTGCTCGATTTGAGGGATCACGTCACGGACGGGGAAGAAGGCGACGGGGATAGAGAGTGCCGGGATAATGAAGCGGGCCTGCCCGTTTTCCAGGATCGGTACACTCGGCCCCTGCTGTGTCAGCGGATTGTCGGTCGACGAGAGCAATCGGCCGGCCACCGACTCGGTCGGACTGCTGTCTTGCTGGATGGTGTCGCCGACAACCAGAATCGATTCGTGATGCCGGACCGCGAATCGGACTTCCAGCGGATCGGTTGCCGAACTGCGACCATTTAAACGTGACGTCAAAATGTCCTGTTCGGTATACAAGTGTTGGACTTGTAAGGGATCGGCATCGCCACTCAAGCCATCGATTTGTTGAAAACGATTGGATTGCGCGCCCCAGTCCAGATTGATGCTCAGCCCACGTTCTCCATCGTTGCCAATCTGGACCGTCAACACACCCGACGCCCCATTTGATCCGGACTGAAGCAACCCGCTGGTGCTGACCGTGGTGGCATCGTAGAAGGCCGTGTCAGTCAGTCCCAGATCGGGACGCATGGCAAATTGGCGGGCAACTGCGACGCCGGCGCCGGTTTCGATTTGGAAATCGGCCCCCAGGACGACCTGTGGCGATTCAATGCGAACCGCAGCAATCTCGGATTGTTCCGCCTGCAATTGCACGGCATCGCCCAATGTGATCGACTCTCCCGCAATCAGTGCAATTCGCCCATTGAGTCCGCCAGCGATCAATTCCACATCACCACGCAATGAGTCCAAGTCATCGACCATCATTGCGTCGGCCACACTGATGGACTGCGCCGCATTGATACGTAGTTCACCGTTGGAACTGGAAACGACTTCGGTATCATCATTGCGATCCGAAGCCGCCAAGCGGATGGAATCGAGTTCGTTGATTTGGACGTCGCCGCGATTTCCGCCCGTCACCGCCAATTCTAAATCGTTGATATTGGTAGTCAGACGCACCGCATCGGATTGGTCAGCGGTCTGGTTCAACACCAAGAGATTCAAGTCGTCGGCGATTAAACGTGATCCGCTGCCGGTTTGCAGCACGTCATCAGCGGCGACCAGGATGACGTCTGTAACGTTTTCGGCATGAATCTGGTCGACCAAGATATCCGCATTGGAAGCGGTGGTTTCCAGTCGGATGTCGCGGTGGTCGACACCGTCGCCAGAGCTGGCATTTTCGCTACGCACGTTTGCTGCGGTGATGGTGCCGGTCGACAGCAGACTGATCCGGCCATCGGCGGTCGACACATCGACCAATTCAATGGCAGTGGATTCGATCAACTCGATCGCCCCGGACTCTCTCACACCTGCCACCAACCGGTCCAGTTGGGTTTCGATCGCGTTGCCGTCGCCGATGCCAGTGGCGGTTTGAAGAATGACGGTGCCGAAGTCGGCTACCAAATCGATCGCATTGTCACCGGAATCAATCAGTCCGCCGAAAGACGACTGGATTGTGATTGCATCACCGGTATGGGTTGATTCGATGTTGGAAACAAAGACGTCGCCCTGGGTTTGTAGGTTGGCTGTGCCGGCGCCCACGTCGATTGCGGACCCGTCCTGTAGGTCGATGACGCTACTGGTCAATGCGGTTTGTCGACCGGCGCCCAGTGTGACGTCGCCCTGGTCGGAGTTTAGCTGCCCGGTGGAAGCGAACACGATGTTTCGTTGGGCGAGTACATCGACGTCGCCGCCGCGGCTGGTCACTGTGCCACGGACGATGATGTCCGCGTTGCCCGAATCGGTCTGCAACACCAGGTCGCCATCGCCACCGACAAAGATCGTGTCGCCGGTATTCGCATTGACGTCAATCGAAGCGGACTGGGTGATGACGGAAACATCGCCGTCTTGGTTGGCAATCTGTCCGATCGCAAGTCGATCATTTCCGGAATGTTGGATTCGGATCGCGTCGCCGCCACCGCTAGTGACTTCGGCAAGTGACACGGCGCGGTCGGCCAAAATGTTTAAATCGATCGCGCCGATGTCTGTTCGCGCGACGATGTTGCTGACGCCCGTCAATGTCAACGGATTGCTGCTACCGATTCCTGATTGGGCGTCCAACTGGATTTGCTCCGCAATCAAATCGACGTCGGTCGAAATTGCGGAATCGACGATCGATTCGGCTTGGAGTTTAATCTTGCTCCGCCCCGCATCGATTTGTCCGATCGGTAGACGACCCGCCGAGTCGATGTAGATAGACCCGCTGGTGCCACTGGTGGTTGCGGACAATTGCTGTTGTACCGCTACCAGGATCGGTGCCGCCGCGGATCCAATTTGAGCGATCTGGCCGGCCGAGATCGATTGGCCGGGAAAGGCGACGCCGGCGATGAAATCCAGTGTGTTGCCCGAAACATGTGGCAAGGTTGTTGATGCCAGGGCCACTTGGTTTTCAGACGAGGTCAGGGTCACATCACCGTTGGTTGACTGGATGGTTTGCAACAATAGGTCTCCGGCGACTTGCACCCGGATGGATCCGCCGGCGGCGATGGTTGTTGTTAGATCAACGCTGGAATCCAGTACCGTCACGAATTGATCGGCGGTCAAATTCACACGATCAATGGTGTTCAGAGTGGAATCCAATTGTAGGGATCCACTGGAATTGGCAATCACGTCAGCGGTGATGATCGCAGTGCCCGCAGCCTGGCTAACCGAACCGATGAAATCTGCGGGGTTTGCCGCCGCGAGTCTCAATTCACCGTCGGCGGCCAGAATGTTGCCCAGCAAGAAATCACCGCCGCGCAGCGTGATCGATTGACTCACTGCATCGCTGCGAAGATCACCCAACGACAGATCACTGAGTGGTGCATTGGAATCAATGTTGATCCGCCCACTGGTCGCGTCTAAGGTCGATTCGATTCGCAGTTGATCGACCGCGTTGATCACGAGATCCCCCGCACCGATCAGCCGGATATCGCCGGTGATCAAAATCTGTTCGGCGTCAAACGTCAGATCACGTGATACGGTCGATTGTCCGACCGCGACGTTCGCATTCCACGTGATGGAATCCGTGCCGTCACCACCATGGATCGTGGGGACCGCTTGGAAATCTGTTCCGAGCGAATCAAACGTGAGTTGGTCGTCGCCGGATTGGGCGTTGATCCACAGCGTGTCCGTCGGGTGTTGGAATCGCAACTGGCTCGAAAGGGACCCGGTGGTCAATTGCCAGTTTGAATGCGAGACGCTGGAGTCCGCGGTTGCGATCAGTTGGTCATCAAGTGGCGAAAGGTTTGCGGTTAGCGATTCCGAGGGCAGGTCCAGGTCGAGACGGCTGATGCCGTTGCCGATCACATCGTAGGCCGGTGCGCCCGATGTGGCATGATCGAAACGTAGTTGCAGGGTTTGGGCGTCTTGATAGTCCAGTTGGAATGCATCAGGGGCATCGTGGCTGGACAGGTCCGAATCCAGCAAGGTGATCGACGCATCACCACCGGCGCTGGCCGTGTCGAACACGATGTCGGAATCAAAGTGCAAGGGCGTTGTTGAAAGATCGACAAATCCGTTGATGTCGACATACAACTGAGCCTGCGGAGCGATCGCGCTGAGTTGAACTTGATTGCCGTTCAAGCCGGCGATCGGTCGGATGGTGGGGACATCGGCTTGAGCAGCAGCGTAGCTGGCACCGTCCTGGAGATGCAGGTTTTGACCCACTCGTGTCAGAATCGTGACGTTGCCTACCGATTGCACATGATCGCCTGCGGTCACGATGGTGACGTCGTTGCCGTCGCCGCCGAAGTAGGTGATGTAGGCCGGGACGGCGGCACCACCAGGACCAAACCGCGCGAGCACCAAAGCGCCTTCTTCCAACACGCGCGGTGTGGCCAGCGCTTGTCCGTTGGCATCGACATCGATGGTGAACCGCCCTGTGATGCTGTTGGCGGAATCGTTTTGAACGATCAATAATTCCGTGTCGGCAGCCAGCGGGGTGGCAATGTCCAGTTGTAATAATGCCGATCCCAGATCGATCGGTGCGGCAGCCACGGCGACCGAGTCCAGGTTCTGGCCGACGATGGATCCATCGACATCGACTGAGAAGATGGAGTTGGAATCGAATTGCAACGAGCCGACCGTCAGCTGCGCGGTATCGCTGGATGCGGCATCGTCACGCGGTGCAAGGATTCCGCCACGCAGTGTGACCGCGCCGGCGATTTCTCCGGCGCCCGTTAAAATCGCCGACTGTTCAACGGTGACATCCGCAGCAGCGCCTAGTCGTGCGTCGACACGCAGGGTGCCGTCGGCAACCATTAGATCCGTCGAGAGAGCGCTATCGCCGAGCAACGCCAGTTCGCCGCTGCCTTGTTTCGTGATCGTTGATTGGCCAATCGAGTCAACCAGTGCCGCGCTGACCCTAACGGTCTGGCCAGTGGCCACCTCGAGTGACGAATCGAGTCGCAATTCTGCAGCAGCCACCGCGGTGCTCGAAACAAACTGAATCGCTGCGGCGATGTCGATGCGGTTAGTGGCCGAGATCTGGGCACCGTCAAATGCAATGCCGTCGTTGGCGTCCAATGCAATCTGATTCCAACCCACCAGATTTCCGGCGGCGCTCAACGTCGATCCTGCGGTGATCGAAAGTTTGTTGCCATTGAATAGGTCGCCATCCAATCCGATCGCGTTGCCGGCGACCAATGACAGATCGTTGGTGGTGGCTGTCGTTTGCACCGAACCACTGATGACCAAGTCGTCGGCTGCGATGACCGATGTGATTGAACGATGGAATGTCAGGTCGCCCATTAGATCAATCGATCCGGCGCGAACAGTTGAACCGAGCAGTTGGGTATCGGGCGCGGTCAAGGCGACGACCCCGCTGGTGCCAATGTCGTTGACCGTGATTTGATCCGCAGCGATCTGCAGCGATTGCAAATCGTTGGCATCGCCCACGGCCGACCCGCCAACAGCACCATTTAGCAACACACTGCCACCACCCGATCCGCCGGTCGCATCAATCGTCAACTGGCCAGACGCCGATGAAGCGGACACCACGTTGCCTTGAAAGGTGACATCTGACGCGGTGATTTGCAGGTTGCCATCGATCTGCGAAGGGCCATTGATGAAGACGTTCCCATCGTCGGTATGTAGCGACACATCGGCAAATTGAATCGATCCGCCACCGAGTGAAATGTTGCCCGTGGTGCCGGCAAGTGTGGTGTCGATATCGGCTTCGATTGAAAGTTGGCTGGTGGCGACCAGGACCGCAGATCCGGAAGTGGTTTGCAGCGTTCCAGTCAGATCGATCTGGTCGGCGGACAATTGGGCGGAGCCAGCGGAAAGATCGCCCGAGAGCAACAGCGATTGTTGCGCATCGATTGTCAATTGGGAATTCAAGTCGACATCCCCTAGCAGGGACACGTCGGCCGCTGCGGAAACTCGCAATTGATTTAGCAAGTGGCCAGCGGAATCGTCCACGGTTCCCAGTTGGATCGATGAACCAGGGCTGCCATCGAAATCGAGAATCAAATCGGCTTGGTCTACATCAGCACTGACCGTGGCGGCGGTCCAGTCGATGCTGCCGCTGGTGCCCGTCACACGTACGGTTCCGCCGAGCGTCAGGGTGCCGTCGATTTGGAATTGACCGATGCCAACATCCATACGCGTCGCAAATCCGCTATCGCCGACAAGGACATCGCCGGCCAGTCGAACGTTGCGGTCGGCAAATTGGATCGTTGGTCCGCTAGGGGTGAGATCGATGGTGTCTGACGCAATGTCCAGGCTGGTTGCCGGCGAGGGATTGCTGGCGGGCAGGACACTGATTTCAGTGCGATCATCACCGGCACCATCAACCACACTCAACTGAATCGCGTCGGGGATTTCAATCTGCAACAGATCGTCGCCGCCGCCCAAATTGATTTCTACGGCACCGTTGGTGATGTCAGTGATGGCAAGCGGATCGGTTTCACTGCCGGTAGCACCCCCGCTGTAACCTGCGATCGGGATGATGTTCCCTAGGGCATCACGCAACTGAATCGAATTTCCACTGTCGACCACGTCGAACTGGACAAAATCGTCCGCCGCATCACCAAGTACCAGCAGGCCGCCGGCGGCTGTCAGTTCGGCGGTGGCATTGAGCACAATCCGGGGCTCGAGTGTCTTTAGCCGTGGGCGAAAGAACTGCGGCTGCGCCGGTGCCGATTGTGCCGGCAGTGACGCCAACCATTTTCCCAATCGCTGGGAAACCCAGTTCTGGACGCAGCGGGTTGCCGCGCTGGCTGCCATAGGCAACTGCGCAGCGGCATGACGCGAGACTGGATCGCGCTGAGTCGATTTCTGTGTGGGGGTGGGAGACGATTTCACCAGGTATTCTTCGAAGCGATCAGGCGCCAAAAAACGGAAAGGTTTTGGATCAGGCCTATTTTAGTGGCATCCCCACCATTGATAGCCGAAAAATAGGAAGAGACGTCAGCGAATCGCCGCAGACGCCAGGGCTAGATTGCCCTCGCCATAGGGGTGGTTTGGCTCGGTCGGCGCCGCGGGCAGCTGTCCTCCCCAGAACACCGTGCCGATCTCGCTCAGCCGAGCGCCGCGACACCCCATCACAATTTTGGCGATGAAATACCTGCATTTAACACTGCTGAGCTGCTTCTGTGTTGCACCGTGGGCGGTCGCTCAGGATTCTGGGGTTCCGTTAAGGCCAGCTAACGGCGCTGGATCGAACGGTGCTGGTATTGCGCCGTTTCTGATTGCCAGCCAGTTGGATGGGCAAATCCAACAATCGGTCGAGGAATCAGGATTGGTGGAATCCGATGCGGCAGGGGAGCAAACGCGACGCGACGCGACGTCGGAGCAGCTCTCGCTGCTGCGAAAACCGATGTCAGAGATCAAATTGTCCGATGTGGCGTATTCACAGACCGAGCCGCCGAGCCTGTCGATTCATACCGGAATTGCACGGGATCGTGCGACCACCGACGTTGGCACCCGATTGATCACCGCCGGGCCCGTCTACGATATCCACACGCCTGGCGAATCCACGACATACACTCGCCAGCGGCTGTATTTTGAAGATGCCGCGTTGGAGCGGTGTGGTCAATCCGATGGCTGTTTGCCGACCGGTTGGTGGACCAACGGCCGTTCAGCGGCCAAATTTCTAGTCGACACAACCCTGTGGCCCTATCGCATGCTGCGACAGTCACCCAAGGAATTGGTTCGCGTGCACGCTGAATGAACCGGCAAATGGTCTTGGCTGCCGCACGTTCACTTTGTTATCTCCCCTGGTAAGACGTCCCGCAGTCCAATCGACGCGCGCTCCGTTCAAACCATCGCGATAAAGCTGAATGTTCCACGAATCCACCACCGACCATCGACCGAATCATTTTGGCCGCCGCCAAATCCCGGCGTTTGCCAAGGGAATCGTCGCTCTGTCGCTGTTCGTTTCAGCCGGCGGTTGTCACGATGGACCTTTGTATGCAATGAAAAAGGTCAATCCGTACTTCGTGATGAAGGAATGGAAGAATGACCGTGCGCTGGGAGTCACTGACCATCAGCGGCGTGAGGAATTGATGTCATTGGCGGACCAAATTGGTTCGATGCCGGCGAAACAGCAATTGTTCTGGACCAACCATCTGCAGCGGATCATGGACAATGATCCCAGTGCTGAAATGAGGCGACTGGCCGTGGTAGCGGCCGGAAAGTGCAAGGCCCCGGGTTCGATGGAGTTGGTCGAACAAGGGCTGGACGATGAGAATCTAAAGGTCCAGATGGAAGCGTGTCGAGCGTTGGGGAAACGTCGCGAACCCGAAGCCGCACAAATGTTGGCGTCGACATTGGGTACCACGACCGAACTGGACGTCAAGAATGCTGCGATTTCAGCGCTGGGAAAACATAAAGGGACAATCCCGGTCGACTCGCTGCGTTTGGTGTTGGACGAACAAGATCCGGCGACGATCGATTTGGCGATGAACAGTTTGCGCGGCGTGATGGGTAAAGATTATGGCAACGATCCGCAAAAATGGATTGCCGCAATCGACCAGCAAAGTATCCCGTCAGACGATTCGCTCCCGAAACCGCCAACGGATCCGACCGAAGATTCTGGAACGCTTCGTTTTGCAGAAGGCGACGGACGAACCATCCGCTAGACGCAGATGATTCATCAGCCATTGAGCGCTAGCTTACGGTTGCGGGGGTCTGAAATCCCAGGGTGCAAAGAAACCGGACGCTAACGCGTGCCGGCTGATTAGCACCGAACATCGTCGGAATGGTTCTTGCAAAACCTTGCTAACGACGAATTCGCATCGACCGCTGCCACTGCGATGAATCATCCGCGTGAGCACTGCTGCGTCCCCCGATTCGGCATCCGTGGGATCTGATGATTTATCAGCCGATGAGCGCTAGCTCACGGTTCCGTCTGCCTCACATTGCCAAGTCCGAGGAACCGGACGCTAGCGCGTGCCGGCTGATTAGCGCCGAACATCGCTGAATGGTTTCTGCAAAACCTTGCTAACGACGAACTCGCATCGACGGCTGCCAATGCGATGAACCATCCGCGCTAGTACTGCTGCGACGGCGCTGCGGGGGTTTGATTGATTGGGTTTTCCCAGTGGGGCAGCGAAAGATGTGCCTGCTGCGCTGCGTCACCCGATTCGGGCAGGTGCAGATTGGGAAACATCTGGTGCGATTCGGCGTCCGTGGAATCTTTCGACTCGACTTCGTTCAGCAACTCTCGGCCTTTGGCAATCGCCTTGTTCGTGTCGGCACGGATCTCCTCGCGATTAAAACGAATCGTCGTTTCATCGGCATTGCGGTCGATCGTGAACCAACCCGCCATGAACGCGCCGCCACCCATCACTGCTAGGATCAAAATCGTCCGAAACATCACAAACTCCTTTGGAATTGCCAACCACACCACTGCCTCTGGTCCTGCTTCTACATCATCCCTGTGCTGGATAGGCAGACGTCGGCATTCTAGAGAGGTCCCGGCAAACACCGAAAGATCATTTTTCACCGCGCAAACCGCACGTTTTGAAGTCGCATTTTCGCGTCAGCCATTGGTGTTTGGTAGCCCGAAGCGTCAGCGAGGGATCCCGTAAACACTCTAAATCCCTCGCTGACGATTCGGGTGACCATCAAAGCGCTGGCTTCAAAATCCGCGCGTCCCGGTCGGACGCTGGCTTGCATGATGCCTCAACCCTCACCGCGACTCGATCAAGCGGCTTTTTCGTCGGCGGCGTTCAGTTTGTTGTACAGCGTTTTCACGCTGACACCGAGCTCTTCGGCGGCCGCCTTTTTGTCACCACTGTTCCGTTCGAGTGCGCGTTCGATCGCCAGCATTTCGATCTGCTTCATCGACATCGGTTCGCTCTCACGGATCTCGCCACGCAATTGACGGCGACTGAAGTGGCGAGGCAAATGTTCTTCGTCGATCGGCAACACGTCACACAGGATCGCCGCATGCTCGACCACGTTTGCCAACTCGCGTACGTTCCCTGGCCACTTATGCGCCAACAACTCGGCTTCGGCCGCAGGCGTGAACAACGGTCCGTCGCCTCCGTCATTGCGATGCCGGCGCAATAGGTGTGCCGCGAGTGGCATGATGTCGTCGGCACGCTCTCGCAGCGGCGGCACGTGGACTTCAAAGGTGTTGATACGGAACATCAAATCTTCGCGAAAATGTTCTTCCTCAACCATTTTCTCCAGATCGCGGTGGGTCGCGCAGATCACCCGCACGTCGACGCGTTTGGATTGGTTGCTGCCCAACCGTCGAATGTCCCCGGTCTCCAACACCCGTAACAATTTGGCTTGCATCGTCGTCGGCAACTCACCGATCTCGTCCAAAAAGATGGTGCCGCCATCAGCCACTTCGAACAACCCCAAACGAGCGTTGTCAGCGCCGGTGAAGGCGCCTTTGACGTGGCCAAACAATTCACTCTCGATCAGGTTCTCCGGCAGTGCGCCACAATTGATCGACACCATCGGCTCGGCGGCACGCAAACTGGCCTGGTGAACCGCACGCGCGACCAACTCTTTGCCGCATCCGGTTTCACCGCGGATCAGGACCGTGCTATCGGTCGGCCCGACTTTACCGATCACCGTGTGGACCAAGCCCATCGCCGCACCGGTGCCGACCAATTCCGAATCACCTTCGGCTTGGCGGACACGATGTTCCAGCGCCGCTAAACGGCGGGAATGCGACAGTCGTTGATAGACTTCGCTCAGTAGTTGTTTGATCTGTTTAAAGCTGCAGGGTTTACTGAGGAACGCGAAGACGTGATTTTCGATCGCCGTCAGCGCGCTTTGCAGATCGGGTTTCCCGGTGATCACCACCGCTTCGATCTGTGGGCGGATCTTGCGAGCACGCCCAATGACTTCGGCACCCTTGATTCCCGGCATATCCAAATCGACGATCAAGCAATCAAACGGTTCTCGCTCCAGTGCGGCGACCGCCGTTTCACCATCGGGACAGACGACCACACTGTGGCCCAGCTTTTCCAGTTGTGCTTTCATCAACGTCTGTAGCGAGGGTTCGTCATCGGCGTACAGCACGTGCATCGATTCGCACTCAGGCGACTTTTTCGACATCATTCCATTCCGTCAGAGAATCAGTGGGGTGTTTTTGGGACAATGCCGGATCCATGGCATAGGACATTTGCTCGGCCGCCGGTCGGCTGGCAGATTCCGTTGGCAATCGCAGGGTCATCTTGGACCCGCATCCTTCTCCATCGCTAGAGGGTGTCAGTGAACCGTGATGCAAGGACACGATGCGGTAGCTGATACTCAGCCCTAAACCGGTGCCGGTGTTGTCACGACGGCGCGTGAAAAAGGGTTCGAACAGATGGTCCATGACTTCTTGGTCCATCCCACACCCGTTGTCTTCGACCGACACGACGGCTTGTTTGATGCCACTGTGCGGATCCGGTTCCGACCGAACATAAACGTCGACCTCTCCGTCGGTGTCAACAGATTCCAATGCATTGGAGATCAGGTTCAAAACGACTTGCTGGATTTCCTGCGAATTGCAATATGCCACCGCATCGGGGCTGATGTGGGTTCGCAATGTCTTGCAGCGGTACTCGCCGACTTTGCTGACCATCGAAACGACCCGCTGAACGAGTTCGCCGATGTCTTCTTGATCACGACTCGAATCACTCAGCCGGCTGAAATGCAACAACCGCTTGGTGATCCCTTTGCAGCGAAAGGCTTCGGATTGGATCAATCCCAGATTGGTCCGCAACTCGCTCAAAAAGGCTTCGTCGATGTGCTGCCGTTGCTCGTCGGACAATTCATCCAACGTTTCTTCCAGGGCCTCGGCACCCCATGCGATCGCACCGAGCGGGTTGTTGATTTCGTGTGCCACGCCAGCGGCCAAGAAACCGACGCTGGCCAGTTGTTCGTTTTGGATCACCTCGCGGGTGCGATCCCGCACCTGCTGCTCGGCATCTAATTTGGCACGTGTGACTTCGGCAACGGCGCAGTTGAAACGGTCGGTGATGTCATTCACCGTGTCCGCCATCGAACCGATTTCATCGTCCGTGCCCAACAAGATTTTGTGTTGGTGGTGCCCCGCGGCGATCAATTGCGATCCGCGGAACAGCGTTCGAAAGGGAACTGCAATCAGTGTCCAGAACAACCAGGCCAAAAAACCGATCAGGAACGCGGACAATCCGGTGTAGGTCCAGAAACGGCTGCGATTGGCGTGTTGTTCCGAGTAGACATTGTCGCGAAACTTCTTCATTCCGCTTTGAAAGGCGTCAAAGTGTTCGTGGGTGAGCAAGACCAAATCGTCAAATTGGGTGCCCAAACCACTCAGTCGGCCCCCGACCGAAAGCACCGGATCATCCAGTTGGTGGGCATTGCTCCAGTCCGACTGAGCTTTGCTAAGACATTTGTCGATTTTCGCCAAGCTATCGACTTGGCGTCCGCGATCGATCAACAACGTGGACGGCCCCATTTGGCTTTGCCGATTCAACACGCCTGTGTAGGCCCCCAGCTTGAACCGCAACTTCAGTAGGCTGGACTCGATGATCGCGGCCTCGAACGCCACGTTGGACTGTTCAAACCGCTGCATGTCCATCATCCGATCCGATTCGATCATCTGGTGATTGGCTTCGCTGCTGCGACGATACTGCGTGTGGGCCTGACGCAATCGCTCGGCCAATCGATTCAATTCATGCGCGTAGTCGATTTCCTCGGCCAATTGACTGATCTCGATGGCCAGGTAGCGGTCGCGTGCCAGTTGCGACCAGCTGCTGTAAACCAACAGCCCGATCACGAGTGCCAAACCCGACAGCCCCGCGATCATTTTGGTGCGGATTTTCCATTTGCGCATTGCAATGGTGCCTTCCCTAGCACGAATCAGATTAAAAATTCCACCGTGAAACTCGACAATAGAGCCGGCGGCGGTGGGCGGCAAGATCAACCATTTTCCCAGATCAGATTGCATCTGCTGAAAAAAGTGGGCATTGCGGTGAACCTGTCCGCGGCGGGGGCGTCTAAAAAGGCAGTCAGATTTATCTTGCTTTTTACTTGCCACCGCAAGATAATTCTGACGTCGGGTCGCACTGACGCGGTGCGACGGACTACTTCCGAACGTTCGTAGGACTCGTTCTGGTTGGCGCCTGAGTCCGACGGCGTCTCACAAAAGTTTTTGAAAAGGAGGTGATCAAGTGGATTATTGCTGTACTAGCCAACGGGGAAGCAACCCGTAGACCAAGTCGGCGGGCTGACGCATATGGGTCAGCTTCCCCACTCGAGATCATCTTTTGATCACGAGATAACATGCCCGTTCGTCGAGATTTTACCTTGGTCTCGGCGGACGGGTTTTTTCATACCCCGACGGCTCACCCAACCAATTGACGGCGTGGCATCCACCGCCGCCCCAGCGAGACATTTACGCCACAGCACCGTCTCGATAGAATGCCGCTGCATGGTTTGCACCAATTGCAAACTATCCATGCGCCCATAGCTCAGCTGGATAGAGCATCGGACTTCTAATCCGACGGTCGGAGGTTCGAATCCTCCTGGGCGTGCTGGTTAGAAAACACGTAATTTGCCGGTCGGATCGCCGCGAGCGATACCACCTTTTTGGTGTGCGACCCCGTTTCAATGTCGAAGTTGTACTGAAAAACTGTCCTAGCGGACTGGTACGGCTTCCCTGAATGGGAGTTCCCACCATGCCACGCCCAAAAGCAAAGGCACCCGCACGCCGTTATCACATCAGCGGCCAATCCGTGGTCCGCATCGCCGGCCGCGACTTCTACCTTGGCCGGCACGATTCACCCGAATCGATCGCCCGCTATGCCGCGCTGGTGAACGTCTACCAATCCGCCGGCTGCGATCTGCCCAGCGACTTTGAGCTTGCGTCGCTTGATCCCCAGGTTGCCATGCTGCTAGGCGGTGCACCGGCTCAGCCGACACAGCAAGCCGACGCCCCGGTTCTAGTGCGACACGTCACGGCATTGTTCCGTGAACACATCGCGGTGAAATACAAGAACACTCCCCAGGAAAAACACCGTCACGAAAAACTGTGTGACCAACTTGACGAGCGCTACGCAGACATCACGGCTGCCAATTTCGGGCCGGTTCGTTTGAAGGATTTCCGACAGGTTTTGGTCGATGAAGGCTTGGCCCGCAAATACGTAAACCGCCTGACCAACTGTGTCATCGCAATTTTCAAGCATGCAGTCGCCGGGGAACTGGTCGATGCTCTGACGGTTGAGCGGTTGAAATCGCTGGAAACGCTCCGCAAAGGCCAGACGACAGCACCAGAGAAAGCACCCGTCAAACCCGTGCCGATCGAAGTGGTACGCAAGACGGCCGAGCACCTTTCGCCGATCATCAAGTCAATGTTGCGGATTCAGATTGCCACCGGGATGCGGCCAAAAGAAATCTGCATGATGCGACCATGCGACATCGACCGCAGCGGCAACGTCTGGATTTACCGCCCCAGCGAGCACAAAACGCAGTGGATCGGCAAAGACAAAGCGATTCCGCTGGTCGGCGATGCCCGTGACGCGATCACCGACTTTTTGCAGCGAGCGCCCGATAGCTACTGTTTCAGCCCAGCCGAAGCGATGGCATGGCGTCGCGCTGTGGGAGCTGCGAACCGCAAGACACCCAAGAACCAGGGAAACCGCCCAGGAACCAATCGGAAAGCCGATCCCCAGCGGCTGCCCCGTGAGCGATACGACGCGGCATCCTATCGGCAAGCGATTCAGCGGGCAGCCAAGAAAGCCAAGGTTGAGAAGTGGCACCCGTATCAATGCCGACACCTGACCGCGACAGCCGTACGCGCCGCGCTGGGCATCGAGGATGCAAAAGCGTTGCTCGGTCACAGCACCGCCTTGATGACGGCACACTACGCCCAGGAGAGCATGGAAGCGGCAACCCGAGCCGCCAAGGTTGCTCCAAAGCTGTAATCGGTAACAATTCCATTCAACCACCCGGGCGACGGCCAGGGTGGTTTACCAAGTCATGCTGGTGACGGCCGGCGTGATGGCATCGCACGCCGCTGGTGGATTCTCTTTTCTCCATCAGCGGCGGCGGTGCCGACCAACGAAAAGAGAATTTCTATGGGAAGGAAAAAACGCAAGCACCCGCACAGGCACACGGGAAAGGTGTTGCCGCTGCGAACTGAATCGCAGGTGAAAGAGGAAATCGTGGTTTCGGCACAAAAGCCGAATCTAAACAAGTGGCGGGATTGTATCTCGGCAATCGTTCAGTCTGAATTGGAGTTCGTCGAAGATGAGAGCGACATGCGTCAATTCAAGGACCGAACGGCGGAATTGGCCGAAGCGATGGCGTTTCTAGACTTGATCCAGCAAAGGTATCTGCACGACAAGAACGGCAATCCCGTTGACGTGTCAAATGTCGATGCAACGTTCCTGGCTAACAACGCGATTCGAGCCGGCTACCTGATCGGAAAATCCGCCGCACGTGCGTCAATGGAAGCACATGCCGTAGAAGGACTTGAACAATCGGAGCGAGGTTTAAGACAAGCTAAAGCAAATGCAGCCGGAAAATCGACAGTCACCCGAGATGAACTCTTGGCATTGTGCAAAGCGGCATACCAGAGGCATCAGTGCAATCAGCGTGAGCTATTTGAACACGTTGCAGCAAAACTGCCGGTCAAAAAGGACCGAGTTAAGGCATTGATGCAGGAGCACGGAATTAAGAAGAAGGACTACATCTAAAAACTTTCAGGAATTTCTGTGGTAGCCTAATCTGGACTACCACGAGCCCCACCGACACTCCCGTCCGTTGCATCATGCGACGCGGCGGGAGTTTCTTTTGCGCTGCGTCGCTCCACCTCTCACACGGAGCTATCCATGCCAGCGACCACACATCGCAGACCGACCAACGACGCAGTGACGACCAACGTACTCGCTGAGGACGTGCTGACGTTGAAGCAAGCCCGCAATGAGTTGCGGCACATCTTAGGCCGCCGGCCTGACCGCACGACGCTATACCGCTGGTGCTTGCGTGGTATCGGCGGTGTGCGATTGGAGCATTGCCGAGTTGGACAAGTCATCGTGACCAGCCGCCAAGCGTTGACCCGGTTCATCGAAGCACGCAGCCAGTAAACAAAAACGGCCCGCCGAGCTGCTACTACCCGGCGGGCCAAATGTCCACAGATCACGGAGGGACAACATCATGGTAGCACCATCTAATCGATACGACCAATTGAAATCGGCTGCCGAAGGCCGATGCGTTGACATCATCGTCGCACTGACGCCGATCACAGACGACATCGACAGCCCGAGAGATGACATCGAGTGCCCATTATGTGGCAACGGAAGCCTGCATCCAGACCGACGCGATGGCGGGGTAAATCAGCACGGGTGCGTGCGGTGCCATCGATGCGTTGACCGTGGAACCGGCGACATCATCGATACGGTAAAGACGTTCGGCGGCTACGATTCCCAAGGCTCAGCGGCAAAGGCGATAGCGGATCACCTAGGGCTATCCATCACCCAGGCAGCAGGAACCGCACCGGTCATCGACATCATCGAGCAAGTTGCCAAGGCCAAGCGGATGCCGGCCGATGCGCTGCTAAAGTTTGGAGCCGTGGAAGCCAAGCGCGGCCGCGACCAAAAACCGGTTGCCAGAGTCCCCGTCTACGACGAATCGGGCGAGATTCATTCTCACTTCGACCTGACACCGAAGGGCAAAGGATTCTTCAAACGCGGCGCTGGCAATAGCGGCATGTTCTTCCCCGGCCGGCTTCCCGTCGCTGGTGAAACATGGTTGCTGGTCGAAGGCGTCAAAGATGCGTCGGCGCTGATTGGTCTGGGATTCAATGCTGCCGGCCTGCCGTCGTCATTCATGGCTCCCAAGTATGCCGACCTGTTTCGTGGCGTGAACGTCATCACAGTCGCCGACTTGGATAAACCAGGGCAGAGCGGTGCACAACGCACCGGCGGACACCTTGCGGGCATTGCGGCATCGGTCAAGGCCGCACGACTGCTCGGTGAGATTGTCGCCACTAAGGGGCCTGACGTTCGCGACGTGATACGGCAGAGCGGTGACCAGGCAGTGCGTGATGCCATCGACGCCGCTACCGATTGGCAGCCCAGGGATAGCGAAATCGTTGGTAAGGACGACCGCCCCGAGGAAATTCTGACACTGCGTTACGCTTGGCATGTTGACCGCGTTGTCGATCACATCGGCCGACTGGGCTGGCGAACGCCTTGGATTCCCGAGGCCAAGCACGAAGCGAGAAAACTCTATCAGCGCGGTGGCGTGTTGGTTGATGTTGTGACCGAATCGAAGGCCGACGCAACCGCCAAGGGTGGACGTGTTCAAATCGCAGCGGGCACACCGAGGATACGCACACTGCCACAACAACAACTCGCACTGCGGATTGCCGATGCGTGTCAGTTGGTGATCGAGAAAGAGAAAGAGGGGGAAGTTGAGAAACAAGCGGTGCCGCCGCCCAGGTGGCTGATTGAGGGCATCCACACCGCCGGCGACTATGGCGAATCGGTGAGACATCTATCTGCCATCGTCACCGCGCCCACAATCCGACCAGATGGCTCAATTCTGCAGACGCCCGGTTGGGATGCGTCCGGTCTACTGTTTCGGCCGTCGATGAAGTATCAGCCGATTCCCGAGCAGCCGACGCAAGCCGACGCGGCAACCGCCGCCGAAAAGCTTTTCGAAGTGGTCGCCGACTTTCCGTTCACCGAAGGGGCGGACCGATCGGCATGGCTGGCGATGACGCTATCGATGATTGGCCGACCATGCGTCACCGGTCACGTCCCGATGTTCGCCGTCACAGCCAACATACGGGGCGCTGGCAAGAGTCTGTTGGTCGATGCGGCATCGATCATTGCCTACGGTCACGCAGCCGCAAGAACGGCATACGCGGCCGATGATGACGAAATGCGAAAACGCATCACGTCTATCGTGATGGAGGCATCACCGGCGGTATTGCTCGACAACATCGACCGACCAATCGGCGGCGCGTCACTTGATGCGGTGTTGACTGCGGAGCGATGGAAAGACCGGGAGCTAGGATCGTCGCGGACAATCGACCTACCAGCCAGAGCGATCTGGACGGCGACGGGGAACAACTTGCGATTCCGTAGTGACATCGCGCGGCGAGTGCTTCCGATTCGACTGGATTCACCCGAGGAGCGACCGGAGGAGCGTACCGACTTCCGACACGCCGACTTGCTTGGCTGGACGCACAAGCACCGGGGCGAACTGGTAACGGCCGCGCTGGTGATCTTGCGGGGCTACTTCGTCGCTGGATGCCCGAAGCAAGACGGTGGTCAGTTTGGTTCCTTTGAATCATGGTCGGACGTGATCCGCGGTGCAGTGGTCTGGGCCGGTCGTCCTGACCCAATGGCGACCATCGAAACCGCCCGGGCTGACGATGATTCTGCTGCGATTGTCGCGGGATTGATTGACGGATTGCTGGAAATTGACACTGCGAGCGAAGGGCTGACTTGCCGAGAGATTATCGACCGACTGAATTATCCCATACTCGACAATAAACCCGACCCATTCCCGACGATGCGAGAGGTAGTCGCGGAAATTGCGACCAAAAGTGGACGGCCGGACGTGTCGCGACTGGGCTACACCATGCGGAAGTATCGAGGGCGAGTCTGCAAGGGCCATCGCATCGACCAGGACACTGGCCACGCAAAGCGAAATCGGTGGTCGGCTAAGCCGGTTTCTAGTGGTGGCGATGGGGGTCATGGTGGACATAGTTCTCCCCCACCTATACATGAGACGTGTTGTGTGTCGCACGGACACACACACGACACACAACACGTTACGTATAGGGATGGGCCGGAATCATGCCCACCATGCCCACCATCGCCTCCATCACCCCATCACCCCCAAGCCGATCACAAGATTCCATGCCGTCGGTGCGGTGGTCCGACTGAACCGTCACCCGCTGGGCCAATCAACGGCTATCTCAACTACGACTGTCAGATGCCGGGCTGCGATGGCGTGGTGGTCGTGAAGATCAAGACGGCACAGCAGGCATGACCGACCGGTTGGCCAAAAACACATTTCCACATTTCAAAACAGGATCACACAAATGGCAAAACAGAAAAAGGGACTGACCGCCGAACGCCACCGCGAGATTGCCGAGGAACTTCGTCGCGTCGAGGCGGTGCTACTGTCGCTCGCGGCCGACGTGGCGGACAACTATCCGAAGCGACTGTCGCGACCAGTGCTCAAACGGATCGATGCGGCGCTGGGTTTGCGCGGCGAGCTGGATGACTTGGCTTGCCATGACCGCATCGGCATTGAGCCGGCCGAATGAGAACCGGCGACGACTGCACCGAATGCCCAGCCGGCATCATGCGACGGGTATCAACTCGCACCTCCGGCAACCATCGCATCCGGTATCTGAAATGTGATTCATGCGGCGCGAGCGGAAAGTCCATCACAGTTGTTGATGACCGAGGTCGTGACGTTGTTATCCGAACGGATAACGGAAAGCTTGCGTGCCCATGTTGCGGCGTGACAATCACCACATCGACCGCCACGAATTAGGAGCCACCGAATGAATGACACACTTACACCGCCCCGACTGGACATCAAGCTACCGAAGCTTTCCGAAGGCGACCTGATCGCTCTGACGAAGTTGATGCAACGCAAAGCAGACGCCCACCCACTATTCACCAGTTGGGTCATCAAACTGTTGGCCAGCGAATACAACCGCCGGCAGACGCCAGGTGCGGAACCGGAAATGATCGAGCCGCCAGTGTGGACGCTGGACCAACTCGGTAGCGTCCTGATGGCTAGTTTTGTTTTCAGCCGCGTCCCGATGACCGACGCCGCCCATGAGTTCATCGACAACTTGGCGCTGAACATCACCGCCGACGCCGTATCAGCCCTGCAACACTTCGGAGGTGCCGACGAATGAGCCGATCACCATGGGTCACCGCCGCCGAACTTTGCGAGCGGTTGAACGTCACCGACAAACAACTTGGCCGAATGGTTGCCAGCGGGAAATTCCCCAAGCCCCTACGGGTTGGAATCAATCGCCGAGTTTGGTCACGAAACGTGTTGGATGCCTACTTTGACTTGCAGGCCATCCAGCAGATTCGAGAGCTTCGACAGAATCACCAGGACGCCTAACCCGAAAGGTTTTCAAATGGCAAATGAACTTCACAACGCCAAGTTTTTGCAAATCGTACCGCCGGCGGCCATCGTCGATGATGCGGCCATCACCACCGCCGAAATTGATACGCTTGGCTGGGATTACCTGACCATGGTTTGCAGCGTTGGCGCAACCGACATCGCGATGGCAGCCCTCAAGCTTCAAGCAGGCAACACCAGCGGAGCGTTGACCGACTATGACGGTCTGGACTTCGACGGCGACACCGACATCGAAGGCGGCACCGCAGCACTGCCGGCCGACGATGACGACAACGGTCTTTTTGTCTTTCAAGTGGACCTGAAAGCACGGCCGCGCTATTGGGACTTGGTTGCAACCGCTGGCGATGGCAGCACCGGCACATTCTTTTCGTGCACCGCGATTCTGTCGCGCGGCGAAGTGGCACCGCTGACGGCTACCGAGATGGGTGCCAAATCCGCCTTGCGTGTTTGAACCAACTGACAATCCAACAAACGACGGAATGAATAAATGATCCGAATCACAAACACCAAAGACTTGAACGAGCAAATCGCGGAACTGGAAGCCGAAGCGTTGGCGATCGCCGACTTGGCCGATGCCGAAGAACGCGAGATGAGCACCGCAGAGCAAAAGCGATTCGATGCCATCATGGGTGTCGGTAGCCCAGGCCAGCCAGGGCACAAGCCGGGCGAGTTGTCGAACTTGAACCGGGATCTGGACCGAGCACAGAAACGCGAGAATGCACAGGCCCGAATCATGAACAGTCGGCACGGCACCGGCGGCAACACTGGCGCGTCGGTTGATAGCGGACAAGTCAGGCATGTCGCCCGTCAACTTGGCTGGAAGGCTGACGCGAACGGCAACAAGTTTGCAATCTTGAATAAAGGCGACCGGGCAACCGATCTGCTGAAGCCAGAAGCCGAAAACGAAGCGGCACACTTCATCTGCGCTAAGTTGTTCGGACCATCGTCGGCAACGCCGCAGCGGGTGCGTAACGCGCTGGGCGAGTCCAGCGGCATGACCGGTAGTTTCTTGGTTCCCGACCAGATGGCGGGCGAGATCATCGACTTGGAACGGGCGAAAGCTGGTTTGATGATGGCAGGCATGCCGGTCGCAGTGATGGCCAGCGAAACTTTGAAGGTTCCCAAGCTTGAAGAGGATCTTGAAGTTGACCTGAAAGCAGAAAACGCACTGGGCACCTTCGGTCAAATGAAGTTCGGACAACGG
>NZ_JAMYFE010000123.1 GCF_024129865.1 Stieleria tagensis | reverse complement strand
TCACGCGTCGGGTTACCAAAAACCAATTCCAGCGCTGAACGACTCTCCCGCGGGAGAGTGAATTGCCAAAGCGCTGGCTTCAAAACGCGTCAGCGAGTTCCGATAAAATTCCTCTGGAGTCCGATGCGACAGATTTGGGACACTCTCGCCGTCACTCGCGTTTTTTCCTTGGGCTCCGTCTCGCATGCCATCCGAACTTCCGCCACGCCCCCCCCGCCAGCCATTGACAGTGGCCACGCATTTCATTTCCTACTTGGTGGTGCGGCTGGTGATCGGTTTGATCCAAACGATGCCCTTGGACATGGGGGATTCGCTGTGCCGAATTCTGGCCCAGTTCGCCAACGGCCGATTAAAAATCCGTCGCCGGACATCCGCCGAAAATTTGTCGCGGATCTTTCCTGATGCGACCGACGACCAGCACCGTGCGATCGAATCGGGGATGTGGCATCACCTGTTGCTGATGGTCTGTGAAATCGCTTGGGCCCAGCGACGTCTGCACCTGACGAATTGGACCCAATACGTCAGCTTTCGAAATAACCGCGATATCCTCCGCCATTGCTTGGCCAAACGCCCGGTGGTGATGGTGTCCGGGCATTTCGGCAACTTTGAAATTGGCGGCTACACCGCCGGTCTGATGGGTTGTGAATCGGTCACCATCGCGCGGCGATTGGACAACCCGTTTCTGCACGACTGGGTCGAACGTTTCCGCAGCGCCAAAGGACAGCGGATGCTGGACAAAGAAGGCTGTGCGATGGAGGTCGACCAACACCTGGCGGCGGGGGGAACACTGGCGATCCTAGCGGACCAGCACGCCGGCCCCAAAGGCTGTTGGACGAACTTTTTGGGACTGCCGGCGTCGTGTCACAAGGCCTTGGCGCTGTTTTCGCTCGGCAGCAACGCACCCATGTTGGCCGGATACACCCGCCGCATCGACGGCAAACCGATGCAATTCGAATCGGCCTGCATCGCAGTCGCCGATCCTTTGGACGATCCCGCTGGTGACTGTGAATCGGTGACCTCGTTGACGAAGTGGTACAACCGCCAATTGGCCCGAGGGGTCGATCGATCGGTCGAGCAATATTGGTGGCTGCACCGCCGCTGGCGTGATCCGCCGCCACGCGTCGCCAAACGCCTGGCAAAACAAACCGCCAAAGCAGCCTGACGAGCTTGCTGGGTCGTGGATCTGGCTAAAGATCCTCAGGGGAGCAGGATCTTTCACAAGCTCCACTATGGCCAACCCGATTTGTCCGCTCGCCGGAAATTGACGCGTTGCATAGACTCTCTCTGATGACGGTCGCCACTCGGGGACCCGCCGATCTGCTCCACCCTGTTCCTCGTTTCTGCATTTGCCGCGGTGCCAAAACCACGTTCCGCTAACTCGATCCGAATTCGTGGCGCACGTGTTCACAACTTGCAATCAGTCGATGTCGACATTCCTCGCGATGCATTGACCGTGATCACCGGTGTCTCCGGCAGCGGCAAAAGTTCGTTGGCATTCGACACGCTATTCGCCGAAGGCCAGCGGCAGTACATCGACAGTCTGTCGGCCTATGCCCGTCAGTTCCTGGATTCGATGCCGCGCCCCGATGTGGATTTGATCGAGGGGCTGGCGCCGACCATGGCCATCGACCAAAAACCAGGTTCAACCAGTGCCCGCAGCACGGTTGCCACGATCACCGAGATCTATGACTACTTGCGACTGTTGTTCGCTCGCGTCGGGCTGCCACACTGTGGCGTCTGTGGGTCTGCCATCGCGCGTCAGTCGGTTGACGCCATTCAATCCGCCCTACTGCGTCAACCCGACGATACCAAGTTGGTGTTGATGGCACCGATGGTCCGCGGCCGTAAAGGTGCCCATCGTGAAGTCATGGAATCGATCCAAGCGTCCGGCTTGGTTCGTGTTCGTGTCGATGGCGAGATGCATTTGCTGGAAGATGTCCCGGAATTGGCGATCCGCAAAAATCACACGATCGAAGCCGTGGTGGATCGGCTGGTCCTGCGCGATGGCATCGAATCACGACTGGCCGATTCGCTGTCGCTAGCGCTGCGATTGACCGGCGGGTTGGTCACCACGTCGGTGCTGGACGCAGATGGGAATTGGAATGATGCGATCTACAGCACCGCGATGGCGTGTATCGAGTGCGGTGCGAGCATCGAAGAAATCGAGCCCCGCACGTTTTCGTTCAACAGCCCCTACGGCGCTTGCCCGCAATGTGATGGACTCGGTCGCATTGATTCCGGTGACGGCCAAGTGATTTGCCCGACCTGTCATGGCGGTCGGCTGCGCAGTGAAGCGATGGGAGTGACGATCGATGGCGTTTCGATCAACCAATTGACGGCGATGTCACTAGGCGATGCGGATCAGTGGATCAGCAAACTCGGTCCTGGTCTTTCCAAATTGCATCAGGCCGTCGCCCAGCCGATTCAGACCGAAGTCGCAAAACGGTTGCAGTTTCTACAGCGTGTCGGCGTGCCCTATTTGACTCTCGACCGCAGCGCGGAAACCCTGTCCGGTGGCGAACTGCAACGCGTTCGTTTAGCCACCAGTATCGGCAGCGGATTGGTCGGCGTTTGTTATGTACTGGACGAACCGTCGATCGGATTGCATCCGGCGGATCATGGTCGGTTGATCGAATGCTTGCGGCAATTGCAACGACAGGGCAACACGGTTGTCGTGGTCGAACATGACGAAGCCACGATGCGGGCGGCCGATCGGTTGATCGATGTCGGGCCGGGGGCTGGGGCCGGTGGCGGACGAATCATGGCCAGTGGGACTCCCAAGCAAATCCAGGCCAACAAGAATAGTTTGACGGGCCGCTACTTGGCCGGCGTTGATGCCGTGCCGATCCCCGTCTCGCGTCGACCGGCCGAACGATTCCTGACGCTTTCAAACGTCACCACACACAACTTGAAAAATATCACGGTCAAGTTTCCGTTGGGCTGTTTCATCGGCATCAGCGGTGTTTCCGGCAGCGGCAAAAGCTCGTTGGCCGTCGACACACTGTTGCCCGCGCTGACCTATCAATTGGAACACGGCAAGAAACGCCCCACTTCGGATGACCATGTCGCACAGTTCGGAAAACTGACCGGCAGCAAACAGTTGGACAAACTGGTTTCCATTGACCAAGCCCCGATCGGTCGCAGCCCGCGTTCCTGTCCGGCAACCTACAGCGGCGTGCTGGATGAAATCCGCAAAGTGTTTGCGGCAACGCGTGAATCCAAGACCCGCGGGTTCACGGCCAGCCGGTTCAGTTTCAATTCCACCGCCGGTCGCTGTGAGCTGTGCAAAGGCCAGGGCGTCCAGCGGATCCCGATGAACTTTTTGAGCGACTTGTTCATCACCTGCGCCCGCTGTGGCGGCAAACGTTTTAACCGACAAACGTTGCAAGTGCGTTTCAAAGGCGCCAATGTGGCTGACATTTTGGCGATGACGATCGACGAAGCCACCGAGTTTTTCGAACACGTCCCATCGGCGCACCGCTTGTTGTCTTCACTGCAAATGGTCGGACTGGGATACATGCATCTGGGGCAAAGCAGCACGACGCTCAGCGGCGGGGAAGCCCAACGCATCAAACTGGGGACCGAACTGGCCCGTAAGAGTACCGGCAAGACACTGTATTTACTGGACGAACCGACGACAGGATTGCACTTTAGCGACGTCAAACGATTGATCGCGGTGCTGCAGCAACTGGTCGATGCTGGCAACACAGTGGTCGTGATCGAACACGATTTTGATCTGCTGGCCTGCTGTGATTGGATCATCGACCTGGGGCCGACTGGCGGCGCCGAAGGCGGGTATTTGCTGGGCCAAGCGACGCCGGAAGAAATCAGTCGACTGGCCAGCAACGCCACCGCAGACTTCCTGAGTGAGAAACTGGCGGCCGCAAAGGTTTGCGTCTGATACTGTTGTCCACTAGACTTTCAGCGGGCTCAGACCACGTAGATTGCATCGGCTTTTCCTCTCTTCACGCATCCCTCCCCCCTTGAGTGCAAGGCGATGAAACAACTTCTTTGGACTCATTGTGTCGTCGGGATCGTCGTGATGGGATTGGCCGGTTGCGGCGGTCACGAAGGCGGGATGATTGACCTGAGCGAAAACCCGTACCAGGTGACTGAATCGGAACAGCAAGCGATGAATCGTGCCAACCGAGCACCGGATGAACCCACCGAAGACGGTGACGGCACCGAGGATTCGGCGACAGAAAACGCCAACGATCCGGCTGCGGGTGATGGCCAAGACGGTGACCAATAGCAGTTGCCGATCTCTTCTCCTTCTCTCTCTTCTTCCTCCCTCTGGGACACGATCTGTGATCAAACGACCTCGCACCGGATTCACGTTAGTCGAGTTGTTGGTCGTGATCGCGATCATCGGCATCCTGGTCGGATTGCTGTTGCCGGCCGTTCAAGCGGCGCGCGAAGCGGCGCGACGGATGAGTTGCAGTAACAACTTTAAACAAGTCGGATTGGCCGTACACAACTATCACTCGGCGTTCAAACGGTTGCCGATGCAAGGTGGCGGTTCCGGCATGGACTACTTGGCGGGAAATACGTTGGCGGCGTACTCGCCACGGACCAATAACAAATCGTTGAGCTTTCTGGTCGGGCTGACTCCCTATATCGAACAGCAGGCATTATGGGATCAGATCTCCAACCGAATCGGCAAAAATGCCGATGGAACGATCCGGCCGACACCGTGGAATGAGATGGGGCCCAAACCACAAGGCGGGCACTTTCAATATGGCCCCTGGGTGACCGAGATCCCAACGCTGCGTTGCCCCAGCGACCCGGGGACGGGGTTACCGGCAATGGGGCGCACCAATTACGCGGCCTCAATCGGCGACAGCGCCGTGGCCAGCCAAATCGGGATGACCAACGAATATCACGGGGACTACAAACCCACCACCGCCGATCAAGCCGTCGCGGTCAACCGCTGGCAACGTGGCATGTTCGTGTCTCGCAAATCAATGCGTTTCCGCGACGTGCTAGATGGACTGTCCAACACGATCTGTTGCGGCGAATTGATGACCGACCTGGGTGACAACGATTTGCGTTCTCGCGCCGCGTTCGATTTGAATCAGGTCGACGGGATCAACGTCGTCGACACCGGCAACGGCGGCACGATGGCCTGTGCGGATTCCAACGCGTTCATCGATCCCGAGCGGCCGTCGTTTTGGTTGAAAACCGTTTTTCCCGCTCATGATCCACGCAGCGCCGATGGGTCGGCCTATCCCAGCGGCGTGCAGTTTGGCACCCGACGCGGATTCAGTTGGGCCAGTTTCGCCCACATGCACAGCGGGGTCACGACCAATCGTGCGCCCAACACCGAATTGTGCATGCACGGTCCGAATGAACTGTCCGCCGGCAACTGGTCGATCAGCAGTCGGCACCAGGGCGGCGCGCATCTGTTGATGGGCGACGGCGCCGTCATTTTTGTGTCGGATTCGATGGATGCCGGTGACGGCCGCGTGGGTCAAGGCGACGGCATCGATCCGGGGGCACCCAGTCCCTATGGATTGATCGGAGCCCTGGGGACACGGGCCAACCGCGAAGTGATCACGGAACAGCTAAATCAATAATCCGCCGCGATCGTCACTGCCACGGCAGCGGTGGCGGGGTATCACAGACCACAATCAACCGCTGTGCTGCGACGGGAATCTCCAGCGCCTTGTGCTGGCGCAGATCAACAAACACCCAGCGGGTTTCGACGCGGGCCAGCACCGATTGGTCCGCCGGACGGCAGATCAAGTACTTTCGCCGCGAGGAAAAACGTTGCAAATCGTGCACCCAGGTACGAACCACGATCTCGTCGCCCGCTACCGCGGCGCTGCGGTACTGGATGGAATGTTCACGCACGACCCAGCCCAATCCTCGCTCGAGCGCGGCTTTGGTGTCCCAACCCGAAGCGTCGGTATGGCGGCCGGCAGCCCAGAGAGTCCACTGTAAATAGCGTAAATTATGCACGTGCTGCTGGGCGTCGATTTCCTGGTCAGCGACGGTGTGATGGAAATCGAAATAGCGATCGGGGTCGCCCGCAGAGGGGGCATCGGTGATTTGACTCAAGCTTTCTCCGCTCGTTCTTTTGGGGGCCGGGCTGATTCTTGTCCCGTTGGCTGATCCGACAGTCTTGGCCAGAGCGTATAATCAAGTCCAGTCACTCGGCAACCGACTCACCTCAACTCCTACCCGACTACTTCAGTCATACAGGTTCGGCAATGACGTCACTGACCAAGGTCATCCCACAACCGCTGCGAGAAGAATTGATTCCGCCGTGGATTTTCATTTTGATTTGCGCCGCCGCCACCATCGTGGCCGGCACACTTTCGGCAGCCCCCCCGACAGCGACCGATACGACCGCGACTGACACGACAGTTGACGCCACGGCGTCCCCGGCAGCAACGGACGACAGCGATTCATCGCCCAAGCAAGCCGTCGCGACCTTTGCCGGAGGCTGTTTCTGGTGCACCGAAGCCGTTTTCGAACGCATGGAAGGTGTCAACGATGTGGTCAGTGGATACATCGGCGGCACCGTTCCCAATCCGACCTACAAACAGGTCTGCTCGGCACAAACCGGTCACGCCGAAGCGGTCGAAATTTACTATGACCCATCGAAGGTCCAGTTCGACGAATTGCTGCACGTGTTCTTCAAAACACACGATCCGACGACACTCAATCGTCAAGGCCCCGATTCCGGTCCTCAGTATCGCAGCAGCGTCTTTTACCACGACGACGAACAAAAGAAGATCACCGAGCAGTACATCAAACAACTCGACGAGTCCGGTGACTTCGACCGCAAGATCGTCACTCAACTGGAAAAAGCCACGACCTTCTATCCGGCCGAAGAATACCACCAAGATTTCTACCGGCGCAACCCAAACTACGGATATTGCCAAGCCAACGTGGTGCCAAAGCTGCGCAAGTTCAATCGGAACTTCGGCGACAAACTCAAAAAGTAGGCCCGCCTGTCACTTTCGAAATCGCGTTGATGCCGAAGCAATTGGTTTGCGCTATCCCATCGCTTCACGGGCTGTTGATTTAGTAACCCGACGCGTGAGCGAGGGATTCCGTTAACACCCTAAATCCCTCGCTGACGCGTCGGGTTACGATAAGAGCGCAACTTCAAAGCCTGTCACCCGATAAATGGCCATGAACCAACGCCCCACAACCGTATGCGTCATCGCGATGCTGCTCGCCTGGGGCGGTGCCGACTGGGCCGGTGCGCAGATTGTCCAACTGCCGTCGTTTTCCTATTTCAACTATTCCGGCAGCGTGCTGGTTCCCGATCGTGGATCGACTTCACTGGGCGGAATCTCGCGCGCGTCACTCAACAGCCGTCGCGGCCTGTTGCAACGCCGAACCGCCAGCTCACTCGGGCATGGCGGTGCGACGGCTCACGTGACCATCATCGATCACGATGCGATGGATCGCCGCCTGCGAGGATTGCCGCCAGCCGAAGACGCAGTGGCTGTGCCTGCCAGACGCGTCGATAAAGAGGCCGACATTCCCGTCAGGCAACGGCCCATCGATGCCGATGCGGAAGGCAAAGTGCTGGTCCGCTACGCCCGCAAGCAGTTTCTGGCAGGCAAGAAAGCCGCCGCCTTTGATGCCTACTGTGTCGCCATCGATTCACTTTCGCCGCAGCTAGCCGAACTCGCCGACGCCGAATTCCGACGCGTCTTCCCCAACCAACAACGCCCCCACCAGCAGTAGGCCAGGTGCAANNTTGCACCTGGCCTACTGCTGGCAAATGTTGCGGCGGAGGGATGGGTGCTACACTATGCGTCTGCTGGCCCCCACTCCTCGATTCGACAATCAACATGACCCACCGACGTGATTTCCTGATGACGGCCGCCGCGGCGACAACCGCTGCGCTGGCCGTGACCAAAACCGCGCCCGCTGCGACGGCGGCAGAATCCGATCCCCAGACCTTGCCGGTCCGGTTTTCGTTAAACACCAGCACGATTCGGGGGCAGAATCTGACGATCCAAAAGCAGATCGAAGTGGCCGCCGCAGCCGGATATGACGGCATCGAGCCTTGGATGCGTGACATCGAAACCTATCTCAAGCAGGGAGGGACGACCGGACAGCTGCGCCAGCAAATTGAAGACGCCGGCTTGTTCGTGGCCAGTGCGATTGGATTTGCCAACTGGATTTCCGATGACGAAGCCGAGCGTGCCGCTGGACTGGAAGCGGCCCGGCACGACATGGAATTGGTCGCCCAAATCGGCGGCAAACTGATCGCCGCGCCGCCGATCGGCGCCCATCGTGGCGACAGTGTTTCGCCGCCGCTGGAGATCGTGGCCCAGCGTTATCGCACACTGTGTGAGCTCGGCCAGTCGGTCGGCGTCTACCCGCAATTGGAATTGTGGGGATTTTCGCCCACGCTCAGCCGACTGGGCGAACTGGCCTACGTCGCCACCGAAGCCAACCACGAGTATGCCTGTGTGCTACCGGACTTTTATCACATCTACAAAGGCGGCAACGAATTCACCGGCCTGGGGATGATCGAAGCTTCGAAAATGAAATGCTTCCATATCAACGACTACCCGGGCGACCCTCCCGCCACAGAGATCGCTGATAAACACCGCGTCTTTCCTGGTGACGGCGTCTGTCCGCTGCCGCAGGTGATTCGCGGTTTGCTGGACAATGGGTTTGCCGGCACGTTTTCGTTGGAGCTGTTCAATCCGGAGTACTGGAAACGGGACGCATTGGAAGTCGCCCAAGAGGGATTGGATAAATCCAAAGCCGTGGTTCGCCAAGCACTGGCGTTGCAGGTCGGCTAGAGCAGCAGCATCCAACAGTGGGCTAGCGGCACCGTGACAGAGACTCCCCCACCGCCGACACAGCCAGATCCGAACCGAGAAACGGTGCGTCTGCGGCTTGGATTTTCGTTGCGTGAGTTGCTGATGTTGATCATGGTCGTCGCTTTGGCGTCGGCGTTTGTGACCACACTGTGGCGGCTGCAACGGGCCCAGGCCGAGTTGGCGGTGTTGCGGCAAGAAACCGGATATTTGGAACCATCCGACGAAGGTGAAATCGCAGCGGTGCGGCTGCCCAGCGATCTGCCGATGACCTACCGGGTGCGTGTCCGAGTCCCAGACTGGCCGCCCTATCGAGTCGCCTACAGCACCGATTGGCGGCAATCGAAAACGTCGCCCAGTTGGTTTGCGGCGGTCCCCCTGTCGCCGGGCGAATCGATCGTTCAAGTGCAAGTTCTGCGGGATCCTCAAGACGAACGCTGGAAAATCACTACACTACGTCGCAGCCCCGAGGGCACGCGCCGGATGGCGACAGTCCTGCCCGCCGACCAGGTACCTATTTTTAGCTCCCCGCGTGAATGGTTGCGTTCGGGGGTGAGTAACCAGACGACCACGGTTGCTGCGGGAAAAACGTTGCGGCTATTGGATGAACGCGTGTTGGTTGGCGAAGGAGCGATGATGTTGTACGGTGACCGTCCGCCGAGCGACGACATGGTCGGCATCTTTGCCGACCTGCAACCCGATGTCGGCCCCCTTTGAAAAAGGTGTCAGGTACCTTTTTAACGATTGCGCCCGAAAAGGTACCTGACACCTTTTCTTGAATAACCAATGTCTGATCCATGCCACGTGATTTTCTGAAAGGTGCCCAAGACGAATATGATGTCGTGGTGATCGGCAGTGGTTTGGCGGGGATGACCAGCGCCAACATTCTCGGCCGCGCCGGACACCGCGTGCTGTTGCTCGAACAGCATTACAAATTGGGTGGGCTGGCGACGTGGTTTCTGCGCCCCGGCAGCCACACCTTTGACGTCTCGCTGCATGGATTTCCGCACGGGATGATCAAATCCTGTCGTCGCTATTGGAGCCGAGACATCTCCGATCGCATCGTGCAGCTCAAGAACATTCGTTTTGACAATCCACAGTTTTCGCTGACGACCACCTTTGACCGCGACGATTTCTCACGATTGCTGGTCGAGAAATTTGGCCAGGCCCCGGACACTGTCAAATCGTTCTTTGACACCGCGCGGGGAATGAATTTTTACGACGATCAAACCACCACCACCGGCCAACTGTTCGAGCGATTCTTTCCGGGACGCAACGATATCGTGCGACTGTTGATGGAACCGATCACCTATGCCAACGGTTCGACACTGGAGGACCCCGCGATCACCTATGGCATCGTGTTCAGTAATTTCATGAGCAAAGGGGTTTATATCTACGAAGGCGGCACCGACGACCTGATCAAGCGAATGACCAAGGAACTCGCAGCGAACAACGTCGACGTCCGTATCAATTGCCCGGTCGACCAGATCCAAGTGACCAAAGGCCGTGTCAGCGGAGTGCAGGTCAACGGCAGAACGATCCGCTGTCGCGCCGTGGTCAGCAACGCCAATTTGCGCACCACGATTTTGAAAATGATCGGTGAGGAAAAGTTGGACAAAGATTACGTCCAGCAGACCAATGCGGTGCGACTGAACAACAGCAGCACCCAAGTCTACATGGCGCTCAAGGAGGGCGAAGAGATCGACGAGAGCAGTGGCGATTTGTTTTTCACTAGCACCGCGAAAGATTTCAGCACCGAGCGGTTACTCAGCCGCGACATCACCAGCCGCACCTTCAGTTTCTACTATCCCCGCACGCGGCCTTGGAAAACCAAGGAACGCTTTGCGATCGTCAGCAGCACCAACGCCAACTGGTCGGACTGGAATGATCTAAGCGAGGCGGACTACAACGCCAGCAAAGCCGACTTGGTGGAAACCACGATTGATGCGTTGGAACGGTACATCCCCGGCGTGCGTGACAAAATCGACCACGCCGAAGCCGCCACGCCGCGGACGTTTCACCACTACACCCTGCACGAGCGTGGCGCCAGTTTTGGAACCAAGTTCGAGGGGCTGGGTGTCAGCCGCGATCTACCGAACCAGATCGGCGGGATGTACCACGCCGGCAGTGTCGGCATCATCATGAGTGGCTGGTTGGGCGCGATCAATTACGGTGTGATCGTTAGCAACGAAGTCGATCAGATGCTGACCAGCGAAGCATCGCCGGTCTAACGCACTTTGCATTTGAACTCGATCAGTGCCGATTCACCAACGGCCAGTGGTTCGGCCAGTTGCCATTTCATCCGCACCGAACCGGCGGCGTTGCCGGAGGTTTCGAATTCGGCTTCGCGGTCACAGGTTTGTGAACCCTCGACATATTCCAGTCGAGCGACCAGGCTGTCGACGATCTCCACTTTGTTGACCGCCGAGTCACCGATGTTGCGGACACGAATGGCAAACGTCACCTCTTCGCCCTGCTGTGCGTCGCTGCGATCAGCGACCTTCATGATTTGCAATCGACCGGCATCGGGGAAATCATATTCGACAAAGGCTTCGGCACGAGCATCACGCGTTAGCACCGGTGGCTGTAGGCTTTCGATCATGACTTCGACGGCGTCGCGAATCATCCAGGATTGTGCCGCCACGGCACCCTGCTGCAAGATCGCCAGCTGAGACTCGTCCAATCGATTCAAGGCAATAAAGTCCAGCGTCGCTAGGATTTGCAAGGCGTCCTCGGCGACTTCCAGTTGCACGATGCCGTCGACTGGAACGCCACGGTTGCGGTCTCGCATTGCATCGACGCGGCGAGCAACGTCGGCATGTCCCAGTTCGTTGACGTCTTGAACGACCAGGCTGGGCTGGGTCAAACCGATCCGATTGGGGCCCAGCGGTTGAAAGGTGCCACGCAGACCGATTGCTTTTTCGCCCGCGACCGCGCCACTGATTTGGCGCACGGCACCAAACCGTGGTGAATACACACAGGCCCGATTACTGGCTTGCAATTCGATATCCCCGGCCTCGGTCGTGTAGTGAACGATGGCGTCCTGAGGTTGTAATCCGGCCACGCGGTCGTCACGCAACACGCGCGCCTCCGGCGGCATGTCACCCCCGTTGCACAGGAATTCTTGTGGATCAACCGGCTGACGCATTGGCATCATGAAATTGGGGGCGCATCCTCCCGCTGGTCCACAGTCGTTGCAAGGTGCTCCCTGGTTACAAGCCAGACAGCCGCCGCCGTTTTCGGCCTGACGTGCATGCAGTCGCTCGACAAAGCCGACGGGCATCACCGCTTGGTCGGTCAAGGATGCGGAAACCGAATCATTCGTTCCGTTTGCAGTGACCGGATTGGCGGCAGGTGGATTGGCAACTGGGGGCACCGAAGCGGCCCCGGGTGCACGCAGCATGGGACTGGTCCCTGCGGACTGGCAACCGACGACCATCAGTGCTGCCGAAGCGAGCAACGCGGGAAGCGTGCTGGAAAATGCAGTGCGTTTGAACATGGTCGGCCGGAGCGTGCAGTGGATGCGGAATCGGTTCAGGGCGTGACAGCGGGTCTAACGTGGGACGACGCTAGGGAGCTTCGGGTTGAAAAATCGGTGCCCACGGTGGATAGCCGAAATAGAACTGTGGTTCTAAGGCGGGGTTGTTCGGTGGCGATTTCGATCCGATGCGAACGATCGCGATTGGACGTCCGAGTGAATCGGCTGTCGCCATCGCGTCTTGATCGATCGGGATATCGATCGGTCGCGAATCGGTTCGCTTCAGGGCCAACGGTGTCGCGGATTGCGGGTCTTCCAAATAGATCACTCGCGTGACCAAATTGCCGTCCAACGCTTCCTGCAGATCCGTTTCGCTTAGGTTGATCGGAATCGGGTACTTGGTTTCCAATCCTGGCGGTGCAAACGTGCGTCCGATCAGTTCGACCGTCGGATAGACCTCCGCCCCGATGGCATTTGGAATCCCGGTGATGCGAAACCGATAGACGGCACCGACCATTAATCCGGCCATCAGATTTGTTTCTCCGGTTCCATGGCTGCCATTTTCTGGCAGCGAGAACGCGGTGCCGCTGGGTCCGGAGAATGCCACAGGTTGGAAATACGGCATTTGCATTCCCATCGCCAGTTGCCGCTGCCCGAGCACGCCGGGCGGTAGCGATGTGTTGTACAACGGATGAGCGTTTGAGACCGGCAGCGGTTGCCCCGGATCGGCGGCTTGCACCACGCATTGCCACAGGACGCAGAGGGACAGTAGCAGGAACAAGCAAAGCTTGGTGCCCGCATCGTGACGGGTCACATTGCCGGGATTCGCCGTGCTGACCGCGGTGATGGCTTTCGGATTCATTCGCATGATCGCTCAATCATTCCGTTGAATTGTATTTTATCGTGGCTAGGGTGCAGCCCAACGATGCAATCGCAGACGGCGTCGGTCATCCGCGAAACAGATGCCGACGCCGCGTGCTTTAAACAGTTACCTTTTCAGCCCAAGGTCACACTACGGCCGCCTTACGGCTCGCAGTTCGGATCGACCGATTGACTCTTGTGCTGGTACAGTCCGCGACCGGCGGGGACACCCGGATGGATGTTTTGCTCGGTGATGTGGACTCGGCTGACCGGGTTCGGATAGCTGTATCCCGGTTGATGCCGCACGGTCATCTTCATCTCTTCGACAGGCTGTGGCAGATGCATCGGTGTGCGGTTACGCATCACGTGCTTCTTCAAACCTGCGGGAGATCCCAATGGAATGTGCGGTGGTCCGGGCAATCCAATCGGCGTGCCACTCATCGGCATTCCGTATTGGGGTGCGTTGATACCGGAAATCATGCCCGGCATCTGTGGTGGCAACGTTTGGCAGCTGCCACCGTTGGGGCCACAGCCTTCGGTCGATGCCATCGCGAACGGAGCCGGCAGACCGGCGATCGGAGGAGCAACGCCCAGGCCCATGCCGCCCGAACCAGGCATTTCGATGTCTTTGTCACCCAAGCGGATGATCGCCAAGATCGAACCACGACGGTCGGCTTCGACGATCGGGTCGATGCCTGGATCCAAACGTGTGCTGACAAGGGTATCGATACCGGCCAAGGCGGGGCCTTGGAAATCCGGATCCGGTAGGTACAACACTTTGGTGACAAAGTTGCCGGTCACGACCTGGTCAAAGTCCTCGCTGTCGAACTGAATCGGAATCGAGTTGTGCGCCAGGTAGGCACCGGTGCGTGGATTGGCAAATGCCAATTCAATGGTCGGATACAATTCCACGCCTTCACGGCCCGGAATGTTCGTCAGTTTGACGCGGAACAATCCACCTTGGGGAAAGTTCTGGCGTGCGGGCACGATCAACGGCTCGCTATCAAACATGCCGCCACCGGATTGGTCATAGCGAACTTGCATGCCATCGGGACGCCCGAAAGTGACTTGCACCGCGGGTGGGATCGGCATGGCCATGGGCATCATCGGACCGCCCATCATGCCGCCGCCGGCCATTCCACCACCGGCCATCATGCCGCCGCCCATTGACGACCCGTCGTTGGGACCACAGGATCCGCCGGAGCAAGCTCCGCCGCAACCGCAGTCACCATTTTTGGCTCGCATGCGTTCTACAAAACCGACTTGTTGGATCTCACTGAATTCCAACTCGCGTCCCGCAGCGGCGACTTCCGATGGCACTTCGCTGGGGATCTTGGATGCGGCCATTGCGGCAACACCCGGTCCACCCGGCGATGGCATCGCACCGACGTAGGGCTGTGGTCCTAGAACTCCGGGGCCGGGGCCTCCGACGCCAGGACCAGGTTCCATCATATGCTGTGCCGGTGGCAGATTGTGGCGAGTCGGTACACATCCGGTCGCGACCATCGCACCAGCCGCAATCAGCGACAAGTGAGTGACGAATCGTTTCATCTTTTCCCCCATTCCTTGGGTAGTACCGCGCTCGAATGCGGTTTGCGGGACGATCCCCGCCTGGGCTGAAATTCAAAGCTGTCTTGCACGAGCGCGATCTGGGTGGACTTGCGAGGCGAATCGTATCTACGATCCACGTCACGACACCGGCCGACCGGCCGCGTAACATGACCATCGGCACGTTGTGGCCGGATTCTTTGGAAAAATCGCCATAACCCGACCATGAAGATCGATCGACAGAATCAGACCGACCTGAATCGACGCGTGAAACACAGTTTCACGCGCGGCCGGGTCACGTCATTTGTCCTGGCAGCCTGCGTTTTGCTGATTTTCCGAACCGCTGGCGGACAATCCCCAGCCACTGCCGAACGTCTGGGCGAAATACCCCAAAAATCTTCGTCCACGCCCCCGGCTGTCCAAAATCATGCCAGTTTGCTGATCGACCAAGTCATCGATCGTCTGGCAAACGGCCAAGCGTTCGATTGCAAGGTCCGTCAGCGTGTGCAGACCGCCGGGCGAGAAGTGATCGGCGTGGGAACCTATCTGCAAGTCGGCGGTGGGTCGGGCCAGTTTTCGTTCCAGATCAAAATGCTGGACGGAGATGGCAAACACACCTTGCATCAGATCAGTGACGGCCGGCTGGCGTGGACTCGCAGCGAGATCGCCGGCACCGTCGCCCTCAGTCGAGTCGATGTGGGATGGTTGGACGAAGGCGCACGAACGCTGGGCCGCGAAAGCCGCATCAAACCCAGCATGATGGTCGGCGGTCCAAGCGAAATGCTGGACGCCATCCGCCGTGACTTTGATTTAAAACTCGGCAAGAGCACCCTCGATGGACGCCCGCTGTTGGTTGTCATCGGAACACTGAAACAATCCAAGCGTGATGAAATCGACGCCTTGCGTGGCAAAGCGGCTTGGCCCGATCTGTATCCTACGCGGGTCAACATCGCGGTCGCGGAAACCGATGCGGCTGATATTGCCTTCGGCAAAGGGCTGCCGATTCGCATCGAACACTGGAGTGATCCGGTTGCGGTCGAAATCGACTCGGACGACAAGAAAGCACCAGAGGTCAAACGGCAAATGATTTCGCTGTTGGAGTTCTATTCCATCCGTCCCGTCGCTCCGCCGCCGATTCAACGCTTCCGATTCGAAAATCAAGACACCGAAGTCGACTTTGTTAACGAAACCAGCCGCTACGAAGACCGCTTTGACATTCGTGTCACCGCCAAAGAGCGGGCACGATTCCATCGCTAGCGGCGAAGTTGCAATCGCCGTAGCACACCCAAAGCGGGTCCACAGTCACCGTTGGAGTTCACGCTTTGGCGTGTCAGGTCAGAACGGCTGCAGCCAATGCCGAACAACCTAAAGGTTGAACTCCAACGGGTTGGAACCGGTCGTGTGGAGGTTGCTTCGGCGCCTAATGCTGTGAGAGCCAATCGGCGACGCGCCGTAAACTGGCGTCATCATAAAACGCCGCGCCACCATGTGCCGCTCCGTGTACCACATGAAAGCCGACCGGCAGCTCGTTGCGCTCGTAGACGCCCTGTAATTCATGGGATTGATTGATCGGCATCTGTGGATCTTGGTCACCGTGTATTAGCAACAGCGGTGGATCGGATGGGTCGACATGCGCGACTGGACTGGCCAAATGCGCCAGTTCAGGTTTCTCGGATGGCAGATCACCCAACAACAGTTTCAACGCTGGCTGGCGAACACTCAATCCGTCTGGTGTCGATTGATCCAAAATCGTTTCCAGATTGCTCGCCCCATAAAACGAAATAATCGCAGCCACTCTTGTCGACGTGTTTGGATGCCCCAATTCAGCTGACTGCAATTCGTCCACCTGGTCGCTGACGCCGACCAACGCTGCCAAGTGCCCGCCGGCTGAGGCACCGGCGATCACCATCCGATCCGGATCGATTCCAAACCGTTCGGCATGGGAACGCAAGAATCGCAGACCCGCTTTGATGTCGTGGACCTGCGCTGGAAATCGAGCCGTGCCGCTCAGCCGATAGTTCAAACTGGCGATCGCAAAACCATCTTCTGTCAACGGTTTGATCGGGACGTTGCGTTTGTCACCACTTCGCCATGCCCCGCCGTGGATCCAAACAATCAGCGGCGATACGCCCGGTGTTTGACTCGGATAAAAATCCAACCCTAGCGACTGGCCGTCGATGTTCGCATATTCGATGTCACGTTGTGGTGGCGGATTTGATTCGGCCGCTGACAATGCCGTTTCTTCCCACCCCCACGCGGCGACCAATGCCCACAGCAGCGTCAATGTTGCGTATTCCACCGACAGCAGCGATTTCATTTGCGTTTGAATCATATCCGGCTGCACCTCTGTTCACACGCGTTCGGTTTAACGACCAACTGACAATCCGATCTGCCAGCTTGATGTAGACTAACATCCGAAAGGTTGACGTGACACACAATCTGAGAGCCGTGAGACACAGGTATTGGAAAAGATGACTCATCTCCCCAGCACGACTAAATTGGTCCCCAGCGTCGATGCGTTCCGCCAGCGATTGGTCGACAACCTGTGGCGGATCCAAGGCCAAGCGGTTCACACGGCTGACATGCACGATGCCTACATGACATTGTGTTACACCGTCCGGGACCATTTGATCCAGCGTTGGAGCGAAACGGTTGATGCCCAATACACGGCCAACTCCAAATTCGTTTGTTACCTGTCGGCGGAATACTTGTTGGGCAAGCAACTGCCACAAAACCTGATGTACACCGACACGCTGGAACTGGCACGCCAGGCGTTGGAACCGTTCGGACTGGAGCCGGAACAACTGATTAAATACGACGTCGAACCGGGACTGGGCAACGGCGGACTGGGGCGACTGGCCGCCTGTTTCCTGGACTCGCTGGCCACCCTGGACATGCCGGCCATCGGCTACGGGCTGCGTTACGAGTTCGGTATCTTTCGCCAGACCTTTGAAGACGGTTGGCAGGTCGAACAGCCCGATGATTGGCTGCTACATGGCAACCCTTGGGAATTTCCACAACCCAGCAACATGGTCGAAGTCGGGTTCGAGGGTGAAGTGCACTCCTCGGTCGATGACAAAGGACGAACCCGACGACACTGGGTGCCCAAACGCAACGTATTGGGCGAACCGTGCACCACGTTGGTGCCGGGGTTTGGCACGCAAACGGTCAACATTCTGCGACTGTGGCGAGCCAGGGCTTCGGAGGAATTTGATTTCCAATTGTTTGATGTCGGTGACTACACCCGCGCTGTCGAACAAAAGACTTATTCGGAAAACATCAGCAAAGTCCTATACCCCAATGACGATACGCCTCAGGGGCGTCAATTGCGGTTAGAGCAACAGTATTTCTTTGTCGCCTGCTCGCTACACGACATCTTGCGACTGTTTCAAGTCCGTAACGACGACTGGGATCAATTCCCCAACAAAGCGGCTATTCAACTCAACGACACGCATCCGGTCGTCGCGATTCCCGAACTGATGCGGTTATTGGTCGATGAACACCATGTGGCCTGGGGACGCGCCTGGGAAATCTGTTGCAAGACATTTGCCTACACCTGTCACACGTTGTTACCCGAAGCACTTGAAAAATGGCCGTTGGATTTGTTCGGCCGCTTGCTACCGCGACATTTGGAAATCGTGTTCGAAATCAACCGCCGTTTCTTGGCGGAAGTTCAAGCTCGGTTCCCCGGTGACAACGATCGTTTGCGACGGATGTCGATTATCGACGAAGGTCCGCCCCGGCAGTTGCGGATGGCTCATCTGGCCAGTGTTTGCAGTTTCGCCATTAACGGGGTCGCCGAACTGCACTCCAAACTGCTGCGTGAACAAACCCTGCGTGATTTTGCCGAAATGTGGCCGGATAAATTCCAGAACAAAACCAATGGGGTGACACCGCGGCGGTTCATGCGGTTATCCAATCCGCTGCTCTCGGACCTCATCACGTCGAAAATTGGTGATCGCTGGCTGACTCATCTCGAGGACCTGAAGGAATTGGAACCCTTGGCCGACTCCGCCGATTTTTGTGATCAATGGCGTGACATCAAACGGAGTAACAAGAGCCTGCTAGCGGACATGCTGAAGACCAGCACAGGCGTCGCTGCCGCACCCGATTCGATCTACGACGTGATGGCGAAACGGTTGCACGAATACAAACGGCAATTGTTAAAAGTGTTGCACATCATCACGCTGTATCGTCGCATCAAGGCGGACCCAAACCTGGACATCACACCGCGCACGTTTCTCTTTGGCGCAAAAGCCGCGCCTGGATATGCGATGGCAAAACTGATCATCAAATTGATCAACAACCTGGGCCAGGTCATTAACAATGACGCCGACGTGCAAGGGCGGATGCGGGTGATCTTTCCCGCCAACTTCAATGTCTCGCTGGCCGAACGGATCTATCCGGCTGCCGATATTTCCGAACAAATTTCGATGGCTGGAAAAGAAGCCTCCGGCACAGGGAACATGAAATTTGCCCTCAACGGTGCGCTGACGGTTGGCACACTCGATGGTGCCAACATTGAGATTCGCGAGCATGTTGGCGCCAAAAACTTTTTCTTGTTCGGTCTGACCACTCCCGAAGTCGCCAAACTGAAAGCCGACGGATACGCGCCGCGCGAGTACTATGAATCCGATCCCGAATTGCGCGCGGTCATCGACAGTATCGCCGCAGGAGAGTTTGCTGACGGTGACAAAGGACTGTTTCAACCCATCGTGGATTCACTGCTGGGCCACGACGAATACCTGGTGCTGGCCGACTATGCCGCGTACCTGCAGTGCAGCGAACGTGCCGCCGATGCCTATCGCGACCAAGACCATTGGACACGCATGTCGATCTTGAACGTCGCCCGATCAGGCTTCTTTTCCTCGGACCGAACGATCCGTCAATACTGTGACGAAATCTGGAACATCCGGCCCGTCAAGTAAGTCCGTCCAGTAGGCCAGGTGCAACCAGGCAATGCCTCACGGACGACAGGATTCGAGCCAGGTTTCACCAGGCCTACTCGTCGTCAACGACTTCGGGGCTGGCCGGATCTTCGGGGGCGCGTTTACGAAGTTTTCGCTGGAGAGACCGTCGGTGTATGCCGAGGCGTCGTGCTGCTTCGCTGATGTTTCCACCGCAATCGGACAGCACGCGGTGGATGTGCTCCCATTCATTCCTCGCCAGCGAGGGCGCTGGAAAACTGACTTCGCCCGTGGGCACCGACGGCTCATCGCCCCGGGCAAAGGCGGCCAGAATGTCGTCGGCGTCAGCCGGTTTGCTGAGAAAGTTGACGGCACCGGCACGGACGGCATCGATCGATGCCGGAATGCTGCCGAATCCGGACAGCATGATGATCCGCGTGTCCGATTTCATCTGCAGCAATTTTCGCAGCAGATCCAATCCCGATCGGCCGGGCATCCGCAAATCCAACACTGCCAGATCGGTCGGCGAGTGATGAAACACTTCCACCGCTTCGTCGTAAGAGCCTGCGGTTTGCACGCGGAATCCACGCTGACGTAGCGCCATCGCCAGTCGATCTCGCAAGATCAGCGTGTCATCGACCAGCAGGATACTTGCGGCCCCCACCGTCGTCGCATTGTGAACAGGTGCGTTTTCGTCAGTCATGATCATTGTCTGAGGTGGCCTACAATCGGGAAAATGCCTAGACGAAACCGACGATGAACCCGCCAGTTCGTTCGACCAATAGATTGTAGACTGCGGAAAGCCCTCTGCTATCCCACCCGCGACAACGTGACCGGCAAAAAAGCCAGTTTGCGATCCTAACCCGACGCGTGAGTTTTGAAGCCAGCGTTTTTATGGTAACCCGACGCGTCAGCGAGAGATTTAGGGAGTTAGCGGGATCCCTCGCTGACGCATTTTGAAGTTGCGCTAAACAG
>NZ_JAMYFE010000122.1 GCF_024129865.1 Stieleria tagensis | reverse complement strand
CAGCGCCGTTGAAGTGACGCGTCGGGTTACCAAAAACCAATACCTGACGCGAAAGCGCTGGCTTCAAAACGCGTCACCGAGGGCCGTGAATCTTTCAATCACTCGCGCGTCGTGCTTGTATACGTCTAGGCGACGCGTGAGGTGAGCAACACCCGGCAGCGGGCAGCACGCGCAATCAACAGATTGAGTAGGGGTGGCAGGACTTGAACCCGCGACAAAGGAATTATGAGTTCCCTGCTCTAACCAACTGAGCTACACCCCCGGCGGGTGGCAGACGCGGGCTGCTGGGCGGTTTCAAAGGTCCAGGGCAATCGCGAACTGCGGCAACATGATCGCAGCTGGCCAAGCGATGTGTCAATCGCGCCTGCCGCGACAGGGGGCAAGGACACCCTGCCATCTTCCCGGCGTGTGAGAGGGATCGAATTGATCTCACCTTGATCTCACCGCAAACCCCTCTGCTTCAACAGGCCACTGCCCCTCTCTGGAGAACACAGCGTTTGCGAGCAGCGCGAATCAGAGGATCAAAGCTAGGTCACAAAAGAAAACACGCAATTTTTGTGCGCCTACTTTCGGCACTTCACGCGTATTAAAGGAGTGCAACCGATCCAAGTCGGACTACCCTCATTATCGGTACGATTCCTTCAAGTTTTGTGAGCACTCATAGCTGTGACATCTGTTCTTCTGCTTGCTGCCAATCAGAGTTTCTGGCAGAAAAGAACTTGCCTGTTTGTAAATCGTTAATTGGTCCAATGTTTCGTTCAGCCTCCCTCTATTGCGTGTTGTTGATCATGTTTGCTGCTCCGGCAGCGAATGCAGGGATCTTCTTTGACGATGCGCCGATGATCAGCCATGCTCCGGCGAGCGTGATTGAATCGCAACACGTCCATCAACCGCGCTGGAGATTGGGGTCGCGTCTGTTTGGCAGGCACCACCGCCCGCTGTTTGCCGCCGATGGGAACTGCATGTCCGATGACCCCTGTGGCCAGAATCCATGCCAGTGCCATCAAGAGTGCGAAAACATTTGCTGTGGAACCTGTGAGTACGCCTGTGAATGCATGGCGACACCGGCGGACCCAACATTCACATCGTCTTACGGCGGTGGCTATGGCGGCGGTGGTGGTTTCGGGTTCTCAGGCGGTTTTCTGCCACTGGGGTTTGCAGCGATCGGCATTGCCGCTTTGACCAACGACGATTCGGATCCTCCTGGAACCGGTGGTCCGCCACCGACGAATCCGCCATCTCCCGATCCGCCGGGGGGCGGGCCGCCCAATCCACCGGGACCTCCGCCGCCGGACCCTCCGCCGCCGGAACCACCGGAACCTCCGTTCCCGCCGCCGCCTCCTCCACCGCCACCAACGCCTCCCGAAGGCGAGCCGCCGCCAGACGGCCACGCGCCGGAGCCGGCGTCGATGGCCATTTTCCTGGCTGTTGGTTTGAGTGGCTTGTGCGTGCGGCGTCGTCGCCGCTGATCAAGCTGCACCGAGACGACTTCCTGTGCTGATCTTCCTGTGCTGATCGTGCAACGAAGACTGATTTGCTAGCGTCGGGAGAGTCATTTCGCGGCCGGATTTCCGCCATCGGCCGTTGGTTCGATCCACTCCTACGGTTAGATTGCAGGGTATGGATGCCACTGCAAAAAAACTGCCGACGATTCGTCAATTGCCACCGAACTTGATCAATCAAATCGCCGCCGGCGAAGTGATCGAGCGGCCGGCATCGGTGGTCAAGGAACTGCTGGAAAACAGTGTCGACGCCGGGGCCACGCGGATCGAGGTTTCGATTGTCGGGGGCGGGACCGAGCTGATTCGAATCAGCGATAACGGCTGTGGCATGTCGGCCGAGCAATTGCCACTGGCGTTGGCCAGCCATGCGACTAGCAAACTGCCAACCGACGAATCCTTGTTTCACGTCAGCACGCTGGGGTTTCGCGGCGAGGCGTTGGCATCGATCGGCAGCGTATCTCAGCTGACGATCCGCAGCCGCACCGACGGCGATGACGCGGGAAATGAAATCCAGGTGCGTGGCGGAGTGATTGAATCAGTCCAGCCCTGTGGCTGCCCGATCGGCACGGTGATGGAGGTGCGCAATCTGTTCTTCAACACGCCGGTTCGGCATCGATTTCTAAAGACCGCACAGACCGAGAAAGGCCACATTGTCGAGGCGTTCACGCGAATCGCATTAGCCAATTCACGCATCCATTTTGTGCTCAACAACAATGACAAACCGCTGTACGATCTGCCGGTCACGGATCGTTGGAGCGATCGAATCAGTGCGTTTTTTGGCGGTGAAATCGCAGAGTCGTTGATTCCGATCAACAGTGACGACTCTCAAATTCGTGTGCACGGTTACGTCTGTGACCCGTCGGTCAGCCGCGGCAATTCCCGGATGCAGTATCTGTTCTTGAACGGCCGTCACATTCGCGACCGCTCGCTGCAACATGCGCTCGGCGAGGCCTACCGTGGCCTGCTGATGGTGGGGCGCCACCCGGTTTCGTTCTTGCGAATGTCGATGCCGCCGGAACTGATCGATGTCAACGTGCACCCGACGAAACTGGAAGTGCGTTTCACCGACGGCGGACGAGTCTACAGTCGATTGCTACAAACCCTGCGACATCACTTTTTGTCGACCGACATGACGCAGCGGGTTGGCCCCCAACCAGCGCTCAGCGAACAAGAATTGGCGGCCACACCACCGAGCCAACTGGGGATGCCAATGCGGGCCGAACAAGCCCATCGGCAATCGGTGATCCAGTGGGCGCGAACCGGAAACGATCCCTCCGACGTGTTTGTCTCACCAGCCTCCAATGACGCAGCCCCAGCTGTGACCGGCAATCCATCAACATCCCCGCTGGGAGGTGTTCCGGCGTTTCAGCCCTATCCCGGATCCCCCTCCATCACGCAACCCGGCGGCAACGATCACGTTGCACCGTGGGATGGGGATCCAACCAGTAGCGTTCCATCAAAGGCTGAACCCCAGACCGGCGATGCCCCCGCCGGTGAAACCGACGACCAGGCGGACACCGCGGGGATCGACCGTCCCAGCGTCTGTTACCTGGGCTTTCAAGTCCACAACCGATACCTGGTCACCCAAGATGAAAGTGGGATGGTGGTGATCGACCAGCACGCGCTGCACGAGCGGGTGTTGTACGAGCGCATCAAAACCAAAGTGCTCGAAAGTGGTCAATCACTCGAATCCCAGGGGTTACTCGTCCCTGAACCGGTGTCGATGACCGCGGCCGAACGCACGGCAGTGCTCGACCACCAAGAAACATTGGCCAAGATCGGCATGGACGTCGAAGAGTTTGGTGGCGAAACGATTGTGATTCGCGCCTACCCGGCGATGCTAAAGAACACTTCACCGGCGGACATGTTGCGGACCCTAATCGAATCCGTACTCGGTGGTGGCAAACAGCCCGAACCGATTGAATTGTTAAACCACCTGCTGTCGACGATCGCCTGCAAAGCGGCGGTCAAAGCCGGGGACCCGCTGCGCCCCGAAGAGATCCAAGCGTTGCTTGAACAGCGTGGCCTGTACAACGACACGCACCATTGCCCACATGGCCGACCGACGGCATTGTTTTTTAGCCGCGATGAACTTGATCGGATGTTCGGCCGCTTGGGGCCGCGAGCGCGAACGACCAAGTGAGCCTGATTTTTGCATGGGCTGACCGCCGCCGTCGCAAAGCGCTAGAATAGGGTCTGAGTGATCCACTGATCTCCTGCTGGTGCGGGAGAAACTGTCTCCTTCAATCGCGAATTGATGCAAAACGAACCCCACATCATTCTGTCGGGAACCGATCCGGATCTGCCTCGCAAGGTGGCCACGGGGATCGGTCGTTATTCGGGGCTACGTGAAATCGCGCGTGGCGGAAATGGTGTCTTGAAAGCCGGATTTGATCCTGTCACCGGTCGAACCGTTGCGATCAAAATGTTGCATCCGGAAAACCGCGGTGTCCCCAACGAGCGGCGGCGGTTGTTGCGCGAGGCTCGTGTGACCGCTCAACTGCAACACCCCAACACCGTGCCGGTCTATGACATCGGCAACGATTTGGTGCATGGCATTTACTTCACGATGAAGCGAATCTCAGGTGAAAACCTGTTCGAAATCTTGAAGAAAATTGCCCGCGGTGACCAGCAAGCCATCAGCCGCTTTTCGCCCGTCAATCGCGTGTCGGCGCTGGCCGACGCCTGCCAGTGCCTGGCCTATGCCCACACGCGTGGCGTGATTCACCGCGACGTCAAACCAGAAAACATTTGGCTGGGCAACTTTGGCGAAGTCTACTTGTTGGATTGGGGAACCGCCAAGGTTTGGGGTTCGATGGAGGACCAAACGGTCACTCGCTATGACGCCACACAATTGCGTAAAGCCGAAGACGAACAGCAACTGCTGACGCTGACCGGTGGCGGCCAACGCCCCGGCACACCGCTGTACATGTCGCCTGAACAGATCCAGGGAACCCGCAGTATCGACGAACGCAGCGATATTTTTAGCGTCGGTGTTTGTCTGTATGAATTACTGGCGATCCGCGAACCGTTTCGCGGTGCCAATATCGACCAAACGTTCCAAAACATCATCTCCGCCGATGTGCCGCCGCCGAGTGAAAAATCACCGGATCGACACATTCCCAAAGCGGCCGACGAAATCGTGATGCGGGCGCTGAAAAAGAAGCCCACCGATCGTTACCAATCGATGCGCGAATTGATCGAAGACATGCGTCACATGATTCCTCAATTGGAACAGGACTGATCCAACTCGATGTGCGGAATCACCGGATCCGTTTGGCAATCAGAAGCGTCAGCGATCGATCGCGCGCAGTTAAAACGGATGACCGATGTGATGACACATCGCGGTCCCGACGACGAAGGCCACTGGATCAATCACGACCATCGTGACGGCCAGGGTCGACAGCACGGTGTGGCGCTGGGGTTCCGTCGCCTGTCGATCATCGACTTGGCAGGCGCCGCCCAACCGATGGCCAACGAAACCGGCGACATCCGCGCGGTGTTCAACGGCGAGATCTACAATTACAAAACGCTGCGAAGACGACTCGAAGGCAGCGGGCATCGGTTCACCAACGATGGCGATGGCGAAACCATCGTGCATCTGTACGAAGATCTGGGCACCGATTGCTTTGCCGAATTCAATGGCATGTTCGCCATCGCCATCTGGGATGCCCGCCGCAGTCGATTGGTGCTGGCGCGTGACCCGATCGGCCAAAAACCGTTGTACTACGCCGTGGTCGGTGATCGACTGGTGTTTGGCAGCGAATTGAAGTGCCTGGCCGAAGTCCCCGGGATCTGCAACGAAATTGATCCCGCCGCGATCGACGAATTCCTGACCTATCAATACATCCCGCATCCGGGCACGATCTGGAAGGGCGTCCGCAAATTGCCACCGGGACATTTTGCGGTGTTCGAACAAGGCAGGTTGCGGCTGCAGCGCTACTGGGATTTCGATCCTAAAATTCAACAAACGATCTCGCCAAGCGACGCCGCCGAACGCCTGCGAGAGTTACTGACCGACTCGGTGCGGCTACGACTGCAGAGTGACGTGCCACTGGGTTCCTTTCTGTCCGGTGGGATCGATTCCTCCCTGATCACCGCGATCGCACAGCAACAGCGTGACACACCGATTCGCACCTTCAGCATCGGTTTTCCGATCGCTGATTTTGACGAAACCGGGTATGCCGCCCAAGTCGCACAGCACTTGGGGACCGACCACCAGCGGTTTGAAGTTCAACCGAGCGGCGTGGACATCATCGATCAATTGGTGTGTCATTACGATGAACCCTTCGGGGATTCCTCTGCCGTGCCGACTTGGTATCTGTCCGAATTAACACGTCGCGAAGTCACGGTGGCACTCTCAGGCGACGGCGGCGATGAACTGTTTGCCGGATACGAACGATATCGCGCCCTGTGGCTTAGCAGTCGCCTGCAACGGATCCTGCCGGTCCACCAGATTCCAGGCATCGGGATGGTCCAGCGACTGCCGGACAACAATAAACAACGTTCGTTGTCGCGGCGGGCAAAACGATTCCTGGAGGCCTTTGGCCAACCCGCGTCGCGTCGCTATCTGAATTGGTTGCAGATCTTTCCCGAATCGATGCGGGCCGATTTGTACACCGATGACTTTGTGCGACAGTTGCCCGGCGATGATCCGTTTGAATTTTTGGAATCGGTATGGAAGCGCAGCGAGGGTCGCGATGTGGTGACCCAAGCCTCGATCTCGGACCTGCTTTCCTACCTGCCCTGTGACCTGTGTACCAAAGTCGACATCGCCTCGATGGCTCATTCGTTAGAAGTCCGTCAACCGATGCTGGATCATCGCGTGGTCGAATTCGCCGCGTCGCTGCCGGTGCAATTGAAATTTCGCGGCCGACGCGGCAAGCTGCTGTTGGAAGACGCTTTTGGTTCGATGATCCCCCGTTCGATCTTCAACCGCAAGAAGATGGGTTTTGGGATTCCGATCGGCGCGTGGTTTCGAAACGAACTCAAGCCGATGGTCCAGGACAGGCTGCTCAGCGACGATGCTCGGATCGCGCCCTACTTTCGACGCGAGATGGTGCAGCGATTGGTCGACCAACACCAGCGGATGGAACACAACCACGGCTATCGATTGTGGAACCTGTTGATCCTGGAAACCTGGTTGCGCCGCTGGAGCGACAAGTAGGCCAGGTGCAACCTGGCGCCAGGTTGCACCGGTCTCTCTCGCGACCATGCCAGGTTGCACCTGGGCTGACTATGAAAAAACGCCGATGGCGGGGGGACCATCGGCGTATTGGGAAGTGTCAAAGACGAGTGATCAGCGGTTGACCGCTAAGCACTCTTGGTCGCTGGCATGGTGAACAACTTGTGTTTGCCGGCAACCACATCTTCGTCGATCGTGTACACCTTGCCTTCTTCTTGTTCCGGCAATTCGTACATGATGTCCAACATCACTTCTTCCAAAATCCCACGCAACCCTCGGGCACCGACGCCTTTGTTAAGGGCTTTGTGAGCGATTTGGTGCAAGGCACCATCGGTGAAGTTCAGTTCGCAGTTTTCCATTTTGAATAGGGCCTGGAACTGCTTGGTCAACGCATTTTTGGGTTCGCGAAGCACCTGCACCAGGCCTTCGACATCCAATTCTTGCAGGTAGCTGACGACCGGCAAACGACCGACCAATTCGGGGATCAAACCGAACTGCATCACGTCTTCGACTTGGATTTCGGCGACCAGTTCACTGTGGGTTTGCTCGTTCAAGCGACCCGCACCGTCACCAAACCCGAGGGTTTTGTGGCCCAGTCGGTTACGAATGATGTCTTCGATGCCGACAAAGGTTCCGCCGACGATGAACAGGATGTTGCTGGTATCCAGCTGGATGTACTGCTGCTCGGGATGTTTCCGTCCGCCCTGTGGCGGCACATTCGCAACGGTCCCCTCGAGCATCTTGAGCAGACTTTGCTGGACACCCTCGCCGGACACATCCCGAGTGATCGAGACATTGCCGCCGGTCTTGCCGATCTTGTCGACTTCGTCGATGTACAAAATTCCGCGCTGGGCGGCTTCGACATCAAAGTCCGCAGCGTGCAACAGTTTCAGCAACAGGTTCTCGACGTCTTCACCGACATAGCCGGCTTCGGTCAATGTGGTTGCATCACCGATGGCAAAGGGAACGTCCAACATTCGGGCGAGCGAACGGGCCAGCAAAGTCTTGCCGCTACCGGTCGGTCCGACCAACAGGATGTTACTTTTTTCGATTTCCACATCACCACCACCGTTCCATTCACTGGTCAGGCGTTTGTAGTGGTTGTGAACGGCGACGGCCAACACACGTTTGGCCGACCCTTGACCGATGACATATTCGTCGAGGTGTTCGACGATTTTTCGCGGCGAAGGGATTTCATTGAACAGCTGCTTGCTCGGTCCGCGACGACGCTCTTCCTGTTCCAAAATGGATTGGCACAGTTCGATGCATTCGGAACAGATATAAACGTCGCCGGGCCCTTCGACCAATGGGCCGACGTCACGATAGCTCTTTCGACAGAATGAACAGAAGGCATTCTTCTTGTTCGTCGGCGAACTACTGCGAGTGGTGCTGTTGTTATCCTTGACGGGCATAAACGACTCCTTGTGCGCCATCAACACTCGCCTGATCAAACGACCGCGTAGGGAAGTCGCAGTGGGCGGTGGCAAAGCCACTGCCAGCTGCGGTACGCATCCAGCCGTCAATCAAGTCGTGCCGTTGAGAGCTTCAAACGGTTCGGCCCACAGCTCAAGCATCATCTTTTGCGTCAGTGCTGGGAAGAAGATGAGACGAACGAGTGTTCTGTCATCTGCTTCCGAGCGGGAGGTGAGTTAAAAGAGTCGTCCGTAACGAATGCCTGAGCCCTGGTTGGTAAAACTAGTGGGTAAGGTGCTTCCGAAGCCGATTGCCCATTGGAATTGGGAGGGCCAACTGCGGAAAGGTCGCATCCCGGCGAAGGGTAAATTGATTCGTCAATGAATCAACGGGAGGTTTTGCTTTGAAGGAGTCATTCTTTTTCATCACGATCGGAACGCCTGTCGGTGTCCGATCCTGTCACAAGAGCTTCTCCTTCATCGCTCGTGCGGGCTGCTGCCTGTATTGTTCGGAATTCCGCCTCGCTGATGTCACCTTTCAAACGCATTTCTTGCAAGTTTAAAGGCTCGTCAACGCTCGGATCCCAGTCTTCGCTGGTGTAGTCGCGCAACCTTGCCACGAGGAAAAATGCGGCCGTAGATAGGATGATCAAAATCAGCAGTGCAAGACCAGCCTTCACTGCCGGATCACTCAACAATTCCATCACCATCGTCTCTATTGGTCACGCCTTGGCAAAAGGTCTCCGCGAGTATTTACGTCCAACGTCCGAAAACACCGGGGGAACAAATTCATGATAGGACTGTCCAACCCACATGGTCCAGCAGATTCACCCTCGTGAAACACTTTTTTCGTGTTTCACGGCCGCTACGTCAATGACAATCCGCTGACGCAGCGGCTCGCTACGCGGGTTGATCCAACAGCGCCAGCGCCTCAGCGGCCAACGCCATTCCGAATCGTCCATGCCCACAGGCACGAAAGATCGCCGGCCCGCCAAATCCACTTTGCGTCATGACTTCCCAGACCCGGCGCAGATCAATGTCCCCGTGTCCGAACCGCTGATCACAACCGCGTTCCAGATCCGGTTCACACAGATACACGCAGGTCAAACGGTGCTGAAGTCGCGCCAATCGTGCACCAATCGGAAACTCACCCCCCAGCAGCATCTCACCGACATCGGCGGCCAACCCCAGCGACGTGTCGGATCCCAGCCACTGACCAAAACGTTCGAACTGGGCCACCGTTGCGATCGCATGCCCGGCAACGGGTCGGATCGCAGCGGCGACATTCAGTGTGGATGCCAACTGAGCCAGTGGGCTGATCGCTGCGGCCAAACGCTCCAACGTTTCTTCGCCGTGCGAATCGGGGTCTTGATCGCCGTGGCCGGCCGCGCGCACGCGACCGCTGGAAAATGTCACCGCTGCAGGACACATCGGCGCGGTTTGGCGAATCCATTGCTCTACTCTCGCGATGGCCTGGTCCCGCTGGCGGTCATCCAGACTCGCCAGGGAAAACGGTTCACGGCAATCGGGGTCGTCAAAAAACGGCGCATCCAGATCAATCACCAACGCCATCTCGTGCTCGGCGGCAGCCGCCGCGATCGCTGCGGAAGCGGACTGGAACCAGGGCGATTCGATATCCCAGGCTCCACGCCGTGGCCGCAGTGCCACAGCAGAAAATCCCAGCGCCGACAGCTTGGGAATCAACATCGCTGCGTCATGGAATTCAAGACTGCTGCAGTGAAACCCCGGCACCATCGATCAGGTCACCTGCAAACGCAGCGACAGAGCGATCGCGGGAATCACCAAGGCAAACACCGCAATCGCCCAGAATTGGCCGGCGCCCAACAGGGCAAACGAAGCCGCCAACGGAATGATCGTCAAAATCCCGGCGCGAATGGTGTTGCCGATCGCTGCGGGGCGGGGATCGAACTGGGCGCGAAATCCGCGAATCGCCACCGGCAAGACAATCAAACCGATCAGCAACACGAATTGGCTGCCGGGACGGATCGCCCAACTGGCGCGGTCGGCCGGCTCGGACAAACCCGGCGCGAACGCCAGCAACAAGGCGCCCAACAGGATCACGGCAAAACCGGTTCGCAGGTTGATCAGGTGACCACCGACCGCCTCGTCACGCGCGATCGTGGTGATACCCATCACATAAACACCAAACCCGATCGCGATCCCCAGCACATACCGCGGCACCACCGGCATGCCATCGGCCACGACCAAGACCGGCGCGGCGCCCAGCAGAAAGCTCAGCATGCGACAGCCACCCATTGCGGCCGGCGCGATCGGCGTCTCTTTCAACGGACCGTTGTAAGCAACGATCAATACCGCCAGGACGACCGCCACCGCGGCGGGCATCCAAGTGGTGGACACGTTGGGATCAGGAATGTATCCCGACGCCGCGGCCAACAGCACACCCAGCAGCAACAATCCCCAACCGGCGAGCTTGGCCGCCGACAAAGAAATGGCGCCGCTGACCAACGGTCGCTGGCGTTTTTCAGCGGTGTCTTTTTCCAGGTCAAACAGATCGTTCAAGATCATGCCGGCCCAGTACAAGGCGACGCCGGCGGCCAGCACCAGCGCAAATCGGCCGGCTGGTGAACCGCCACCGGCGACTAACAAGAATGCAGCGCCGACGTCTGCTAACACCGTAAAGACGTTAGGCAGACGAACCAATTGCATCCAGGCCAGCGCGGCGTTTGCCGGGCGCCGGCTGGATTCGGAATCGACCGATGGGACAGCAGCGTCAGGCAACTTACTTGTCACCCGCAGCGTCTTTGTCGGTGGCGTCTTTGTCGGTGGGCTGGGCGTCTGCGTCACCACCGGCAGCTTTCTTGGCGACCGATTTGAGTTCTTCCAAGAACGGCATCAAACGTTTCTTTTGATTGTCGCTGGCGAATTCGATCGCCTTTTCTTGCGATGCAATCGCTTTGTCGATTTGATCGTCGATCGTGTAGAGCTGTGCAATGGTTTGGTAGAACAGCGGCTTGTCTTCGTCGTCGGCCGCTTCCACTTCATTTTGCAGTGCCGTGACAGCCTCGGCGGCCAACGGTCCCACCTTGCCGCCGTTTTGCACCATTCCGAACAGCATCAGTCCGTGTTGGGCGACCGCAATCGGGTTGCCGATGCGTTCTTTCAAGTCTTCGCGGTAAAACGCAAAATCGGCTTCGTCGGCTTGGCCGGTCATCAAGCGAAATTGATGCTGGATCATGGTCCACTGCTGCTTGATCTCATCGTCTTGGCTGGCAGCAATTTGATCCTTCAACATCTTGCCGGCCTCTTCCAGTTTGCCTTGGCCGGCCAGTTGAGCAAACTGTTGCACGGCTTCTTCAAACGCTTGCTGACGTTTGAGTTCTTCTTTGTAGGCTTCGCGATCCCATTTGTCGTCGACCACTGCCTCTAGCGGCTCGTCCATATTGCCGGGGTGCCCGATCCACTCGACCAATCCAGATTTGCCGACGATGAACGCGGTCGGAATGCCGCGTTGCTCGGCGGCTTCCATGTAGTCGGCTTGCGAGGATCCATCGGGATCGGTCGTCAGCGAGTAAGCCGAGGTGATTTCGGCAAAGGACTTTTTTGCCTCGGGGTGTTCGCGTTTCAGCAACGCGTCGACTTCGTCCAGTGATTCGTCAGAGATGCTGATGATTTGCACGCCGCGATCACGGTACTCGGTCTGCAGTTCGGCCAAGTGTGGCATGCTGGCGATACACGGTCCGCACCAAGTGGCCCAGAATTCGACGACATACACTTTGCCTTTTTCGAAATTGCTGACGTGTGGGTAGTTTCCGTTACCGTCCTGTACCCAATGCTCGATGTCCAACGCCGGTGCCTTGGATCCGATCACCAGCGACGGTTCGGCGTCTGCGGGCCGGAGCGTCAGCGCTGCAACGACGGCGCAGCTGAGCAGGATCAAAACGATGCGTTTCATAAGTGAATTCTCGGGTTTGTTTTTTTAGAAGGGGGCTGAGAGCCGGTTGTGGTACGGGCATGATACAGGGGATGCAATCCCAGTAATATTCGAAACCCCGCGCCAGTAACGGGGTTGTTAGCGACAGGTGGCATCTTAGCCCACCATCCTGTTCATTTCGGCGCCCCAATCAACGGGGTCGCCCAATCCTCTTTTCTAGATGAAAATCGGAGCTCGCTCGAGATGGCAACGCTGTATCGCCCCCCCACTGATTCCAGCCCGCGTCAGAAATTGCTGTCAATCGCTGTATTGGCCGCCGGGATGACCGCCGGACTTTCCTCCGGGCCCCTCTGCAGTCCGTTTTTCGGTTCGCCCACGGCCCAGGCCGACGATTGGACCCGCTTTTTGGGGCCCGCCGGAAGTTCGATCAGCGCTGATTCGACCGCAATCCCCACCGAGTGGAGCGACAGCGAAAACGTCAAATGGAAATCCGAGCTGCCCGGCAGCGGCGTTTCCAGCCCGATTGTCGTCGGCAACAAAGTCTTTGTGACATCCTATTCAGGCTATGGGATGGGCGGCGAAGACGAACAGATCACGGATCTGAAACGCCATCTGACCTGTTTTGATGCCGATAGCGGCAACCAATTGTGGAGCACAACGGTCGACGCCGTTCAACCGGAAGACCCCTACCGACCACCAGGGGTCACCGCCCACGGCTACGCCAGCCACACCCCGGTCAGCGACGGCAAACACGTGTTCGCCTTCTTTGGCAAAACCGGGGTCATCGCCTACGACCTGGACGGCAACGAACTGTGGCGACAGAGCGTGGGCACCGGCAGCGGACCGCAGCGATGGGGATCGGCGTCCAGTCCCATCGTCTACCAGGGCGACCAGCAGACGCTGGTGATCGTGACCGCGGCCGAGGAAAGCGAATCGATGTTCGGCTTTGATGCCGCGACCGGCAAACAGGTCTGGAAGACCGAAGCGCCTGATTTACAGGGCACCTGGAGCACGCCCAATACCGTCGATGTCGACGGCCGAACCGATCTGGTGGTCATGGTCCCCGGTGAAGTTTGGGGGCTGAACCCCGAGACCGGCAAACTGCGTTGGTATTCACGTGGCACCACCGATTCGACGGCTTCGGCCAGTCCGATCGTGATCGATGACATCGTGGTTGCGGTCGGCGGTCGCAACGGCGATGCCGTCGCGGTCAAAGCCGGCGGCAAAGGCGATGTCAACGATTCTCACGTGGCATGGGATGCCAACATCCCGGGCCGGTTTGCCACACCTGTCGCCCACCAAGGCCATCTGTACGTGTTTTCCGGCGGCGTGCTGTCCTGCTACGACGCCACCACGGGCGAGCGAGTCAAACAACAGCGGCTTGGGCAAAGCCGTTCGGCAGACGGCGGTGAGCGTGGCGGACGCGGCGGAGATCGGGGCGGTGACCGCGGAGATCGGGGCGGTGACCGCGGAGATCGCGGTGGTGATCGCGGCGGACGCGGCGGCGGTCGCGCCAACGCGGAATACGCCACCCCGGTGCTAGTCGACGGAAATCTGATCGTCACCGCCCCGGGCGGCGAGTTCCATGTCGTTGCCGCCACACCAGAAATGGAAGTGCTGCACACGAACAAACTGACCGACGAGACCGGATTCCCCGCCTCGCCCGCCGTCAGCGGAGGGCGTCTGTTCCTACGCAGCGGCACACGTTTGTACTGCATCGCAAGACCGTAGCCGCAGCGGCCAAACGGCAACGACTGATTCGGCCTGCGGAGGGGGTGTGGAAAAATCGCCTGTAATGGTACCGGCCCCCAACCGCGGGCTCGCGAGACTGAACATCTGTCGGCGTGAACCGCAAGCAGCCAGGCTGGCGCCAAAAGCTCCAAATCCGATCAAGTTACGATGAACGTTTGGTGTTTGACGCGGTAAGATACTGACAGGCATTCTTTACCCCACACCTCTTTCGTTCACCACAACGCTTTGTTTTCCCGACTCTACGCACGCACCGTTTTCTGGCCGACACTCACCTGGAACTTTCTCCTTGCCCGGGTGCTGCGCCGTCGTCAATGGTGGAACCGGATCGACGACCATGTGATCGTGGGGGCCTATCCGTTTTCCCGGGACGTGGCGTCGCTGCGCGGGGAAGGCGTTCGCGCGGTCGTGAATACCTGCGAAGAATACCAGGGACCGCAACGCGAGTACGACCAGCACGGCATCGAGCAACTGCATATCCCGACGACCGATTTCACGCACCCGCAATTGGCGGATGTCGAAGCGGCGGTGGAGTTTGTCGAAAAGTATTCACTGCAAAACGACACTGTTTATATCCACTGTAAAGCCGGCCGCGCCCGCAGCGCGACCGTCGCCCTGTGTTGGCTGATCAAGTATCGCGACATGACGGCCAAACAAGCACAGCAACACCTGCTGGCCGCTCGCCCCCACATCAACCCGCACCTGACCACGCGTCCGGTGGTGCAACAATTCATCGCGGCATTGAAAACAGCGGAAGCCGAATCGGGTTATTTCCCGGCGATCGAAGAACCATTAGGCGTTGGCATCCCCCCCGAAGCTTGAACGGGGCGATTGGGATCGGATACCATGGCGGGCATCCATTTGAATGCCTGTCTTGAACCCGAACGGTCGTCGCCATGGACGGATCCGAATCAACCACGGCGCACACACCTGCGCCCGCAACGGCGGCATGTCAGCTGGACGACGAATCCCTGGCGACGCTACGACTGTCGATGCTGCCCGGTTTGGGCCCGCGAACGTTGACCGCGCTGACAGACCAGTTCGGCCACGCATCGGCGGTGCTCGGGGCATCCGAATCGCAACTGGCAACTGTTTCCGGGGTCGGCCCCAAACTGATTCACACACTGCGGACAGCCACACATTTTGTCGACACCGACGCCATTTTGCAGTGGTGTCGTGACCATGGGTGCCAGGTGGTCGTCAAAGGGTCGCCGTCCTATCCCCAGGCGGTGGAAGACCTGTACGACGCGCCGCCAATCCTGTTCGCCAAAGGCCAGTTCACGATCGCCGACGGGATCGCGGTCGCAATCGTCGGCACTCGTCACGCCACCGCCTATGGCACCCGCCAAGCAGACCGTCTGGCATTCGGTTTAGCCAAGGCTGGTGTCACCATTGTCAGTGGTTTGGCGCGTGGCATCGACGCAGCCGCTCACAACGGCGCGCTGTCTGCCGGGGGGCGCACAATCGCTGTCTTGGGCGGCGGACTTGGTCAAATCTATCCCGCCGAACACACCGAATTGGCTGCTGCGGTGGCCGCCGACGGCGCCGTGATCAGCGAGTACGCGCCGCACGCCAAACCGCGCGGCGGCATGTTCCCACAGCGAAATCGTATCATTGCCGCACTTTCACTGGCCACGTTGGTGATCGAAGCCCCCGATCGCAGCGGATCTCTGATCACCGCCAGGCAGGCCGGCGAACTCGGTCGCGAAGTGCTGGCCCTGCCAGGCCCGGTCACCAGTCGAGCCTCCCGCGGCACCAACCAATTGATCCGCGAAGGCGCCACGTTGGTGCAAACGGTCGACGATGTCCTGGAAGCCCTGGGGCCGATGTCTCGCAGCGTGACCACCGATGACGGTCACGAAGTCCGCAACCCGGCGGAACTAAAATTGAATGAAGTCGAACGCATGGTGCTGGCAGCAATCGAACCCACCGCCACCTTGATCGACGCCGTGATTCGCAGCAGCGGGTTGCCGGCCCACCAGGTGATGGCGACCATCAGCGTATTGGAGATGCGAAGATTGATCCGCCGGCTAAGCGGTCAGTACGTCTCACGCATCTAAGCTCGCCGGAACATCAACGGGCGGTCTTTCAAGTAGCTGGTCCCGCCAGGGTTTAGACGATCCTCAATGCCGGTCGGGGGGCACCTAGCGCCGGTCGGCCCCACCGCGTAGACTGTGCCGGGCAACCATCGTTTGCGCAGTAAACACTGTTTCACTCCTTTAATCGTTGACTGAATCGAAACTCGTGACGCTTTCCCCCAACCAAATCCACCAAGGCGACTGCATCACAAAACTCGCCGAGATGGAACCGGCCAGTGTCGATCTGGTGTTTGCCGATCCGCCCTTCAACATCGGCTACTCCTACGACGTCTACGACGATCAACAGACCCACGAAGCCTATTTGGATTTTTGTCGCGGTTGGATCTCCGGCGTCTACCAGGCGCTCAAACCCGATGGCTCGTTCTGGTTGGCGATCGGCGATGAGTACGCGGCTGAATTGAAATTGCTGTCGCAAGAAATCGGATTCCAATCACGTTCTTGGGTGATTTGGTACTACACGTTTGGCGTCAACTGCGTGCGCGGATTCAGCCGTTCGCACACGCACCTGTTTCACTTTGTCAAAGACCCTGAACAGTTCACGTTCAACGGCGACAACCCCGCGGTGCGTGTGCCATCGGCGCGGCAACTGGTCTATGCCGACGCGCGGGCCAACACCAAAGGCCGCTTGCCCGACAACACCTGGATCCTGCGGCCCCAAGACGCGCCGCCGATGGGGTTCAGTCCCTCGCACGACACCTGGTTCTTCTCGCGGGTCGCCGGCACTTTCAAAGAGCGCGAAGGCTTTCATGGTTGCCAGATGCCGGAACAGTTGCTCGGTCGGATCATCCGTGTTTCGAGCAATCCCGGCGAACTGGTACTGGACCCCTTCGGCGGCAGCGGCACGACACTGGTGGTGGCAAAAAAACTCGGCCGGCGATTCATGGGCATTGAATTGTCAGAGGACTATGTGACGCGGATCAAAGATCGATTGGCGTCCTGTGCCGTTGGCGACCCGCTGGACGGTCCGGCCGATCCGATTAAAAGCGCACCGGCCACATCCAAAGGCAAACGGCGGACGAAGTTTCGTGACGGCCGACCGGTGATCGAATTGACCGACAAGAATGAACCGGTCGTGCAGCAAGCCTTTGCCGATGCCGCGACCAAACACAGCGCCGAATCGTTGCTGTTCGATCCGATTCGCAACGCCATCTTCGTGCGTCATTGCAAAGACGCAAAATTAACCGGCGATGCGCGGACCTGGAACGAATTCCTGTTGGAACTTTCACGCAGTGGAAAACTACAGGGCGAAGCCAAATCCAAAAAACTCTCACTCGCCAAGATCGAACCGGTCAGCGCTGCCGCCGAAATCGCTTTCCAACTGCTGTCGGTCGATTATGGACTGGACCTGGAAGCAATCTTGTGCACGCCCGATACCGCCGCCGAATTTGATACCGTTGCAGAACTGTTCGGCGGTGACCACTCGGCGATCGACTATCGCGCCGCAATCTGGCATTTGCGACGGATGGTTACCGATGGCAAGATCACCCAGAAGGTCAAAAAACGTCTGGCGGGTTTCCTGGACGATGCGACACCACCGGCACACTCGATTGACACGCTGCTGGCGGACGACCCCGGTGACGCCCAAGCCGGCGTCTATGCCATCAGCGATCAAGAATCGGTGCTGTATGTCGGCCAATCCGATGACATCATCGATCGGCTGCGACAAATTCAATCCAGCCCGGGCTGGGAACGATTCACGCCGACCGAAGTTCAAATTTGGCCGATTGATGACGCCAACGACGCGCTGGTGTATCGTTGTTTGCTGGTCACCCGTCTCAAACCCTGGCTGAATGCGCATTTCATGCATCAGCCGGTCGCAACTTCGTTGTTCTAGTGCCTCGTCCATGACGTTCGATTCCACCCCACAGAATCCCTTGGTCGTGACTCGCGGAATGATGATCGCCATTGCGGTGATCATGGGCGCCAGTTGGTTCGGATCACATTCCCATCGCGGACTCACGCGGCACACCGATGCCCCCGGCCATGCATTCGGGTCGTGGACCAGCCCCCAGATCGATCGCTTGGCCAAACAACGCCTCGAATTGCCGACGATCGGAATGAAACTGGAACCCGCCCAGGGATACGATTACTTTTCGGTGCGAATGCCACAGGCGAGCGAGGCCGATGCGATCGTCGCGTTCATCAATCGAAACGATCGGATCGTGGGCAGAATCCAGGCCTTCGACCCAGAGAAACAGAACTGGCCGCCGCAACCGAGCGACTTTGGCGATTCAATCCAAATCAAATCCCCCGCGGGGGAGTCCCCCGCGGACGCTGACAGCGCCATGATCGATTTCGGGCCGTCCAGCGATTTTCGCATCCAGGTGCAGACGATCCTGTACGACGCCGTCACGATCACCTGGGCCTCGCCGCGTAAAAGCCCGGCTTGGCCGCAGCGGATGCATGTCGGCAAGTGTCTGTGTGGGGAACGCGAGCTATTGATCCAGCTGTACGAAATCGGTGCCCGAACCGACCAGCCCGACTACCAGTCCGGCCCGATTGCAGCACTCGCCAATTCGATTCACCCCTCCTAGCGATTCCCATTCGGGTCGTGCGACGGATTTTCCGACGATCCGAGGCGATAGCACCTGCAAATTCTGCGCGTTTTCACTATCTTCGCAGCAGCACCGCTCCGCATGGGGTCAATGATTCACCGTCTTTCGGAAACACAATGCAAGTTTGCCGCACCTCGATTCAGACCGTCAGCTTGGCACTCGGCATCGTCTGTACACTTCCCTGGCAGTCACTACGAGCTGAGTTTCCGCCCGCTTCGATCGCGCAAATCGCCGCTGCTGCCGAGCAATCGGCCGAACAACTCGACCCGAGCAAAATCGCCGACGTCGACACCGCCAAACAAAACTTTTTGGCCGCTGTCGATGGCTTGCGACAACACCTCGGCCGTACCGCCACTGACCAGAACGCCCAGGCCTGGTTGAACTATTTGGAAATCGACCCGGTCTTAAACGGATTGGAATCGGGTGCCAGCGAAGCCGTGTTGGCGACCGACACGATCCGGATTTCACAACAAGCCACCGGGCTGCACCCCGGGCTGGAGGTTCCCGCGGTCCGCAAGCTGCGCAGCGAATCCGAAGCGTTCAGCAACAGCCTGCGTTTTTACCGCAAAGAGCGGACGACCGATTTGCTGGCCAGACAACTCCAGCGCAGCGCACAGAAATGGGCAGAAGACGACTTTGTGCCCACGCCCGATGAAATTGCGATGCTACAAGTGGTCTTGGACTTGTTGGAACGAACCGGGCAACAGGTTCCACTGCTCGATCAATCCCAAAGTTTGTTTTCATCGCCCAACCTGCATCTGACGATTGACGACTCACTGGTGCAACGTGGGATCAATCGCAGCGTCCGTAAATGTTCGCCGGTAAACGATTGCATTCTTGGAACCCGTATCATCGGCGACGCACTGCTGACCGGCAACGTCACCGCAACATTGCTTCCCTCGGTCGGCAGCGTGCGCGTGCAAATCGCACTGCAAGGAAACATCGTCAGCAACAACATGGGATACAACGGTCCGGTAAGACTGCGCACCAGTGGCGTCGGCCAAGCCTATGCGACGCGTGTGGCCACGATCGATGAATCTGGATTGGAATTTGAACCGGTCGCCGCTTCGGGAGCTCTCGACACGCGAATCGATGCGATCGAACACCGCCTGCGGTTGGTTCGCAAAATCGCCAGAAAACGTGCGGCGCAGCAGAAACCGCTGGCCGACAAGATTTCACACCGCAAATTCATTAACAAACTCTCCACTGCGTTTGCCGAAGAAACCGAGGGAACGACGGCGCAACCGTCGACCGATGTCCTGGGCCAGGCTCGTACCTACCTCAACCGACTGAACTTTCCCGAACCGCAGCGTCTGATCGGATCCACCTCGGAATCCATCTTCTTCAACGCCACGCTTCGCAAAGGCAGCCAGTTGGCCGCCCCAGCGCCTCCACCGGCAATCGCGATGGCCAACGAAGCCACTGTGCAGTTGCACGAATCGGCGATCAACAACACGCTGGGCGCACTTTTCGCCGGTCGCGAAATGACCGAAGCCGAGCTCAAGTCGCTGGCCGAAAGTGCTGGTCTGGAACGACGTGACCCGCCGGCCGACGCCGACCCGTCCGATCAAGAATCCAAAGAACCATTTGAGATCGAATTCGATCGCAGTCGCCCGATTATCTTCGAAGCCCGTGACGGCCAACTGCGAATCGGCATCCGTGGCATCCGCTTCACCCAGGGTAGTCGTGAACTGCGCCGACCACTCGAAATCGCCGCGGCCTACCAGCCAACCAAAACGGCATCGGGCAAAATCGTCCTCGAACGGATCGGCGAAGCCGAAGTCAATTTCCCTGGCACAAAACGGTTGAGCATCGCGCAAACGGGGCTGCGAAGTTCGATCAAGCAAAATTTGGCAGACGCCTTCCCCGCAGTGCTGATGGACCAACCGTGGACCGTTCCCGCGACCGTCAAATCAGACGGCCTTCGCGGTCGCACCTTCCAGCCCACGTACTTCGACGCCCAAGACGGCTGGCTGACCCTGGGCGTCAGCAGTTTCTAACGTCCCGGTCCCACTTTGAAACCAGCATCCCGCCTGGAGCAAATTTTGTTTCTCGATCATGGCACAACACAGGATCGCCGGAGCGATCCACGACTTTTGCCCTGTTGATCGTGACGGACAAGCGTGCCACACGCGCCCAACCTGACGTCGCTCTCGAATGTCCATGCGAAAGATTGCGAGGGCGACCACAGTCAAAAGCGTCAGGTGTGGATGCGACTGCGGGTGAGCCGGACGGGAAGGTTGATCAATCGTTGGGTTCGGCGATCTTGGACCAACAGAATGACGCGGCCATTGATGGTTGACTGCAGTGCCAGGTTCAGTGGATAGAGCAAACTGATTTGGCGACCGTTGACGGAAATGATTCGGTCGCCGACTTCTAACCCGGCTCTCGCGGCAGCGGTCCCGCGGTAAACCTCTGTCAGGTAAAGACCGGTTGAGGTGTAACTCCCGTAGACGCCCAAATACCAACCGCCCCACTGCTGCTGGCGACGATTCTTTGGCTCGACGAAACCTTCTTCGAAATGTGCTTTGACATCCGGTTGCTCCGCTGACGCCTGCGGAGCAACGCAAACCAGCGCAGCAAACGCGTACAACGCCGCCAACAGGTAACGACGCTTTAACATTGGTTCTCTCCCCTGGAGCGAGTGTGGTTGATCAGATCAGAACCGGTGTGTCGAATCGAAAACGTTCGAGTGGATACCATCATGGAAATCAGGCTGAACAGTCCGATCTGCCAGCCATCAAGGACGAATGGGGTGCGAGGTTCATCCGCATTGGTGCGTGGTGGATTCAAGGCGATCGCAGCATCGTTCGCTTCGTCTACTACCTGCACAAGCGCCGCATCGATGGCTGCCTCGTCATGCGATCCAATCACCTGATCAACGCTGCGCAGCATCGCTTCCGCCAATGCAACTGCCACAGCGACCTCCCGTTCCTCCGGTTGCAATGCTGCAATTGCATTCCCGCCCTGGCTGTTCTCAGGCCGATTCCGCATCGTCTGACCGGCAGTCATTGATGGGACGACCGTCCTTGTTGCATCTGCGGGGAAAACCGTCGACTGCTCGCGTTCGGATGGCGTTAGCAATGAATTCGCGAAGAAGGTCTCTCGTACGGCATCGTGGACCAGGGGTTCATTGTCCAAACTCGGTTGTTCTTCCGGAACAGCAACCTTGCCTATCGAAAAGTAGTGAAACGAGGATGCGTCGGTTTCCAACGCATTGGTTGTCGACAGCAGCAACGGGCGAGCCTGTGGTGCATCCAAATAACTCTGATTCAATGGGAGGGCCAGCGGAGCGATCAACGAACCGGCGGACTTAGTCGACATCGCAGGTTCCGGTCGATCGTCATCCGCTCCACTTTGCAGCGGCTGCGACGGGTCACCGTCAGCCTCGCTTGTCTCCAGCTCGGTCTCCAGACATCCGCCATCCTCTTGGTCGCCGTCGAGCGGGTAGACCGGATCACCATCAACGGGCGGGTGCTCGGTTTCCACCGGTCGACCGGCGACTGCAGAGCCGACGTCGTGACAGACTTCGCCAGACTCTGGGACCAATGATCCCAAATTCTGATCGGTCTCGATGATGGTGTCACCGACATTGATCAGCCCTGCCAGCAAGTTGCGCGATTCCAAACGTTCCACGCCAAGGATGGCGCGGATATTTTGGGCAGCAATGTGGCGTTGAAGTGTCTTCGTGTGATGCAGCATTTGGTCCACTCCTTTCTAATTCTCATCAGCAGCCGTTGCGGTGTTCGTCACCGCGACGGTTGACCGCTGAGATGCCCGAGCCGTTCTCAATTGACTCAACATTCGATCCAATCGTTCGCGATGTTTTTCCAACTGGATCCGATACCCCTGGTTGAACGGAGCCTGCTTGACCGCTTGAGCCTGAATCTCCAGGGCTTCGGTCAGATGCTCCAGCGCCGGAAGCTGTGCGCCCTGTTGCTCAGACACGGTGCCAAGATTGTGTAGCACCGCTGCCAGCTGGCTTAACAATTGATGGCGGTGATCATCACCATCGAATTCAAGTCGCAGCAGTGCCTCGGCGGTCTTAAACGAATCGAGCGCAGCATCTCGTTTCGACGGATCGTTGCCCGTCGCCGCCGACCAGACAGCTTGGCCCAGGTTGTTGTGTGCCATTGCGAGCTGCATCTTCAACGAAAAATCCATTGGGTCGGTTGCACAGGCTTTCTGCAACAAGGGGATTGTTTGTTGAAGGACTTGGATCGCTTCGTCTTGTCTGCCGTCATGGCTGAGCAAGTTGGCCAAGTTGTTTTGCGTGACGGCCAACTGGCATTCCAGGGTTTGCTCTTTGGTCAACGATCCGCCAAGTTCATCCTGCGAATCCGCGGTGGGCTGCATGGTGAGTAGAATTTTCAATTCCGACAGATTCTTTCGCAACAGCGACTCTGCTTCGGCGGCGTCGTGTTCCATTAAAGTTGCGACCAACGAATTGCGGCATTCGATCAGCAAACACTGCAGTTCGGTGCTTTCCGGTGAATCCTGAAACGCGGCTTGCAGACGGGATCTGGTTTCCTGTAGGCATGCCATCGATTTTGCAGAATCACCACTTTCCCAGAACAAGAGGGCGAGATTGTTTTGCGTCATTGCCCACTCCTGCAAATAACGCAGCTCGCTGGATTTTTTGCCCACGAGCGGCTGTTGCAATTGCACGGCCCGCTGATAGTGCAAGATGGCGTCGGAATACCGCCCGTGTTCCCTTTGCAACGCGGCCAGGTTGTGAAGACACAATGCCATATCCGCGGCATGAGTATCGTTCCAAGTGGATGAACTGCGAAGCCGTTCGTATCGGTCCAACGCCTCGCGGTATTTCCGCTCGGCTTGTTCGCTGTCGCCCATTTGGGCATAGGTTGCGGCCAGCCGGTACTGGATCTTCGCCAGATCCGTGGCGAGCGATGGATTGTGTTGGGCGTGTTTCAAGAAATCGCGGTAGTAACGCTCCGCCTCTCTTAGCAATTCGTGGCGCAATTGTTCGCCACCCGGCACGCGAGCGAGCCGAGTCGACATCAACCCGCCGAACCGATCCACCAACGCATGAGCTTGATCGAGGTGCAGTCGTGATTCCGCGTTCGCTTGATCCTTTAGTTTGCTCTGCCGGGAAATCATCCAGGTGGCAGTGGTCAGCCCGGCGACGGCCAACAGCAGGACGAAGAAGACCGAAGCGACCAACCGCTGACGACGTGCTGCCCACTTTACAACACGCTGTACCGGCGTAGGACGTCGGGCGAGTGTCGGTTCGCCATCCAGGTACCGACGCAGGTCATCGGCAAATTCGCCAGCCGTCGCGTACCGATCTTCTTTGCGTTTCGCAATCGCTTTCAGCACGATCGTTTCCAGATCGATCGCAATCGATGGATTCAGGCGTCGTGGTAGCACAGGTTCAACGCTTTCGATGGCGGCGAACATCGCTTCACGACTGGCATTTTGGAAGGCCGGTTGAAGGGTCAGCAATTCATACAGCGTGATTCCCAGGGAATAGATGTCGGTTCGATGATCCACCTCTTGGGGTTTACCCGCAATCTGTTCGGGGCTCATGTAGCGAGCCGTCCCCATCACTTTGCCTTCGGCAGTTAAGTTTGCCAGTCCGCGCGCTCGGGCAAGTCCGAAATCGGCTACCCAGACTTTGCCAGCGGAGTCGATCAACAAGTTCGATGGCTTGATGTCTCGATGGACCACACCTTGCTGGTGAGCAAAATCCAATGCCGAAGCGATATGGATAATGGAACGGACGGTGCTTTGGACGTAGTCCTGGCCACGAATCGACCGAACGGTGCTGCTGTCGGGGGAGCAACCCGTTCGCGTTGTTCGACCGAGCGCATTGGTCTGTGTTGCCGAAGCTTCCGGCTGCGAAGGAACTGGCATCTCAAGCGTGGTATCGTCTCGGTCTGCCTGGCGAAACTTTGCCGCAGCAACCCACTCTGGATTTTGAACGACTTGTTCCAGCGTCTGGCCATCGATCAACTGCATGCTGTAATAGTGAACGCCGCGCTCGCAACCGACCGCATAAACCGGGACGATGTTTGGATGGTGCAAGGAGGCGGCCGCCTGAGCCTCATTACGAAACCGAGCGACTTGCTGCTTGTCCAGGACCGCGGCAAAGGGAAGCACTTTCAAGGCTACATTGCGGCGCAGCGAAAGCTGGGTCGCATCGTAGACGATCCCCATTCCGCCACGCCCGATTTCGCGATTCAGACGGTAGTCGCCTAATACCGATCCGCTGGCTTGCATTTCCGAGTTTTGACCCAGAATTTTTTCGGCGCTATCGCTGGCGCGACAGAGCGTCTGCAACATTCGCAGATGATCGCCCCATCTTTCAACCAATTCAGGGTGTTGGTTTAAGATGTGTGATGCAGCGGCTTGATCACCGGCCTCCAGGCAAGTGGCATACTCGTCGAGCAGTTCGGCGATCATCTCTTCAGAGCGTTCGATGGGGTACTGCGTTAACAAGATTGTTTCTCCATGGCCAAACGAAGTTGCTCGATCGCTCGCAGCCAAAGCATCCTCACAGCCCCGGAAGAGCGAGCCATACGAGATGCGATTTCAGCAAAATCGAGTCCCTCTAAATGCCGGAACACGATCACGGTCCGATAGTTAGCCGGCAGCTGTTCGAGTGCGGATGCTAATTCTGAAAGTGTTTCTTGGTGGTCCGCCTCCGACGCCGGTGAACGATGACCCGCGGTCAACGCTGAGAGGCGTTGATGCGATTGATCGATGGAAGCCGACAGGCTGCCAAGAATCTGTTCCCGCCGGACGCTGCGTTTCGCGGCCAACATATGAGTTCCTACGGCATTTGCGATGTTGTGAACCAAGACCTGGCGGAGCCAACCGGTGAATTCGTGCAGTTCCGCGCCCCGGAAGCTCGCGATGTCGCGGTGGGCCTCAAGTAGCGTTTCCTGAACAATGTCCGACGGGTCGACGCGCTGTTGAATCCGTTTGTCCAGTTGCCCACGCGAAAGGACGTGCAGGTATCCGGAATAGCTCTCAAGCAGCCGATCCAGACTTTCCCGGTCGCCGGCGACGGCGCGGCGCAGCAGATCACCTCGCTCCTGGAGTCCAACACAATTCGTCACGGATCGCTCCCTATTACGCACGGCCAAGACACAGCAGAACTGTCACGCTAAATCTTAGAATTTCCCCAGCACCCAGCAATTGGGAATTTCCAAACGGATTCAAGGCCAAAGCGACACAGTACCAATTCCCCGCGCCCCTCCCAAACGAGAACCACACCGAATCGGTTGTTTGCTAGCGTGGAATAGAAGGAAGTGGTTGCCAGCCAATCCTGGGTTCACGTCCGCCCAACCAGCCGCAACACGATAGAGAACGTCCGGTCCACCCGGAAACCCTGTGCGGGCGATCAGGTGGTACTTGGATGACCTTGCGTCTAGTCGTCGCTAGCGCAACCGGTGACCGTGTGCCCGTGCCTGTTCAGTTCGAAGGTTTGCTTTCGGGGTACGTGCGAAACACAACCAGTGCCACCAAGAACGAGATAAAAATCAAAATCCCGCCCAGCAGGAAAGGTGCGCCGGGGAAGATGAAGGGGGCCTGTTCACTGGTGAAGTATCCGAACAGACCACTGGTAAAGACCAACGGCGCGGCGATGCTGGTTAGCCCTTGCAAGGACGTCAGTGCCCCTTGGACTTCGCCTTGCTCGGTTTCATCAACCGTCTTGGTCACCAGGCTTTGAATTGCCGGACCGGCAAGGCCACCGAGAGCGCCGACGACGGCAATCACCGGCAACATCCATGCATGGCTGGCCATGGAATAGCCGATAAAGGAAGCCGCTGAAATCAAGGCGCTGATTAACAACACGCGGCGCTCACCGAACCGTTTGACGATCGGTCGCACCATCCCGCCCTGCACGATCACCGCGGTCACGCCCACCCAACCCAGAAACAAGCCCACGGTTTGATGATTCCATCCGAACTTGAATTCTGAAAACAGGACGAACACGTTTTCCAGTCCACGCTGCGCAAACGCTTTCAACAAAAACACGACGGCCAATCCGGCGACCAGTGGGTAGCGTCGCAGTCGTGTCACAGAACTGAATGGGTTGGCATTCTTCAGCGAAAACGGGCGTCGTTTTTCCGGCGGCAGCGATTCCGGCAGAATGAAGTAGCCATACAACCAATTGACCAGCGCCAATCCGGCGGTGACAAAAAACGGAACCCGCAGCGAAAACGTTGCACTCAATAAACCACCCAACGGCGGTCCAAAAATAAACCCCAGTCCGAATGCGGCGCCGACCAACCCAAAGTTTCGGGCGCGTGTGTCATCGGTCGAAATGTCAGCGATGTAAGCGTTTCCGGTGGTCAAACTGGCACCAAAGATGCCCGAGATCAGGCGTGCAATGAATAGCATCAACAGGCTACTGGCCAGACCTTGGATCACAAAATCCACGCCCAGTCCGAACAGCGAGCACAGCAGAATCGGACGGCGGCCGAATCGATCGGACAGACCACCCAAGATCGGCGCGAACAGGAATTGCATCGTCGCATAAGACGCAACGATCACGCCGTAGTAAAACGCGGTCCCCGACGCCGGCAACCCCGACAATTCTTCGACCAACCCCGGCAACACCGGAATCACGATGCCTATCCCCAGGATGTCGATGAACAGCGTGATCCAGATGAACAGGATCCCCGGCTGGCGACCTGCGGGTCGTCCAAGATTCGAGGCATCATTGATTGAGGTGGGGGTGGGTCCGCCGGTGGGCTGATCGTTTTCGTTGCCGGACGAATCATTCGGCTCAGACTGGTTCATGTACTTCGATCATTAAATGGTTCACAGGCGGATTCTCCCGGGCGGCTTTCACTAAGCCGACAGATTGGATCCCACGTCGGTCCGATAGGCGCTCCACGCGGGCAAGAAACCGGCCAACAGAGCCAGGATCAACACCAGCGGGAAAATCAGACCTTCGTACGAACTGGTCGTCAGGATTCCCACCTGGACGCCGGTTCGCTCCTCGATTTCACCGCTGAAAAACCAGATTGATGCGTGAGCCAGAAACCATCCGGCCACCGCACCGATCACCGCGATCAGCAAACTTTCCAGCAAAATAACCCCTGTCACCGTCTCCCGGCGAGCCCCCAAGGCGCGCATCACGGCAATATCTCGGCGGCGATCGTTCATTGAGTTGTAAATCGCCACTAAAACACCCACCGCGGCGACCACACAAGTGATCAATGTGATCACCAACAATGCCGTCAGCATGGGGCCGATGATCGCGCCCATCAGTTTGGCGATCTCACCAACCGGGGCCGCCGCCTGGGCCTGCAAACTTTCGTTGATTTGGTTTTGCATACCGGGGGCAAACATCGGATTCCCATTGCGGACCAAAATCGATGTGACCTCGCGCTCGGGAATCGTCAACGGCAGGTTCCCGTCGGCATCCTCAGGCGCCTCGGTTGGCGGCTCAATCGTCTCCTCCCCGGTCAGCGGTTTGGCATGGTTTTCCTGCAGGTAAAACCCTTCCAAATTGACAAACGCCGCGCGGTCGTTGGGTGTACCGGTCGGCGCCAGAATCCCCACGACATTGAATTTTTTGCCGTGCCCCTTGCCGTCCGGGTTGCCGTGCGTGGAACTGAATTGGTCACCGACGGAATACCCCAACTGGTCGGCGACGCGCCACCCCAGCACGGCTTCGTAATAGCCATGCCCGGGCGTATGGGACTTCAGCGCTCGGCCGTCGCGAAAGGCAAATGGTTCTTCCAGCGTCGGACCGTGCCGTAGTTTTTCAAAGAACGCCGGTGTGGTCCCGACCACCCGAAATTCACCCAAGTAATCGCCCAGCGCCAGTGGTATCGCATAGCCGCCGACGACATAGGCGGCGTACTTGCCGGTCCGCTCTCCCAGTGCCGGGTCGCCGCCATAGCGACGTACCATTTCGGCTCGGGCGTCGGCGTCAAAGAATTCCATGTACTCGGTGTACGGCAGGTTTTCGATCGGCTGGCTCAAATAGTAGACGCTGTTGAGCGTCAACTGCAGCGCGCTGCCTTTGGGGCCGACGACCAAGTTGTAACCGACTTGGGCATTGCGCGAAAACGCTTCGCTGACGATCCCCGTGACGGCTAACACCATCACCACCAAAGCCACCCCCAACGCCAACGAAATCGTCGTCAGGATGCTTGATAGGGAACGGTAACAAAAGTTTCGCCAAGCGATTCGCAACAGCCACATATTAGAAATCTAATTCGAGTCAAGCTTCGATCAGGAAAGTCCGCACGTTGTCAGACCGTTTGGAACGCACGGTTAATCAGTTCCAACTGCTCCACCCGCTCAAAACGCTTGGTCACGTCCATCGAGTGAGTCACCATCAACAGCGCGATGTCTTCGTCACGGCAGGAACCGATGATCAGATCCAGCACCGAATCGGCACTCGCTGGATCCACGTTTGCCGTCGGTTCATCCGCCAACAACAATTTTGGCCGCCCCGCCAAGGCGCGGGCGATGGCGACGCGTTGCTGCTGGCCGACCGACAATTGGCTCGGGCGATAGTGGGCTCGATCCGCCAAGCCGACTTTGCCCAACAACTCCAAGGCTCGGGTTTCATCGACCGGCCGATTGCCAAACACCATCCCCAGCTGCACGTTTTCGATCGCCGAAAACGCAGGCAACAGATTGAAGGTTTGAAAGACATAGCCGATCGAGGCGGCACGGCAACGATCGCGGCCCTGTTCAGAAAGTCTTGTCAGCTCCACCCCGGCGACACGAATACTGCCCGAATCCGGTGTCAGCAATCCGGCGATCAAATGTAGCAGCGTGGTTTTACCACCACCACTTTGACCGACCAATGCCAATGGTTCACCCTCAGCGATGGTGAGCTGGGGGACGTCGAGCACCGTCAACTTGCCACCGCCGGGTTGATCAAAGGTCTTGATCACATCGGTGATTTGAAGCACGGCCGCAGGGGTGGCTGTCGGAGTTTCAGTCACGGTCATTGGGAGTGGATGGAGTTTCTGTAGCCGGGGTTCTGTGAGCGCCCGGTCGTCCTGATCGTCGTTGCAGTCAACCGGCGCAAGTGGCCTCGCAGAGGCCACTTATATGCATCAAGAACGGCCTCGCATGGCGCGTGCGAGGCCGCGGTCGGTGTCACGCTTCTTCATCGTTTCACGCTTGTCGTGCATTTTCTTGCCGCGAACCAAGCCCATCACACATTTGGCCAACCCACGGTCGTTGAAATAAACCCGCAGCGGGATCAACGTCAGCCCCCGCTCGTGGGCCTTGCCGGCAAAACTGCTGTATTCACGCGCATGCAGCAACAGTTTTCGTGGCCGCCGCGGGTCATGGTTCCACATCCCGGCGTTGTTGTAGTGCGAGATATCGGCGCCGATCAGCCACAGTTCGTGATTTTTTTCGCGGATGTGGGCTTCATCGAGCGACAATTTGCCCTCTCGCATCGACTTGACCTCGCTGCCCATTAGCATCATTCCACACTCAATGGAATCGAGAATCTCGTATCGATGCCGTGCTTTACGGTTCTCTGAGACGATCACAAAGCCCGCGTCGGGCTTCTTCTTCGCCGCAGCGTCATTCTTTTTTGTTTTTTTCTTCGCCATGGTGGGAGGATTGTATCCTGGCAAGGCATGCCGGCCTACGCGGGAGAAGCTCACCCCGGTCGGCTGCGGCAATCCTTTCCTACTTGCTGTATAGACAGAGTCACTACAATGTCTGACTCTAAATGGTTCATCTAGTTCGCGCTTTAGCACCCGTTCCTGCTCCATGGCATTTCGCTTACCCGTCGTCGCAGACCCTGAAATCCCCGCCGGCACCGCTCTCAGCGGTAGCGGCCGGCTGCCCAAGTGGCTCAAGCGGCCGATTCCCAAAAGCAACTCCAACCACATGACCGCCGGTCTGTTGGACGAGCTGAAATTGGAAACGGTGTGCGAGAATGCCAAATGCCCCAACCGGATGGAGTGCTATAGCCAGCAAACCGCGACCTTCATGATCTTGGGCAATGTTTGCACGCGGCCCTGTGGTTTTTGTGCCGTGCATCGCGGTCGGCCTCCGCAATTGCCGGAATCCGACGAACCGGATCGCGTGGCCGAAGCCGCCGCACGTCTGGGACTGAAACACGTCGTGATCACAAGCGTCACCCGCGACGATCTGCCCGACGGCGGCGCCGATCACTTTTATCGCTGTGTGGTTGCCGTCCGCGAACGCACCGGGGCGACCACCGAAGTCCTGACGCCTGACTTTGTGCACAACAAAGACGCGCTCAAGCGTGTCATTGATGCCCAACCCACCGTGTTCAATCACAACATGGAAACGGTCCCGCGACTGTACCGCCGCGTCCGTGGGCCCAAAAGCGACTACCAGTGGACGCTGGGCATGATGCGCAAGGTCAAAGAGTATGACAGCAATGTCAAAACCAAAAGTGGATTGATGTTGGGGCTGGGCGAAGAGCGTGGCGAACTGCTGGACGCGCTGGCCGACCTACGTGAATACGACGTCGATTTCCTGACGCTCGGTCAATACCTGCAACCCGGCGAGAAGTATCTGCCGGTGGTGCGGTATGTCCCACCGGAAGAGTTCGATGAACTCGCCGAGATCGCCGAAAGCATGGGCTTCAAAAAGGTCGCCAGCGGACCGTTTGTCCGCAGTAGCTATCACGCCCGCGACATGGCCGAAACCGAGTGACCGCTAGCGTCGCCATCCCCCGCACGACAACACGATGCCCATCGCGGCCCCGGCCAGATGTGACTGCACCAACGGTTTGAACGCCGATGCATCGACGAACAGGATCTGGCCGCTGAACCATTCATAGATCAGCTTTCCCACCAACAACGATCCGGCGGCGGTCCACACCAGCGCCATCGCCCGATCGCGTCCAGCAAGGCTTTGGCGGACCTGGTCAACGACGAACCAGACAAACAGTCCCGTGTCGATCCCGCTGAGTCCACGGTATTGGGAAACGTCGGGGCACCAAATCATCACCGCAGCGGAAACGCCCAGCGACATCGACAACAGCCCCAACGCAAAATGCCGCGGATGCTGGCGTTCACAGGCCAGCCCCAGACCAATAAACATCAACAGGTCCCAGAACAGATGTTCGGTGCCAAAGTGTGTGACGTGACCGGTGATCAGTCGCCACCACTGTCCATCGGCGACCGCCGCGATATCCAGTTGCAACCAAGCCGTCACGGTCGGCGAACCGACTGCCACCAACGCCATCGCGGTAACGATGGCTGTCACACGACTTTGTTGCCACAGCCGACGCGCTAGACGCGCGAGTTCATCACGCTGGACCGTCAACGACTGATCCGATGTTGCCTGAATCATTTCGCTGCAACTCATCGCGCGGTCCCTGCCCTGCCGTTTTTGCGACGACGACGCGACATCGCTGCCGCGCCCAGACCACCGATCGAGAACAGCGCGGTGAACGGTCCGATCGCTCCACCACCCGAACCACTGCTTGTACGACCGCCACCACCGGATGGAGCTTGGTAAGTCGATGCGGGAGCCGACACAGGTGCCGGCGCATCGAACTGGGACGGTGCCGATGCGGCATCGCTTTGGGTGGGTGTGCCAGCCGGGGTGGATCGAACCGAATGCGTGCGATTGCCCGCTCGCGAACGGCCCACACCCTGTTCGCTCATCCCTTCCGGCATCAACACCGAGACGTCTTGGGTGATCATCTTGCCGACGGCCGGTTCAGCGAGTTCTTTTTCGACTGCGACAAACGAGGTGTAGTGAGTCATCAGTTGGTGGGTCAGTCCCAACGCGGTGATTTCATCGCGACCCTCCGGTGTTTGTTTTCCAACGTCTCGATTCCAGATTTGTCGAATGCGTTGACGCGCCCAAACCGGGGCGATCGCGTCGTGCTCGGACTGCTGCTGGGGCAGTTCCAAATCCAATTGCATCTGCACGGACTGCTCCAACACGTTTCCTCTGAGTGTCACGGTTCCGGAGCCAACCGTGTCGTAGCGTCCGAGCACCAACAAGGGCTTGCCGGCATACAGATCGGGAAGCTTTGACGGGATTTGGTCGTTGATAACCAGGCCGCCCCAGTCGATTTGCAAATCGGTCATGTAGGGGCTGTTGGTTTGCTCGTTGAATCGTTTGGCAATCGCCGGCGCGTTGTCTTGGTTGGTCACTTGCATCGCAAACCCTCGCCCCAACTCCGCAGCACGACCGATGATGTAGTGATTCGGCGCGGCTCCGAACGCGATCGGAAACACCCGCGTGTCCTGGAATTGTGGTTGTTGCAGGTATCCCAAAATCGAGTCATCGTTGCCGACCAGGGCATCGGTCATCAGCACCAGGTAACGCGGGCGTGCCGATTCGTCATCGACCACTGGTAAAGCCAATTGCAGTGCGGATAACAGATTGGTGCCACCACCGGCGTGTAGACTGCGGACAAATTGTTTTCCCGCCTGCACGTTGGCAGCGTTGACCGCTAGCGGTTGCGTCTGAAAGGCACGTGGCTGGTTGCTGAATGCAATGATGCGAAACTCGTCCTGAGGATTCAAATTCTCCAATACCTGATCCGCAAACAGACGCAGTTGGCTGATCGCCGGTCCGTTCATTGACCCGCTGGTGTCCAACACCAGCACCACTTCGCGCGGCGTGATCTCAGTCGGTTCGATCGACCACTTCGGTTGCAGGGCCAACATCACATAGCCATCGGATTGCTCTGTTTCGCGATGGGCTAGCGATGCAAGCATGCTATCGTCGGCTGCGAGTCGATACTCGATCACAAAGTCTTTGTCGGCGATCGTCGATTGATTCTTCAGTGACACGCTGGCTTGTGTTTCCGACTGATTGTGAATCTCCATCTGATGCGTCACCGGGACCAGCTCTTGGATCGGCATCCCCGCGTCGATGTTCAACGAGATAAAGACATCGTTCCCATTTCGCTGTCCTTCAGGCAAAAAGTGGGGCGTGATTCGCGATGCATCCGGCACTTGGTCGGTATCATCCGCCCAGCCGCGACCAACGTTGGGCCGACCGACCGACTGCCCGGGGATATAACGTGGGCCGACGACCATTGGGAACCGAAACAGGTATCGATCCTGGTCAATCTCCAACGGATGCACATACTCGATGTGCACGGTGACTTCCCCGTGCGGCGGAATGTTGGCAACACCCTGCGAAAACACGTTGGCGCGTTCCTGTTCCAACAACGCAGCCTTCCGCCCCTGATCCCTGGCTTGTTCGTACTCACGCCGCGCTTCCTGTTTGCGTTTGACTTCACCGACGATCACCCGCTCGCCGATCTGAAAGGAATACGCGTCCACCGCACTGTCCTCCGGCAAGGGGAAAATGTACTGCGCCTCGAGCCGGTCCGAATACGGATTTTGAAACGTTTGGGAAACCCGGACCCGAGCCAACACACCCGAGATGTCGGCTTGCACACGGGTTTCTTTCAGGGTGAAGCAGCGACCCGATGGGGGCTGAGCAGGATTCAATCGCTGCAGATCATCCTCGGCAATCTGCATTTGCCCCTGCGTGACGGGAGCTCCCGACAGCACGGTGTAGCCGGCTTGACCGGCAGTGGCAAAACAGATCAAGGACGCCAGCGAGCAAAACAGCGTGTAGAGAGAGGGATTCGCCGCCGCAGGCGTTGAATCTGTAGGTGCAGTGCACATCGGATTGGTGCTCCGAAACGGGGTTGGGACAGAAGCTCTATCCCAACAGAACCCGAATCAGTGACGACGAAGCGCGCAAAGGCCCCGATACAACCAAACAAAACCACGACCGGACACCAGCGCGTCACGGCCGATATGCGTCCCATCAAAACCCATCCAGCAAATTGCAAATCAACAAACAGCACCCCAACAATCAGCCGACGGGCGTTAACCCACGGTCACCTGGGGAAACCGTACGGCACGACGATTTGGGTGGCGATCTTAAATCAGTCCCGTCATCGTCCCGGAGGTGTCGGCAAATTGGTCGACCTCCAATCCGAGCTGCTGCAGCATGCTGACGTACAGCTTCGGCAGTGCGTAATTGTTCTGTTGATCAAATGCCAAGTGCCGGCCGTGCTTGAAACCACCGCCGGCCAATACGATTGGCATGTTCTTGGTGTCGTGACTGCTGGCGTTTCCTAAATTGGAACCGAACAACACCATCGTTCGATCCAGCAACGTGTCTCCCTCCTCTTGGAAAGCCGTCAGCTTGTCCAAGAATTTGCCCAGTTGTTTAACGACTTCACTTTCGACGATTGCCAACTGGGCCAATTTCGTTTCGTCTTTGCCGTGGTGGGACAACATGTGATAATCCGTGTCCACGCCGGGGATCGATGGCACCGCGTTCATGCCGGTTTGATAGAACGTGATCAGACGGGTGGAATCGGTCTGTATCGCAAGATGCATCATGTCATACATCAATTCCAACCGCTCGATAATTCGCGTGCGGTCGGTTTCGTCGGTGGGCGGTCGCTGTGTGACCGAAGGTTTGGGACGGTGTTCCCAGCTTTCCGATTTAACCAAACGTCGCTCGGCTTCGCGGACCGCTTCGAAATACTGATCCATTTTTTCACGGTCACGCCCGGTCAATCGACGTCGCATCCGCCCGGCGCCGGACAAGACTGTGTCCAAGACGCTTTGGCCGTCTTGCAGTCGTTGAATCTGCTGGGCCTTCTGTCGTGGGTTACCCTCCAAGAACAATCGCGAGAAAACCTCCGAAGGTCGCGTTTCAGAGGGTACTTCGACACCCGATCGTGACCACGACAATCCAGGCCCGGAACTGCTCAGTGAGAGTGACCGGAAACGCGTTTGCTCCCCGATCTGTTCCGCAGCCAACTGGTCGATGGAGATGGTGTTTTTGAATCCGGAACTATTGGGATTGCGCGCTGCTGTCAAAAATGATTTGCCTGACAAGTGACCGCCGCCGACCTCCGGATGCGAACACCCCGAAATCACAGTGAACTGTTTGCGGTGATCACGCAAATGTTCCAGGTAGGGCGACAATTCGTAATCCTGGCCCGCCTGCGCAGGAATCATGTTCGGCCCATGCAGTCCCAATCCGACATTGATAGCCACCATTCGCCGCGGCACGGTCACGGATGATGCGGCGGCAATCGCAGGCCGCATCGATTCGAACATCGGTAATCCGATACAAATTCCAGATGCCTTTAACAAACTGCGTCGTGAGAGGTGGCGGTTCATGGTCATGGTTGTTGAAAGAGTTCATGTTGCGTGATGGCGTGCACCAACGATCGAAACCCACACTGCTGCGCAATGACTTGATCGACAATCTGGTCAATCGAGTCGCGATCCGAAAATCCAATTCTGCGTCCGAGTGCATAGGTCGCCAATTGCTCGGTCATCGCATGGACCAACTGCCGCTGATCCTCCAACAACAAGCGTTTGAATTGAGTGATGTCAGTAAACGCTTTGCCGTCTTCGGTTTGCCCCGTGGCGTCGACCGGTTTTCCGATTCGGTATCGGACCCAAGCAAAGGTGTGCGGATCACGTGATTGTTTCGGCCGTGGACCGTCACCCAACGTGCGATAGCGATCACGCCAGCCACCGATCACATCAAAATTTTCCAGTGCAAAACCGGCAGGATCGATCTTGCGATGACAGGTGGCACAGGATTCCGAGTCGCGGTGTTTCGCCAATTGTTCTCGCAGTGTGGTCGCGCCACGAATATCAGGCTCGACCGCCGACACACTCGACGGCGGTGGCGGAACCTCTTGGCCCAACAACTTCTTTAACACCCACACTCCACGCAGCACGGGTGATGTGGTGGTGCCGTTTGCGGTGACCTTCAACACGCTTGCCTGAGTGATGACGCCGCCGCGCACGCTATCGGCTGGCAATTCGACGCGGCGCATGGCTTGGCCCTGCACGCCTTCGATCTGGTAATGCTCGGCCAATCGTTGATTGAGAAACGTAAACGTCGAGTCCACAAAATTCAGCAGGCTTAAATCCTCACGCAGCACCGACTGGAAAAACAACTCGGTTTCTTTGACCATCGAGACCCGCAACAATTCATCAAAGTCGGGATACAGGTTCTCATCCGGCGACGTGAAATCGATCTCACGAAGATCCAGCCATTGGCCGACAAAATTATCCGTCAATGCAGCGGCGCGGGGATCGTTCAACATCCGCTCGACCTGTCGGTGCAAGACCGCCGGTTCGGCAATCGTTCCTTGACGAGCGAGCGACAACAATTCGTCGTCAGGCATCGAGGACCATAGAAAATAGCTGAGTCGACTCGCCAGCGCATACGAATCAATCACCTCTTCGGTTTGCGGCTCGGTCGGTTCGTCCAAATACAAAAACTGCGGTGAACACAGGATCCCCTTCAGACCGATTCGCAGTGCATCGTCAAACGAGCGACCATCGGCGAGTGCGGTTTCACAGAGTGACAGGTAAGGCTGCATCTCACCGGTTGCCAGCGGGCGACGCAGCGCACGCGGCATCAGCCGCTGGAAAATCTGTTGGATTTCCGCCAATCCGGCGGTTGCCAGATCGATGTCACCGTACAGTCGACTGCGACTGGGCGGCGGCCAAGCTTCCAGCGGTCCCTCGATCGTGATGTCGCCGATCTCGATGCCGGGCTCCGGATAGGTGTCGGCGTCCTTGCGAGTGTCTTTGGTGCCATAACACTTGGGCTGGAACGTCCCGCCAGGCTCCACCAATCGGTCTTCGAATTCGATCGTCGTCCACTCGTCCGGTGGTACATCAAAGTAGCCGACCAGGTGTTTTTCACGACGACTGACGATGGTGTCACCGCCATAGATCCGCAGCGTGACCGGCGTCGTGCTTTGGATCGCACGTACCTGCAGCGAGACGCGGTAGGTGCCTTGCGGGGCACGCAGGCGAGCGAATTCGACCAGGTTCGTGGGGCAATATCCGGATTGGAAAATCACGAGCCCGCGATCGGTCTGGCGAAACATTTTGCCGATTTGCTTGGCCAGCGCCGGTTTGCCGTCGTGCGTTTTCTGGTCGCGCAAATTGGTTCGATGCACGATTCGCTGGGGCGGTTGGTCCGGCCCCAACACCGCATCAATCGCTGCGTCGGCGGCTCGCAAATAGGCCGCGGCCGCTTCCGGCGAATAGGCTAGTCCGTCGCCGACGTTGTCAAACCCTGCCGCTGAATTGTCGCTAGGCAACAGCGACCGGATGTCCAAATGCGTGATACCAAATAGATCACGCACCGTGTTTTCGTATTCCGAACGATTCAATCGCCGCAACACGACGTCGTTCTGCATTTGATCGGCCCGAATCAGGGTATCCGAGAGCTGGGCAACGAAATTCCGCCGCACCGTGGGATCAATCGGTTGCGAATCAGGCGGCGGCATCTCGGCGGCGGCAACGCGATCATGCACTCGAGTCCAACGTCGCATCGATTCGAGATCCGAGAGCCCCAGCGGATTCGTTTGCTCGGCCAGGTTCTCCAAATCCAGATTGCCAGCGGCTGAATCACCGGAGTGACAGTCCAGGCAATGATCCACCACGAACGATTGCAAATCGTTCCCGATACCCGGTGGCAACGACTCGCCGGCTCGCGATCGGGAAACCCAACCAACGTTGATAACGACCACCAGTAACAGCGTGCCCAATCGGCAGTCGGCGTTTGCAATCATCCAGGCGGGACCGAAACAAGGCGGGGGGAAAGGCGGGAGCATGCGATTGTCGGTGATCGACACCGAAAATGCAACGTTTTAGCTGGCCGCCGCAAAGAACAACGCGATCAATACGATGGCAAGGATCACCACAAACACCACCTTGGGCATCGACAGCGGCGACGTGCCGATGACCAGTCGCTGGTTTTGGCCGCAAATCACAACCCGATACAGTTCGTTCCGGTACCGATAGGCCAATACATACGCTGGCAACGAGATCCGGTGCGTGACCAGTTTTCGAACCACCACCGCCACGTTGACATTTCGAAACACACTGCCCGGTATCGAGTGTTGTTGGACTCGATCCGCCGCCAAACGTTCGATCGCCGACGACACGTACTGTCGAGCTTGTGAGCGGTGCATGTCAAAATGTTCCAACGTGGCGTCCTCGCCGCCACCGATCGGAGTGTCCTGCAGCACACTCAAATCAAATCCACCGCGGATCGCCGACACCTCATGATCACTTAGGCCTCGTGACGCCGAGACCAAAATGTCATCGAAACGGACATCGTTCTGACCGGAATGAGGCGCCCACGACGAACGCCCGGCGCCGGCGTTCGAATCAGCCGTCCAGCTGATCAACGCTTCGGCATCAAACATCCATGCCACCCACCACAGTGGTTTGAGTTCCAATAATTGCGCCGAAGCCGATAAATCAGCGGGACGAAACCAACCGCGTGATCCCAGCCACTCTCGCAAAGTGTCCCGGGCTTGTTCGGGCGTGACGGTGAACGGCAAGTAATGCTCGGTTTGCTCCAGCGGATCCTCGATCGATTCGACCTTGACCGCTTCACCGCAAAACGGGCACATCGGTGCCTGGTGTTTGGGATCATAGCGGACCGCCGCTCCACAACCGGTACAGCGCAAGATCGTGACGGTCACGGTGTGTGGTGCCGCAGCGTCCTTGACCGGCGCAGCCTGACCACAGATCGCACAACGTAAATCCCCCGGTTCCAACGGCGATTCACAGCGCGAACAAACCAGCCCATCGTGCGTGGAGAGATCGGAAACGCTATTCGTCATTGGGATGCCCCTGCCATCAGTAACAGCAATCCGCCGATCAGAATCAAACCGATGACGACCGCGATCGTGACCTTGGTCGCCGACACCGGAACCTTGCCGCCGACCCGCCCGGTTTGGCCGTTGACCAAGATCTGCACCGGCGGCCGATCATCGGCATAGCGAACCGCATACGACCAGACCGGCAACAGTACCAGATCAATCACCTCTTGTGAAAGCTCGACACGGTGCTGCAGATTGCTGTACGAATCGCCTGGCATAAACCGGCTTAACATCGACCTGACTTGTTCAACCGTTTCGTCATGCGCCAATTGAAAACACTCGTGTGGAGATCGCGAGGGTTCTTCGGCCAGCCAACCGGCGATCAACGAATCGGAATACCGCCGCAAGGAACGTAGATCGAACGGCTCAATCGCATCGAGCGCGGTGTTGGTGACCCCTTTGGATGCCGTCACGATCACATCGACGACATAGCAACTGTGGTTGCCGCGCAACGAGCGCCATTCCGTCTTGGTCACGATTCGGGTCCGTGTGACACGTTTGCCGTTGGCATCCGTTGTCGTGTAAGTCTCGGTTTCGGTGTAGTTTTCACCGATGTCAGCGGCATAATCCGTATGAGCAACGGCGCCATAGAGATAGGCCGGCAGATAGACGCCGCGCGTCAATTCAGGCACCGCGGCTTTGAAATCCGAACGGGCAAACATGTGACTACCGGCAATCCATTTCCGCACCGTTTTGGTGGCGTGATCGTGGTCAACGACAAAGCCAACGAGAAACGCCGGATTGGGGCGATCGGTCGACGGTGGCCGACTGACGATCGACGGCGACGCGCAATAGGGACAGAGCGCCGATCGCATGTTTGCCCCCAACACCAATTTCGCGCCACAGGACTGGCAGGTGATCTGCTGCGGCTGGCTGGTCGATTGCGCGAGATCAGTGGGCATTGAATCCATGCATAGCTGTGAAACGAATCCGTCTCCGAACGCCGGAGTGGTTTCCTATTCTAACGTCCGTCGGAGCCCCGCAGAATCGTCCGCGGCAACACAGACGCCACGATTTGTTAGGATGGAACGACTACCTTATCACGCCGCCTCACAGGATCATTCATGGGAATTTTCTCGGGAATCATGGGATCGGCCTCCGAGGCCAACCTGGACAAAGTCGAAAAACAAATCGCTTCGATCATGGTCGACCAGGAATCGATCGAACAAGCCTATCAATTAATCCGCGATTTGATCGTACTGACCAATCGCCGCATCATCGTGATCGATAAACAGGGCGTCACCGGACGCAAGACAGAATACCTGTCCATTCCCTATCGCAGTATCGTTCGCTACTCGATCGAAAGCGCCGGAACATTTGACCTTGATTCCGACTTGAAACTATGGCTTTCCAGCACCCCGGAGCCACTGACGTTCGATTTTCGCAAAAACGATCACGTTGCCGATATCGTTAAAATCATCACCGCGCATACCTGCAGTTGACCGATGATGTTCGGTTTCACCGCGTGTGTGAACACGATCGTTCCAGGGCACAAGAAACGGCCGCATTCACCCAGGACCCGTTGGTATTGGATCGCCGCAATCTGTTTGGGCACATTGGGTTGTCAAAACAATCCGCCGGATCCAGCCGAGCAAACAACGCCAACGCCTGACAATGCGTCTAACACTGCGCCTAACACTGCGGCCCAACCACAGGACGTTCTAATACTACAGGCTGCCGACAGCGAACTGGCGCGCGGTGAGCCCCGGTTGGCGATCGAGTTGCTACAGCAAATTGATTTAACGACTTCGCCCCAGGCTGCCGCTGCGGCACGACGAATGGTCGATCATGCCGCCGCCGCAGGGCGACCGGAATTGATTGAACCAATTCTGCAGACGATGATTCACCGCGCCCCGACGACGGCCTCGTGGCGACATTCCTACTGGAAATGGCTCGACCAACAAGGCCGGCGGCAAGAAGCCAGTCGCCAGGTCGACCGATTGAATCGGATGGGAAAATCCACCACCAACGAATTGTTGTCAATCGTTCGCCGCAATGAGAGCTACCCATTTCCACACTCCGATGTGCTGCCGCCCGGTTTCGACGGGTTCCCCCCTCAAGCGAAAGCGAGGTGGTATCTGGCACGACAACACTATGACCAAGCCCAGCAACAACTCGGCAACGCCGCGGAAATCGCCTCGGCTGGCGGCTGGTCGCTCGACGGATCGGCCGCTGCACTGCTGTTACGAATTCTGTCGGAACAACAAAGTGATTCCTTTGTGGAAATCGAACTCCGGTATCGACCGCACATGACACCGTTCGCCGACTACTGGGCGGCGCTCGGTAAACACTGGATTGATCAATCGCAGTACAAGTCCGCGGCCGGTGCATTGCTGAAGGCGGTTGAAATTGATCCCACCATGCGACTTGCCTTTCAACGACTTTCACGATGCTTTCGTGCACTCGATCGCGGCGACGACGCCGACCAGTTTCGTTATCGCGGATTGCAGATCGCAGAAACGGAAACCATTGCTAGGCGGATCCAAGAAAATGGTCGACTCGACGCGGCCCAAACGGATTTGGCAAAATCGCTGCTGGAACTCGGCCGCCCGTTGGAAATGCTGCAATGGACACGCAGCTTGATCCCCCGCTCTGCCACGCCGCAACTGGCGATGCTGGATCAGCAACGACGTCAGATCATTGCCATGCCCGAAAGCGATTCCATCCCATCCACTACAGCTTTGTTGGGACTTTCCCCAGACGACTTCTTGCTGGAAAACGCCTTGGCGGAACTCGCCGAGAAATCCGCGGTGACCGGACAGAGCGAACCTCAATCCGAACCACTTTCCCCCACAACGTCTCCCAAACTGGTCAACGTCGCGCACCAATACGGTGCTGATTTTCAGTGGTACCATGACCGACAAATCCAACTCGATACGATCCCGTTGTATGAATCGGTCGGTGGCGGCATCGCCGTTTTGGATTATGACCTGGACGGCTGGCCCGATCTGTATTTCGCCCAGGGTGGCGGCCAGCCGCTGCAAACCCCAACGACACGCAGCAGTGAACTGCGCCGCAATCAACAGGCATTCTTCACCGATGTCAGTCGACCGGCCGGCGCGGAAGACTACCAATACTCCAGCGGAATTGCCGCGGGCGACGTCAATCAAGATGGGTTTCCTGATTTGTACCTGGGTGCGATCGGAATGAACCGGCTGTTGATCAACAACGGCGACGGCAGCTTTCGCGACGCGACGCAAACGTTGGCAGATCGGGATCCACGCTTCACATCCTCGGTTGCGATCGCGGATATCGACGGCGATGCGGTGCCCGACCTGTTCGACGTCAACTACATCGAACTGGAGGGTGCCTTTGAGCAACCCCAGCAACGTGCCGATGGTCGTTACGAACTGCCATCACCCTTGCTGTTTTATGCGCAAAGCGACCGCTTTCACCGGGCTGCCGGCGACGGGTCATTTTCCAGCACCGACATCGATTCCGATGTGATTCAACCGGCCAGCGGGCTAGGGATTATCGTCAGCGAGATCGATGGACAGCGCGGCAATGAAATCCTGGTCGGAAATGACCTGCGCGAGAACCACTACTTGCGTTTTCAAAACGGTCACTTCACCGATGCAGCGCACATCAGTGGTGTTGCCAGCGGATCTCATGGATTGGCCAATGGATGCATGGGGATTGCCACGGGCGATTTTGACAACAACGGCACCATGGATCTGCATATCGGAAACTATCGCGGTGAATCCGATAATTTATTCCTGCAAAACCCCAGTGGCACCTTCGTCGATCAAGCGGTGGGCCGGGGATTGGCTGATCTCTCGATCCCCCTGGTCACGTTCGGTAGCAAGGCCTTGGATTTTGACCGCAACGGTTGGCTGGACATCGCGGTGACCAATGGGCATATCTTTGACATGCGATTCATGAACCAGGGCTACAAAATGTCGCCTGGACTGATGCTCTTGGACGGCAGCGGGTTTCGGCGCTCCGACGTCAGCGATTCAAGTGGCTACTGGGACGGCGAATACTTGGGCCGGGCGATGGCAATGACCGATTGGAACCGCGATGGACAAACGGATCTGGTGATCGGACACCTCGACGCCCCAACCGCACTGTTGCAGAACCAGACAGAAACGCCGGGCCGTCATCACTTGATGTTGGAGCTGATTGGTACCGACAGCGAACGCGATGCGATTGGCGCTAAAATCAGTCTGACCGCGGGCGATCTGAAAATCACACAGTGGATCACCGCCGGTGACGGATACTTTTGCAGCGATGAAAGCTACGTGGACATCGCGGTGGTTGGTCACCGGCGTGTCGACCGTCTGGAAATCAATTGGCCCAGCGGGAACACATCCGTGTTTCATGATGTGACTGCCGACGCTCGCTACCTGGTCTTGGAAAATGACCTGGAACTATTCGCACGTTGAAATAAAAACGCCTCGCCCGAACCAGTTTCGGGCGAGGCGTCGTGCGTTGGAATCAATTCGCAGGCGAATTCAACCAGGTGGTCACTGATTCAATGACTCTTGAATCGTCTCGCTGCTAGAACGCGTCCCCAAGGCACCCCACAACCCATAGGGGCTGGCCGATCCAGGCGGGATCGCACTTTGGTTGTTGTTGTTCTGCCGCCAAACGTTTTCGGCCCGCGAATTCCCCGCCTCGACCGAATCGGTCATGAAGATCACGGCGCCATCACCCATCAGAATATGAGCCCCACCTTGATGCTGACTGCTGGGTGGAACGATGGCTTCGCCGCCATGATCGCCGTACGCCAAACAGATTTCTCGGTTGGGCGGTAAGATGGCATTGACCTGCGAGTACTGGGGACGAAAGTCAGCCCAACGGTTTCCACGCTGAGTTGCCGCACCCGGCAAATCGGTCGAGGGCAACCAGAATCGAGGCCGTTCGGGGTCGATTTGGTTATTGTCGACACAGATGCTGGGATTGGCATAAATACCATTGCCCCAGCGACCGCCTTGGTTCCGGGCGCCAACCGAACGGATGTCACGATCACCCAGCGAACTGATCATTTCCGCCATCATGATCGTGTTGGAAAGCCCATCGAGCGTGTCGCGGAACTTCATCGGCTTGCGAGGAACAAACATCCCTCGCATCGATGCGTTGACCTGTTGAATCAACCACGATTCGTCCTGATAGCGCCAGCGACCTTGGCCACCGTTGAACCGAGACACGCCAACGTTTGAACGCGCCACCGCGTCACCGGTGCAGACCGCATAGTTGGACCGGCCAATGGCGGGCAACCCAACTCCAGGATCGCTGGGGCACCGATAGGTCGGAACATCACTGGCCCACGCCGGATAACGGATCGCATAGGGAGCCGGCCCCATCGCAAACCAGGCCTCGCCGTCGGGTTCCACCAGTGGGTTGGAGATTTGATTCCACATCCCCTGTTGTTCCATGAATGGCAAAATACCGACCAAGGCACCCAGTTGATGCCGTGTGAATCCGCCCGGTGCGCCGGCTGTCCCCGGATCGTCAGCGTCATTCCAGTTGTCGTTCGTTTCACTGGTCGCCCCCGTTCCGTGATTGGGAAGCTGTTTGTAGGCCGAATGATAATTGTGAATCGCCAGACCAATGTTTTTAAAATTATTGCTGCAACTCATCCGCCGTGCCGCTTCACGCGCAGCCTGGACCGCAGGCAACAGCAGCCCGACCAGAATGCCGATGATGGCAATCACCACCAGCAGTTCAACGAGCGTGAAACCCGTTCGTTTACGAAACATAAAAAAACTCCGAATTAGTAAGAAACCAAATCAATCGCGCTGGGTTCAAATCGTAGTGGCCTACCGTTCGTCACCACTTTCTTCCCCTTCACCAGCGAGCATCCGCTCATAGGCGGCGATTTCATCCTCATCTGCCGTCACCGGCTGTGGAGGACCACTGGGAGCGCAGCCCGCCGCGACAACAAGCGCAACGACGCAGAAAAATCCGATCCACGGTTTTTGCATGAAAACGTGCTCAATCAGTACGAGTAGAAAAGATTGATGCGCAGCAAGAATCTCCAACCCCAGTGCCGCTGCTAGATCGAAGCAACGATTCGCTGACGAAGGATCGATTTTGAGTCGTAAGATGCTCGGGACGCCCGCAAACAGGGTTGCGAGGCGCAAGCAGGGCTTCTGCGCACACTCAGGACCTATTACGCTATTCTACACGCCCTTACAAGGCACTTTCAACTTAGCGCATGCCTGTCCACCTCGTTTCGCCCCTGACTCAATGCACTCAGAAATGATATTTCGATCCCTGTTTGCGCCCCTTTGCATCGCCCTGGGACTAGTGGGACCGCTGTTGAGCCCGCGCCGAACGCCGGCCGCGTCGCCGCCAAATATTGTGTTCTTTTTGGTCGACGATCTAGGCTATGCCGATGTCGGGGTGAACAATCCCAACACCTTTTACGAAACGCCCCACATCGACCGACTGGCCGCATCGGCAACGAACTTCACCAACGGCTATGCGGCAAACCCGGTTTGTTCCCCGACACGATACAGCATCCAAACCGGACGCTACCCCAGTCGCGTCGATGCCACCAATTTCTTTTCTGGCGAGCGTGCCGGACGTTTTTTGCCGGCGAAACTGATCGATCGCATGCCATTGGCTGAAGTCACGCTGGCCGAGGCCTTGAAGCAACAGGGCTATCACACGATGTTCGCCGGCAAATGGCACTTGGGACCCAGTGAGGAATTCTGGCCGACCAAGCAAGGCTACGACCTGAACTTTGGCGGCTACAGTCGCGGTGGTCCCTATGGAGGCAAAAAGTACTTTTCACCCTACGGCAATCCGCGCTTGCAAGATGGCCCCGATGGCGAACACCTGCCGATTCGTTTGGCCAAAGAAACATCGAACTTCATTCATCAACATCAAGACGAACCGTTCTTTGCCTTCCTGGCTTTCTACAGCGTTCACACTCCACTGCTGGCGCCCCAGGAGTTGATCGACAAGTACACCGAAAAAGCCAAGCGACTCGGCTTGTCGGACCAGCCCGCATTTGCTGAAGAAGAACAGGTTTGGCCGAACGCCAAACAACCTCGACGTGTCCGCACACTGCAAGCCCATGCGACCTATGCCGCGATGGTCGAATCGATGGACCGCGCCGTCGGCAACGTGCTCGATACACTGGACCAGCTCGGTCTAGCCGACAACACCATCGTTTGCCTGACTAGCGACAATGGCGGCCTCTCGACTTCCGAAGGATCACCGACCAGTAACCTGCCGCTGCGTGGCGGCAAGGGCTGGGTGTACGAAGGTGGCATCCGTGAAGCATTCATGATTCGCGCCCCGATGATTGCACAGACCGCCAAGTCATCCGCCGTGCCGGTGGTCAGCACCGATTTTTATCCCACGCTGTTGGATCTGACCGGATCACCGATGTTGCCCGAACAACATCTCGACGGCGTTTCGTTGCGTCCCTTGCTCGAGGGCGACTCGAACCTGGATCGTGATGCAATCTATTGGCACTATCCCCATTACAGCAACCAAGGTGGTTTTCCCGGCGGCGCGATCCGGGTCGGTCCTTGGAAATTGGTCGAGCGTTATGAAGATGGCCAGACGCAACTGTATCACCTGGACGATGACATCGGCGAGACAACGGATCTTGCCAGCGATCATCCCGACCGTGTGTCACAGATGCGCCAACAACTACACGCTTGGTATCAAACCGTTGACGCAAAATTCTTGCGTCCCAAACCCAACGGTCCCGCCGCTTGGCAGCCCCAATAACTGGCTGCCGACAAACTCTTCCCGCTTGATCCTGCCTCCCTTGTAAAGAAAGACACACCGATGCACCCATTTGTTGCGGAATGGATTGGAACACTCCTGCTGGTCTTGTTTGGAAACGGCGTCGTTGCCAATGTGGTGTTGGCGAAAACCAACGGCAATGGTGGTGGCTGGATTGTCATCACCGCAGGTTGGGGCTTGGCCGTCTTTATCGGTGCGTTTTGCGCAGCTGATTTTAGCGGCGCGCATTTGAATCCCGCCGTCACGGTTGCGATGTATTTGGCCGATGAACTTTCGGGGACCATGTCGATCGGCTACATGGCGGCGCAGTTCACCGGCGCATTTTGTGGCGCGATGTTGGTCTATCTGTTTTATCGAGAGCATTTCCACGCCACCGACGAAGCCGATGCGAAACTGAGTTGCTTCTGTACGGCACCCAGCATTCGCAATCTTCCCCAAGCGTTTTTCTGTGAAGCACTGGGGACGTTTGCGCTAGTCCTGCCGGTCTTCCTGATGGTCACACCTAGCTTCATTCAAAACGGTCAACCGAGCGAAACCGATCCGATCCTGGGACTCGGTTCGCTAGGTGTGCTGCCGGTTGGCCTGTTGGTTTTTGGAATCGGATTGTCACTGGGCGGAACGACCGGATACGCGATCAATCCGGCGCGGGATTTTGCACCGCGATTGGTGCATGCCCTGTTCCCGATCCCTGGAAAACGCGACAGTGATTGGGGCTATGCATGGGTGCCCTTCTTTGGACCGATCGTCGGCAGCATCGCCGCAGTCATCACGTATCGATTGATCGCTATTTAAACTCTCCAATTCTCACTCGCTGTTTCTTTCTGAACCATGTCACGTCTGTTCGCCGGTACCCCCTTCGACATCCCGCCTAAGTGTGACGATTGCGGTCAACTCGAATCCGAATGCATTTGCAGTGCGGCTGAAAAAGCCGCCGCTGAAACTCTGCGGGCGCAGCAAGCGGCACGTCTACCACCGGACCAACAAACCGCTCGCATCAGTGTGCAAAAGCGCAAGGGCGGACGCACCGCCACGGTCATCGAAGGCTTGAGCGCGACGGCAAACGACCTGCCCGAACTGCTGGGCCGACTGCAAGCGGCTTGTGGCACCGGCGGGACGACAAAACCGAAACAGGACTTGATCGAACTGCAAGGCGATCATGCCGAACAGGTTCAAACGACTTTGGCGGAAATCGGTTTCCGAACCAAACCGTCACGCCGCTGATCGACTCATCACGGTTCAGCCACGACTTCCCGGAGGACGGGTCGCAGGCCAGCGCAAATCACAGGCAATTGCGTTCTCAGGCTGCTGAAGATCTATGCAACGCCCCCAACCCGAACTCGCAACGCCGATAAAAACGCGCTGCTTGAGTCATCTGGGGAAGCATCTTCCATTTGCCATCAAGGGCATCTAACACCACTTTAGAATCCATCTAAGGACCCACTGAAGTGCTTTGAAACGGCGAAAACGCGTCTTCCACAACACCTGGCCGCTGGCGGAACACCGCTGCGCGGGGTCCCAAAACAGCGTCCGGCACACAAGTTGCTACCTCGGATTTGGTTCAGGGCAGAAAGAGGTCATATGGCGGCGTCTTCTCTTCGACCTGCGACGATTACTACCAGGTAGCACAAGATGGAATTGGACACTCTTAACGACGAGCAAAAAGAATATCTAGCCGGATTCACCGTGGGGGCGGGATTGAGCACCTCCGGCGCCCTTCCGGAAACGTCTGGCGGCGGTTCATCCACCGCCGAAAAAATCCAAGCGACCGGGCCTGACCGATTGCTGATCGAAGCTCAACAGGCCGCAGTCGCCGACGGCGGGTCGCTGGTCAATGAAGAGAAGGCCAAGGCGGAACGCCATCCGCTCGATCGTTGGTCCGAGGTGGTCGACCGAGCCCGCGCCAAAGAGTTTCCGAAAGGCATCGACGTCTTTTTGGCCAAGACGCTGGGCATGTTCTATGTCGCACCAGCCCAAGACAGCTACATGAGTCGGTTGCGATTTCCAGGGGGCGAAATCAGTAGCCATCAACTGGCCGGTGTCGCCGATATCGCAGACGATCTAGCCGGCGGTTACTCGCATGTGACAACTCGTGGCAATCTGCAGCTACGGGAAATCCCCGTCGATGCGCCACCCGAAGTCCTGACGCGTTTGACGGATCTGGGGATCAACATCAAAGGCTCCGGTGGAGACAACCTGCGAAACATCACATCATCGCCCACCGCCGGGTTTGATCCACAGGAATTGTACGATTCCTACGCCCTGGCCCGCGAGATGCATCATTACATTTTGAACCATCGGGAGATGTACCATCTGCCGCGCAAGTTCAATATCTCGTTCGATGGTGGCGGTTTAATCACGACCTTGGCCGACACCAACGACATCGGTTTTGCCGCCGTGCGGATCGATGCCGAACAGGCCACCGACCAGGTTCCCGAGGGAGTCTACTTTCGTGTCCAGTTGGCTGGGATCACCGGCCACCGCCAATTTGCCTCCGATTGCGGCTGGCTGGTTCGCCCCGATCAATGTGTCGAGACCGCCGGGGCAATCGTTCGCGCCTTTGTGATCCACGGGGATCGCACCGATCGCAAAAAGGCCCGATTGAAATACTTGATCGACAAATGGGGCGTCGACAAATTCTTGGTCGCTGTCCGCGAACAATTGCCATTTGAACCGATTGAGTGGCCGCTGGAAAACTGTACGCCAGCCGAAAACCCAATCCCTGGTTCTCACATCGGTTTTCATTCTCAACCCCAAGAAGACAAGTGTTTTGTCGGTGTCGTCGTTCCGGTCGGCAAACTGACGTCGGACCAGATGCGAGCTTTGGCGCGAATGGCCAATCAATATGGCAAAGGAACGCTGCGACTGACCTGCTGGCAAAACGTCTTGATCCCACACATCGACTTGGGCGACGTGGAAACGGTCAAGACGGAATTGCAGGCGGCCGGTCTGGACTGGCAACTCCACAACATCCGTGCCGGACTGGTCGCTTGCACTGGAAACGCCGGTTGCAAGTTCGCGGCTTCGGATACCAAACGCCACGCGATTCAAATCGCCGAACGAGTGGAAAAAGTCGTGGAGCTAGATCAACCGATCAACATCCACCTGACAGGCTGTCACCATTCCTGTGCCCAACACTATATCGGCGACATCGGTTTGATCGCTGCCAAAGTCGAGGTGCCGACCGTTTCGATTGGTGGCACCCAGCCGACACAAACGGACGACGCGGATGACGAAGGCGAAGAAGTCGAGGGCTACCACATTTTGATCGGCGGTGGATTTGGCGAACACCAAGGCATCGGTCGGGAATTTCAAAAAGATGTTCCCGCCGAACAGGCCCCCTTGGTCGTGCAAAAGATCGTTCAAGCCTACATGCAACACCGCAACGAATCCGAACGCTTCATCGATTTCTGCCGACGACATGAAATCGATCAACTCGTCGAACTGTGCCAGTTAAACGAACTGCAACCGGTTTAGTCGAGGCTCGTCAACACACAGGCAAAACTTTAGAGATCCATGGAAACCCAACACGTGACACGCGTCCCCACTATCCCCGCCAATGCGCCTTTCACAACCGGACAACGCGCTTGGCTGAACGGTTTTTTCGCCGGTCTGGTTTCGACCGGGCAAGTCGGTTCCGGTGCGATCGAAACCGGCGGCGGATCGCCAGCGATGATTCCAGCCGGTGCGGCGCTCGGCGCCGCCACTGCTCCGGCCGCACCCGCAGCCGAACAACCGAAAAAAGAGTCCTGGAAAGACGTCCAAAGCGATGATCCGGCCCAGTACCCTTGGCACGACTCCGCCCTCTCCATCGACGATCGGATGAGCGCCGCTGAAGGCAAACCGCTGGAACTGAAGATGATGGCCGCGATGGCCCAACTCAATTGCGGCCAGTGCGACTACCTATGCCGGACCTATGCCAAAGCGATTGAGACCGGTGAAGAAACCGATCTCAAAAAATGCGTGCCCGGTGGCAAAAAAACGGCACGCATGTTGGTGCAACTGCAAAAGGAAGCAACCAAAACCAACGGCCAAGCGGTCGTCGTCAACACGCCGGTTGACACTGCACCCGCCGCCGCCGCGGCGACGAATGGCCAGCCGGTCGCCGCGCCCGCTGCGGTTCCCGGCACTGCGGAGGGCCAACAGATCGCCTACAGCCGCCAAAACCCGTTCCCAGCGCCCGCCGTGCTGGTTGAAAAATTGACAGGCGACGGTTCCGCAAAAGACACTCGTTTGATCTCGATGTCATTGTCCGGAAGTGGACTGCGATACAAAGTCGGTGATGCCTTGGGGGTGTTTCCTAAAAACGGCAAAGACCAAGTCGAAGCGTTGATCAATCTGTTCGGCCACGACGGTTCGGAACCGGTGCGAACCCCTGACGGGATCAGCACGACCTTCCGCGGTGCCCTCAGCGATTGCTGTGATCTAAAAACCGCGTCCGATGCGTTCCTGGAATCCATGATCGGACTGGCCGATTCCAAGCAAACCAAAAAGCTGTTGGAAAAATGCTTGGAGGATGAAGAGGTAGAAGGGCTGCCGCCACAACCGCGGTTGATCGATGTCGTCGCTCGCTTCCGCGACATCAAAATGCCGCTGACCGAAATCATCAAGACACTCGATCCGCTGAAACCACGTTTGTACTCCATCGCATCGTCTCCCTTGGTCGACCCCAATCGAGTCGATTTGGTGGTGGGAGTGGTTCAGTACCAACTCGCCGGCCAACAGCGTCACGGCGTTGCATCAACGTTCTTGGCCAACCGCATGATCGGACACGAACCGGTACCTGTTTTTGTCCAGCCCTGTCACCACTTCGGATTGCCGGAAAACCCCGATACGCCGGTCATCATGGTCGGGCCGGGAACCGGCGTTGCACCATTTCGAGCTTTCTTGCACGAACGCCGCGCCGCTGGTGCAGGCGGCGACAACTGGTTGTTCTTTGGCGACCAACACGCCTCGACCGACTATCTATTGAAAGACGAACTGGGGCAAATGCAATCCGAAGGACTACTGAACCGATTGAGCACGGCATTCTCGCGTGACCAAGAACAACGGATCTACGTCCAAAATCGGATGCTCGAAGAAGGCCAAGAACTGTGGAATTGGTTGCAGCGAGGCGCGCACTTCTATGTCTGTGGCGATGCCGCCCGCATGGCCGGTGACGTCGATCGCGCCCTGCACCAAATCGCCAGTTCGGTCGGTGGATTGTCCGAAGAAGCCGCAGCGGACTACATCAAAGATCTCCGCAAGACCAACCGCTACCAACGCGACGTCTACTAACAGTAGGCCAGGTGAAACCAAGCAGCCAACCGAGAATCCAGAATGGTATCGCTGCAACAGCGGGGACGGCGAAGCATTTGACGAAACATTCGAGTGTCATCGGTCACAGGTCCGTTGTTGGGTCGGCATGCCCGACATCAAAATGGAAGCAAGGCCGATGATTCACTGCACGCGCACTCGAATGGTGCACTTCATTCCCGAGCCATCAGTTGCACCGTTCCAGCCGACAGATCCACTTCCGTGGCACGGGGTCCCACCAATGCAATTTCACGCATCGGCGTCTGGTAAATCACCAAATAGTGGATGCCGTTTGGTGTGTACACGGACTCAAACTCCCAATCCAACTCCCTTTCTTTTAGAAAGCTTTCCGAGAGTGCGATCGCGGTGTCACGTTGAGGGCTCGCCAACTCGTTCAACACGACCAGTACATCCCTGGCAGTGACCACCCCGTCGGCATTCACGTCGGTTTCCCACTGCAGCACGGCCGGATCTGAGCCTCCGTTTAGCCCCAGCTGATTGATCACAATCAACGCGTCGAGTGGGGAAATACGTCCATCCTGGTTGACGTCGGTCGGTATCGGCCAATCGCTGACTTCCGGCGCGGGGAGAAACGGACCGCTAAGGGTGTCGTCTAGATTCTCGAACGAACCCGCGGTCCCATCCATTGCATAGCGTGACTCGAGACGCTCCAGCGAGATTCGACGATGATTTCGGAAACCCTTCAATGTTGATCTCCCTGGATTGCGGATTGTAGAAGGCTCACTGCGATGGCCTCTGGCACGCGCGAGTAGAACACCCCCACCCGGCACGACAACATCAACTCGGCGAATGATGAAGCAGGTGATCGCGATTGAGTCAGTAGCATAATTGACCGCCAAAATCCTGTCAAAAATCCGTCAACCAGAACCATCGAGCGGCGGTGACGGGTTTCGCCGTTCCGGATGCGAATGCAACCCACATCCAGAATGCCTGCGCTGGACTGGCCCAGCGGACGAAGCTGCTTGAAGCCGCGGATTGCAACCGCGGGCGACGGAAAACGCCGCCAAATCGAAGATTGAATCGACCTGTTAGGCCACCCGGTCTTTATACTCAAGTGACTTCCCGCCTTCCGCTTTCCCGCCCCCCCGCGTCGATTTTGAATGTTAAACCGGATGCCAACCGGCCGTCGTTCTGAATTCTGCTACACAGTCTGTGCCGTTTTCCTGTGCGCGATGTTGGCCCTGTCAGCGAATGTGTGTGGCGGCGACACAGCCTCGGGAGAATCGATTGCCAACAGCATCTTGCCAGCACTGCAAACGCACTGCTCAGCATGTCACTCATCCGGCGGCGATGCCGAATCCGATTTGTCGTTGGACCAAATCAGTCACGCCGGATTGGAAAAGGATCCCGATCTGGTGCAGCGTCTGATCGAGGCCTTGGATTTCGAAGCGATGCCGCCCGAAGACCAGCCGCCATTGGAACCCGCACTGCGCCGCCATCTGGTTGAATCGTTGAAGACGATACGGCGGCAATCGATTGGACATCAAAAGTCTTTTCCGCACGCGCCGGTGCGGCGAATGAACCGTTTCCAATACAACAATGCGGTCATCGATCTTTTTGATCTGCGCTGCATCGTGTTCACGTTGCCCGAACGGATGATGCGAGAGCACAACGGTTACTTTCAACCGGCGTCAGGAAAAATGGCTGACGTCGTGACGGTCGGCAGTCGGCCGCTTGGCAAATCGCAAATGATCGAACCTCGACTCGCCGGCGTCGCGGCGTTCCCCCAGGACCTGCGTGCCGAACACGGATTTGACAATCAAGGTGATCATCTTTCGCTCTCGCCGCTGTTGATGGAGTCGTTTTTAAAACTCGGACAGTCGATCACGCAAAGCCCCGATTTCGGACCTCGCAATGTGGGATGCTGGAACGAATTTTTCGCACCGCCGAAGCAATCGGCAGAGTTGGAAGCGGAGATCCATCGCCGACTCGACCCGTTCCTTTCGCGGGCGTTCCGGCAGACGGTCAACAGCAACCAACTCGACCGTTATTCGGATTATGTGCTCCGGCAAATCGAATCCGGGGCTACGTTCACCGACGCCATGAAATCGATTGCTGCCGCTACGATTTCGTCACCGAAATTTTTGTACTTGTATGACCGTGACAGCGACGACGCGTCCGCGCAGCCGATCGATGGCTTTGAGTTGGCCTCGCGATTGTCGTTCTTTTTGTGGGGCAGCTTGCCAGACACCGAACTGCTGCGCTGCGCGGCTGATGGCGAACTGACTGATCCCGATACGTTGCAGCAGCAATTGACGCGGATGTTAGGAGATCGAAAACTAAAACGGTTTTGCGACAGTTTCCCATCTCAGTGGCTGCAATTGGAACGGATCATTTCATCGGTGCCTGATCGCGACCAATACGCAAGTTTCTATTTTGCAAAGTATCGCAACAGCATGCACATGATGTTGGAACCTTTGCTGATTTTCGAAACCGTCTTGATCGAAAACCAGCCGATCACCCAATTGATCGATTCTGATTTCACCTATCGTTCCAATCAATTGCAGGACGCCTATCAATCGCTGGACAATCGACCTGTCGAAAAACAGACCGGGCGATCAGGCGCCGTCGGCCCCATCAAGTTCTATCGCTTCCCGGTCACGGATCGACGCAACGGAGGCGTGATCACCAACGCCGCGGTGATGACGATGACATCCGGGCCAAAGCGAACGCAACCGATCACGCGCGGAGCCTGGATGGCTGGCGTTATCTTCAACAACCCACCCGAACCACCGCCGGCCGACGTCCCCGCATTGGACGAGAAACCGGTGGCTGGTGAAGAACACCTGACGCTGCGTGAGCGTCTATCGCTACACCGCGAGCGATCGGACTGTAAAGGCTGCCATGAACAGATCGATCCGCTGGGGTTCGCTCTGGAAAACTATGATCCGATCGGGGTTTGGCGACAGACGTACGAGAATGGCCGCCAAGTCGACATGTCGGGAACCCTGTTCCGCAAACACGCGTTTCATGACGTCGTCGAGTTCAAGGATGCGATCTTGGCCGAAAAGAATCGCTTCGCACGCGGCTTGGCAGCACACTTACTGTCGTTCGCATTGGCACGTCCCCTGGGGGCAGCCGACCAGATCGCACTGGACAAAATCGTCGACGCCACGGCGGCGGACGACTACCGAATGCAAACGCTGATCCGACAGGTTGCACTTAGCGAACCTTTTCTCAGTAAATCAAACCCATCTATGGCGGGCGAGTGATTGACGATGACAATGACTTCCACACGACGAACGTTCCTGCGTGGAATCGGCGGCGCGACACTGTCGTTGCCGTGGCTGGAAAGCCTGGCCGTTGCCGCCGCGCCGACCACCGTTGCCCAGCGAATGGCGCATTTTTATGTGCCCATCGGAGTCGTCCGACGAGGGTTCTTTCCCGGCGAGTCTGACCATGTGATCCCCAAAGGAAACCTGGGCAATGTGATGAAATCGCTGGGCAAACAAAACCCGTTCTACAGCGTCACTCCGCTGTCAGAATTGACACCAACGATGCAACCGCTGGAAAACCTGAAATCGAAAATCAACTTGATCACCGGGATGGACCGCACGTTCCAGCAAGGCACCGATGTTCATGCCCAATGTGCATCCTGCTATCTAAGCAGTGCGGTGCCGTACACGATCAGCGGTTCGGCATGGCCACTCGATCGAACACTGGATCATTTGGTCGCCGACAAGATCGGTACTACAACGCCGTTCGCCACGTTGGAATTCAGCTGCAACAGTCACCGTGACAACAAAGAATCGATCTACTTTGACAACATTTCCTGGTACGGAACGGGCCACCTGGCTCCATCGATTCGCGACCCACGGAAAATGTACCAGCGTCTGTTCTCGACACAAGAAATCGATCGCTACCGAGACATCACCGACTTGGTTCTGCAGGATGCTGCTGAACTAAAGCGAGATCTTGGCCAGGCGGATCAACACAAATTCGCCGAGTATTTAGAGTCGATCCGCACCATCGAAACCCAGATGGATCGATTGGAAACGATGAAGACGGAACTTTCACACGTCAGTTTTGAAGAACCCCCAGAAGCCTATTTGCCGCGTGGCCAATACATCCGCCTGATGGGCGACTTGATGGTTGTCGCCTTGCAAACCGGACTGACAAACGTGACCACGTTGATGGTCGGTCCCGAACGCTGGGATACACCGTATCAGTTCGAAGGCTTGTTCGACACACCGCGCAGCCACCACCAGATGTCGCACAACCAAACCAAAATGATCGACGACCTGCTGAAGGTTGATCGCTTTCACATGCAACAGTTTGCTTATCTGGTCGAAAAAATGGATCAGATCCAAGAGCCGGACGGCACGACACTGTTGGACAACACGCTGTTTACCTATGGATCGGGATTGGGTGACGGCTCGACTCACCAGTACAACGATCTGCCAATCATTGTCGCCGGCGGCGGACGACGGGTCCGATCGGGCCAGCACATCAACCTGCCAGACGGAACACCGCTGGCCAATCTATGGCTGACCCAAGCGCGGATGATGGGACTGGAAATCGATCGCTTTGCCGACAGCACCGACATTGTCACGCCTTTGATCGCCTAGTTCGAAATGGGGGCAAGACGCGACTTGGCCGTTTGGGAAGTTGCGCTTTTGTCGCGACCCAACCCATCACGAGCTGTTGCGTCAATCTTCGTAGGCAAATTAGCGCGGGAATGGTCACCCGACGCGTGAGCGAGAGATTTAGGGTGTTCGCTGGATCCCTCGCTCACGCGTTTTGAAGTTGCGCTTTTACGGTAACCCGAAGCGTGAGCGAGGGATTTAGGGTGTTAACGGGATCCCTCGCTCACGCTTCGGGTTACCAAAAACCAATGCCCCACGCAAAAACGCAACTTCAAAACTCACGCATCGGGTGACCAAAAACCAATGCCCCACGCAAAAACACCGCTTCAAGATTCACGCGTCTCGCTCACTAAATCAACGGCCCGGTCGGCGAGGGATTTGGCGCGTTGATGGATTGCCTCGCTGGACTTTGAAAAAACCGGCGTCCTGCTGAATCTTTGCAACCTATACTGCAGACAAGCTGTATTGTTGGCGCAACTCGATTCGCGATGAATCCATCATGCCTGGACCACCTGAACCCGCTTCTCATCCACACGCGCCAGATCCCGGCGATCGGATTTCGATGCCCATTTGGCTGTTCTATCCACTCTGGGCCGCCGCCTTGGCCTCGGGCTTTGCGTTTTATCGCAGTGGCGACACCGTCGCTGCGGTGACCGTGATCGGCATTGCGATGTTCGGTTGGAGCGGTTTCAAAATGGGATTGGGTCGGATCGTCGCCACGGTGGTCGCGTTCATCTTGGCAGTGGCGATCGCCCCCTGGATTGGGCTTCGTTATGAAGACCAATTTTCGGCACAGTTCGGCACCACCGGGTTGACCAATCGCTTGTTGTGCATCGGATCCATCGGCCTGATGATCTCCCTCATTGTGACGCTTGTGATCTCGCTTTCCAGCGGAATGGTGTTAGCCAAACGCCGCAAGTTAAACGTCCTGAACAGCTACTGCGGATTCACGATCGGGCTGGTCGAGGGCGGTGCAATTGCCCTGTTGATCTGTGGTGGATTGATGAGTGTCCAGCAGTGGCAACGTGGCGACAACCAAACCCCCAATCGCATTGCCGTGGCAATTGACCATTGGGCCAGCGAGACGCGTCAGAGTGCGTTCGGCCCGATCGCCAAAAAATACAATCCGTTTGAGCGCGTCGAAGCGCTCAAACAAGTCGGCAGCTATCGCGAAACCGTGCGGCAATTGAGCGATCCGGCAAAAATGGAGCAGCTATTGCACCATCCCAAGATTGCCGAATTGCGTGACGATCCTCAGATCCAGTCGGCGATCGAGGAGCTGCAGCAGGATCCAGATTTTAAAGAAATCATCGCACAGGGCAGACCGCTTGACCGCGAATCATTGGTGCGTCTGATGAGCAGCCAAACGGTATTGCGATTGATCGACCAAAAGGATTTCACCGAGCGGGCGCAAAGCGTGCTGCAGGACATCCGCTAGCGAGTTGCCCGGTCGGCGATAACTGTCTAACGTTGCGTCATGCGCTACGTTGAACTTCACTGCAAAAGCAATTTTTCTTTCCTGCACGGGGCCTCACATCCCGATGAACTGGTCCGCCGCGCCGCCGCGCTGGGGTACGGCGGAATTGCGCTCACGGATTCGGAAACGCTGGCCGGTGTGGTGCGTGGATTTGGTGCCGCCCGCGACTTGGATTTCAAATACATCGTCGGTGCGGAAATCCATCCGACCGATGCGCCATCGTTGGTGCTGTGGCCGACCGATCGAGCCGCTTATGGTCGCCTTTGCCAATTGCTTTCTCGCGGCCGCCAGCGAGTCGAGAAGGGCCAATGTGAATTGCACTGGGATGACGTTGCCGAGTTCAGCCAAGGGATGCTGGCCGGTGCCTATGAGTCGTCTGAGCAGGCGATCCCAAAAGCAGATCCGCCTGACAAATTCAATCGGCCCTCGTTAAAGGCCGAATTCTTGCGCGGCCCGTTCCGCGAGCTGTTTCGTGACTCCGGATACCTGCTCGGTTCGCTTCACCAGGGCGTCGACGACCGGGGGCAACTCGCGCGGTTGTGTAACATGGCTGACCAATCCGGTGTGCCGCTGGTCGCCTCGGGTGACGTTTACTACCACACGCCCGAGCGGATGCTGATGCACGATTGTGTGACAGCGATCCGCAACGGAACCACGATCGACCGAGTCCACGAGCAACGGTTTTCCAACAGCCAGCATCATCTGCGCAGTCTGGATGACATCCAACGTTTGTTTGCCACGGTCCCAGACGCGATCGAACGAACGATTGAGATCGCCGACCAATGCCGATTTTGCCTGTCCGAATTGCGGTATGAGTATCCCGAAGAAATCGCGCCGGCGGGGATGTCATTGATCGAACATCTCAAGCGATTGACATGGGAAGGCGCCCAACAGCGATGGCCTGGTGGCGTGCCGCAACGCGTGATTGAGATGTTGCGACACGAGACGCAACTGATCGAAGAACTGCATTACGAAGCCTACTTTCTGACCGTTTGGGACATCGTTCGCTTTGCCCGCAGTCGTGACATTCTGTGCCAAGGTCGCGGCAGTGCGGCCAATTCGGCCGTCTGCTATTGCCTGGGCATCACCAGCGTCGACCCCAGTCAGAACGAATTGTTGTTCGAGCGATTCATCAGCCGCGAACGCAACGAAGCACCTGACATTGACGTCGACTTTGAACACCAGCGGCGTGAAGAGGTCCTGCAATATCTGTATCAAAAGTATGGGCGTGATCGAGCGGGCATGACGGCGACGGTGACATCCTATCGCAGCAAGAGTGCGATTCGCGAAGTCGGCAAAGCGTTGGGATTGTCGGCGGACCTGATCGATTCACTTTCCAAGATCGCCGGCAGCCATCGATCCCAGGAGGGGCTGACCGCCGACATGGGCGAATGCGGGCTGGAGGCGGATTCCGACGTCGGCAAGCGGTTTGAGTATTTGGTCCGCACGCTGGTCGGATTTCCACGGCATTTGTCGCAACACGTCGGCGGGATGGTGATGTCGGCCGAGCGATTGTGCGAACTCTGTCCAATCGAAAACGCCGCGATGGCCGGACGCACGGTGATCCAATGGGACAAAGATGACTTGGACGAATTGGGGATACTCAAGGTCGATGTATTGGCCCTGGGGATGCTGTCGGCGCTGCACCGCTGTTTCGACTTGGTGCGCGAACATCACGGCGACCACTGGAGCCTGTCGACATTGCCGCCGGACGACCGGGCCACCTACGACATGATCTGTCGCGCCGACACGATGGGTGTGTTCCAAATCGAAAGCCGTGCGCAGATGAGCATGCTGCCTCGTTTGAAACCACGCTGCTTTTATGATTTGGTGATCGAGGTTGCGATTGTTCGCCCGGGACCGATTCAGGGTGACATGGTGCACCCGTTTCTGACGGCGCGAGAAAACCCCAACGCGGTGGTCTACCCCAGTCCAGCGATTCGCAGCGTGTTGGAAAAGACGCTGGGTGTGCCGATCTTTCAAGAACAAGCGATGCGTCTGGCCGTGGTTGCCGCCGGGTTCACCCCTGGCGAAGCCGACCAGTTGCGCCGGGCCATGGCCGCCTGGCGACGCCCCGGCGTGATCGATCAATTCCGCGTCAAATTGTTGGACGGCATGAAACAGAACGGGTTGACCGGGAAATTTGCCGAACAGGTCTTCAACCAGATTCGTGGCTTCGGCGATTATGGATTTCCCGAATCGCACGCCGCCAGTTTCGCTCTGCTGGTGTACGCCTCGTGCTATCTGAAGTGTCACTACCCGGCTGCGTTTTGTTGCGCGCTGCTGAATAGCCAGCCACTGGGATTTTATGCCCCCGCACAGTTGATCACCGACGCCAAAACTCATGGCGTTCGCATTCGAGCGGTCGACGTCAATCATAGCGATGTCGAATCGACGCTCGAACCGGACCCGAACCGCAGCGGCCCGGCGGTGCGATTGGGCCTGGGTACGATTCACTCGCTGGCAAACGAATCGGCCCAGCGAATCGTGGCGACACGACAGACCAGCGGCCCGTTTCGCGACATTGCAGACCTCTCGCGGCGCAGCGGCAGCTCCGCCGCAGTCATCGCACTGTTGGCCGACGCCGACGCGCTGTCGAGTGTTGCGGGCGATCGCCGTGCGGCGGTGTGGCAATCGTTGGGGCAAGCGACCCACCCCGGCCAGACGCCGCTGCTGGATGCCGTTGATGACGACGAACCGCTGCCGGACGAATTGGTGCCGATGTCACCGCTGGAGGAAGTCTATGCCGACTACAGTACCACCGGGCTGAGTCTCAAGGCCCACCCGATTTCGTTTGCCCGCCCAGAATTGATTCGGCTGCGCTGTGCGACCGCCGCAGAACTGCCGGACTTGCGTGACGGGCGTCACGTGCGAGTGGCCGGTTTGGTGTTGATGCGACAACGCCCCAGCACGGCCAAGGGGATCACATTTGTGACGATCGAAGATGAAACCGGGCCGATCAATCTGGTGCTATTCCCCAAAGTCTGGGAGCGTTTTTTCAAGGTTGCCAAGACCAGCAATGCTTGGTTGGTCGACGGAAAATTGGAAAACAAGAAAGGCGTGATCCATGTGATCTGTGGGCGAATCACCGATTTGTCGACCCAGGTCCAAGGGCTGACGATTCGCTCCCGAGATTTCCGCTAACACTCGACGAAAAAAAGAACCGTCACCAAATCGCGTCCCATGGTGGCGAATCAGCCGCTGCAAGGCGTTGAATCCTGGCGGGCTAGGCCTGGGCGCGGTCTTCGCTGACCCGGCGTGGCACGGCGATGCGACGGATGCGGAATTCGCGAAAGAGCGAAATCAGATTGATCGCCAGGATCAACAGGCCGACGGCAAAAATCAGCATTGCAATCTCGCCGGCGACTCCACCACTAAACGCCTCGCTTAACGTCCACATCCAGTTGCTCGCATGCACCACCGTGTAGTTGTTGGGCACGCGGCCTTGAATGGCCACATCAAAGATCGCCGGCAGAATGATTCCGGCAAAGAAAACCAGGGTGGCGGCCAGCAGCGGCGCGACAAAGGAGGGGCCGAATCGCTTCAAAAACGGCATCGACACTAAGCGGATCACACCAAGGTAACCCAACAAGTAACCCGCCATGATCGCTGCAAAAAACACCGGCGGCGTGTCCGCTGAACTGCGATTGCCAAGCCCGGATTGAATGCTGATGGCACCGACACCGGCCAGCACCATCAGCCCAGCGATGCCGGTGGCGACGACGAACATGAATCCTGTCCCCGGGCCCGGTGTCCACCAGGTGAACAACATCCGTGTGGCATAGGTCGACGGCAAACCACGGCGGACACGGGGGCTGAGTTCAGGGGATTCGCCACACATGAAGATGCCGACGAACAACCAGAAAATCCCCAACTGCATCGCACCGACGTTGGCCCAGTCCGGTTCGCCGGTCGACCAAGCGGCGTAGGAAATCGTGATGATCCACAGCACTTGCTGCGCGAACAGGATTCCCCGCAACCGTGTGGATCGGTTCTCTGTGATCGGCGCAATGCGGGCCGCTGCAGCCGACAGAAACAGCACCACAAAGGAACCGGCCATCACAAACGAAATCAGAAATCCGAACCAGGTACCGCTCCAGTCCTCCGGCAACACCAGTGAGAACACCATTCCACAACAGGTGAATTCGACGAACGTGATGAACGCGATCAGCCCGACCAACAGGAATGTTTGCAGGGTGCGACCAGTCGCCAGTGTCGAAAGCAACAGTCCCAGCGACGTCAACACGAGAGCGACGATGAAGACGATCGCCACCACCAAGATGATGGTCAACAGCCCGATGCCGCGCAGCAGATAACAAAACGCCAAGCAGGGCACGATGGCAGAAAAATAGATCATCATCTGCAGCACGGCGCTGTTCATTTTGCCCGAGACGATTCGCCAGGCAGACAGACGCGTGATCGCCAGCATCTCGTAGGTGCCCTCGTCCAGTTCGGCAGCCAGCGAACGAAAGGCGACGATCGGTACAAAGGCAAACATCGACACCGACAAGATCAGAAAATAACCGATCATCAACGTGTCGCCGCTGGGGATGTAGTAGACATCAGGCGCGTTGAAAACGATCCCCAGGATCGTCCATGCACAAGACGCAGCCAGCAGACAAAAGAAGGTGAATAAAAACTGTTTGCTCTTGAGCGATTGACGGGCCTCCTTGACCAGAATCGGGTTCAAGACGCGTGTCACACGCTCGGTGATGCGGTCGACACCGCCCCAGAAACCGTGGCCGTCGGGATCGAGCGCCAGCGCGGGATAGGGAATCGATTCGCCACCACCCCCTAAGGAACTGTCGCCCAGGGCGCTGCCGGCGACCGCTGCACTGGAGTTGCCATTTGCGCCGGCGGCCAGCGGCGGGCTGGACGAATTGTGATCGGTCATTGCACACGCCCCGATGTGACTTTCAAAAACAGATCCTCTAGCGATTCGTCGATCAACCGATACTCCAGCACGCTCACGCGGGCATCACACAAGCGATGTAGGACTTCGGTTTGTCGGCGGCGATCGCCGGTGATGCGAAATCGCAGCGTGTGTTCGGCCTGGATCACATCCGAAACAAAATCCAATTCGGATAGGACGTCGATCGCGGGTGTCAGTTCACCGTCGATGACCGCAATCAGATCGCGGTGTGTTTGCGAGCGATTCTTTAAACCGGCGACGGTGTCATCGGCCAACAATCGGCCTTGTTCGATGATGCCGACGCGGTCACACATCTCGGCCAATTCGCTGAGGATGTGACTGCTGATCAGGATCGTTTTTCCATCGGCGGCCAAGGATCGAATGATGTGCCGCAATTCGATGCGCGCTCGTGGGTCCAGGCCTGCGGCGGGTTCATCCAAGATCAATACGGATGGGTCGTGGATCAGCGCGCGGCCCAAACACAATCGCTGGCGCATTCCTTTGCTCAGTCCTGTGATCGGTTTGTCGGCCATCGAACGCAGACCGGTGAAGTCCATCACCCAGCGCATTCGCCGTGTCCGTTCGCGACCGATCAGCCCGTTGGAGCGGGCAAAAAAGTCCAGGTATTCGGCACAGTTGGTGTCGCTATACGAACCGAAACTGTCGGGCATGAACCCCAGTCGACGGCGGACGCGATCCGGATCGTTGACCGACGACAGCCCCTCGACGAATGCATCGCCGCTGGTCGGCAATTCCAGTGTTGCCAGGATTCGCATGCTGGTCGTTTTGCCGGCACCGTTGGGACCGATGTAGCCGAACACGCTGCCGCGCGGTACCAGGAACGACACATTGTCGACCGCACGGGTCGTACCGAACAGTCGCGTCAACGATTGCAGTTCAATCATCGGCCCCTGCCAAGACAGGTGCGGCGTTGCCGTGACCGTTTCGGCGGTTGGGTTGGCCAATTCGATCATGGCAGCATGCCTCCGATCAGCTGGACACAATCTTCTGGGACGCATTGGCGGAGTGCGAACTGATCGGCCGCAACATCGGTCAACGCGACAAACGAGCGTGTCGGCGGTGTTTGGACAAAGTCGCTGAATTTGGTCTCCATCCCGGTCCGATCATTCAGCGAGGTGCGCGCCTGATAGGGCACCGGCAAATCAGACGTACTGGGATCGATCACGTCGTTGGCGATCTGCGGGAACAGATTCTTGTTCTCGCGATTGAGCTGTACGGTCGCACCGGGCGGAACATGATTGGATTGCCAGTAAATCCCGTCCGGATCGCGAACCATCACCCGGTGCAGTGGGGTGGACAGCCGGTTGGTCAACGTGACCGTGGAAGCATCGAATTGCACGTCGATCGGAAACGTTTGCTCGCTGGGTTGTGTCACTAAGTAGTGGACCTGCGATCGAGTCGGCAGGAAATCGCCCGAATAAATCCGCTGGTCGCCCTGTTGTTGAATCAGGTAGTCGCCCGGTCGCTGCCCACTGGCGACGTTGTAGTTGTAGTTGTTCATCAATGCCGAATGGTGAACCGGTAAGACCATCGTGTCGTCGGGAAAACGCAATCCTTGTTGGTTGTCGACGACGGTGTAGTACGTCTGACGCGATTGGTTGATCGCTGGATAATGTGACTGGTCATCCGCCGCATTTTGTGTCGGGTGTTTTCCGTCCAGCCAAGTCAGTTGCCGTACCCGAGCGCGATTGTCAAATCCATCGGACAGAAACGCGTATAGGAACAACCCCAAGGTCACGACCAAAGCCATCGCCGGGGCAAGGAAATACAGCAGGTACAATCGAGCCCGTCGCCGGAGCGTGAAGTACAGAACGGGCCCCATCACCAGCACAAACAAACCGTTCAAGATCACAAATGCGGTGACCGGTGGCTGGCCGACCGCGGACATCAACCAAGCCCAATAGCTGTCGTTGCCGGTGGAGTAATCCACGCCATTTCGCTGCGACCATTTTTGTTGATCGGTTTCCAGTCCCTGCCACAGTTGAAACGAGCCGGGAAACGGATCTGGATCGTCGATCAAAACGACGCGTCCGAGCCCATAAGAGACGACGCCGATTTTGGCTTGCAGTTCGCCGGGTTTGAGCACTTCGACCATCGGGTTTTTTGCCGACATCAGATCTTTGTAGACGGCATTGCGAGTGGTTTCGTTATTGCCCGACGCGTTATAGGCATAGGAGTTTTGGTAGTAGCTGCCATAGCTCCACGGTTGGTACTCGATCGGCGAGGTGTCGTTGTTGGTCCCCAGCGATAGATTGCGTGCGGGTTTTACCGGGAACTGCAATGCAGCGCTGGATTGCTTGTCGGTGACCGTCAACCAATCCGATGACTTTGTCGCAGTGGATTGCGGCGGTGCGGCGTAGGCCCAAATCTGGCCGCCTGCGGAAACCCATCGCTGCAGCGCATCGCTGTGCCGGGGCTGGTCGGATTGAATTCGCTTCAACACAGGAAACGGAGCCAGGATCAGATCGAGTTGGCTGTATCCCAACCATGACGTTTGCAATTCGTCTTCGTCTAAAATTCGAAAGCGGACCCAACTGTGCTTGAGTTTGTCGATGTAGTCCCGCGACTGTTTGTCGTCCAAGCGTTTGACATCCGCCTGGTCGTCGATCGGTCCGCCGCCGATGACAGTCACGATCGAGCGGACGTCGGGGAACGTGGCCCAGGGTTGGCCGGAACTAGCTGCGTCGCGCGGCACAATGATCCCGATCGACACGTGTTGGCCCCAATCCTTGGCCAACTGGGAAATCCCCATCGACGAAGGGAATTTACCGACCCGCCGTCCATTTTCCTGAATCTCGACCCAACAGGATTCCCAGCGATAGAAGTGTGGCACCAAAATTGAAACGTCATGGGTTTTGACGCCTTGAGGAACGGTCACGTCGCAGGTGAACTGAAAATCCAGTTCGGTGTGATATTGAGTCCGCGGTCGAAATTGAATCCGCAGTTGCCGCTGGGCAGAAAATGATTTGCCGATCGCATTGAATCGCAGGGTGACCGGTTGAAAACCTTCGTTGCCCAAACGTTCGGTTAACACAGACATCGAAAATCCAGCGGCGGCGGGATTCGAGGGTGCCACACCAAGCTGAATCTCTTCACCACGCAGCGGTTGCAAGGCTGTCATCCAGATCCCCGCAACAACCAGCACCCATACTCGAATCATTCGTTGGTCTCGTCGGTTGGGATGGCTTGGACGGATGCGGCGCCAGGGGCATTGGAATCAGTGTCGGAATCACCGTCGCCGACGATCTTGCGGACCGGCATGACGGCGGTCGGGACGTAAACGACTTGTGGTGCGTCGGGTCCCATTGCTGCGGACCCGATGGTCGAGAACAAGCTGGCGGCAGAGAACGTGCCAACATACATCAGTACGGGGACCACGATTGCAGCCAAGGCGATCGTCGTCAGCACGGCCCAGGTCTGGCCGTTGGTGACAGCCTGTTGCACGATCCCCATTGCGACGGCGCTGGCGGTGACCAACCCGATCAACCCACTCAGCGAAATTTTTGGCAGGATCGGTTCGGCTGCGACGGGGTCAGACATGTCAGCTGGTTCAACGGTATCGGTGGACAAGAGTCACCAAGATACCAAATCCCGATCTGCCGCGAGTCCAATAAAAAACGGCCCGCACGAGTTTCCTCGCGCGGGCCGTTTCGTTTCACTGTCGTCGATCGTCTGGGTCGGCGATCGGAGACCAGATTAGTTTCCGCAGTTGGTGCATCCAGCGCCGGTCGCCATCGGGGCAGCAGCTGCTGCTGGTGCGACAACCGAAGTGCCGTAGCTGCACACAGGAACTTGGATGGTGGTCGGAACTTGTCGACACACTTGCACTTGAACTTCTTTCATCGTCGTCACGGGAACGCAGACGTTGTAGTTTTCCTGAACCTGTTCGGTCACGTTTTCGCAAACGGTGACGTTGTAGGTACGGGTGCGAGTTTCTGGGACACAAACGGTGTAGCTGACTTCGCGCTGACGGGTTTCCGTTTCCATGCGAGTCTTGTTCACCGTGCGGGTGCGTTGCTCGGTCGTGTAGGTCGTCTTGGGAACCATGCGGGTGCGGGTTTCAATACGAGTCCGTTGAACCGGGACGCTGCGAGAGCGGGTTTCGGTCGTCATGGTGGTGACCGGAACGGTGCGAGTGCGAGTTTCGTTACGGTACTTGGTAACGTTACGAGTTCGCTCTTCCTGACGAGTCCGTTGAACACAAACCATGCGGGTGCGGGTTTCGGTGCTCATTTCGGTGTAAGGAACTTCGCGGGTGCGAGTTTCGGTACGGCACTTGGTGACCGGAACCATGCGGCTGCGGGTTTCGGTGGTCATGACCGTGTAAGGAACTTCGCGGGTGCGATCTTCGGTGCGGCACTTTTGAACATTGATCGTGCGGGTGCGCGATTCGGTGGTCATGGTCGTCACGGGGACTTCGCGGGTGCGAGTTTCCATGCGAGTGCGTTGAACCGGGACTTCGCGGGTGCGAGTTTCGGTGCTGTACTTGGTGACGTCACGGGTACGTTCTTCGGTGCGGCACTTTCGAACCTGCACGGTTCGGCTGCGTTGCTCGTTGCGGTACTTGGTGACGTTGATCGTACGCGTGCGAGTTTCGGTACGGCACTTGGTGACGGGCACCATTCGCGTTTTCGTTTCGCAGGTGTAGCTGGTCGTGGTGTAGGTGTACGGCTCTTGCGTGACCTGTTGTTGGTAGGTCGTGACAGGAACTTGTTTGCAAACCAAGTTCGGCACGTAAACCTGACGATAGCTCACGGTCGGAGCACAGGGGCTGCTGCAGCCGGCACCGCCGACGATACCAGCCGATCCACCACAACCGCTGTCGCATCCGCCACAGCCGCTAGTGGCAGCACCGCATCCGCCGCATCCAGTGCTAGCAGCACCGCATCCGCCGTCGCATCCGCCGCCGCAACCAGCGTCACCACCACATCCGGCACCGGCACTGACAGCGGGGCTGCTGGTGACGGCTTGGCATTGGTAGCTACCGTGGTCTTCGGTGACGGTTTTCATCGTCGTCACGGGCACGCACTTGGTCACGCTGCGAGTGGCAGTGTGTGTTTGTGTAACCGGAACACGCACGGTGTAGGTCTGTTCGACCTGTTCCGTGTAAGGAACCTGCACAGTGTATTCTTGCGTCACTTGCTCGGTGTAAGGAACGCAAACGGTGTAGGTTTGCTCAAGCGGTTCGGTGTAAGGGACCTGGACCGTGTAGGTTTCTTGTTCGGTGCGAGGCACTTGAACGGCGTAGGTTTGCGTCACCGTGTCGGTGTAGGGCACACAGACTTGGTAGCTTTCGGTGCGGGTCGAGGTGACCGGCACGCACACCGTGTAGGCCTGTTCGACCTGTTCGGTGTAAGGAACTTGAACCTGGTAGGTCTCGGTCCGCGATTTTTGAACGGGCACGCTAACGGTGTACTGCTGTTCGACCTGCTCGGTGTACGGAACTTGGACGTCGTAGGTCTCGGTTCGCGTTTTTTGAACGGGCACACAAACGGTGTACTCTTGCGGCACTTGTTCGGTGTAAGGAACGTTGACCGTGTAGGTTTGCGGTTCGGTGTAAGGCACGCAAACGGTGTAGTTCTGTTGAACTTCCGTCGTCTGTGGAACTTGCACGCAGTAGGTCTGTTCGACGGTGTCGGTGTAAGGAACACAGACGCTGTACTGTTGTTCGACCTCGGTCGTCACCGGGACCTGCACCGTGTAAGGCACTTCTTCGGTGTAGCCGACGGGCACTTGAACTTGGTAGGACTCGGTACGGGTCTGAGTCGTCGGTACGTTGACCGTGTAGGTCTGTTGACGGGTTTGCACTTTGGCAACGCGTCGGGTTACCGAACGCATACGACTGCGTGTTTCGGTTTGATAGGTCGTGGTCGGAACCATGCGGGTTTCCGTCGTCATTTGCGGTCGCATGACGGTTTGCGTTTGGTAGGTCACGGTCGGCCCACAGGCCGCACCACAATCACCGTCGACAACGGCGCCACTGCCGCTACCGCTGGCGACACCGCCACCGGAGACGCAGCCAGAACCGCTTGCGCAGCCGCCGCATTCGCCACATCCGGCAGAAACGTTAGCCGCGAACAGGAGCGCGGCGCACAGTCCTGCGATGGATCGAAACATGTTTGTAGTCATTCGAGGGAGTCCTCCAATTTTAGTCTCACAGCCAGTGAGCCAGCGATGGAAATACGAGAGAGTTTTTAACGGCTGCGTAGTTTGGGCTACGGCCCAGCCCCTTGAATTTAGACCTGCGCATACCCCTGTCAACAATCCGCCTGTTACAGATTGGGTAATTTGCGAAGATTACTTCGCTGGCATGCATAAAGATGAATTGTTGCGGTATTTCCGGCTGGCTGTCGCATTAATCTTGGCAGCCAAAAAAGAAAGCCGGATCACGCCGCGGAGGTCAACAATGGGCTTCGGGCCCGAATGGAGGCGTTGGACTGCGATCGCACCGCCCGAACTACGGGCAGATGAACGGACCACAATGTGGGTTGACAGGCAGCTGAACCGGTTTGGCGGAGGAAACCGATGTTTTGGCGCGCAGTAAAGGTGGTTGATCACGCGTTTTCTCGTATGATTCCAAGTGGAGTCTTGCCGATGAACACCCGTGTTGTGCAGACAGATTGATCGGTGAACACTCAGGAACGGCCCAAGGCGAGCCGTTTCAACCCGTTTTTACTTTCGTGGTCAGAGACGTCCTATGACTCGATCCACTCATCCCTCCGGCACCGGCAACCTATCCGGTGGTTCCGCTTCGGCTGAGCAGTCAAAGCGATTGATTTGTGTCGGCCCCGCCGAGACATTGCCGCGGGGGTTCTCCGACGACGACGTGCTTTTGCTCGATTCGTCGCAAACGGTCTTGGATCAGTTGTCGGACCCTGCCATCGAGGGAGTCTGGATTGCCCGCGAACTGCTGCCCGAATTGGGAGAATTGCGGGGGCTGTGCCAAAGCGGTTTGATGCTGCGCGATCTGCCCGAGGGCGCTGCGCTACTTGACCAAAAACTCCGTGTGCTGTGGGCCAACCGCCGGCTCAAGAGCTGGGCCGGTAAATTGGATGACGATCCGGTCGGCGAAACGATCTACGAACTACTCGGTAATCCGGGTGTCATGGGATCCGATTCCTGTCCCTTCCAGACCGCCCTGTCGACCGGCGAAGAAACCAGCGGCACCTTCCAGACCTCCGACAGCCAATTCTTTCAAGTCCGTGCGGCGCCGGTCGGCGACCACTCACCGGCCACGCAGTTGGTGGTCACCGTCGGTGACATCACCGAAGAAATCCTGCAGCAACAGAAGCTCGCGGCGATCCACCGCGCGGGGCGCGAACTGGCCGATCTGCGGCCCACCGAAATCTACCAGATGGGCGTCGACGAACGCATCGATCTGCTCAAAGACAACATCCGTCACTATCTAACCGATCTATTGAATTTCGACGTCATCGAAATTCGCTTGCTGGAACAGGCCAGCGGAAATCTGGTGCCGCTGCTAAGTGTCGGCATCGATCAACAAGCCGCCGACCGACAATTGTTTGCCCACCCACAGGGCAATGGCATCACCGGCTATGCCGCTTCAAGTGGAACCAGCTACCTGTGCTACGACGTCGTCAACGACCCCTTGTTCCTGCCCGGCGTGGCCAACTCGCGCAGCTCGTTGACTGTGCCACTGATTCTAAATGACCAAGTGCTCGGCACGATCAACGTCGAAAGCCCCGACGTGGCCGCGTTCAGCGAAAGCGACCTGCAGTTTCTAGAAATCTTTGCCCGCGACATCAGCTTTGCACTGAACACGCTGGAGTTGCTGGTCGCCCAAAAAGCCGACACCGCTCAACAGAGCTGCAATGCAATCCACAGTGCCGTGGCGATGCCGGTCGACGAGATCCTGAACGACGCGGTCAATGTCATGGAAGACTACATCGGCCATTCGCCGGAAATGGTCGATCGCATCCGCCGAATCTTGCGCAACGCCCGCGACATCAAACAAACGATCCAACAAATCGGACAGCGGATGACGCCACTGGAAGCGGTGCCGCCGGGGATCGCATCGAACGAGCATGCGATGTTGCGAGGCAAACGGATCTTAGTCGTTGACGAAGATGGCACGGTTCGCGAAGACGCGCACACGTTGCTGGAACGCTACGGGGCAATCGTCGAAACCGCGCAGCGCGCCGATCAGGCCGTTCTAATGGTTCGCAACGCCGGTGATGACAGCCAGTACGATGTGATCATCAGCGACATCAAACTGCCCGAATACAGCGGGTTTCAATTGATGATGCGGCTCAAAGCCATCATCGACCCGGTGCCGATGATCTTGATGACCGGATTCGGCTATGACCCCGGGCACTCGATCGTCAATGCTTTGCAAAACGGACTGCACCCCAAAGCCAAACTGTTCAAACCCTTCCGGCTGGATCAATTGGTCGATGTGGTCCAAACCGTGCTGCAAGCCAACGGCGCCGTTCCCGACCCGAACCCGGTCGACGACTCCGTCGACCAGCAATTCAATCGCGTTTAGCGGTCGCCGGCCAGGATTCCTAAACCGCTCGCGGGGCCGCATAGGGATTGACCTGAGAGCGCGCCCGTGGCCTGACCTGGAGATGCGCTGGGTGACTTCGCGCCGCCGGGTCGCCATAGGTCAGATCACCGCCGCGGGCGATGCCACGGATCTGATGGGCCAATTCGATGGTCTGGCGATAGCGTCGCGTGGACGAGAGTTGGCCTAGCCCCAGATCGCGATACGACAACGGGAACTCTTGGGGGCCATCGCTGGTGCGAACGACCAAGATCACATAGTGCAATGCGTGCACGCAGCCAGCCGGACGCACCGATTCGGTCTCCACATCAATGATCGACTCCGGCGGAAACCAGTAGCGAGCAAAGTCGCCTTCCATTTCAATGCCATCGTCGCTGACTCGGATCAACATCACGTCCTCCGCCGTTTCTAGCTTGCTCGCCGCCCAGTTCTCGCGGGGCACCCACTCGACCAGGCGGGCGTTGTCGATCCAGGACTGGCCGCTGCGTGATTTACACACCGACCGCAGTCGCCGCACCAGGACACGGTTCATCGGCCATTCGGGATAAGCCGTCGCCCAGCGCACTTGCACCACCAGCACTAACACCAACCCGATACCCAACAGCCACAGCGCGGGAACCGGAGCGAACCAAAACACGACGCCCAGCACCGGAATCAGCGAACCGACTAGCAGCGTGGGGATCAGCAACAGACAAGCGTTCAGAAACAGTTTCCAGCCCAACGACAGGACTTGGCCGGCATCGCGATCGGCGATGGGCGTGATCGTCGCCAAGTGGTGTGACGGTGTGGCGTGCTGTGTTGTGGCGTGGGGGGCTGTCGCGGTGTGTTGCATGGAAAGCAGGCGGCGCTGTGTGCGTTTTGAAGTTGCGCTTTTATGGTAACCCGACCGGGCTGTTGATTTAATTAGCCGGTCGCTAGTTGGTGTGGAGGATTTATCCGACCGGCCTGATTCTTCGCAGAAAACCCTCACCCGAGTCGGATAAATCCTCCACACCAGCGCCGTTGAAGTGACGCGTCGGGTTACCAAAAAACAGGGTCGCAGTGGAGCACCGCAGGATACACCGGATGCGTCAATCCTTTGGTCGCAAACGCAGGGATTTTGGTGCGACAAACCACTCGGCGTGCAAATCTTTTGCCGGTGCTGTTCAGAAGAGCCAGCAAGGCACACACTTTGGCACGGGTTTTCGTCAACGCATATTTTTCACCCGATCGTGATTCCGTCGAGAAAGAATTGAAATGGATTTAGAGAGCGCTGCGGTCGAATTGGTCGAACTGCTGGCGGCACAGCAGCAGCAACTGGTGCTGGCCGAAAGCTGCACCGGGGGGTTGGTTGCGGCGACTTTGGCGACGGTGCCGGGGGTTTCCCAGTGGCTGAGCGGTTCGATGGTGGTGTACCAAGACGCATCCAAGGTCAAATGGCTGGGCGTCGCGTCCGATATCATCGAGCGGCACACGTCGGTCAGTGCGCCGGTGGCCCATCAGATGGTGGGCGGCGCGTTGCACCAGACGCCGCAGGCTGGCATTGCCGCCGCGGTGACCGGTCACCTTGGACCGGATGCGCCGCCGGGGATGGACGGGGTCTTTTTCTTAGGCGTCGGGCTTCGCGGCCAGTCGCCGCGGACCTGGCAGCTGGAGCTGAAGGCCAATAAACGCGTCGGACGTCAACGCGAGGCGGCTCAGGCGGTGATCGACACGCTCGTCCGGGTGCTCCGCCGCGGTGCCACAGACAAGTGACCGACGGGGGCTGTCCGGGTCGATCCCATGGCAGCTAAAAAAAACTTCTTGGCAAGTTGCACAATTGGCGTTGACGATTTCGCCGAGTTTCTCAATATTCTCGACTCTTCGAAAGCCGATTAGGTTTTTGAGAAGTGGGAGAATTTGCCGCCGAGGTTCGTAATGCCTCGGGCCCGGTGATTTTGCTAACACCACCCGACCTCCTTTGAGTCGTGACCATATGGGTAAGAAATCAAAGCGGTATCGCGCCGCACTCGAAAAACAACCAGCCAATCCGCTTCCTTTGTCGGAAGCTGTTGAGACGCTGAAGAAGTACGACTCGACCAAGTTTGATCAAACGGTCGAAGTCCACATGCGATTGGGAGTTGATCCCAACCAAGCTGACCAAATCATTCGTGGTTCGCTGGTTTTGCCGCATGGAATCGGAAAAAAGCAACGTGTCGTCGTTTTCGCGAAAGGTGACGCGGCCAAAGCGGCCGAAGAAGCCGGTGCGGATGAAGTCGGCCAAGACGACTTGGCCAAGAAGATCAAAGACGGCTGGACAGACTTTGACGTCTGTATTGCTGCTCCCGACATGATGGGCCTAGTCGGCCCGCTCGGACGTGTGCTCGGCCCGCGTGGCCTGATGCCCAGTCCTCGCGCCGGAACGGTCACGCCGGATGTCGGCAAAGTGGTTGCGGAATACAAGGCCGGGAAGGTCGAGTTCCGTAATGACAAGGGTGGCAACGTCCATGCAATGGTCGGAAAGATGAGCTTTGATGCCGACAAACTAGTCGACAACATCAATGCATTCGTCAATTTCGTCAACGGCATGAAGCCGCAAGCCGTCAAGGGCACCTATCTCAAGGGCGTCGCTATCTGCGGGACAATGAGCCCGAGTGTGCGAGTGACTTGCTAGTCGGCGATTTCGAACATTCAATCCAGTGAATCAATCTGATGAGTAAGTACGTCAAACAACTCGTGACCCGCGACATCCAGCGGCGGCTTGATGGTGTCCAAGACGCCGTTTTGGTCAACACCGTCGGGATGGACGCGAACACGACTAATGAACTTCGTAGCGAACTGGCCGAGAAGAACATCACGATGTTTATCGTGAAAAACTCTCTGGCTCGGCGCGCTACAGAGGGAACTTCGTTGGCTCCGGCCTTCGAAGGCGCCAGTGGCCCCGTGGCAGTTTGCTACGGCGGCGAAGACTTTGTGTCGCTGGTCAAGGAAGTTGTCCGTTTGGACAAGGACGGCGAGAAGTACGAGAACTTTGTCGCTAGCGGCGCCGTCATGGACGGTGAACAGCTTGATGCCGATGGTGTCAAAGCGGTCAGTAAATGGCCCAGCCGTGAAGAACAAGTCTCGATTCTTGTCGGACAGATTCTCGGACCAGGATCCACGCTATCCGCCGCGATGCTGGGACCTGGGAAGATGCTGAACAGCCAGCTGAAAAAGATCAGCGAAGGCGACGAGTAGTCGGCCGCCGCAGCTATCGAACCCCCAAATCGTTTTACAAACAACCGACCATTCGTTTTTTAAGGGAAACCTGTCATGTCTGATGAAGCCACTGCGGTCGCTGAGTTCAGTGCCGAAGCAAAAGAAATGGGCGATAAGATCGCCGAAATGACCCTCAAGCAAGCCAAAGAGCTGAGCGACTACCTGAAAGATGTCCACGGCATCGAGCCCGCCGCTGGCGGTGGTGTCATGATGGCTGCTGGTGGTGGCGACGGCGGAGCTGCCGAAGCTGTCGAGCAAACCGAATTTGACGTCATCCTGACCGGATTCGGCGACAAGAAGCTGAACGTTGTGAAGGTCGTCAAAAACCTGACCGGCGCTTCGCTGATGGAAGCCAAGAAGATGGTGGAAGGCGTCCCCGCGACCCTGAAAGAAGCCGTCTCCAAAGAAGACGCTGAAAAGGTCAAAGCCGAAATCGAAGAAGCTGGCGGTAGCGTTGAACTGAAGTAGTTCGACCTGTTCCCAGCCTTCACCGGCACATCAAGACTCTGCGTGCTTGAGCCCCCTCGGCGCTCAACCGCAGAGTTTTTTTATGCGCCGACCATCACCAACAGCACGACGCGCAAGTGATGATGTTGCGCTAAACTGCCGGTTCAACTCGAATGGATCGGCAAATCGCTACTTCGATCTCTACGCCAACGGCGTT
>NZ_JAMYFE010000121.1 GCF_024129865.1 Stieleria tagensis | reverse complement strand
AAAGAGACCGCAACCAGAGTCGAAATCAAGAGGCAGACCGACGCCCCAATGCGAGAGCTCAAAACAATGAAATGTCGTCGATCGCTCCGCCGATCCAACGCCTTGGCGGGCAAGAAGCATAGCTCGCCTGCTGATTCGACAGCCCACACTTGGGACGACACACTCTAAGCTGGACTCCCGGCTGAAGCCTCCACACCAGCCTGCCCCACACCAACACGTTTAACGATGCTGCGTCAAATCTGCCCTCGCGTTCTCCGCTCACTGCCGATTGGTCGTATGCCGCTGTGGCTGGCGGCAACGATGCTCGGTTGCCTGGTTTTCACACCGATGTCAAATGGTCAGTCGACAACAAGCGGGTTGGATCAAGCAACGGCCGAAAGCTGGGCAAGGCTGGTGCTCAAAGGCGTCGACACCGAATTCCCCACCAAATTGTCATTGGTCTACACCAGCGCGGACCAAATCCGAACGCCGCGAGAAAACTTCCCCGCGTTCTATGGTTGCTTTGATTGGCATAGCAGTGTGCACGGGCATTGGGTGCTGGTGCGACTGCTGAAACGATACCCCGATATCGCTGCCGCGACAGAGATTCGCGAAACCCTGTCTAGCCATCTGACTGCGGAGAATCTGCAACAGGAAGCCGACTTCTTTGCACTGGATGAACAGAAGACGTTTGAGCGCATGTACGGCTGGGCCTGGTACCTGCGTCTAGTGGTCGAACTGGATGACTGGGACGATCCCGATGCCAGCAGGTGGCGCGATAATCTTCGACCGCTGGAAACATTGCTGCGACGGCGAATTCAAGACTATCTGCCGCTGCTGACGTTTCCGATTCGGACCGGAGAGCACCCTGACACCGGCTTTGCTTTAGGGCAAATCATGGACTACGCGCGCGCCCTGGAAATGGAGCCACTTGAGAGCCTGGTGACCGAACGGGCCACAGCCTTTTATGCCAGCGACGTTGACTACCCCGTTCAATACGAACCCTCGGGTCACGATTTCTTTTCGTCCTGTTGGAATGAGGCCGATCTGATGCGTCGCGTTCTGACGCAAGACGAGTTCACAGATTGGCTGGCCAAATTTGTCCCCGACTTGGCCACGCAACTGGATGACGGCACGATTGCTCCGGTTCCGGTCAGCGACGTGACCGACCCCAAGATTGTGCATTTGGCCGGACTGAATCTCAATCGCGCCTGGTGCCTGCGATCCGTCGCTGCAGCACTGAATCCCTCGCATCCGCTTCGCGAACCACTTCTTCAAAGCGCCGATGCACACTTGGCCGCAGGCCTGAACTACATCAATAGCGGACACTACGAAGGAGACCATTGGCTGGCAACGTTTGGGCTGTACGCGATCGAGCGGATCGGAACGGAAGATGCCCACCGCTGAAACCTCTCCAAAGACATTGCGACCTGGATTTCGCTTGGGCCCAGGCTTACTGGTCACCGCAGCTTTTATTGGCCCCGGCACCGTGGTCACTGCCAGCAAAGCGGGTGCGCAGTTCGGCTGTCAATTGCTGTGGACTGTCGTACTGGCCAGCCTCGGTACGATTGTCCTGCAATCCCTTGCTGCTCGCCTGGGAATCAGTCAACAGAAAGGACTCGGCGAGATGATTCGATCGACTCTGGCGGAATCGCGCTGGAAACGACCCGCGGTGGCTCTGGTCATCGCCTCGATCGGAATTGGCAATGCGGCCTACCAAACTGGAAACCTGACGGGAGCCGCCGCAGGCCTTTCTCCCGTCTTTCGAATCCAGACAAGCAGTTGGCTGATGATCTTAGTTACATTGACAACGACCATCATCTGGCTGGGACGCTACAAGATTCTCCACCGCTTTTTGATCGCTTGGGTAGCCATCCTGAGTGGATCCTTTCTGATCGCCGGTTTAATCTCGCTGCCCGAATCGGAGCAGATCCTGCGAGGAATCGTTTCGCCGAGCATCGATGCAGACAACTTGACGATCGTGCTGGCTTTGATCGGAACAACCATCGTGCCCTACAACTTATTCCTGCATGCCAGCAGCGCTGCAACAACCTGGCAGGGAGAAAACCCGCGCGATGCTGTCCGGCAATCGGACTGGGACACGTGCTTTTCGGTTCTTTTGGGTGGGTTTGTCACCGCATCAATCCTGACGACCGCGAGCGCAGCGTTTTACCAGTCTAAGATCAACTGGAACTCGATCGACGAAATCGCCGTCCAACTTCGTCCCGCGCTGGGAGACGCTGGCGGCGTGGCTTTTGCGGTCGGGCTGTTCGCCGCCGGCCTGACCAGTTCAATCACCGCGCCGATTGCAACCGCGTACGCAGTGTGTGGCTCGCTGGGGTGGAAAGCCGATCCGAGCAGCCGCCGGTTTCGAGCGATCGCAATTGCCGTGGTTTGGATCGGCGGCTATTTAGCGATCCACTTCGGCAAAAGCCCCGCACTGACCATTCAATTTGCTCAGGTCGCCAATGGACTGTTGCTGCCGATTGTCGGTTGCTTTTTGCTTGCCGTCGTCGTTAAACCGAAATCAAGCCCTCTCGCATCACTCAGTCGCTGGCGATTGGTTTCCGCGTTCTTCGCAGTCCTTGCCGTCGCCCTGTTGGGGATCTGGAGGACCATCAGCGTCCTTCGCTAACCGCCCCATGCGGCAAAAACGATGCGGGCAATCTGGGGACAGACCCCGCCGGCAGTAGCTCTTTGATCGACAATGAGAGCACGCCATCCATCGCCGGGAGCTGGAATAAAACAGTCTCTTCGCTAGCCAAGGGCAGAGCGATCTCGACGTTTCCGTTCTCGCTTCTGAAAATTCCCTCGTGAGATGCTAGAAGCAATTTCGGCACAGCAATTTCATAGTCACCCGAATCGGATCGAAACTCGAACTTCCATAGACCGTTCGATGGAGCAACGAACTCCTGGAAATTTGCACCTTGCGTGCTCGATCTCAGCTCAAACTGAAATGAAGGCCGGATTTCAAGAAGGTCACTGCCCCCGCTGTAACCAAGAACCTCCGAAGGCTCGACACTCGCATCCGGCAGTGAACGCTCTGCAGCATCATCGATCAAACTGGGATCCCTGAGCGATTGGTTGAAATCCCCAACTTGCTGCACTGAGTACCCGAAGCTCGGACTATCACCCCGGAACTCGATAATAAAATACTCGCCCTGGCTGATCGTGAAGCTGACGGTAGCTTGATCACCTCCGTCTGTGATCGATTGTGCTTTGATGCTGAGATCTGCGCTGTAAACGAGAACCTCGAGTGGGTGACCATCTGAGTGAACCGTAACGGACCAGTCACCGTCCTGATCCGCTACATATTCCCGATACACTGGGGCGTAGACATCACCGACAAGGTCACTGGAGGAATGTGGCTCCATCGCTCCGATTTCGTTTTGATACGAACTGCCAACCGCAGCCGTGCTCGAATTGCTCTCCGCTTGCCTTTCACTGACTGGCTCAGTAGCTGCGTTGGGTGCCAGCTCCACGACACCCTCAGTTGATGGCTCTGACTTCTCAACCGGACTCTTATTGAGCAGCAACCGCTCCGCAAACCATGGACTCTCGACCACTGGAAAGTTGCATGCCTCACAGTCTGTGTATTCCTGCGGCGAGAGAATGTCACCGGCCATTAGCTGTCGGTTCGTGAGCGTTTCGAAGCGAAGCGAGCGTTTTTTCATGGTGTCGGCAGATTTGGAGTCTTAACGTGACGTGCGGTCGGCTTCCCGACCCGATGTTAGTAGACAAGCAATCCAGCACAATTGGAAATCCTGGAACGTCCGTCGGTAGATTTCACAACGAGCTTACTGCAGCAATCCGACGAAAAACCCAGATCCTAGTGCGGGCAACCTGGGGACAGACCCCGTTGGTGTGGAGGATTCATCCGACTCTCCGATCCGACACACCCCAGTAGGCCAGGTGCAACCTGGCGTCATAAACCCCCAGCGCGGGGACAGACCCCGCGAGGGACCCAGTAGGCCAGGTGCAACCTGGCGTCATACACCCGTTGGTGTGGAGGATTTATCCGACTCTCCGATTCGACACACCCGGGGCCCTGTAAACCAGGACAATCTTTCACTGGGGTTGCTGCGGCCCGCAGGCAGCGCCAGGTTGCACCT
>NZ_JAMYFE010000120.1 GCF_024129865.1 Stieleria tagensis | reverse complement strand
CTCGTGCTAGCTCAAAACGTGAGGCGATTGTATTAGCCTCACCCTGCAACCCCGCCCTATTGAGCCGTGAGCGAAGCTGCTCCCCCGCGGGAGAGTCGGGTGTGTAAGCGGCAATTTGCCGAGTCATTTGAGCTGGAACGGCTGTTTAGCGCTTGCTTCAAAACGCGTCAGCGAGGGATTAGCGGGTGATCAAACAAAACTTGTGGGTAGTCAACTGCCCGCCAGGGTTCAGTCGGTTGCGAGCGCCAGGGATCTGAACCGTGGCCGGCCCAGCTACGGTGGAGTCTGGCTACGACAGTGATTGTTGGGTGCTGTTTAGGTTTAGTTCTTGAACCGGATGTTTCCTGGATTGACGTCATCGATGGTAAGACAACGCGAATGGCTGTCCGGGGCACTGTCCCACGGACCGCCGAAAGCCGACGGTTCGAGTTTGAGCGCCTGCAGTCGTTCAGAACGGATACTGAGTCGAAATACCGTGGATAGATGTTGCCATCACGGTACGCTCCACCTTTGCGGTTTCAATCCACGCGCCCGCATGGGGCGCGACGTCAAATCGAACCTGACCAGACGTGTCATTTGGTGTTTCAATCCACGCGCCCGCATGGGGCGCGACAGTTCAAGCAGACCTTCCTCGTCGCCCAGAAAATGTTTCAATCCACGCGCCCGCATGGGGCGCGACCATCTAATCAATTCCAAAAGAGGTTCAAAAAACAGTTTCAATCCACGCGCCCGCATGGGGCGCGACGGGACCGCAGCTCAACCATCCGAAACACCGGACAGGTTTCAATCCACGCGCCCGCATGGGGCGCGACCATTCTTCAACGAACGCCTGGTCTCGCCCTTGGCGTTTCAATCCACGCGCCCGCATGGGGCGCGACAGGCGTGTTGAACCGACACGGCAAATACGACGGGTTTCAATCCACGCGCCCGCATGGGGCGCGACCGTGTCTGCATGATGCGGCTAGGTATGCTTTACACGTTTCAATCCACGCGCCCGCATGGGGCGCGACGACATTAGGCCCGAGGCGGTCATCAAGTCATACTCGTTTCAATCCACGCGCCCGCATGGGGCGCGACCGTACTGTATCCTTCAATTGTTGCCGCGTGTGAGGTTTCAATCCACGCGCCCGCATGGGGCGCGACGGTCTTGCCAGCGTTGTCCTTGCTGCACTCGATGTTTCAATCCACGCGCCCGCATGGGGCGCGACCTAGATGCTGAATCGTCGGCACTGTCGCTTGCTGGTTTCAATCCACGCGCCCGCATGGGGCGCGACAGCATCACCCTGCGCCCGGTAGTCGATCGTTCCGCGTTTCAATCCACGCGCCCGCATGGGGCGCGACTATAAGGATTTCGCAGTTTTTAGAGGATTCGTGTAGTTTCAATCCACGCGCCCGCATGGGGCGCGACGCGAAGTCGCTTTGGCAGATAGATACTCTCAAAGTTTCAATCCACGCGCCCGCATGGGGCGCGACAAGCTCAGATACGTGGGTATTCCTTGGCGGGTCGTGGTTTCAATCCACGCGCCCGCATGGGGCGCGACATTGCGTCCGTCGCCAGCATGTACAAAGCGTCGAGTTTCAATCCACGCGCCCGCATGGGGCGCGACGCCGATCGTCACGCAGACTTGGTGGCCAAGTTGGAGTTTCAATCCACGCGCCCGCATGGGGCGCGACCCGGTCAGTGGTGGCAAAGGCAAGACTCGCCGTGGGGTTTCAATCCACGCGCCCGCATGGGGCGCGACATGTGCGGCCGTTGAAATCCAGCTTGCCGTGGACAAGTTTCAATCCACGCGCCCGCATGGGGCGCGACCTCAGATACGTGGGTATTCCTTGGCGGGTCGTGGTTTCAATCCACGCGCCCGCATGGGGCGCGACTTTGGGATGGACGGGGTTTTTTTGTATCTTGCCCGTTTCAATCCACGCGCCCGCATGGGGCGCGACTTTGCTTGTTGTCTGACATCTCAAATACTCTCAGTTTCAATCCACGCGCCCGCATGGGGCGCGACGGGGTGTGGAACCCATCGACTTGGCCACATTCGACGTTTCAATCCACGCGCCCGCATGGGGCGCGACTCGGTTTGGGCGTGAGGATGTATTCGCCGAACGGTTTCAATCCACGCGCCCGCATGGGGCGCGACGGTCGCTTCTCTTCGTTCTGCAATCGCATTCATTCTGTTTCAATCCACGCGCCCGCATGGGGCGCGACCGTTCGCGGCGTCAACGTCCGACGACGAACACTTGTTTCAATCCACGCGCCCGCATGGGGCGCGACGGTCTCACGCCAAAACTGGCCGCACTCGTCACAGTGGTTTCAATCCACGCGCCCGCATGGGGCGCGACGCTTTCGCCGACCGGATGAAATCAGCCAATAGGGCGGGTTTCAATCCACGCGCCCGCATGGGGCGCGACACCAGCGCAAACTCAATACGGCAGCTACACTGCTGGTTTCAATCCACGCGCCCGCATGGGGCGCGACCGCCAGGCAAACCGGAGGTGCTTGGTATCGCTGGTGTTTCAATCCACGCGCCCGCATGGGGCGCGACTCGCGTGGTCCGCCCAAGACCTATCATCGCACGAGTTTCAATCCACGCGCCCGCATGGGGCGCGACCCGACCAATACTGGCGACCCGATCAACGATGAACTGTTTCAATCCACGCGCCCGCATGGGGCGCGACCCGGCAAACGCCACACGGCCTAGCAGTCGCGCAGCGTTTCAATCCACGCGCCCGCATGGGGCGCGACCGTTGTGGCAGTAAGTCCGGGTCAAATCCGCATGTTTCAATCCACGCGCCCGCATGGGGCGCGACGGATGCAACCGATATCACAACTAGCAGCGCTTGGGTTTCAATCCACGCGCCCGCATGGGGCGCGACTCCCACCGGTAAACGATGGGGGGCGGCTCACGGTGTTTCAATCCACGCGCCCGCATGGGGCGCGACGTCGCAACGCTTGCGACACTCCGCTAACCTTTTTTGGTTTCAATCCACGCGCCCGCATGGGGCGCGACGCCGATAGAGTGGTGTGAGTGCGATTTTGTCATCGTTTCAATCCACGCGCCCGCATGGGGCGCGACCATCCCACCGGTAAACGGTGGGGGGCGGCTCATGGTGTTTCAATCCACGCGCCCGCATGGGGCGCGACAACATCACCGCCAAAACGGCATTACTGATCGTCCAGTTTCAATCCACGCGCCCGCATGGGGCGCGACCGGACAATGGGCGATTGGGCAAATTCAACGGACTGTTTCAATCCACGCGCCCGCATGGGGCGCGACGACAACAAATCCATCAACGCCGACACTGATCCTTCGTTTCAATCCACGCGCCCGCATGGGGCGCGACGCTCGTTTGGGCTTGTACAAACGACATAAGACCTGTTTCAATCCACGCGCCCGCATGGGGCGCGACCAGCCGCGGAGTCGATTAACCCCGCGGCGATGACTGTTTCAATCCACGCGCCCGCATGGGGCGCGACGCCGTGACGATTCAGCACGCCTTCCGACAGGTCGTTTCAATCCACGCGCCCGCATGGGGCGCGACCGTACTACGCGCCGAACAAGTCACGATGGGCGCTGTTTCAATCCACGCGCCCGCATGGGGCGCGACTCCTTACGGACTTGTTCGGGTGGATAGGAGCGTTGTTTCAATCCACGCGCCCGCATGGGGCGCGACCTTGGCGTGTGTCGCACGCGGAGCACACAATGCGATGTTTCAATCCACGCGCCCGCATGGGGCGCGACGCGCTCTTTGTCGCTTTCCCGATGGCGCAACATTGTTTCAATCCACGCGCCCGCATGGGGCGCGACGCCGATAAAGCAGTGGACCGAGACGATACCGAACCGTTTCAATCCACGCGCCCGCATGGGGCGCGACTTTCGTATGCTGGCCCAGGATGTGCTTAAACATGTTTCAATCCACGCGCCCGCATGGGGCGCGACCAAAAGTGCATAGAGTATGCACACAGAAATTTAACGTTTCAATCCACGCGCCCGCATGGGGCGCGACCTCAGGCCTAGTCGATCAGCAATCACCACCAGTTTTGTTTCAATCCACGCGCCCGCATGGGGCGCGACGATACGCAGTTTCCGTCAGGGTTGGCGATTCGAGTTTCAATCCACGCGCCCGCATGGGGCGCGACTACACCGGCTATCAGTCGGCCGCGACGATTCTGTCAGTTTCAATCCACGCGCCCGCATGGGGCGCGACGCACGGGTGCCCGGGTGGTTGTCGCTTGGGTTGGTTTCAATCCACGCGCCCGCATGGGGCGCGACCGGTTCGCGATCTGTGCTGGGATGAGACAACAGGGTTTCAATCCACGCGCCCGCATGGGGCGCGACGCGCATTGCTCGGATTCAATACTGACTTCAAACTAGTTTCAATCCACGCGCCCGCATGGGGCGCGACCGGTGCGGCATCTCGTCTTACAGCAACGCCAGTAAGTTTCAATCCACGCGCCCGCATGGGGCGCGACCGCTTGACGCATCGCCAAGCGGGGATGCGTTCTCAGTTTCAATCCACGCGCCCGCATGGGGCGCGACCTTGATGGGCAAGGTAACCACGGCGGGCACTGCGGTTTCAATCCACGCGCCCGCATGGGGCGCGACTTCATGGCTTCGCAAGCTGCGTGACGAACGACTGGTTTCAATCCACGCGCCCGCATGGGGCGCGACCGCACGAGCCCGCTTGAGCGGATTGACAGTCACAACGTTTCAATCCACGCGCCCGCATGGGGCGCGACGGTGCCGAATCGTTGCGTTGACCACGCCATCCTCGTTTCAATCCACGCGCCCGCATGGGGCGCGACCAGAATAAACGCCACCATCGGTGACACGATCAGGTTTCAATCCACGCGCCCGCATGGGGCGCGACCTCTTTCGTCTCGGGCACTTCAGCAACCCCGAGAGTTTCAATCCACGCGCCCGCATGGGGCGCGACTTTAGTTCATACAGTAGTTCTGGTTCGTACCTGTTTCAATCCACGCGCCCGCATGGGGCGCGACGCGATCAAGTTTTGTAATTCTGTCGGCCTCAGTCCAGTTTCAATCCACGCGCCCG
>NZ_JAMYFE010000012.1 GCF_024129865.1 Stieleria tagensis | reverse complement strand
TAAATCCTCCACACCAACGAAGCATCTGAAACGAGGGGGGCGATCCAGAGCCGCGGTCCGTCATGGATTGCTTTACTTAAATCAACTTTGATTCTCCGTGCCTTGGTGCCTCCGTGAGATCCATTGGTCCGGCGTCTCTCACAGAGGCACGAAGGCACGGAGATGAGATAGCAATCGGTCGACGGTGCGGTTGCCCGCACGTTGCGTTGCCGAGAAACTCTGGCATCATCGGATCCGTTGGCGGGATTTATCTCAGCGTGAGGATCAGCGATGTCTGGGTGGTATGCGGAGCTTCCGTTGTAGGCGTTCCGATAGCATTGGGACGAGGCAATGGGTGCGGGATAGACCGATTGGTACCTAGAAACGCATGTAGAAGGTGAAAAGGAATCATTTCCCGCAGCAGCATCGCCTCCGCTGCCGTTGTCTCCTGCGGGAATGGCATCATAGCGATCCTTTGCGATAGAATCATTCTGACGCGGATCGCTTCCCCGCCAACCCGACCCACTGATGGTCGACAAAGTTCAACGCCCGATCTATCCGGGTACCTCGGTACCCGGATAGATCGCATTTCGTTATCCGACTGAAAGCTTACAAAATTTAAGCGTCGAGAGGCGTCGGCCACACCGAACTCATGAGCCCAACCCAAAATCGATTTGCTGAGACCGGACTCTGGACCGTGGCATTGATTTGCTTCGTGCCCGCAGTCTGTCTCGGTGTATTCTTTGCATCAACCCTCGTGCCACAAGCGATTGATCGCCGTACAGGATATTTTGCACTGGGCCTCGGTTGGCTTTTCTGGTCTTTCACCGTTGCATTGACAACATCACGCGATCGCTTTGACCCTCAAATATTCCTGCTCGTCCTACTGTTCTTTCCCATTATGTATCCTGCTTGTGTTCTCTTCCTGCTTCCCGTTTTGGCAATGCGGAAAAATTTCACAACCGGCGTGAACTACGTTTCGCGGGACTACGACAACAGAGATTCAACATCAAATAGCGGGTAACAATGCGATGATGACGGAGCGGCGGTGGTCGCCGTTCTCGCAGTTGTTGAGTCGCTCGCCGCCGTTATCCGACCAAAGAATGTCTAGCTTGAATCCCTATGACCCACCCGGCCAGCGATTCGCAAATGGATCGACACTCGCAGGGAAATACGTTGCGGACTACTCAAGACTTGGTCTCGGCGAGTTTCGCCGTGTTTGTGACTCTCCAGTCCGTGGTGCGATTGAGTGGTTCGCGATAAAACTGCAATTGAAGCATTGGGTAAAGCAGGTTTTTGACGCCCCTGTTCCGATGTTGAGCCAACTTTTCAGGATCATCGACACCCCGCAAGAATTTCATGATGACCTTATTGCATTCAAGGCAGATGCCGCCAGGTACGGGTACGCTGGTGAGCTTTGCACTGTCAAGAGATCCCAGGGCGTCGAGGTCACGACAGTCAGTTTACGGATGATTCATAAATCCAAGCAATCATTCCTTACATCTTTGTTCGCTAAAACTGAGGATCTCTCCCAAAACGAGACCCAGGTTACATCCGTGTTTAACATGGGCGACGACTTTACTACACTGTCCGTTACTAACGAACCACTCCGCTTTGCCCCATCGACTCGTTGCGTCGCTGAATACTTGGTCGGGGCTTCGCTTGCGCAACTCTGCGAAAGGCATGCAATTTTAGTTGCTGCTGCACCTGATGTTCCATCGCTTTTGGAAAGCCCAGAAGACATCGCTGTCGTTGTTGATACATTGACCGTTGAGTTCTACGATCGAATGATCTTATCGGGTGTGTTTTCCCCCGCTTGATCGAGTAGCGGCGGATCACCAATAAGAATTTGACATCGCGTGAAAGCACGGTGGTGTTGGCATTGGTTCTCTATCGATCTTGAAGAGGGGCTGGCGATTTGAGCGGACGAGCCGATGCTCAAATTCTCTGTTCAAGAAGGCCGGAGTCGGCGACGCCCCGTTGGGATTCACACCCGATGCTGCAGTGCGGAGGGCGAGTTTTTGTGCCGCGTGTGACTGGATCTGCAGGAACTCGCTTGAGTGAACCCAGGCATGTGGGAAGGGTTGGTGGCGTTTCGAAGCGAGGTGACCGACACTTGGAAGTCTGTTTCTCGCTGATCGACCTGTGTCGGCGCAGACCGGTTGCGTGATGCCGACGGGCGGCAGTTTCGCAGGCTCGGTGGATTGGGGGTAACTCGGTCATGGCGACGGTGGACCTCGTGTGGCCAGTCGAATGTGCCAGATCCATTGGCCATCACTGCCGGTGCGTTTTGTATTGTCGCTTCCCTGACGGTTTTAACCTGAAAGTGACTTCAGGCTGTTTGCCGTCGTTGGTGTGGAGGATTTATCCGACGGAATCAAAAGGAGGATGCGTCATGCTTGGTCGGATAAATCCTCCACACCAACGAAGCATCCGAAACGAGGGCTGGTCATCAATTGCTTTGTTTGAATCACCATTCATTCTCCGTGCCTCGGTGCCTCCGTGAGATCGATTGGTGCGGCGGCTCTCACTGAGGCACGAAGGCACGGAGTCTTGAGACGACACAAATCGACACGCCATCAAGCCTCCGCTAGCTCCTAGAAGGCCACCTCAACGGATCGACAGACGGTCTAGATAGGAGTCGACGGCCAATCCGATGGGCAAAGAAACGTACGCCGCCACTCTGGCGCGGTGGATCATCTATGATACCGCCCTGGCGCCCGCGGCTCATGTGCGGCGTCGTTTCACACTCCCTCCCCGCCCCCACCTGTTTGAACCTCCCGGAGTTTCATCATGAAAACATTTTTATTGGCCACCTTCGCCGTGGTGCTGGCTGCTCTGCCGGTACAGGCTGAGATTCGAACGAGCGCCGTCTTCGGCGACTCGATGGTCTTGCAACGTGAAAAACCAATCCATGTATGGGGTTGGGCCGATGCTGGCAGTGAAGTCAAAGTCACGTTGGCCGGAAACACCGAAACAGCCACGTCCGATGCCGACGGTCGGTTCGACGTCAAATTGCCAACGATGGAAGCCGGCGGGCCACACGAGCTGTCGATTCAGTCCGGCGGTGAAACGCAAACATTCAAAGATGTTTTGATCGGTGAGGTTTGGTTGTGCAGTGGCCAATCCAACATGCAGTGGGCGTTGGGTCAAGCCAACGATGCGGATCTGGAATCACTCGCAGCCAACAATCCGAACATCCGCCTGATCACCGTTCCCCAAGTCGGAACGCAGGAACTGCAAACCAGTTTCGATGGACACTGGGAAGCCTGCACACCAGAATCGGTGAAACAATTTTCTGCGGTCGGCTACTTCTTTGGCCGCCAGCTGCAGGCAACGCTGGGTGTCCCCGTCGGCTTGATCGACAACTCATGGGGCGGGTCATCGGCCGAAGCATGGGTGCGCCGCGACGTGCTGCAATCCGCCGGCACCTTCGACGACCTACTGGCTCGTTGGCGCGAGACAGAGTCCAGTTATGACCACGATGCTGCGGTGGCCAAGTACAAGGAACAACTTAAAAAATGGCAGGAAACCAAACAGGGCAACCAGCCCCGAGCGCCGCGAAACCCGCTGACCAACCAACACCGTCCGGCCAACTTGTACAACGGTGTTCTGAACCCCGTGATCGGATACTCCCTGCGCGGAGTGATTTGGTACCAGGGTGAATCCAATGCCGGTCGAGCCTATCAGTACCGCGACCTGTTCCCATTGATGATCCAAAACTGGCGTGATGAGTGGGATCAAGAGAAGTTGCCGTTCTATTGGGTACAGCTAGCTGACTACATGGCCGAATCGGCCGAACCCGCCGACAGTGCTTGGGCGGAACTGCGGGAAGCACAAACGATGACGATGTCAAAGCTGCCGGACACCGGCGAAGCGGTCATCTTGAATCTGGGTGAAGCATCGGACATCCACCCCAAGAACAAACAAGATGTCGGCAAACGTCTGGCGCGGTGGGCACTGGCCAAGGATTATGGCTACGACATTCCGCATCGAAGTCCGACCTACAAATCGATGTCGGTCAAAGACGGCAAGATCGTGCTGGAGTTTGATCACATCGGCGGCGGTCTGGACACCTTTGACGTTCGCGAACCATTGGGATTCACGATCGCTGCGGCGGACAAAAAATTCGTCCCTGCCCAAGCCAAGATCACTGGCAAGAACACCATCGAAGTGTCAGCGGAGTCGATTAGCCAGCCGGTCGCTGCCCGTTACGCCTGGGCCAACAACCCGGTCTGCAACGTGCAAAGCAGCGAAGGGCTGCCGCTGACACCGTTCCGCACCGATGACTGGCCCGGCATCACCGCCAATGTGACGAAGTGATCCAGGGCCGATAGCCAATGGCTGCCTACTCGCCGACCGACGTAGTGACGTCAAACCCCAGATCACGAATCATCTGGTAGTCCTCGTCGGGGGCTTGGCCCTGGGTCGTCAAATAGTCGCCGACAAAAACACTGTTGGCGACATACAGCCCCAGTGGTTGCAGAGTGCGCAAGTGGATTTCGCGTCCACCCGAGATTCGCAGTTCACGACTGGGATTGACGAATCGGAACATCGCCAACGCCCGCAGGCAATCCTGTGGGCTAAGGTCTTCTTTGCCTTGCAGAGGCGTGCCGTCGATCGAGTTCAAAAAGTTCAGCGGAATCGACTGCACACCCAACTCTTTCAGGTCGTAGGCCATCGAGATGATGTCGTCATAGGTTTCTCCCATGCCGATGATCCCGCCGCTGCACATCTCCATCCCTGCGTCGCGGACATGCCGCAGGGTCTGCACACGGTCAGCGTAGGTGTGCGTGGTGCAGATTTCTGCGTAGTATTCTTCGCCGGTATTCAGGTTGTGGTTCACCCGGTCTACGCCACAGGCTTTCAATCGATCGGCCTGTTCGCGTGAGAGCAATCCCAGACAGGCACAGACGTCCAAGTTGTACTGACGCTTGATCTCGGGCACGATTTCTTCCACCGCTTTCATCTCACGCTCGTTCGGCCCCCGCGCGGAAATCACCAAACAATACGTCTTGGCACCGCGCTCGGCGGCGACCTTGGCGGCGTCCATCAACGCATCACGTCGCAGAATGTTGTACTTTGGAACCGGGGCTTCGGAGATTTTCGATTGGCTACAGTAGTGACAATCTTCCGGACACAGCCCGCTTTTGGCATTCATCAAGAAATACAACTGGACGGTTTTGCCAAAGTATTTCTGGCGGAGTCGAAAACCGGCCGACAACAACCGCAGCACATCGTCGTCCGGCGACTCCAAAATCTGTCGCGCCTCGTCTCGATTCAACTCGCCACCGGCCAGGATTCGGTCGACCCAGGCATCGTAGGGCAAGGGCGTGGTAGCGGGGGGGTCGTTGGGGGTGGTGGTGCTAAGGTCAGTCGCCATATCAGGCCTATCTAACTGCGTCGGTTTGCCATGGAACGTCAAATCAATCACTATGTTCTTCTGCCGGCGGCTGATCGGCAAGGCGTGCAGATCAAAGCGCTCTCGCAGAGAGCCGGAAACTGAAGTGACACATTACTTTTTACGAATCGGATCGCTGGGCGAAATCCGCTTGGGGACTGCGCTGATTCCGCTGGACCGCGGCCGTCGTGTGGTGGTGCGATCGCCCCGTGGCGTGGAAGTGGCGGAAGTCGTTTCGCCCTGTCACCGGGTTGCCGCGACCACCGCAACCGATCCCGGCCACTACCGAATCATCCGGCCGACGACCGATTCGGACGAGATGCTGGTCCAGCGGTTGGAACGCTATAAGCACCAGGCGATCGAATCCTGTCGAAATCGGCTGAGTCAATCGCACAGCGAGGTCACGCTGTTGGACGTTGACCAACTGCTCGACGGCGGGACACTGATCATGCATCTGCTGGGCGAGGTCGATACGGGCGCACAAAAAATCGCCGACGAAATCGCCGGCGAGTATGAATCCATTGTGCGGACCAATCACCTGTCCGAGCTACTGTCGGACGGTTGTGGACCGGAGTGCGGCACCAGCAGCGGTGGCGGGTGCGGCAGCTCCTGTGCCGGTTGCAGCGGCTGTGGCTAGAGAATTTCTAGCAATTCGACTTCGAAGATCAGCACCTCATTCGGGCCGATCGCGCCTGGGCTGCCTCGTTCGCCGTAGGCCAGATCCGATGGGATGTACAACATCCACTTGTCGCCGACCTTCATCTTTTGCAACGCCATCTGCCAGCCCTTGATGACTCCACCGACGACGAACTCAGCCGGCTCGCCGCGTTTGACGCTGCTATCGAAAACGTCGCCATTGATCAGTTTGCCGGTGTAGTGAACGCGGACTTTATCCGATTGGCTGGGCGATCCACCGTCGCCCTTTTTGAGCACCTTGTACTGCATTCCGCCAGCCAATTCCTCGACGCCGTCTTGCTTCGAGTTTTGCTCCAACCACATCGCGCCCTTTTGCTTATTCTGCTCGGCCTTTTTCGTCATTTCGGCCTGCAGTTCTTTGTGGCGAGCGGTCAAGATCGATTGCAATTGCGTTTGTGCCGCCTGCAATTCCTCGTTCGATAACCCCAGGTCGCCGCGTGAAAGTGCATCGGCGATGCCGGCGGCCAAGGCGGTGGTGTCAAAATCTTCCGCGGTCAGACCTTGCTGTTGCAGTTGTTGCCCCATCGAGACACCCAAAAAATATCCCACGGGATTCTTTTTGGCGATCTCCTGGTTGGAGCCTTCTGATTGAGTTTGGTCTTGTGCGTGTGTCATCAGCGTCATCATGGAAACGACGGTGATCACCAGCAAGCAACGATGCATTGGAAAGGTCCTTGGGAAGGCGTTTGGATCGACTCGATTCGACGAATCCACCCACTCGCTTGGAAGCAATCGCCGTTCATCACGAGGGAAGGAACGGTGTCTGGACTCTCAATGTGTAGCCCAACGAAGCGTGCATCATAACAGGATCCCCCGGCTTCGTAGACCGGGCAAATCGGCAACGTTTTGGCATTCTTCGCTCGCTAGCTGGCCATCGCAAAGCAACCCAAATGAGGGGCGTGACCGGAGGTGTCCCAACCGCTGCGATCATCAAGACAGCACCGACGGACAGTCCTTTATTGCACACAGGCAAGCCGGGAACGATTGATGATGAAAAATGTACAGCCTCCCTACTACGACGCGTTTTTGAATCGACGCCATTTTACCCCTCAGCGGCTGCCGATGCTGGCCCCCGGCACCGGTGGCGCCTTGGCGGCGATTTTGGCGGTGTGTGATTTACAATCGCGACCCTATCAGCGACACGTCGTCTGTCGCGCGATCGAACTGCTCGGCGGCGTGGCCCGGGACGACCAGGGCCATCACATTGCGCCCCTGGATCGCGTCCTGATCGACAGCCCCCACGGCAGCGGAAAAATGCTGATGGGGTTAACCATCGCCACGTTATTGCAACGCAGCACCGGATGTCGCGTCGGCTGGGCATCGCGCCGCCCCGACCGACGGACCCAAGCCAGCGCCGAAAATCGTGCCCGTGGTTTGGGCGTGCGCCTGCAAACCCTGGCCATTGACGATCGCCAGGAAACGCCTATGGATCTGTTGATCATCGATGCCGTCGAACGAGAAGACGGCGCCGCGATCGAATCGCTGCGCGATCACTACCAGCCACACTGGACGATCGGCCTGTCGACCTCTCCCGGCCGCGGCGATCGCAATCGCTGGCTAGATCACAAACACTGGCCAGCCCAAGGCATGATCCGTTCGCAACCAACCGCAACTCTGATCGAACAGGGCTATCTCAGCCGCTATCGACACCTGACTCTCGATCAGTACACCCCAGCCGAGATCGCCCATTGGTTGATCAACGCCCCCCAGCGATTTGGCAAATCATTGATCTATAGCGACAACCGACGTGATGCCGATTTGTTGTACCTGCTGCTGCGACAGGCTGGCATTCGCTGTCACGTGATGTCGATGGCGGATGATCCTGCTGACCAAGTCCGAGCGGGACAACAACAAGAGTTTGTCGCTGGCCAGGTCGATCATTTGATCAGCCTCTCGCCCCATGTCGATGACCTGGCGTTCCCCGATCTGCAAACCGTGTTCTGCCGCCCAGCCGGCAAACGTTGCACGTTGCAAATGGCCGGACCAGTGCTACGACCCTCCGTTAGAGTGCCGGTCAAACAGATCGTGCAGTGCCGCCAAACGGCTTGCCCGTTTCCCACGATCGCAGCGCCGACCGAACAATTGAGCTTGGATCCGCAACGGACGCTTGTCTCGTCCGACAGCGAAACCCGCCCGGCGAACTCTCCCCAGCGGGCCCTCCTGAATCATTTTCGCAAACCACGCGTCGGTTTTGCGGTGCCGCTAACCCCGTTTCCGATTCGCTAACCAGCCCTCACGCTATCGCACAACGGCTGATGAATCATCCTGTCTAAGATCGCCCCAGCAACGACTTGGTCGCTTGGGTGATATCCGGTTGCCGCATCAACGACTCGCCGACCAGGACCGCTTTGACACCACCGGTGGCCAGCGATTGCAGATCGGCGTGCTGCCGGATCCCGCTTTCACCAACGATCAGCCGGTCGTCGGGGATCGACGGGCACAGGTCCAACGTGTGCTGCAACGAGGTTTGAAACGTTCGCAGATCACGATTATTGACACCAACCAATCGGGTCCCCGTCGCCAGGACGGCGTCCAAGTTCGCAGGATCGAACAATTCAATCAAGGTTTGCATCCCCAGCTCAGCGGCTTGCTCATGCAACCGTTTCAGCTGATCCGCTGTCAAACACTCGGCGATCAACAGCACGCAATCCGCCCCGGCATGGCGGGCCTGCAACAACTGGTATCGATCGACAATGAAATCCTTGCGCAACAGCGGAATGTCTACTGCGGCTCGAACATCACGCAGAAACTGCAACGACCCTTGGAAAAACGGTTCATCAGTCAACACACTGATACACGCAGCCCCACCGGCAACGTAGCACTGGGCAATTTGCACGGGATCAAAATCGTCACGGATCAGTCCGGCCGACGGGCTGGCGCGTTTGACTTCGGCAATCAAGTTGACTTGATCACCGGCAGCCAGCGCGGCATGAAAATCACGACAGGACGGCAGATCCGCTAGTTCGGATTCCAGCCGGTTGGCACTCACTTCAGATTGATCACGAGCGATCGTCTGTCGCGTCTTGATCAGGATTTCATCAAGTATGGTCATCAGTGTTTGAAGTGCCGGCGGCCCGTCAGAATCATCGGGATTTCGTAGTTGTCACAGGCTTCGATGACTTCGTCGTCACGCCGCGATCCGCCCGGTTGGATCACCGCCACGATTCCAGCTTCGGCCGCAGCCTGAATGGAATCGGGAAAGGGGAAAAAGGCGTCCGAAGCCAGGATCGCACCCTTGGCACGATCACCGGCTTTTTCGATCGAGATTTCGACACTATCGACACGACTCATCTGCCCGGCGCCAACGCCGACCAGCGAGGTGTCGGCGGCCAAAACGATGGCGTTGCTTTTCACGTGCCGGACCATTTCCCAACCGAACACAATGTCATCCCACAATTCCTCGTCGACTTTGGTGTCCGTTGCCGTCACCCATTGGGCGCGAGGGCTGGTCATCCGATCGGTTTCTTGGACCAACATGCCGCCGCTGATGAATCGGCGCTGGATCGCCGGTGGCGGATCATCCAAGATTCCGACCTGCATCAACCGGACGTTTTCGCGCCAGCGTGGCCGCGTGGTCAACAACCCGACCGCGCCGGCTTCGAAGTCCGGCGCCACGATCGCTTCGATGAACAATCCTGGTTCGCAGAGTAATTCGGCGGTTGCGACATCAACGGTCTTGTTGAATCCGAGCACCGAACCAAACGCACTCAACGGATCTCCGGCAAGCGCCTTGCGACAGGCATCAACCAATTTTTGGTCAGTCGCGGCACCACAGGGATTGTTGTGCTTGATCACTGAAACCGCCGGTCTGGACATCCCACGAACAATTTCCAATGCCGAATCCAGGTCTAGCAGATTGTTGTAGGAAAGCTCTTTGCCGCTGATCTGGCGGGCCGAGACCAGGTTGGCGCTGCGGACGGTCGGATCGACGTAGAGTGCGGCTCGCTGGTGTGGGTTTTCGCCGTAACGCAATTGTGTTTTTCGCCTCAGGGCCAAGTGCATCGATGCAGGAAATTCGCCGGCCAACGAATCACCACGCATGTAATCTGCGATCGCACGATCGTAGGCGGCGGTGTGATCAAACGCATCGGCGGCCAATTGCTTGCGGAACTCTGGCGTGGTGCCGCCGGTCGAATCGAGTTGTTCCAGCAGTTCACCGTACTGTTCCGGGCTGGTCGCCACCGCCACGTCGTTGTGGTTTTTCGCAGCCGCACGAACCAAGCTGGGGCCACCGATGTCGATCTGTTCGACACATTCTTGGAAACTGACACCCGAGCGGGCAGCCGTCGCAGCAAAGGGGTACAGGTTCACAATCACCAGATCGAACGGGACGATGTCATGTTCGTCGATCGCATCCATGTGGTCCTGGCGATCACGGATCGCCAAAATGCCACCAAAAACCTTTGGATGCAACGTTTTCACACGTCCATCGAGCATTTCTGGAAATCCGGTGTAGTCGGCAACATCCAGAACATCGACACCGGACTGTTCCAGGTGGCGACGGGTCCCACCGGTACTGTAGATGGTCACCCCGGCCCGTTGCAGGCCGGCCGCCAAATCGGCCAGTCCCAGTTTGTCACTGACAGAAATCAGGGCGTTGCGAATCGAAGCGACGTTGGACACGGGTAAAGAGCCTAATGGTGTGGGAAGCAAAAAGAGAAAAACACGCAACTCCGCATCAATTTCTCTGGGCACCGCAATTGCAAATTAAATTCGCGGCGCCGGGTGCGGTCAACCGGACGCGATTGCCGCCAGGGACCGATCGTCGCCCGATTGGGACCTTCGTGACGGCGCCGCGGTGACCTATAACGAGACGATTCCAAGCGTTTTCCCTTGCTATTTCCGCTCTTTGAAAGCGATTCGATGCTAGCTGCCCGAGTGATCCCCTGTTTAGACGTGCACGGCGGACGTGTGGTCAAAGGAACCAACTTTGTCAATTTGCGTGACGCCGGAGACCCGGTTCAGGTCGCCAGTCGCTATGAAGCCGAAGGCGCCGACGAACTCGTTTTCCTGGACATCACCGCCAGTCACGAGAAACGCGACATCATTCTGGACGTCGTTCGCCGCACCGCCGACTGCGTGTTCATGCCGCTAACCGTGGGGGGCGGCGTCCGCACGGTCGAGGACGTTCGCGACTTGTTGAATGCCGGTTGCGACAAGGTGTCGATCAATTCCGCTGCCTGCACCGACCCCGATTTTGTTCGCCGCGCGGCGGATCGTTTTGGCAGCCAATGCATCGTGGTCAACATCGACCCCAAACGCGTGATCAAAGACGGCAAGGAATTCTGGGAAGTGCACATCAATGGTGGTCGCAAACCGACCGGACTGGAAGCGGTCCAGTGGGCTAAAGAAGTGCAACAACTCGGTGCCGGTGAAATCGTGCTGACCAGCATGGACGCCGATGGGACCCGCGACGGATACGACCTGCCCGTCACCGCCGCGGTCAGCCAAGCCGTCTCGATCCCGGTCGTCGCCAGCGGTGGCGCCGGTAACCCCGGCCACCTGGCCGACGCGATCCTGAAAGGGAAAGCGAGCGCGGCGCTGGCGGCAAGCATTTTTCACTTCGGCCAATACAGCATCGCCGAAACCAAACAAGTCATGCGGGACGCCGGAATCCCGGTGCGACTGTAACCCGATTCAGATCACAATCGGTTTGTTTAACATCCGCCGCACCGGAACAAATTGACCGACGTGCATCATCGGGTGTGTCGCGATCAACATGAACACGCCACCGACGTTGGGACAGATCTGTTTCAAATGTTCCGGTGGGTCCTTGTCCAAGTCATCGTCGCTTTGCGCATCGAGCGCCGCTGCCGTGGCCACTTTTAGTTTTTCAAAGTAGGCCAGGTACTCATCCTTGCCAAGGAAATCATTCGGGTCGTCGCTAGATTTGTTCTCGGTGCTGTGCTTTTCGGCAAACCCCTCGGGCAAGTCGATCGAGTAACCCGGTGCGACACCGCTTAGCAGTCCGCCTTCGGCCACGATTAAATGGCCCAGTTGCCAAGCAATCGAGTTGCACCCTTCGGCAGGTCGTTTCAGCAATTCCTCGTCGGTCAAATCGTTGACGTAAGACGTCAACACCATCCGGCTTAAATCATAGGCGTTGCAAATCGCATCTTTCGCGTGCATGGTCAGACTCTGGAAAGGAAGTGGAGATTGCGATCAGTGGCAAAGACATCGATCGGTGCCCTGCTTTTATAACCGGTTCGCAGCAATCGATTGCGCAAACGACCGCAAGAGTGCCGCGCGAATTCAGAATCTTCATCACAGCACGACATGTCAGTTTTGGCGCGGCGATTTCAATCGCAACCCGATGCGTCAGCGAGGGATTGAGCCGGTTGACGAGATCCCTCGCTGACGCATCGGGTTACCAAAAGACAATGCTCCACCCGAATACGCAGCTTCAACGGCGCTGGTGTGGAGGATTTATCCGACTCGGGTGAGGGTCTTCTGCGACGACTAAAGCCGGTCGGATAAATCCTCCACACCAACTTGCGACCGGCTAATTCAATCAACGGCTCGCCCAATCCTTAGCAGATCGCGGCAGCCACATCCCAGGACGACAAAAATCCCAACAGTTGACCGTCTTGTTCGACGACCAAGTGGTGCTGGGATGAAGAACACATCCGCTGAGCCGCTTCGCACAAGGGGACGCCTGGTGTCACACGTTCGACGCCCATGTTCATGATCTCGCAGATCGGATTGTCATCCAATTTGCGATGGGTCAACTCCACGGCCCACAAACAATCTTCGTAGTGCGGAAACCCGCTCCGCAGCGCCGCGTTGGTCTCGCGAATCAAACGCACCAATTCCATCGCTGTCACGATCCCCACACACCGATCCCCATCGACCACCGGCAATGCAGAAACCTGCTGCGCCTCCATCAGTTCCAAAACGATTCCCGTCGGCGTCATTGACTCCACCGTCAAAACAGCGTTGGTCATGGCATCGCCGACAGTCAGTTGTTTGATCGATTCAGCAATCATCGTCGAGCCTTTCGGTTAGAGGGGAGGGGGCGGGGTCGCTGCGACGAATTGGAATCAGCATGCTCACCCGATCAGCCTCCTGCCGTTGATGCACCCCCAAGGACTCAAAATAGATGTCGATTTCGTCCATCATCGAAGACCACGTTTCAAACGGACGGTCCGAGCCGACTAGCTTGCGATACAGGTCCTCCAGACGGTCGAGCAAACAACGGTGATCGGCATCCGTCTGGCGCTTGAATGCCATCACTTCCGGCGATGCCGGCGAATAGAGATGCACCAACTGACGAAGCATTTCGTTTTCGTGGGCGAAGTGCCGCAAAATTTGGTCCCGCAGTTTAGCCAACCGCTCCGCGGTCTCGGCAAAGGCCGCCGACTTTGGTTGTTGGCGATCCTGCAGTTGGACGCTTAACATCCACTCGCGGATCGATTCCAGACAAGAATCCAACCGCCGATCATCAGCCTGCCAATCCTTGAAGGTCTGGCACAACTCAGAAGTCACATCGGTTTTCATGGGTTTTCTCGCGCAGCTTTGCATCGGGCCCCGCTTCACAACCGCTCCGCCTTCACAACGGATTCAGCATCTTCGATTGTAACCGAATGCCGGTCGCAACAGCGAATAAATTCATGATGCAAGAATAGTGCCGAAAACACCGTGTCACTGCGATTCCAAGCAAATTCAGCGGACCCGTTCAACCGCCGATGTTGGAGTCCCCGGTCACCTTGTCTTTGAACATTGCTAATCGCCCCAAGGCGTCATCAATGTCACGCGCCGCAACCTGGTGCTCTTCTAAGACGTCGGCAAAGTGGCCGCAGAATTTTGCGAAATGCTTGGCGGTGATCCCGCGGTCGGCGTGAATTTTGGTCAGTTCGGCACCGGAGTAGTCAGCCGGCCCGTCAAAGGCGGACGCCAAAAAGTGGTACTGCATCTTTTTGACCCGATCCATCGAGGAATCTGCAAAGAACGAAGCCAAATCCGGATCTGCCAACACGCGTTGGTACATCTCTTGAACGTAATTTGCAATCGCCGCTGCGCCACCAAGACGTTCGAACAGAACAGGTGATTTGTCAGTCATCGAAACAACACTCTCGCGGTTAAGGATCATTCGTCCACTGTGTTTTAACACCTGACAATCATCTTGTGACCTTGCCCAACATCGTCACCGACTACTTTTTGCAGACTTCCATTTCGCTCGATCGATGTTTCCTGATCCCTATCCGGCAAGCTTGTAAGATGGCTGTTGCAAAACGCTAAACTGGTGGTTTGCCCCTACACGCATCGATCCCTGTCCAACCTGCGAGCCACCCCATCGCTATGGCCCAGCCGCTTTCCGAAACCGAACTTCAGCAATATGACCAAGATGGCTATGTGTTGCGCAAGGCATTGTTCGACACCGAAGAAATCGACCTGCTGCGGCGATCTGCCAAAGCCGACAAGACCCTGGACGATCATTCCTTTGGTCGTCAAGACGGCGAGGGTCGCACGGTCCGGTTGTCGCTGTGGAACCATCCCGGCCAAGGGATCTACGGTGCCTTTGCCCGCTGCCAGCGGATGGCGGCAACAGCCCAGCAACTGCTGCGAGACGAACCCTACCATTACCATTCAAAAATGATCATGAAGGACGCTCGGGTCGGCGGCGCCTGGGCCTGGCATCAAGACTACGGCTATTGGTATTCCAACGGCGTGCTGACCCCAAATCTGGTCAGCGCCTTCATCGCCGTCGATCCCTCCAATCGCGAAAACGGATGCTTGCAAGTGATTCGCCGGTCGCATCATTGCGGGCGCATCCATCACCAACTGACGGGCGAACAGGCCGGTGCGGATCCCGAACGTGTCGCCGAGATCTTAAAACGTATGGATCTGGAGTACGTCGAAATGGATCCGGGTGATGTCCTGTTCTTTCATTCCAACGTTCTGCACCGCAGCGACAGCAACAACTCCGAACATCCACGCTGGTCGATGATCTGTTGTTACAACGCCAAAAGCAACGATCCCTACAAAGATTCCCACCATCCTCGCTACACGCCACTGGAACAAGTCGGTGACGAGACGATCAAGCAAATCGGTGTTCGGCGATTTGCCGACGACACCGACCAAGCAGATTTTCTCGACCCCCATCACGATGCCAGCGCAAAATCGTTGCAGCAAGATGTCTGATCAAGCCAACGACGTTGACCTGGAATTCCTGCCGGTCATGCCCCAAAACCTGGACATCGGCATCGGTTGCATCGGCAGCGGATTCATCATGTCCGACTGTCATTTGGTGGCCTACCGCGCTGCGGGACTGCAACCGCTGGGCATCGCGTCGCGGCGGATCGAAAACGCATCGGCAGTCGCCCAACGTCATTCGATCGAATCGGTCTATGCGTCCTATCACCAACTGCTGCAAGACCGACGGATCGAGGTCCTGGACATTGCCGTTCCGCCGGACTGCTTGCTGCCAATCCTACGCGACGTCGTCACCCACCCACACATTCGCGGCGTCCTGGCCCAAAAACCGTTGGGCGTGTGTTTGCAAGACGCCCAGCAGATCGTCGACCTGTGCCATCGCGCTGGCATCGTGCTGTGCGTCAATCAAAACATGCGTTACGACCAATCCGTACGAGCCTGTGAACACCTGCTGCGGCGTGGTGATTTGGGTGATCCCGTGCTGGCGACCCTTGAGATGCGAGCGATTCCACATTGGATGCCATGGCAACAGCGCCAGGGTTGGTTGACCTGCCGCATCATGTCGATTCACCATTTGGACACCTTGCGCTTTTGGTTTGGCAATCCCAACCGCGTGTACGCCAGTTTCGCCAAAGACCCGCGAACGGAGTTCGCCCACAGCGACGGCATCGGGTTGTATCTGCTGGAATACGAATCTGGATTGCGATGCATGATTTGCGATGACGTCTGGACCGGTCCGGCACGTGAAGGCGGACAACCAGATCTCGGAATCCACTATCGAATTGAAGGCACGACCGGTTTAGCCAAAGGATCGATCGGCTGGCCGCACTACCCGCAACGCGTCCCCAGCCGGCTCGACTACACCACGATCGCCAGTGGCAACTGGCAGCGACCACGCTGGGATCAAGTCTGGTTTCCCGATGCCTTTCTGGGGCCAATGGCCGAACTGCTGGTGGCCTTGGAACAGGGCCAACAACCGTCGCTGTGTGGCGATGACAATTTGGCAACGATGGCCTTGGTCGATGCATGCTATCTGTCCGCAGCCAATCACCAGTCGGTCGAATTGGACCTGAACAAATACGACCACCGGCAGTGATCATTCAGACGTCAAAGAACCGCTGATCGGTTTGAACGGAAACAAGGTCAACCGGACAGCAAAAAACGCCACACGATGCTGTTTTGCAGTTATGCTTAAATCGTGGGGATCGCATTACTCGATGGCGGTTGAGATGCAATGGCGAACACCGAAACCGAAACGACAACAGACGGATCGTCCCTGCCATCGATCCCAACCAGTCTGCTGGCAAAGTCGAGCGAATGCAGTTGGGTCGGCTCTCCCGACGGCAGGGAATTGGATTGGGTTGATCCCGCTGCATCAGCGGTGTTTCGCCGACCCGCATCGGAATTAATCGACCAACCCGGGCTGCGTCTGGAATTGGTTCACGACGATGACCGCGCCAGCGTCCTGCAACAACTGGACGAATTGCCCACGATCGGGCACGCCGAATATGACTACCGGTTGGCCGGATCCAGCGAATCGCCGATTTGGATCCGCGAAAACGTGACCTATGAAGTCGGTGATTTGGAACAGCCGCGTCTGTTTGGAATCAGCCGAGATATTTCCGAGCAACGTCATCTTGGCCGATCGCTGCGAGATTCCGAGGCGGTCTATCGTTCGCTGGTCGAAAGTTTGCCGCTGTGCGTGCTGCGCAAAGACGCCCGCGGACGACTGCAGTACGCCAACGAATTGGCCTGCGAGGTGATGGGTGTCACTGCCGGTGAAATCATCGACAAAACCGACTTTGACCTGTTCCCGGCCGACCTGGCGAAAAAGTACTTGGCCGATGATCGCCAAGTGATGGAAACAGGCAAATTGCACCACAACGTCGAACGCCACCAAGGCGCCGGCGGCAAGCAAAAACATGTGGAGGTTTGGAAGGCACCGGTCCATGACGCCAGTGGTGCGGTGGTTGGAATTCAAGTGATGTTCTGGGACGTCACCGACCAAAAAAACACCGAACACCAGGTCGAGTACGAAAAATTCTTGCTGTCGATCCTGTTGGACACCGTCCCCGATTCGGTCTACTTCAAAGACCTCGACAGTCGCTTCATTCGTCTCAGCCGCAGCTGCGCCACCAAACTGGGTCTGGAGGATCCACGCGACGCGATCGGCAAATCGGACGCGGACTTTTTTGGTCGCGCCCACGCGCGAGATGCCCTGGCCGACGAACGGCGGATCATCGAAACCGGTGAAATGATCCAAGCCAAGATCGAATACGAAACCTACCTTGATCGCCAACCAACCTGGTGCAGTACGACCAAGGTTCCACTACGAAATCAATCCGGTGAAATTGTTGGGACCTTCGGCATCTCGCGAGACGTGTCCGAACAAAAACTCGCCGAGCAGGAACTGTCGCGAGAACGCGACTTGCTGAAAACAATCATCAACAACGTTCCCGACCTGATCTATGTCAAAGACCGGGCCGGACGCTTCATCACCGCCAATGCGGCGCTGGTCGAACTGCTAGGACTGCAATCGGCGGATGAAATTTTAGGCAAGACAGACTACGATTTTTCGCCAGCTGAGTTAGCGTGCAATTACGTGACGGACGATCAGAACGTGATGCGCACCGGTCAACCCTTGTTCGATCGTGAAGAATCCCACCGTGGCGACGAAGAATCCGCGTTGTGCTTGCTGACCACCAAAGTCCCACTTCGTAGTTCCGATGGCGAAATCATCGGCGTCGTCGGCATCGGTCACGACATCACCGAACGCAAGAAGTTCGAAAAGGAAATGATTGCGGCGACCGAGATCGCCGACAAAGCCAACCGCGCCAAAAGCGACTTCCTGGCAAACATGAGTCACGAAATCCGGACACCGATGAACGCCATCATCGGCATGACCGACTTGGTGCTCGAGACTCGGCTGGATGCCAACCAGCGAAACTTTTTATCGATGGTCCAGGAATCGGGCGAAGCCCTGTTGTCGGTGATCAACGACATCCTTGATTTCTCCAAAATTGAGGCGGGGAAACTGGAGATCGATTGTCAAACCTTCGATCTCCGTGAGAGCTTGGGTGACACGATGAAGACGCTGGGATTGAAAGCCCACTCCAAAGGCTTGGAATTGGCTTTCCGCGTCGACCCAGCCTGTCCACACTATGTCGTCGGTGATTCCGGTCGCATCCGCCAGATCATGATCAACCTGGTCGGTAACGCGGTCAAGTTCACCGAGCGTGGTGAAGTCTTTGTCCAAGTCGAATTGCTGTCACTGACAGACGACGATGTGGGATTGGAAATCTCGGTGCGAGACACCGGCGTCGGGATTCCCGAAGACCGCTGCAAAGCGATTTTCGAAGAATTTGAACAGGCCGACACGTCGGTGACGCGACGATTCGGTGGCACCGGTCTGGGCTTGGCCATTTCGTCGCGACTGGTCGAGTTGATGGACGGATCAATCGCCGTCGAAAGCGAAGTCGGAGAAGGCAGCAAGTTTATCGTTTCGATCCACCTGAAACCTGCTCCCGAAGGCACCGAAACTCTCGCGACCAATGGGACGGTGTTCGTCGGTGGTTCCAAGGTCATGGTGGTCGATGACAACACCACCAATCGAAAGATCTTGCAAGAGATGCTGACCAATTGGGGAATGGTCCCGGTGCTGGCACGATCCGGTGAAGACGCATTGGACTTGCTGCGCAAAGCCGAGGGCGAGGACGAACCCTGCAAATTGATCATCAGCGACGTCCACATGCCCGAGATGAGTGGGTATGAGTTCATCGAACAGGTCCGCGGCGATGCGGGAATCTCGGAAACACCGATCATCATTTTGACCAGTGGCACCCGTGACAACGATCAATCCCTGCAAGATCGATTGGACATCTCCGAACGTTTGCTCAAACCCGTCAAGCAATCTGAATTGTTCGATGCGATCGTCCGCACCCTAGGCGTCACATCACCCGAAGACGACACCTCGTTTGAATTCGATGATCCATCGGAACAGTTGCGGCGCAAATTGAACGTGTTGTTGGCCGAGGACAATGCGATCAACCAAAAACTGGCCATCGGAGTCCTGTCACGCTTCGGGCACCAGGTCACCGTCGCAAATAACGGTGCCGAAGCCGTCCAGGCGGTTGGCGAGGGCGATTTCGACGTGGTGTTGATGGACGTTCAAATGCCCGTCATGGATGGCTTTGCCGCGACAAAAGTGATTCGTAAGAACGAACGTGGCACCGGTCGCCACGTTCCCATCATCGCAATGACGGCGCACGCGATGAAGGGCGATCGGGAACAGTGCCTGGATGCGGGGATGGACGAGTACATCGCCAAACCAATCCGCATTGGTACGTTGAAAGAAAAACTTTCCGCAATTGGCCAACTGAACCTCGATCCATCGGCAGACTCGACAGCGGAACCGGATTCCGATCCGGTCGATGCAGCGACAGGCTTTGAAATCCAACGTGTTCGCGAGATGGTTTCGGGCAACGAAACGCTGTTGCGAGAACTGCTGACGATGTATCTGGATGAAAGTCAAACTTTGTTAAACGAAATCGCGGCAGCCATTCAAGCCGGCGACGGCGGGCGTGTTCGCCGCGCCGGACACACCCTGAGCGGCGCATCACGCAGCGTCGGTGCGACCAGGACGTCGGAGATTGCCCAGCGACTACAACCGACTGCAGACGAGGGTCCGTTTGACGAAGCCCAGCAATGCCTGGATGAACTAAAACAGTCAGTCAGTGATGTCGCCGAAACGCTCCAGGCCTACCTGAAAAACGAATCGCAATAGGCTATCCGCCGGTGATGCGCAGTTCGGGAGTGCCGGAGGCAAAATCCGGCGCGACTTGTTCACCGCGACTGATCACGACCAGCCCGCTCTCTGTGAGCGTGAACCCACGCTGGGCATCGGCGACGGGGTTGAACCCGATTTCCGTTTCGGGCGGAATCGAGACGTCTTTGTCGATGATGACACGCCGAAGCCGACTGTGCCGTCCTACCGTCACGTTGTCGAACAGGATGCTATCTTCCACCGATGCGTAGCTGTTGATCCGCACACCGGGACCGATCACGCTGCGTTCCACGCTGCCGCCACTTAGAATGGCGCCTTGGCAAACCAGCGAATCCAACGCCGCACCACGCCGAGTCGAAACGCCGCCACTGCCAAACACGAACTTGGGCGGTGGCAACATCGGTTGGTAGGCGCGAACCGGCCACTGTTCGTCATACAGATTCAGCTGGGGATCGACGCCAATCAAATCCATCGTGGCCTCGTAATAGGCATCCAGCGTGCCGACGTCCCGCCAATAGGCATCGCGTTTGCGATTCTCATCTAGGAACGGAAAAGCGCAAACGTTGTAGGAGTCGATGGCCCCTGGAATGATGTTTTTCCCAAAGTCATGCGAACTGGTGGTTTGTGTTGCATCGGCACACAATTGTTCGTACAAAAATCTGGCACTAAAGACATAAATTCCCATCGACGCCAAACAAACGTTGGGGTCATCCGGAGTGGGAATCGGACGATCGGGTTTCTCTTGGAACCCGATCACGCGATGGTCCAAATCGGTTTGCATCACGCCAAACTGTCGCGCTTGATCGACGTCGACACGGAGAGCACCGATCGTGACGTCGGCACAACGCCTGCGATGGAAATCGACCATCGGTCCGTAGTTCATTTTGTAGATATGATCACCGGCCAGAACCACCACATCTTCGGGTTGCTCTCGTTCGATGGCATAAATATTCTGGTACACCGCGTCGGCGGTTCCGGAATACCAATTGCCGGCGAGCCGTTGTTGTGGCGGAACCACATCGATGAATTCACCGAGTTCACGACAGAAGTAATTGCGCCAGGCTAAATTGATGTGGCGATCGAGCGACTGCGCTTTGTATTGGGTCAGCACCAATAATCGTCGCATGCCGCTGTTGAGACAATTGCTGAGCACAAAGTCGACGATGCGGTACAGACCGCCAAATGGCACTGCGGGTTTCGCCCGATCTCGTGTCAAGGGTTCCAAGCGAGAGCCACGGCCGCCAGCTAAAATCACCGTCAAAGTGTCACGCATGCGAGTGTCCCGTTCCAAGTCCTTTTCAGACAGCCATACGTAGTAACTTAACAGAATTGACTACCTGCCGTGGGCGGTAATCTGCACCACTGTGCGTCGAAATCAGGAATGTTCGTTGAAAATCAACTGCGGCGGCAGAAATGGTCTGCGGTTTGCCACTTTGCTTAAAATGAACAGGATACGTCGCCAATGCTGACAATCTGACACTTCAAGCGGTGCTTTCCTTCCACTGCCATTGAAAATTCTTCATCCATTAGGGAGTCCCCTCCAGATGCCAACGACATGGAAACAGATCAGCGGGGCCTTGGGAGCAATGATCCTGGGGTCACTGGTCACCGGAGTCGTGTTGACCTCGCCGGTCTTTTTACGCAACGATCCGGTCGCCCAAGACCCACTCGCTCAAGACGCTCTCCTGCAAGCTCCCGCCGCGACGGGTAGTTACGGGAATCCGCGACCGCTGGACGGGCAAAATCTGGCGGCGGCGAAAGACCTGTCGACCGCGTTCCGCAATGTCGCCAATCTGATGCGTCCGAGCGTCGTCAGCATCAACACCACTCAAACCCAAACGATTCGCGGTCGTGGGGCGCCTCGCGGTTTGCCACCGGGACTAGAAGATCTGTTTGGCGTTCCTCGCAGTATCCCGCAACAGCGTGAATCAACCGGTATGGGAAGCGGTGTGATCGTCCGCACCGATGGCTATATCTTGACCAATAACCATGTCGTTGCCGAAGCCGACGTGTTGGAAGTCGAATTCAGTGACGGCACCAAGGCAACCGGCGAGATCATCGGCACCGACCCGCAAACAGACTTGGCGGTGATTAAGGTGGATCGCGAAGATCTCAATGCGGTCCCGCTGGGCAATTCCGACGCCATCCAAGTCGGTGACTGGGTGGTCGCAATCGGCAGCCCCTTTGGATTGGATCAAACCGTGACGGCCGGCATCATCAGCGGCAAAAACCGGGTCCGCGGCATCATCGGCGATGGCGCCGGATTCGAAGATTTCCTGCAGACCGACGCAGCGATCAACCCCGGAAACTCCGGCGGACCGCTGGTGAATCTGAATGGCGAATTGGTCGGCATCAACACCGCCATCATGTCGCGCAGTGGTTCTAGTGCCGGCATCGGTTTTGCCATCCCGGTCTCACTGGCCGCGCCGGTACTAAAATCCATCATCGAAAACGGCGCGGTCCGCCGCGGATTCCTGGGCGCCAGTTTGGCGCCGGTCAATCAGGAAACGATCGAAGGGTTCGGATTGAAAGTCCGGCAGGGCGTGATGATCGAATCCGTTCTCGATCGTATGCCAGCGTCGGCTGCCGGGATCGAACCAGGTGACGTCGTGATCGCGATCGACGGGCGTCCGATGAAGACCCAGTCGCAAATGCGAAACTATGTCGCCAGTCGACCGCCAGGGGCAACGATGCTGTTGGACATCAACCGCAAAGGCGTGGCCAGCCAAATTCGTGTGGACCTGAAAGAACGCACCGCCGAGGTGATGGCGCAGTTCGGTTCGGGCGAAGTGATGGGGGCTGAAATGGTGCCTGTCACACCCGCGACGGCACAAAAGTACGGCTACCAGAACCTGGACAGCGGTCTGATCATCACGGGCATCAAAGACGACAGCATCGCCGCTCGCGACGGGCTGAAGGTCGGTGACGTGATCGAATCCGCCGGTGGGCTGACACTCAGCTCAGCACGTCAACTGGAAGGCATCTTGGAACTCTCCAAGCGTGAGCGACAACCGGTTCAAGTCAGTATTCGCCGCGGCAATCGGCGGATGCTGATGGTGGTCCGCAACTAAGCGCGGAACACGCTGAAGCGTGAACTTTAACGGTGGCTGAAGCGTCGTGGATCGATCACCGCGCTTTCTTGATGCTGTGATATGGATTCAGCGGTCCTTTGCCACCCCAGGGCGATTCCCGCACCGCCGTCGAATCCCATTCGACGGCGGTTGAGACCACCGTCATTCGCGCCAGTGTGTAACGCCAAAAAACGAATCGTCTATCTTCAGCCTTGTGAGCTCTGCTGTCAAGATTTACTGCTCGCGCTGCGCGGATGCCTGCTCGATCGCCTCTGCTGCCACTTGACCGGCAATTTGTTCGGCGACGTATTGCCGACCGGCTAGCGTCAAATGGATATGGTCGTCAATAAACAGCGGCAGCTTGTCGACTTGATCGATCTGTGCGGCCAAATCGATCAGCCCCGAATCGGTCTCCGCGGCCACCTCGCGGACCACCGCGTTGTAGCTCTGGTGCAGCGGAATCAGCTGCGACGCATCTGCAACTTCGCCGGAGGTCAGCAGGTATTCTGGGATCGACAGATCCATCGCGTGCGGCGCCGTCAGAAACACCGTCTCGCTTCCGATTGCGTCACATTGATCGGCGATCGCGATCAAGTTTTCACGATAGTCCTGCAAACTGACTCGCACCGGCACGGATCCGCCGGCCCTCCAACCCCGCGTCAACATCTCAGCAAGCTGCACCGACCGCAGACCACCCAGCAGTGTGTCGATCGAACTCGGCGAAGCACCGGTTTGATCTTTGTCCTCCAATCCGCGAGAAAGCCAGTGGTCGTTCCAGCCGAAATACACGGTCACCACATCCGGTTGCCAGCGGGGAACTCGTGTTCGCATCAAGGTCAGTCCCTGATACGACGTGTATCCAATCACGCCTGCATTGATCACTTCGATGCGATCGTTCTCCAATCGCTCGCGCAGCAATGACTGGGTGATTTCCGGATACGATTGCGGGCCAAAATGGGTGCATGAATCGCCCAGGCAAACGATTCGAAAAACATCCTCGGGTTTGACCTGCGAAAACTCGGGTCCATAGAAGCCCATGGAATTGTGCCCCACCACGCCGGGACGAGGCGTCCAAAACAGTTCACGGTCGCGGCGTAGAAAGGGTTCCGGAGCATTGTTGTTGTAGTCGTCGATCGGGAACGTGAACTGCATCTGCTGGACGTCGGAAACCACTTGGAATCCGGACACCCTTAGCAGGCCTTCGACGACCACAAAAAACAGCACCCCCGTGAGCACTGCAAACGTCAGCTTACGTCCCCAAGACAATTTCGGGCGAGCGTTTGGCGGTGCGGCCGCCTTGGACTTTCGTTCCATCCGCCTGCCCCTCTCTCTCTCTGACTAGGTCAACAGTTCCGGCACCACGCTGCCGCCTTCGACACCGGTCAAACGTTGATCCAGACCTTTGAATGCATAGGTGAATCGGTTGGCATCGATTCCCATCAGGTGCAAGATCGTGGCGTTCAAATCACGGATATGAACTGGGTTTTCGGTGATATTGTAACTGAACTCATCGGTTGCACCGTGCACAACTCCGCCGCGCACACCGGCCCCGGCCAACCAAACCGTGAAACATTTGGGATGGTGGTCGCGCCCATAGGTCGTCTTGCTTAGCTTGCCCTGGCAATACATGGTGCGTCCGAATTCACCGCCCCATACGACGAGCGTGTCGTCCATCATGCCGCGTTGCCGCAAATCGGTCAGCAAAGCCGAACTGGGTTGATCAACGTCTTTACATTGGTTGGGCAGATCCTTGGGCAGATTGCCATGTTGATCCCAGCCGCGGTGAAAAATTTGTGTGAACCGGACACCGCGTTCGGCCATCCGCCGCGCCATCAGACAACAATTGGCAAACGTCCCCGGCGTGGTCACGTCGGGTCCGTACAGGTCCAAAATGTATTGGGGTTCGTCATTGATGTTGGCCAGATCGGGAACGCTGGTCTGCATCCGAAACGCCATTTCGTACTGCGCGATTCGGGCTTGGGTTTCCGGGTCACCCACCGAGCGGGCGGTCACCTGATTGAGTTTCGCCAGCGAGTTGAGCATCTCACGCCGGACCGTGGGATCGACACCTTTGGGATTCGACAGATACAGCACCGGATCACCGCTACTGCGCAGCGCAACGCCCTGGTATTTGCTGGGCAAAAAACCGCTGCCCCATAATCGGTTGTATAACGCTTGAGCCTCTTTGCGGCCGGTCCAAGACGCCGTCATCACTAAAAACGCCGGCAGGTTTTCATTCTCGGTGCCCAGCCCGTAACTCAGCCACGACCCCAGGCTGGCTTTGCCCGGCAGTTGATCGCCGGTGCAGATGTAAGTGATCGCCGGGTCATGATTGATCGCTTCGGTGTGCATGGATTTGACCAACGCGATCTCATCGACATGCTTGGACGTATGCGGCAGCAATTCGCTAACCATCGTTCCGCTTTGTCCCTGCGGCGCGAACTTGTAGATGCTGGGTGCGATCGGAAATCGAGACTGGCCGCTGGTCATGGTGGTCAATCGCTGACCTTGGCGAATCGATTCGGGCAGATCTTTGTCGTACCAATCCGCCATCGCCGGCTTGTGATCCCACATGTCCATTTGGCTGGGAGCCCCAGACATGAACAGGTAGATCGCCCGTTTGGCTTGGGGCGGGTGATGCGGCAGACTTCCCAGCCCGTTTGCCGTGGCGGCAGTCGCCGGCGATTGCTCCGTGGCCGATGCCGGTGCGGCACCAACCCGTGAATCCAAGGACGCGAGTGCGGCGGCGCCTAGACCGGCCGCCGACTGAGCGAACAGGGAACGCCGCGTGATACCGTTTGCAATTTCGTTGAAGTTCATTTGGGCGGTCTCCTAGTTATTGACCAATTCGTCCAAGTTCAGCAGCGTGCTGGCAATCATCATCCACGCGGCGTGCTGGACCGGCGAAATCTGTTCGGGTTGGTTGTCGTCGACCGCCAGCAATTGCGCGGCCGCCTGCGGTTGATCGGTGTAGTGATTCAACAGGATTTTGTGCAGCGAAACCAATTCAGCGACCTCCGTCTCAGTGGGCCGCCGCGCCGTTACGGTTTCAAACAGCCACGCAATCTTGTCGGCTGGTTCGTCCAATTCACATTCAACCAAGGCTCGAATCGCAAGGTGTTTTGCGGATTCCAAGTACTGGGTTTCATTCATCAACAGCAATGCCTGCAGCGGCGTGTTGGTGCGTTCACGCCGCGCCGTACAGGATTCTCGGCTGGGCGCATCAAAGGTCGACATCTGCGGCGGCGCGCTGGTGCGTTTCCAAAAGATATAGACGCTGCGACGCAATTGTTTTTCCGGCTCGGGGTCGGCTTTGAAATTCGCCGTGTTGCTGCGGGTGTACCCGACCGCATACCACAGCCCCGCCGGTTGCGGCGGTTTCACACTCGGGCCGCCGGATCGTTCATTCAGTAGTCCGGCCAATGCCAGCGCTTGGTCACGCAGTACCTCGGCATCAAGTCGGTGACGCGGTCCTCGAGCTAAAAAGCGGTTTCCCGGATCAAGCTGCAAATCGTGCGTTCGGACCAGTGGATCACGGCGATAGGCCTCGCTGGTCACCATTTGTTTGATCAGCCGTTTCACGTTCCAACCGTTCGTACGAAAATCCTCGGCTAGCCAATCCAACAATTTAGGATGGCTGGGCGGCTCGCCTTGGCTGCCAAAGTCTTCGCTGGATTTGACCAAACCGACACCTAAAATGGATTGCCAGAAACGATTGACGGCGACTCGCGCGGTCAGTGGATGATCGGGAGCGGTCAGCCATTTGGCCAATCCCATTCGATCGTGCGGCAATCCTTCGGGAATCGGCGGCAAGAAGGCTGGCACGTCACGCGGCACGGTTTCACCGGGTTGGTCATACTGGCCACGGATCAACACCTTGGCTTCGCGCGGCGGCTGGACTTCTTTCCAGACCAGTGTCGTTGGAATCTCCGCTTCCAGCTTTTGTTTGGCCGCCTCGGCGCCGCGAACCATGTCCTGCAGCGCTTGCCAATCCGGATGAGCGCAGACGACTTGGCGATAGTAGGCTCGCAGCGACGCGGACTGGGCGTCGGATCGCTCGGCCACTGCACGGCCAGCCAACTGAACGATCGTTTCCGGCAATGCGATGGCGGGCGAACGAAACGCATAGGTGAAATGCGCCGGCCGACTCTGCGACACGGCTTTGATGTACAGATCGTTGTCGCCTTTCTTCAGTTCCAATTTGTAGGTCTGACTGAGCGGTTGCAGCGGCCCAACGACTTTGGACTGTGCGACTCGTTTCTTGTTCAGAAAAACAACATGGCCGTCGCTGGTGCCAAGCAACAAATCCACCGTTTGCTTTTTCGGTGACTTCAGCGTTTGGTGCAACAAATTCACAACCGCACTTTCGCCGACCAATGGTAACTCATGAACGTCAACAGGGGTCCAATCGCCGCGCGACTGCCATGGATAGCTCTGGTCTTCATAGGTGAACGTTTCATCCGCTTTGAAATCCGCTTCCTGGGACGCGAAACTTCGTGAATATCCCGCATTGGAACTTTCTACCGGGAAAGGACCAACCGAATGAATTTCACTGACCGCGATCTGGTCCTTGGTCGGAATCATCGGCGGCGCCTCGGTCAAGCGAAATCGCATCGCATAAAATTGATGTTTGGCGTACACGCTTTGGAATTCCAAACGGACTCGAATCTGGTCGTCCCCGTGTTCGATTCGCTGCGCCAATTCCGGCACTTGAAACCATGCCTTGCGGCCACCGGTTTGTTCGTGACCGGCGATCGCCCACCCACTGGATCCATCACGCTGTTGGTCAATCGCAAACGAAACCGCAAAGTCTCCGTTGCTCTGTTCGATGTCGGCCAGGGCCAGCGTGATCGCCAGCGGTTGCCACTTGGACGTTGATTCGGAATCGGCCGTGTCGGGGCTAGTTCGTGTTTCGATTGTGATCTCGGTCAGCACCGCATTGCCATTGGGCGACACCCCGGCACGATCGGTTTTTGGATCCGCCAACACATCTAATTCAAGCGTCTGCCAGGTGCCGCCGGCCAACGATTGTGGCAAGGGTGCCTGGACAGTCAGCGTGTCTTTGTTGGCAACCTTGTCAGCGGATCGAACACTGTTGTCCGCTTCGATCACGTACTCCGCATCAGCCGCTGAATGTGCGCTCTCTGGCGCCAGCACTTGGGTGTTGTCGCCCGAAGGTTTGGATTGGTCGGCAACCAACGATTCTTCCCATGCCCGTTGCGCTTCGTCGACTGATTCGATCGGCTGTTTCATTTCTTCATTCAGCGTCGCGATCTGCTGATCGAAACTGGCAAGCTGTTGGACTTGCTCGCTATCCGGCACTGAAATGACCGGCGCGGGGTCTTTGCGGTTTTCATCCAATGCCCGGCCATCGAGGCTGTTGAAGAACGCGAACAGCGAGTAGTACTCTTTTTGCGAAATCGGATCGAACTTGTGATCGTGACACACCGCACACTGCGTGGTCAGCCCCATAAAGATCGTGCCGAATGCATCGGTCCGATCGATCACATTGCGGGCGAACACCTCTTCGTAGATCGAACCGCCTTCGCTGGTCGTGACATTCAGCCGGTTGAATCCGCTGGCAATTTTTTGAGCTCGCGTTGCATCAGGGATTAAATCCCCGGCCAATTGCTCCACCAGAAATTGGTCAAACGGCATGTTGCGATTGATCGCATCGATGACCCAATCGCGGTACGGCCACATCTCTCGGTAGTTGTCCAAATGCAATCCGTGTGTGTCCGCATAACGCACCAAATCCAACCAGTAACGTCCCTGGTGTTGACCAAAGGCCGGCGAAGCCAGCAGTTCGTCGACTAGTTTTTCATAGTCCAATTCGCCTTCCTGGACGCGACGAATTTGTTCACGTGTGGGCGGCAACCCGGTCAGATCCAAACAAACCCGGCGTAACAGGGTGGTGTCACTCGCTGATTCGTTCGCAGTGAGTCCCTTAGCTTGGATCGCCGCATCGATGAAATAATCGATCGGGTCCGCAGCTCCGGCCGGCAATTCAATCTGATCCACCGGCTCGAACGCCCAGTGCTGTTGAAACGCGCCGCCCGATTTCACCCATCGCTTGAGGATCTGTTTTTGCGAATCCGACAAAGGCTTATTGAAATCCTTTGGCGGCATCAATTCATCGGCATCCGACGCGTGGACCCGCAATAGGATGGCGCTTTCGTCCAGATCGTCGACATCGATCACCGCTGCGATCCCGTCGGCTGTATCCAATCGTAAATCCGCATGACGATCGTGTTCGTCCGGTCCGTGACAGGCGAAACAATGATCTGAAAGAATCGGCCGCACATCGGCGGAGAAATCAGGAACGGATTCGCTGGGGGATTCTCCCCGCAGCGGATTCGATACAGCGACGATCACCGCCAGGGCGGCAAAGTACAAACGGAATTTCATCAACGAGCTTTCAGGCGGGAAGGAAAACGGTGGGCGCTTCATCATAGTTTAGCCTAAATCATCGGGGCTACGCCGGAAACGTGAACTGCCGGAGGGCCGCCAGTCCCCATCTCAACAAAACGCGGCGTCGAGGGGCAAAATCTCAACCGTCAGAGTTTCAGCGGCCCGGATTTCAGCGATCACTGAGCGCCGTGGTCAACTCGATCAGGTTGCGCGGGTTTTGCCCCAGGTCGCCTTTGCCAATCCGTGAGCGACTGGTCGCCTGTACCACCGTTCCGCCGGTGGCAATGTCGGGCGCGATCGTGACCTGAACATCATCGACAAATCGAAATAGTGGCGTGGTCCGTGTCAACTGAATCAGTTGGGCCGACAATTCCTGGGACTCACTGGAAACCCAGTCCCATTTGGACTGCGATTTGGTCCAGCGCCGCAATCGATCGGCAACCGCTTGTGGGGTGTCATCCAGGTGCAACGGGCGCAGTCCAGCGCGTGAGGCATCCTCGGACAACGAGGCCGTGTTTTGTGTCCAGTCACGTCCCCAATCATCGATCCGCAACGCGATGACTGCAAAAATCACCAACACGATCCCCGACACGATCCATCCGATCATTTTACTGTTTCGTTTTGGCGTTACATTCTGGTCTGATGGTTTCGTCATCGACATTTCCGCATCACTCTCGCACCTCGATTTTTCGTATGTCTCAGACGCCTTCCATGTTTCAGTCACAGGAAGATGACTATTTGGATTTGGCTAAACCGCTGGCCGCTCGCATGCGTCCGGCAACGTTACAGGAATATGTCGGCCAGCAACATATTCTAGGCCCCGGCAAACTGCTGCGGCGAATGGTCGATGCCGGCCGTTTGGGATCGATCATTCTGTCAGGCCCCCCCGGCACCGGTAAAACCACACTGGCGATTCTATTGGCCAAAGAAACCGGCAGCCGATTTCGGCCGTTGAGTGCCGTGACCGGCGGGGTCAAAGAGGTTCGCGAGGCCCTGGCGTGGGCAACCGATCTGGTGGCCACCGGTGAACCCCGCCCGGTGTTGTTCATTGACGAAATCCATCGATTCAGCAAAAGCCAACAAGATGCGTTGTTGCCCGATGTCGAAGCCGGCATCGTGTCCTTGATCGGGGCGACGACCAGCAATCCCTACTTTGCCGTCAATGGCGCCCTGATCAGTCGTTCTCAAGTGTTTCAGTTACAGCCGCTATCCAACGACGACATCACGCATTTGCTGCGTCGCGCGTTGACCGACTCGGTTCGAGGCCTTGGGGCATCCGGTGTCCGCGTCGACGATGAAGCCATCGATTTCTTGGCCGACACCTGCGAAGGCGATGCGCGACGGGCGTTGACCGCATTGGAAATCGCGATCGCCAGCTGTGACCAATCCCCGCCGCTGGTCTCGCGCGATGCCGCCGCGGAATCCATCGGCACTCGGATCGCCGGCTATGACGGCACCGGTGATGACCACTATGACCTGATCAGTGCGATGATCAAAAGCATTCGCGGCAGCGACGTCGATGCCGCCATCTATTGGTTGGCGCGGATGTTAGAAGGCGGCGAAGATCTACGCTTCCTCTGCCGTCGGCTCGTGATTCTCGCTAGTGAAGATGTCGGCAATGCCGACCCCCAAGCCCTGCCGATGGCTGTCGCCTGCATGCAAGCCTGTGAGTTGATCGGGTTACCGGAAAGCGAATTCATGCTGTCGCAAACCGTGGCCTATCTGGCGCTGGCGCCCAAAAGCAATGCCGCTACCGTGGCAATCGGCAGCGCTCGCAAAGACGTTCGTGAGCAAAAAACCGTTCACGTTCCCCAGCACTTGCGTGATGCCCATTCGGCATCGGCCGAAACACAAGGCCGCGGCGAAGGGTATATCTATAGCCACGACAGTCCCGATGGAATCGCCGCGCAAGACTACCTGGGAGTCAATCGCAGTTACTACGAACCGGTCGATCGCGGTTTTGAGAAAGACCTGCGCCGGCGGAAAGAATGGATCAGCAAGCGTTTGAAAGGTGATTCCTAATCGATACGATCAATCCGATTGTCGCGGTTGTAGAGCATTGGTTGAACGAATGGGCACCTACCTTCAGCGGCTTTGTCGGGAAAATCAAGGCGACCGAAGTCAGTCGGCACCTATGTTTAGGAAGTCACTGTATCCCGCTCGTTTGATTTTCGATTGACCGCGACCCCTGCTCGATGAACCTGCTGGCATTCCTGTTCCTACTTGCCGCCACGGTTTGGCTGATCCCGCTACTGAAAGACGGTCGGCTGACCAGGATCATTGCTGTCCTGCTGGTGGTCGGCACCGTCTTTGGCCCAGCGTTTTTCTCTTTTGATGGCCCGATCCAGATCAGCACCGACCGCTTGCTGTGGGTCGTGTTGCTGGGGCTGGCCGCGATCCAGTGGCGACTGGGAAAATTAACGCTGCCCAGACTGACGCGACTGGACGTTTGTGTCATTGCGCTGGTCGGCTATCTGTTCCTGCGCAGTCGCGGCGGGGACCCTGTCGAGACACGCATCGACCCCACGGCACGCTGGCTGTTCTACATCATGATGCCGGCTGGCGTCTATTTTGCGGCTCGTATGGCCAAGGTACGGATCACCGACTTTCGCTGGTTGCTGAACACCTTGATCGCTCTGGGGGTGTATCTGTCGTTCACCGCGATCTGTGAAGTCAAAGGTTACACGGCATTTGTGTTTCCCAAACACATTTTGGATCCCGACGTCTGGGAGTTTTATGGACGTGGTCGTGGGCCGCTGCTTAATCCGGCCGGCAACGGGTTTGTCATCGGGGTTGCGATGTCAGCGGTGGCGGCCTGTTTTGTCGGCGCCGGTCGCCACGCCAAAGCGGTCTATGCCGCGCTGGGAGTGATCCTGCTGGTGGGCGGCTATGCGACGCTCACACGCAGTTGCTGGCTGGGCATTGCCGGTGCCGTCGCGATCGTTGGCTTGATCCACAGCCCACGCTGGGTCCGTGTGCTGGGATTGTCCGCTGCGGTGCTGCTGGCCGCTGCGATGGCGATGGGATTGAAAGAGGAATTGATGACACTCAAACGCGATAAACAACTCTCCGCAGTGGAAGCGGCAAAGTCCATCGAGTTACGTCCGCTATTGGCAACGGTTGCCTGGGAAATGTTCAAAGACAAACCGTTGATGGGCCACGGGTTCGGACACTATTTCCAACACCACGACCACTATCACACCATTCGCCAATACGGGATCCCCTTGGAACGCGTCCGCAAATATGGACACCACAACGTGTTCCTGGCATTCCTGGTCGATTCCGGGCTGATCGGCTTCACATTGTTTGTGAGCCTGCTAGTGATGCTATTCGGCTACGGTTGGTCGATGGCATGCTATGGCGCCGGGACCGTTGCGAGGCGCCGCGTGGGATTGTTTTGTGTGGCGGTGCTGGCCAGCTACTTTCCCAATGCGATGTTCCATGACATGACGATCATCCCGATGGTGCAATTGTTTCTATTCGCGACCGCGGGACTGACGCTGGCGATCTACCAAAACGGATTCACCCCAGAACCGGCGGTGCAACGCTGGGTCGACCAGCGACTAACCGCCCCCCTGACCACCCCGCCGACGCGCTACGACATCCCGTTGACGTGACGCGAAATGCCCCACAGCACCCTTAGTTCCCAAGTTGGCAAAAGAATCAAACTCAGGAACGCCCGTGTTGAACGAACAGCGCGTCGATTGAATTTGCGCATGAACATTCTTCTGCCCCCCCATTCTTTTCCATCCCTTTTCAGAACTTCCAGCACTGAAATTTTTCTGCCCGCTCTTTTTCTGTCACTCTATCAGCCACCCCTGCGGCCTAAACGAATCAACCGATCCTCGACCAGACGTTGCGGACCTGTCGGATAAATCCTCCACACCAGCAAAGAGCTGAGACTCGTTAACAATGCCCATCCGATTGCGCCCGTAGCGCGGGTCAGCCTTCGCCTTCGCTGAGCACGGCCATGAAGGCTTTCTGACTGATTTCGACGTTGCCCACGGCCTTCATCCGCTTCTTGCCTTCTTTTTGCTTTTGCAGCAACTTCCGCTTTCGCGTAATGTCACCCCCGTAGCATTTGGCGGTCACGTTCTTGCGCATCGCCGGCACCGTCTCGCGGGCGATCACACGGCTACCGATCGCGGCCTGGACGGCGACCTCGAACATGTGTCGATCGATTTCACTCTTCAACTTCTTCGCCACCGCACGGCCGCGTCGATCCGCATCAGCTCGATTGCAAACGATACTCAGCGCGTCGACACGATTGCCATTGACCATGAAATCCAAACGGCACAGATCCGCCGCCTCGAATCCGACCATCTCGTAATCCAGCGTCCCATAACCGCGGGTGCAGCTTTTGATTTTATCGTGTAGGTCATAAACGACTTCCGCCAACGGAATGTTGTAGGTCAACATTGCACGTTGCGCGCCGAGGTATTCTTGACCTTGCTGAATGCCTCGCCGTTCCTGACACAACTTCATCACCGGTCCGGTGTAGTCGGTCGGCACGATGATGTTGCAGCGGACGATCGGTTGACGAAACTCTTCGATGTCACCCGGATCCGGTACATCTTGCGGCTTATGAATCATCTTGGCTTGGCCACGCTTATCGACCACTTCATAGGTCACGTTGGGCGCCGTTTGCACCAAGTCGATGTCGGATTCATTCTCCAAACGCTGCTGAATGATTTCCATGTGCAACAGCCCTAGGAATCCACAGCGAAATCCAAAACCGAGCGCGTCGCTGGTTTCCGGTTCGAATTCGAAACTGGGATCATTCACAGCCAATCGCTCCAGCGCGTCACGCAGATCACTGAAATTTTGGCCGTCGCTGGGGAACAGACCGCAATACACCATCCGCTTGGGACGCGAGTAACCGGGCAACGGATCGGCGGCTTTGTCACCAGGAATACTGACGGTGTCGCCGATGTGAACATCGCCCAAACTTTTGATGTTGCAGATCAAGTAGCCGACTTGGCCAGCGGTCAATTCTTCGGCGGCGACGCGACCGGGCGCGAACTGGCCGAGCTCGACGACTTCGTGAATCGATCCGGTGCGCAGAAAGGCGATCTTTTGGCCTTTGCGAACCGTACCCTGCATGATGCGAACGTAGGTGATCGCACCGCGGTAATCGTCATAGTTGGAATCGAACACCATCGCTTGCAGCGTGCCATTGGGATCACCGTCAGGCCCCGGAATCCGAGCGATAATCGCGTCGACCAGATCACCGACTCCCTGACCGGTTTTGGCGCTCACGCGGACACAGTCATCGGGATCGGTTCCCAGCGAATGCATCATTTCCTCGGCGACTTCGTCGGGCCGGGCGTGCATCAAATCAATTTTGTTGATCACCGGAATGATGTGCAGATCATGCTCCATCGCCGCGTAGGCGTTGGCAACCGTCTGGGCCTCGACACCCTGGAAGGCATCGACCAACAACAACACGCCTTCGCAACAGGCCAACGACCGCGACACTTCGTATTGAAAATCGACGTGGCCAGGCGTGTCGATCAAGTTCAATTCGTATTCGTCTTTGCCACGCTTGAATCGCATCACGACAGCGCGAGCTTTGATCGTGATGCCCCGCTGTCGCTCCAGTTCCAGATCATCCAGCAACTGCTCTTTCATCTCACGCGTGCTGATGGTCCCTGTTTCTTCCAACAGGCGGTCGGCCAACGTGCTCTTGCCATGATCGATGTGGGCGATGATGCAAAAGTTGCGAATGTGTTTCGTCATAGTAGTTTCAATGCTTGTTTACGGGCGTACCCGGCCAGGCCGAGGTATCCCGCGTCGGCACCCAACGATGCAAACCCGATCGTGGTGCCGTCGAACACGTTTTCGAACGTGCGTTGTTGAAATTCGTCAGTGATTCGAGCCAAAAAGCGTCGGCCGATGGAACAATCGGCGCCGCCAAAATTCATGGCTCCCCCTAGCGTTACGACACCGGGGTCCAGTGCATGCACCAGCGTGGTGATCCCGATGCCCAACCATTTTGCCGTCTCGTCAATGATTTCCAAGGCTAACGGGTCGGCTTCGTTTTTCGCAGCATCATAGACCTTGCGTGCGGTTAATTCACTGTCGCCACCACCTAACAGCCCGCTAAGAGAACTTTCCGCCCCCTCGGTCAATCGATCACGCGTCCGGTCAACCACTGCGCTGGCACTGGCATAAGCCTCCAACTGGCCACGGCCGCCGCCCCAAACGCAAAGTCGAGCGGTCGGCGACGGGTCCACCAAAATGTGACCACATTCGCTGCCAAAGCTGTTCACGCCGTTGACCAATTCACCGTCGACAATGATACCACCGCCCACCCCGGTGCCCAGAGTCAATAAAATCATCGAATCGGCATATCGTCCGGTGCCGATCCAGAATTCTCCAAATGCTGCGGCGTTGGCGTCATTCAAGAACGCGACCGGCCGGCCGAGTAATTTGGCAATCTTGGCCACAATCGGATAGTCCCACCAGGTAGGCAGCTGAGGCGGTGCGACCAACAACCCGCGTGGCAGGTCCATCGGGCCAGGGGCGCCCAGACCGACCGACGGCACCTTTCCAACCACACCGAGTCGCTGTTCGACCTCGCTGACCACCGCAGCCACGCGATTGAGCGCTGCTTCGGCGCCCTCGGGTTCTCGTGTCGGCAGTTTCTGATAGGCGACGGTGTGGCCGTTTTCATCGACCAAACCAAGCTTGATCCCGGTCCCACCGATGTCGATTCCCCAATAATACGGCGCGGTCGCCTGGTCGATGGGGTGTATCGAAGGCCCTTCGGGGGAGACTGGACTGTCGTGTAGACTCATGGCGCGGGCTCTACTAGCTAGGGAAGGCTCCCGAGTGGAACCCGCCGGAGGGCGGAGTATAAGAATGAGCCGCCCCAGTCACAACGATCGTTTTTTGATTGGTAATCCCTCCCTCGCTCGCCCCCCTTTAACGTCGTCCTGATGATGAAAGTTGTCTATTTAACCGCAGGCGCCGCTGGTATGTTCTGCGGCAGCTGCATGCATGACAACTCGCTGGCCCGAGCACTTCGCGCGATGGATGTCGACTGCCTGCTGCAACCGGTCTACACGCCAATCCGCACCGACGAAGAAAGTGTGGCCGATCAGCGAGTTTTCTTGGGCGGGATCCATGTCTACCTGCTGCAACAGCTGCCCTGGCTGCGTCATTTGCCGCGCCCCCTGCGCAGCCTGGTCGATTTCCCACCGTTGATCCGCTGGGCCACCAAGCGGGCCGGCGGAACTGACCCGGCAACGCTCGGAGACCTAGCCGTATCGATGCTGCGCGGGGCGGATGGCAATCAGGCCAAAGAGTTTGACCAATTGGTGGACTGGATCGCGGACGAGATCCGACCGGATGCAATCGTGCTGTCCAACCTGTTGATCGGCGGCGGTTTGCCTCAATTGCGCAAACGCATGCCCAGCGCCAAAATCGTCGTGATGCTGCAGGGTGATGACATCTTTCTGGACCACCTGCCGGCCGCCGCCCGCGGTCAAGCGATCAGCTTGTGCACCGACCTGGTCCGCTATGTCGACCACTTTTGCGTGCACAGTCATTTCTATGGCCAAAAAATGGAAGCGTTGTTCCAGATCCCAGAACACAAATGGGTGAAGACACCGCTGTCGATCGACCTGGCACCGTTCGCGACACAGCCCACCGAAACGACAACAAACGAGAATGAGTTTCGGCTCGGCTACTTGGCCCGAATCGCACCCGAAAAAGGACTGCACCGATTGGTCGATGCCTTTCATCGCATTGCCAAAGACGACCCCCGAATCACATTGCATGCAGCCGGTTGGCTGGGCCCGGCCAACCGACCGTACCTGGAATCATTGCAAAACGGATTGAAACAAGCCGGGCTCGCCGACCGGTTCACTTACCACGGCAGTCCTGATCTGGCCGGTAAAGTTCGCTTTCTGCGCCAGCTGGACCTGCTGAGTGTGCCAACCGAATACGAAGATCCCAAAGGCCTGTTCGTGCTGGAGTCGCTGGCAGCGGGAACGCCGGTGGTGATGCCACGGCACGGTGCGTTTGGCGAGTTGATCGAGTCGGCTGGCGGCGGTGTCCTGGTCGATCCAGATGATCTGGATCAGCTATGCGCAGCGATCACGGACCTTAGATCCGATGCGGGCAAACGCAATCAGCTCGCCCAAGCAGGCATCCGTGGTGTCCGCGAAAAACACTCGATCGAAGCCGCCGCGAAGGAATTAGCCGATCTGCTGCGTGGATAACCGGATCCCTCGCTGACACGTTTTGAAGCCAGCGCTTTTATGGTAATCCGACGCGTGAGCGAGGGATTGAGGGTGTTGGCTGGATCCCTCGCTGACGCGTCGGGTTACCAAAAACCAATGCCTGACACGAAAGCGCACCTTCAACCGGCCGATGCGACGGCGCGTTGAAAGTCGTCCTGCAGCAGCGAACGGCGTTTGCGGAGCGGATCGAGCGCGCGAACGGTTCGATCACGCAAGATTTGGGTTGCCCAGAACGTGCTGACGTTGGAACGGCTAAACAAATGCATGCCGCGATATGAAATCAGCTTCCGATCGTACTGCCACGCAATCGCTTGCAAGGATCGGCGTGACCAGAGACTGATGTGTTGGCCGCCGTCTAACACATAGTACCACCACTGACCCGGCAGCGGCGCCGAGTCGGGAACGACTTCGGTGGACACCAACCAGTGATCCGCGATGCTGTCGAGCGTCTGTAGGTCGGCATGTGGATCCGCCAAATGCTCCATCACTTCAAAGGCCGTCAGAAAATCAAATCCACTCGCCTGGGGTTCGGCTTCGTTGCCGGCCGCAAACAGGTTTTCACAATACGGATCGCGGTGCGAAAAATGGTGGCCGCGATCACGCATCATCCGTGTGAACATTCCATAGCCGCCACCATAATCCACACAACGCATCGCGCTGGGATAAACAAAACGTAACATGCGATCGGTGATTCGAGCGAATCGTTGATTGCGCGAAATCAATCCGACGTCGGTCGAGACGATGGCATCGTCATACGCTTCGTCCAACCAATACGGCGTCTCGGTTTGAATGAATTGACAATCACGACATCGAAAGTACTCGATGTCGTACTTCCCCATAATCTTGGCATGCGCAAACGAATCCGATGCGCTTCGACAGATCAAACACTCAGTGGTCATGGTGATCGTGGGTGGGGCGGAAAAACGGAACGATGACTCACTATGCCATGCACAATGTCGGATCTGCAGTGACAGGCACTGGATCGTGAAAGGAAAATTGCTGCACGACCTGACGGTACACCTGTGCGGTTTGCTGGGCCGTTGAATCCCAACTGAACGAATCAGCGCGGCGACGGCCCGCGGCAACCATCGCCGCTCGATCGGGTAACGCATCGGTCAGCGCCGCGCGAATCAAGTCTGCGACGTCATCGACATTGTGTGGATCAAAGTAGTAGCCACAATCGCCGACCACCTCGCGCATCACCGGCAAATCAGACACCAACACCGGCGCGCCTGCTGACATCGCTTCCAGCGATGGCAATCCGAATCCTTCCGACTTGGATGGAAAAATGAACGCTTGGGAGTGTTGGTACAGTGTGCGTAGCATGCCGTCGGAGGCATTTGGCATTAACACCGCCGATCCGTCGCCTGGCCAATTCAAATCAGTGGCCTCGCGTCGTTTCATTGGCGGGCCGACCACCACCAATTTTGCATCGGCCGGCAACTGGTTGCGCAGCCGATTCCAAGCATCCCAGACAACTTGAAAATTTTTGTAACTGTTTCTTCGTCCGACAAACAAGACATACGGTCGATCGACCAGTTGTGATGGCAGCGGTTCGGCATCCACATCGGCAAGCGAGGTTCCCAGTGGGACCACCGTCGCTTTGGCCCGGGCGGCCGGGATGCGATCACACATTTCGTCGTGAGTCGCTTGGGAAATGCAGATCAAATGATCGGCCGCACGAATCGCTTCGTGCTTGAGCGCCACGTGGGTGCCGCTGGGGTCCAACGATGGAAACGTTTCGTGAATGAAATCCAGCACAGTCACCACCAGCGGTCGTTCGCCACGAACGATGCCACGCCGACAAAGTCCGTTGTAGTAAGTCCAGTGTTCCAGGTCGGCGACAGTGCTTTCAAACCGCTGAGCAATCTGACGCTGCATCGCTTCGCGCGTCCATTTCCGCATCCAGCCAATCGAGGGCTCGGTTTGCACCGCGTGATAGCTAAGGTTGGGATGCGAAAGAGACGGTGGATCATTCGCAGGCCCCACAACCGCGGGCTGGCAGTCAGCCGGCAAATGGCGAATCAGCTCGGAAAAACAGCGAGAAACGCCCCCACAGCGGAGGATCTGATAAATCGCACCTTCGTACAATATTTTCATCGCGGGTTGGGCAACGAGAGTTCCGGTCGATCAGGAGAGGACACACAATTCAATCCTCTACCAAAAATCAGCCCCTCAGCGAAAGCGCAACCCGCCACTGTGCCAGCGAAAAACGATTGCCCGACGCGTGCGCCAGCGGAAGCGTTTCCGCGAGTCAATCGAGCCTGGCAAGGGTAACCAAGGCCGCTGGCGAAAGCGCAACTTCGACGGCGCTGGTGTGGAGGATTTATCCGACCGGTCTTCTGCAACGAATAAAGGCGGTCGGATAAATCCTCCACACCAACTTGAAACCGGCTAACTCCATCAACAGCTTGTGAGGCGCGCGTTAGATAGATGCCGGCCTCACAGAGGCCGGCTACAGCATCACAGATGCGCCGACTGCGGTCGGCTATTGCATGATCATGTCGTCGACGGTCTTGCCACCTGGGATCATCGGCAACACGTGCTCTTGATAGGGCACTTCGACGTCCAAGACGTAGGGGCCGGGATGGGCAATCATCTCGCGGATCGCAGCTTCCAAGTCCCCTTTCTTCTTGACGGTCGCGGCACCACAACCGTAGCCTTGAGCGATTTTCACAAAGTCCGGATAGCGTTCGTCGGCATAAGCAAATCGCTCGGCATCGCTGGGACCCTTGGCCAGGTCATGGCTGATCGGGCCCAGGTAGGTGTGGGCGCGGTTGCCTTCCATGAAGCGATCTTCCCACTGCACCACCATTCCCAGGTGTTGGTTATTCAACAGGAACACCTTGACGGGCAATTCTTCGCAGAAGCACGTCGCCAATTCTTGCACGTTCATCTGGAAACTGCCGTCGCCATCGATGTCGATCACCAACGAATTGGGGAGAGCGGCTTGCACACCCATTGCGGCGGGCAAACCAAATCCCATTGTTCCCAGTCCGCTACTGCTGTGCCAGGTGCGGGGGCGTCGGAACTTGTAGAACTGTGCCGCCCACATCTGGTGCTGGCCCACACCAACGGTGATCTGGGTGTCCATGTCAGCGGTGATGTCACTGAGCGTCTTGATCGCGTGTTGCTGCAAGATGCCATCAAATTCGGTGTCGTACTTGAAGGGATACTTGGCCTTCAAATCCGCGCAGTGCTTGCGCCAGGGATCGATGTCACAGCGTGTGACGGTCTTGTTCAGTTCGGTCAGAACCTGTTTGACGTCTCCACGAACCGGGATGTGCGCTTCCTTGTTCTTGTTCAGTTCCGATCCGTCGATGTCGACGTGAATGATCTTGGCGTCTTTGGCGAACGCTTCGACTTTTCCGGTCACTCGATCATCGAAACGAACGCCCAATGCGATCAACAGGTCACAGTCGCGAACCGCGTAGTTGGCGTAAGCGGCACCGTGCATGCCCAACCAGTCCATCGAATTTTCGTTTTCCGGTGGCACCGCACCGATCCCCATCACGGTGGTCACCGTGGGGATTCCGGTCTGGTTGATGAACTCGCGCAGTTCTTCGCTGGCATTGCCCAGGATGATTCCGCCACCGGCATAGATCACCGGACGACGGGCCAATTTGATCGCTGCGGCAAGCTGACGAATCGTTTCACTGGCGACCGCCGGCGGCGATGACTCATAGCCGGGCAGATCCATCGGCGGATCCAAATCGGTGTTGGCCACATCGGTCAATTGAACGTCTTTGGGCAAATCGACCAGGACCGGGCCCGGACGACCCGAACTGGCGATGTGGAAGGCTTCCTTCATCACCCGCGGCAGGTCTTTGATGCTGGTGACCAGATAGTGGTGCTTGGTGATTCCGCGGCAAACTTCCACCATCGGGGTTTCTTGAAAGGCATCCGAGCCGATCGAACCGGTGGGGACTTGGGCCGTGATGCAAACCATCGGCACGCTGTCCAGTTTTGCGTCGGCGATTGCGGTGACCAAGTTGGTGGCCCCGGGGCCACTGGTGGCCATGACCACGCCGACGCGGCCGGTGGCGCGGGCGTAACCTTGGGCGGCAAACGCACCGCCTTGTTCGTGGCGTGGCAAGATCGTGCGAATCGAGTCACCAAACCGCGTCAAAGCTTGGTGCAAAGGCATGCTGCAGCCACCGGGATAGGCGAACAGGACATCGACGCCATGATCGACCAATGATTTGACAAGAATGTCGGCTCCGGTCATCACGCGATTGTCAGTGTTGGCAGCTTTTGCGGTGCTCATTGGCGGGAAACAGCTAAAACGTATTGAAATGGGAACATCGAAAGCCGCTTTTGCCAGCTTTTTTGGTCCAACCGGTGCCGGCCCAAGAAACTGACATTTACGTAGCGGAGAGAACTTCCGAACCTAGCTGTTAACGTAAGTGGGGGCTGAAGCTTAGGCAATGCGAAAAACACGCGGCAAAGATGAGTAGTTTGTTCAATTTGACAGCCATCGCCGCCGCCGGAGCAACCGGATCACTCTGCCGCTACGGCCTGACCCTCGCAGCCGCTGCAATCCCCGGCGGTTCCTCGATGCTGGGGACGACCATCGTCAACGTGTTGGGATGCGCCCTTTTGGGTGGCGTATCCGCCCTTGGGCCGGTTGAAACGGAATCGATGGAACGCTTAATGCTCGCGATCCGCGTCGGCTTCCTGGGCTCGCTGACCACCTTCTCCACCTTCGCATCGGAATCGACAGCGCTGGCCGGAGCGGGAAGATGGGGGGCTTCGGGAACCTACGTATTAGCCAACTTGGTGATCGGATGGTATGTGCTGTTGCTGGCTTCGAATCTGGTCAAAGGATGGATACAAGCTTGATGGATCAAAAAAAATCTCCCTCGCCCTCGTTTTTGCAGCCCCCAGCCGGCCTGCGGAGCACCGCGCTGGCCTGGATTCTGCTGTTGGCCCACCCGGCAGCGGCTCAAGATTTTCGCACCTTGTTTGGTAACGGCCCCGATTCGCTGGAGCCGCTGCCGTCGATGCAGGCACAACCGATCGAATCGAGTGCCGATTCGCGACCCTGGCCGACCGCGCTGCGATCACCGGTCTACTGTGACACCCATACCCTGCGGGCGTCGGCGACGATTCGCGCGCTGCGGTTTTGGGACGACCAAAAAGGAATCGCGGTGGGCGACCACGGCAGCCGTTGGTGGACCGCCGACGGTGGAGCCAGTTGGACGCAGGCGTCGTCCGGTTCGGATTGTCGATTGAACGATGTGATTTGGGTCAGTGCCCAGCGCGCGATTGCGGTCGGCGGCGGCATCGATGCGGTCACCCAGATCAGTCGAGGCGCGGTGCTGGTCAGCACCGACAGCGGCCAATCCTGGAACCGCCACAGTGATTCCGATCTGCCACGATTGACATCACTGCGAGTTTCTGGCGACGGCACGATCACCGCCCAGGGTGATCCCGATCCTGTTTCCGGAGCCACGCTGTTCGAATCTCGGGATGCCGGTCGAAATTGGCAAGCGGTGTTGGAACCGAACTACGCCAACGCGTCTACGACCGTCGCTGATGCAGACCATTCAAACGAAACAGACAGCGCGCCGCTGACCGCTGACCAGGCGTCGGCGTGGTCGCGCATCACAGCGACGCACCTAGCGATCCGAGCGTCCTGCCGATTGAGCGACCAAGTGATGGTTTGCGCGGGTGACCACGGAATGATCCTGCGATCAACCGATCAAGGCGCGAACTGGCAAGTGGTTTCCGGTGGCGAAACAAACAGTGCGGTGCTGTTCATTGCCGCCGACCCGGAATCGGTTCCCTGGTCCTTGGTCGGGCGAGAAACGATGGAGCAGCGGTTGCGATGCAGCATCGTCATCGGGCTGCCCCAAGATTTCAGATCATCGACGGCCGCGGACCGTCGCCGCATCGCGGCGGTCCAACAGGCCGCGATGCAGATCGGCGCCGCCGCTGTCGATCTGTGCCCTCGCCCTGTTCAAGATGATTCGCAGACCGACTGGCTGGATTCACTCAAGCAATGGGTCGACGTTCACCAACCGCCGGTATTGGTGATGGATGCCGAACTGCCCGCTGAAATCAAAACCCATTTGCTGCAACACGCCGTCGCCGGCGGCACCAATAAAGTGGTCGAGTACTCGTGGGCCACGCGCGGCGAAACCCTGCTGCATCAGAGCGCCCTGCTGCCGCATTCTGGCGTGTTGGCAGGCGATTTCAGAGACGACTGCCGCTTGCTGGTGTCGGACTTTCGTCTGACCGCGAACAGCCGGTCGGCCAGCCAGTGGGTTGCCACGACGACCCGCTATAGCGGTGGTGGTCAAACGGTGCGCGGCGACAGCCTGGGCGCTGGCGTTCGACTGCATGCCAAACATCGACTGCCGCCACGCGAAATGCCGGCCAGTCGCCGTCGCTTGCAAGTCTTGCAAGCGCGGGTGAAACAACAAACCGCGATCGCCAATCTATTCCCCACCGCCCATCGTCGCCAACAGCCGGCCGATGAAAAACAATTTGCCGATGCGCTGCGGTTGATGCTGGATCAAACCAGTCGTATCGACCAATTCCGATCCGCCTGGAACATCGCCCAACACTCCATCGGCCAGCCCTATCAAACGATCGTCTGGGATGAAATTGCAACCCGTTTCCCAGGATCGTCCGCAGCCTCCCTGGCGCAACTGCACGCACAAACCAGGCGCTCCAGCGCCGAATGGAATCACCATCAAACCCTGGCGGTGGGTTTAGACCGATCACTCGATTCACTTCATGCCGGCGATCCGATCGCGGCTCAAGTCGGAGCGGTCGAACTGTTGAACGATTCCGACGCCGCGCTGTTGCCACAGCCAAGTGGACATGCCGCGATCCTGTCACCGTTTCAACCGCAACCGACACCCGGTAGCGACACGACCATGGGTGTCATCCAGGCGTCCGCCACGCTGCCGATTCCCGGCCATCGTTCCAATCTACGTTCGCTGCCGTCCAATTCGTCCAAGCCAGCGGCCGGTGAATTGGATTTGGCGTGGCAGATGCACCCGGTTCGATTGATCGGGCAAGACGCGATCGAGCGCAATGAAATCCTGGCCGCCCGTCGCGCCGCAGTAGCACACGTCTCGGCCGCCCGATCGTCCGACGAAGCCGCGCCCGCTTGGGTCGCGGCCGTGGAACCTGAATCGGCGCCACTTGAATCAACCGGAACGAAACTGCGCACCGCCGACGGCAACCCACTGACACCGGAAAACCAAGAGATCACAGCCGATCTCCGTCGAGTCGCACAGCGGGACAACCCCTGGTCGAACCTGCTGCGACCGCTGTCACCACAAGTCACCCGCGCCGTTCGCATCGAGTCTCCGCCGCGACTAGACGGACAACTCGACGAGCCTGCTTGGGACACACAGCGGAATCCGCCGGCGACCACCGCCGATCAAGTCGGGATGCAGTTGCAGGTGGCTTGGGACGACCGATTCGTTTACCTGGCAGTCCGCACACCCAAGCAATACCTGGCCGCGCCCGCCCAGTCCTCCAAGCCGCCGCAACGCGACGCCGATCTCGGTGGATCCGATCGTGTGGCACTGGGAATCGACATCGACCGCGACCTGCTGACCGCGATGACGCTGATGTTCAGCCGCGATGGTCGCACCCAAGATCATTTGGACGGCTTCCAACGCTGGAACCCGTCGTGGTATGTCGCTTCAAACGAAAAGGGATCCTTTGTGATCACCGAACTGGCGATCGAGCAATCGAGTTTGGGACCGAGCATCCGCCCCGGCAACAGTTGGCTGATCAACGCCCAAGTTCATGCCGCCGACACCGCCGACCATTTCCACTGGATGCCCGAACCAGAAAGCCGAATCCGCGTGGATTTCGAATGACAGCACCACCGGCTCGCACTTTCATCACCACTCGCCGCGTTACGGGCTGTTGAATTAATCTTCAAAGGTAAATGAGCGTGGCAATGGCAACCCGACGCGTGAGCTTTGAAGTTGCGC
>NZ_JAMYFE010000119.1 GCF_024129865.1 Stieleria tagensis | reverse complement strand
CGCGTCGGGTTGCCATTTGTGGGTAATCGCCAGCTCACAGAGGCCAGCTACAGTCTTGATCCGGCTGGATTCGTGCTGTTGCCGGTTCCTGGCGTTAGCGGCGTGCTTCTTCGAGCATGCTGATGATTTCGGCGCTGACCAATGAGGCGGGTAAGGCATAGGACACCACGCGACCGGCGCGGGCGATGTTGATGCCAATCACATTGCCGTTGCTATCGAGCAGCGGGCCGCCACACTGGTTGGGTGCCAACACCGTGTCGTGCTGCATCACGCTATCGAACCCGCTTAGGCGAACGTTGCGTGGACCATTGACTTTGGCGTCGTTCTTGGATTCCATCAGCACCGCTTGGTCACTCATCATCGCATCGCGTTCGATCGTGTCATCGCCACGCACGATCGTTAGTCGGACAACGTCGCCGGGATACATTTTCCCCAACGTGCTGATGGCGGCTTGTGAGCCAAGGATTTCCAGGTCGTTGATCTTCAAAATACGGTCACCGTCTTGCAGTCCCGCTTCTTCGGCACCGCTGTGTGGCGCCACACGCAGCACCGTCGCCGGGCCGCTGGGCGTGTTGTAAAAACGCACTCCCAATCGGCCTTGATGGCCAATGTGGCGTGACGAAACGCCCAACACGCCCAGTCCAAACGTGAATCCTTCGCGTCCCGGCGAGATCACAAAGCTACCGGTTGGCGGTTCGGGGTTGCTGAAGGTTGCCGGGCGAATGTCCCACTCGGAATCATCGCTGCCATCGAGTTTGATCAACGCCAAGTCGTTGTCGGGGCGGACCGCGGAAACGCGGGCTGCGATTTTTTTGCCGTTCGGAACACGCACCGAAATCGGATCACCACTCAATTCACTGCGTTTGGTGATGATGTATCCGTCTGCCGAAACCACGGTGCCCAATGACACGACGCGGCCGTTGCAAAACACTTGGACGACCGACTTTTCAACCGCATCCGAAAGTGGTTGCACCAATCGCATCATCGTGCCACTGTCACGCGAGGCGATCGAGGCGGCTGAATTGCCATGTCCAATCCAATCCGCGGGTGATTGCGCGGCGGCGGGAACGATCATTGCGACTAGCAAGAGTGTGCCAACGAACAATCGAGTTGTGGTGCACAGCGGCGCCATCGCGACAGCCACTAAGCGGCTGAGGGGCGACTGTGAAAGCGATGGATCAGTCATGAGTGGCGTTGGAAAGAGAAGAAACGTGAAGGGCGATGGGATAACCGGCGGCAGTTCAAAGCGGGGAAGCGGTCGTTATCCGGAACGGCCAATTTCGACCACCAATCGGATCCTTCCACTGCCGCGACGTACCCAGATCGGCACGCGTTCACCCGGCATCGTGTCGGCAACGGCATCCTTGAGCGATTGGAAATTCAGAATGACTTTTTCTCCGAACTGTTCGACGACGTCTTCCGCCAGTAGCCCGCCGTTTTCAGCCGGTGATCCATTCTTCACGGCGATGATGCGCGCGACGCTGTCGGACTGATTGCCGGTGACACCCAAGGTGGGTTTAAAGTTCGGTAGAAAACCCCAGGCCTCGCCGGACGCCATCCGTTCCCAAGAATAGTCGTAGTGATCGATCGGCACATGCAAATTCTCGGTGACGTCATTTCCGATCCGGCTGTGCACGGCAATGAGTTCGCCGGCCATGTCGAACAGCGGGCCGCCACTGTCGCCACCGATCAGGGCGCAATCGCTGACCAAGACGTCGGGGCGGACTTCCAGTAAACGGCCGACGCGGATGACTGTTCCACGGGCGGAGTCGTAGCCGCCGGGATGGCCCATCGCGATGCACCACATGCCCGGCACCAATTCGTCGCTGGTGCCCAAGCTGGCGTGCGGCCACGGTTTGCCTGCGTTTTGTCCAGGGTTGATCCGCATCAGTCCGGCATCAACATGGCGATTCATGCCCAATGTCGTCGCGGTGACTTGATGGCCATCAGACAGCGTCACCACGGCGGCTTTGCCCGGTCGCATTGCGACGTGTGCTGCGGTGACGATGTAGCCTGAACCAGTGATGATGACGCCACATCCTTGCGCCGGACCGATTTTGACACTGACGGTGCACCGCGAGGCTTTGGCGGCAACTTGCTGCTGTTGTCGCTCCATGCTCCGCAAATGGTCGAGCGATGCCGGTGTGCCGCCGCGTTCTAGTAACGGTTCCAAGTCAACAGGCACGCTGACGCGTGTGCCGTGGTGAGATGCCTGTGAACCGGCTTCGGCCGATTCCAGAGTTTCAAAAGCGCTGCGGCTGGACCCGGCAACTGTCGGGACGGACGCCGAGGGTGCGTCATCGGCTAGCAGCGGCGGTCCGATTGCGGGAATTCCTAGCGTGAACAGGAACACAATTGACGATACAACAACGCCGACGGTTCGGCCGCTGCGGTGAATCGATGGAAGGCAGTCACACTGGATCAAAGCAGAGTCCCTGGTGCGGAAGGCTGAATTGTCGAACGGTCGCCCCATTGTAGCCTCAACACTCGCAAAATTGAAAAGTCCCGGAAAAAGCCCGAATGAATGACAATACGGACGTTTTAGTGGTCGGCGCAGGCTATTTAGGTCAAAAAGTGGCTCATTTGGCACGCACACAGGGCGCAACGGTTTACGCGACAACCCGCCATCAAAACCGCTGTTTGGCGATGGCAAAGTCCGGATTTCATCCGATTCGATTCGATTGGACGGACCGTCGCAGCATCAATAATTTACCGCTGCGGCAACTCTCGGCCGCGGCGCGCGTGCTGGTGGCGGTCAGTTACGACCGCGAAAGCCGGCTCGGACGCTACGAGTCACAGGTCGGTGGGCTGCGGAATTTGCTGTCGTTTTTGCCCGCCGATGCCCGAATTTGCTACATCAGCACGACCGGGGTTTATCATCAAACCGATGGCCGCTGGGTCGATGAAACCTCCCCCACGCACCCGGACCGGTTGGGCGGCAAAGTGCATCTACAGGCCGAGCAACTGTTGCACGCGATGCGTCCCCAAACGCCGTGGAGAATCCTGCGATTGGCTGGGATTTACGGCCCGGGGCGAGTGCCACGTGCCGCAGATGTGATTGCCGGCCGAGAAATCGCCTCGCCGGAATCTGGTTTTTTAAATTTGATTCATGTGCACGATGCGGCGCGGGCCACCCTGGCAGCGTGGCGGCAAATGGATCCGGCCGTCGTTGGCCAGCCGCAACCGGTCGGCACACAGTCTCGGTTGTATCTGGTCAGTGACGATGCTCCGGTCGTCAGGGGGGATTTCTACCGCGAGATCGCTCGACAATGCGGTGTGTCGCCCCCAAGCTTTGTCGATCCGCCGGCAGATGCCCCGGTTCGGATGCGCAGCAACAGCAATAAACGCATCTGGAATCGAAAACTGCGCCGCGAATTGTTGCCTTCCCTGCGCTACCCTGACTATCGCCACGGGCTGGCGGATGTCTTGCATGCCAACGTAGAATGACTGCCCCAAGCTTTTCGATAACCCTCTTGAACGAATGATCCAACGCAACCCTCTTTTCCCCGGCATCATTGAACTGAATTTCCAGGCCCGAGAAGTGCTGGGATGCAATGTCTATCTGATCTATGACGACGACGAATGGGCGCTGGTCGATATCGGGTACGAGGAAACGGTCGACGATTTTGTGGACATCATCCGCAATCTCGATTTCCCCCTTTCTCGCTGCAAGACGCTGATCGCGACACACGCCGACGTGGATCACATTCAGGGATTGGCAAAACTCAAGTCAATTCTGAAAACCACGGTCACCGCCCATCCCAACGCGGTCCGACCGCTGACCGAAGGCGACACGTTGTGGACGCTGGCAGAAATCGAAGCGCAAAACCTGAAAATGGAGATGCCGAAAGTCGACGTTGAAATTCAAGTCAACGACGGCGACATCATCGAAGTCGGCAAGTTAAAGGTCGAGGTTTGGCACACGCCGGGGCACACCAACAGCCAGCTCGCCTTTCGACTCGGCGACGTGCTGATGAGTGGCGACAACATCTATCGTGATGGTTGCATCGGCGCTATCGACGCCCATCACGGCAGCGACATCAAAGCCTTCATCGGTTCTTTGGAACGAATCCGCGACAGCGACGTGAAATGGCTCGCGCCCAGCCACGGGCCGATGTTCCGCAATGACAAGGATTTTATGAACCGCACGATCGACCGTGTCCGCGGCTATTTGAAGATGGCCGACTTTGGCACCTTGGCAGAGTCATGGCCATTGATGGATCAATGGGACGAAGAAGTCGCGGCGGGAACACTGCCCGACGGATTGGCGTAGCGGAACGTCGTCACGTCGGAGTCCGCCGAACTGGATCGCTCGGCTCGTGTGACGATGCCGCTGATGGTATCGATGCGGGCACAGCGATCGATGTCGGCGGCAAACCCGACGGAGGCCAAATTGCGCCCTCCTAGAGACTGACCTAGCGCTGTCCGAAGTGCCTGGTGCCCGCGGTCCCCCGCAGCGCCGGATTGTTGCCATGCCGCCATAGCGATCCGCGCCGAATCGTCAATCAAGTCGTGTTGCGATGACGGGTTCAAACGTTGCACGATCGCACCGGCCAATAGCACGTCTTCGTAACTGATTTCACCGTTGGTCCCGGCGCAAACGAATTGCAGTTGAGTTTCCGACTCGATCGCATCGATCGTCGCTTGCAGATTCAGGAACGAACTGACCAGCAACCGTCGACAGTCCTGCACGGCTCGGATCGCCCGTGTGCCATTGGTTGTCGTCAGCACCAGGTCGCGCCCGGCGAGTCGATCGGGCCCGTATTCGGCTGGCGAATTGCCGAGATCAAATCCAGCGATCGGCTTGCACTCGCGTTCACCGCATAGCAGCGCGGTCGGTGTGGATTCGGTCGCGATCTGACGCGCCCGTTCGGTCTGTTCACAGGTCCGGATCGTGGCGGCGCCGGCCGCTCCCGCAGTCGTCATCACGCTGGTTGCGCGTAACACGTCGATGACCACGGCGCAGGTTTTCGAGCGGTCCAATCCGGCCGACAGTGTGCCAGGGAGTAAGGCCACAGAAATCGATTTCATCAAACCATCCGCATAGATTTCCAACGACCGCCGACAAAGCGAGCCGTCATCAAGATTGCCAGTGCCCAAATCCAGAAGGTGATGATCCACCACCACCAATTCAAGGACTGTTGTCCAGGGTCAAACAAGATTCCAATCGTGATCGCCACGGCACTGGTTGTCGCACCGGCCCCAAGTACATACCAGGTGTCGCCGGCACCCTTCAACGCTGCGCCAAAGATCAGCTGGGCCGCATCGACCAAGACGTACAACGCAACAAATCCCAGCAAACCGCTTGCCAGTTCGACCGCTTGAACCGAATGGTCGTCGTCGGCGCCCAGACGATACAGTGACAGCATCCAATCGCCGGCCAGTAGATAGGCCAGCGCCCAGGCGCCCGAATAAACCAGTGCCATCAGCAGCGCCGCCAGAGTCGTGCGGACGGCGAATGCCGGGCCGTTTTGCAGCAGGTGCCGGCCGACCAATACCGATGCGGCGATCGCAATTCCAACCAACGGGATGAACGCGACCATGTTGAAATTGATCGCCATCGTTGTGGCCCGCAGCGGCACGTCGCCCAACTGTCCGATCTTCAGCACGATGATGGTGAACGCGCCGGCTTCGGTCAGGTACATCAGCCCACTGGGTAGACTAAAAAACAGGAAGTTGCGCATCATCGGACCATCGATGCAAAACCCGCCGCGCATCTGGTAACGCTGTTCCAAATGAGGTCTGGATAAAATCCATCCATAGCACACCACTTTGAACCAAAACGCGATCACGCTGCCGATCGCGGCTCCGGCGATGCCCAATTCAGGCAGTCCGCCCCAGCCAAAGATCAGTAACACATCTAAGATCACGTTCAATAGTCCACTGACGATCGAGACCCACATGATCACCGCGGTGCGTTCGGTGCCGCTAAAGAATCCGCTGAGCGCCGATTCGATCACCAGCCCCAATCCGCCTAGCATCAACCACCGCATGTAAGTCGTTTCGGCAGCGATCAGTTCGGCCGGTTGTCCGGTCCAGCGGAACAGCGGTTCGGCAGCGATCGCGGCGATGATAAACCAGGGGACGGTCATCAATGACAACCACATCGTCTGCCACAGCAGTCGACCGATTTTGTTCGGTTCGTTGTTGCCGATCAATTGGCCGATCATCGCACCGGACATCGCCGCGGTGCCGATCGGAACACAGACGATCACCCAGAACAGGTTCCCGCCGGCCATCGAGGCGCTCATCGAAACGCCGTCATAAAACATCAGCAACGTGCGATCGGCAAACAGCACGATCGACATCATTCCGGCACTGACCATCAGTGGCATTGCCACGCGGAACACTTCCGCCGCAGCGCTGATCAATCCGGTGGGGACGGGGAATTCGGGAGAGGGGAATTCGGGGGAATCGCCGGGCGACATTGCGGTCACGAAAATCGATTGGAACCCAGGCGTGATACCACCGCTGCGATCACAACGCCCGCGATCAGTCCGCCGATGTGGGCGCCGTTGGCGATGCGGTCGACAAAGAACACACAGAACACCAACCAACCCAACATGATGGCAACGTTGGCCGGCACCATCCGCACCGGATACATCGGTGACAGCGCGGGCCGAATCCACAGATAACCAAACAGACCGTAGACGGCGCCGGAAGCCCCGATCGAAAACGGCGATCCGGCCAGTCCCGCCAGCAGCGGTGGCAAACTGTCTTTCTCAGGCAACCAGACCTGCACCAACCCGCCAAAGATCCCGCTGGCCAGCAGCAATCCCAGCATGAACCAGGACCCCTCCAGGCGTTCGATCACCGAACCGAGAAAATACAGTGCCAGCATGTTGAACGCTAAATGAAAGGCATCGCCGTGCAGAAAGATCGGAGTGACCAGTCGCCAAACCTGTCCTTTCTTGATCGATGCAAACGCGTCTTCGGTGAACACGTAGTCGCGCCAATCGACAAAGGACAATCCATAAAAGACGGTTTCTTCGAGCGAAAGTTCGCCCGGTACCGGTGAGGGGTGCGGTTGGCCGAAATTGGTGGCGAAACTGGCGATCACCGACAGCACGATCACGGCGATCACAATTGGGATCGCTTGCTGACGCAGCGGTGCCCCCATCAGCGGGCCACCGCCGACGGGCGATTTCGGATGGACTTTTTGTTGCAGTTGTTTTTTGCGTTTTTCTTCGGCCTGTTGCTGCTTGCGCCTTCGCTCGGCAGCGCCGCCGACGCGGTAACGCTCGTTGTCCGGATCTTCGCGAAACGTCTCTAATTCTTGTTTGGCCCGTTCGACATGGGTTTCGTCTCGGATCCACAAATCGCAGACCGCGGGCGACGGCGACGCCCCGTCTGGCGGCGGGGCGTCACTGGACGTGCGGGGGTCGACCGAGCACTCGATTGACTGAGTGTACAAGTAGTCCGAAAACCGTCTGGCTTCGTCGGGATCGGGTAAAGTGCCGATTCGGCGCATACAATTGGTTCGTTTTGTAAGAATCTGGGCTGCAAAATGACGATGTGTCATTGGATCGCCGACTCAATGGCGATCGAATTCATCAGACCATCGTTTGCCGGCGACACTTGCCGCGGCGGCGGTCTGTTGAATACTATGACGGTTAGTCAGTCACGCCGCTATGCGGCCCGAGTAGACTGAACTAGTGTGACAGGCCCCAATGCGACCTGATTTTCTGTTGCACTTCACCCACCAATTCATTCGTCCCTAAAACGAAGGTGACGCCCCGATGGCAGTCAAGTTGAGCGAGCGAGCGGCCCAAGAGGTCCAAAGATTCCGTACCGAACACAATTTTGGCGATGACATGGTCCTGCGGATCGGTGTCGCCGGTGGCGGTTGCAGCGGATTCAATTACACCCTGAATTTTGACGACAGCTTTGACGTCAAAGCAGACTCGAAATTCGAGTGCCACGGCGTCGAAGTCGTTGTCGACAAGAAAAGTGCGCTGTATCTGGACGGCACCACCGTCGATTGGTACGAAAGTTTGGAAAAACAGGGATTCACGTTTGAAAACCCCAATGCAGTCAAAACCTGTGGCTGCGGCAGCTCCTTCCAAGCCTAAAACGCCTGGAATTGCTGCAAAACTGCTCGTCGGATTGATCCGGGTCTACCAGACTCGGATCAGTCCGCTATTCCCACCGACCTGTCGGTTCACGCCGACCTGCAGCCAGTATGCCGTTGATGCAATTCGCAATCGCGGCCCATTGGTGGGGCTCTTTTTGACGACACTGCGGATCGCCAAATGCCATCCATGGCATCCCGGCGGACATGACCCTCCGCCCTCTTAAACAATCCCTGGAACAAGTCAGTGTTGTCGTAGCTGGGCCCGCCAGGGTTCAGTCGGCCAGAATTCTGGCCAATCGGTCGCCCCCCTACCAATCCACCGTTTGAAGTTGCGTTTTTATCGCAACCCGACGCGTCAGCGAGGGGTTTAGCCGGTTGCTGGGATCCCTCGCTGACGCCTCGGGTTACCAAAAACCATGGTCTCACACAAAAGCGCTGGCTTCAATCGATCCGACTCGCTGGCCTTGTGCACAGATTGACGGGAACAAAACTCTTTTTTTCCGCGTCTTACTGCAGATTGTAAAAAGGTAGCGGTTGTGCGGGATTTTCTCAGTCCGCCTAGGATCCAATGCCGAATGCCCCAATGGACGGTGATGAGTGGTTGCAAACGCTCGCGCCGTGATTGTTCTGGGACACGTGCGCGTGCGAGCTCTGTTTGTTCTCCGCGTCGCGTCGCCCATTGCCCCACAGAATAGCCGGATAAATAGATGTCCCAAGGTCGCGAAATTCGAGCCCACGAGAGCCAGCCGAGCCAGAATCGCTCGGGTCGAAGTCGCCTGAGCCGATTTCTTCGTCAGTTGTCGCCCGTTGCCGGCACCGGCCGCGGCGCCGACTCGCGTCCCGCACGTGGTGGCGAGCGGCTGAAACTGGAAAACCTGGAGTCGCGGCAGTTGATGGCCGCCGACGTTTCGATGGTCTCTGCCGACACGCTGGGACCGGTCGATAGCCGCGTCGAATTGACGTCGTTTATCGCGTCGAATGCGCGATCGAGTTTGACCACCGAAACGGCGGCCGAAGGTGAACCGGCGGCGGATTTGGTTCAGTTCGCCAAAGACCTGACAGCGGCCGGCGTGACCTTTTTTGGTGCCGGCTGGTGCCCGGCCTGCACCGAACAGAAACAGATTTTCCAAGACGGCGCCCACTACCTGCCGTTTGTCGAAGTCACCAACCCCGACCGTTCTCTGTCACAGCTCGGTATCGACAACAATATCACCGCCTACCCGACCTGGGTGTTCCCGGATGATACCCGGCAAACCGGCGTGATGACGCTGCAGCAATTGAGCGACCGTAGCGGCGTCGCGATTCCGCAAAGTGAAGACCCGACCTTTGTCGAGATCGGTGACCAAACGGTTCTGATCGGTTCACCCCTGCACATTCCCGTTGACGCCTACGATGCCAACGGCGGTCCGTTGACCGTGACCGTTTCGGTGTCGGATTCGAACCTGTTGGATGCCAGCGTGGTGATGGGCAACCGGTCGATCCGAATCGACATGGAAACCTATGGTGACATGGTGTTCGAATTGTTTGAACAGCGTGCTCCCAATGCGACCGGCCGAGTGATCGCGCTGGCCGAAGACGACTTTTACAATGACATCATCTTTCACCGCGTGATCGACGATTTTGTCATCCAAGGCGGTGACCCGACGGGCACCGGTACCGGTGGATCGACGCTGGGTGATTTTGACGATGATTTTCATCCCGAACTGCAGCACAACCGTCGCGGTGTGTTGTCGTTCGCAAAATCCAGTGATGACACCAACGATTCCCAGTTCTTCGTCACCGAAGTTCCGACGCGGTTTCTGGATTACAACCACAGCGTGTTCGGTCAATTGATCGAAGGCGATGACGTGCTCGAAGCGATCAGCGAACACGCCGTCAACAGTTCGGATCGGCCGACCACAGACATCAAAATCAAAACCATCGATGTCTTCACCGACAACGAAAATTCGTTGGTGATGTTGAAGCCCACCGGCAACGGTGTCGGATCAACCGATGTCACGATCACCGTCACCGATAGCGATGGCAACTCGCACAGCGAGACCTTTCAAGTCGATGTCAACAATGACACCGCCAACAGCCAACCGTATTTGAATGCCGTTGATGTCCCCGATCGATTCACCCCTGGTGCAGCGGCGACACTACAACTCGCCAGCACAGATATCGAAGGCGACGCGGTCACCTATTCGGCGCAAGTCGTTTCCAGCAGCACCGGTGCGACGGCCACGATCAACCAATCTGGATTGCTGACGGTCACACCAGCGGCCGGCTACACCGGTCCGGTTGACGTCACGGTCACTGTGCGCCCCGGGACCGGCGTGACCGGCAACGGATCAAGCGATAGTGATTCCCAGCGGCTACGGTTTAATTTCGAGGCCGAGCAAACGGCATCGGCTCCGACTTCGGTTGACCTGCGAACCAGCAGTGACACCGGATCCAGCGGTACCGACAACATCACCAACGCGGGGACACTCGCGTTCACCGTCGATGGCGTGACCGCTGGTGCAACGGTGCAACTGATCAACGTGCAAACCAATGCGGTCTTGGGCGAAGCGGTGGCATCGGGCAGCAGTGTCACCGTGACAACAAACAACATCGCCGCGTTGGGCGATGGCGTGTACAACATTTCGGCGCGACAAATTGTCAACTCGCAAACCAGCGCCCAGTCGCCTTCGATCGCGGTGACCTATGACAAAACCACGCCGACTTCCGTGGCAAGCAGTGCCAACACACGCGCCAACGTCGGTCGTTTGTATCAATCCGATCTGATCAACAGCGAAGAGGGATCGATCAAGTACGCCCTGACCAATTTCCCGGTCGGTGCAACGATCAATAGTGGATCGGGTTTGATTCAGTGGACGCCGGACTCCGGCGATTTGGGCGACAACTCGTTCACCGTCACCACGACCGACTTGGCCGGCAACGTTCGCACCGAGACGTTCAATGTCAATGTTGCCGAAGCCCCCAAGGCGGAAATCCAACTGGTGATTAAAGACACCGATGGGAATGTGGTCACCAACCTGAACACCGGCGATGATTTCATTCTGGAATTGGTCGGTGTCGACAGTCGGGGCAGTTTCGATCGTGACGGCGTCTATGCGATCTACACCGACATCCTGTTTGATTCGACGATCGTGCGGCCCAAAACCGGCACGACCATCGAGTATGTCGGTGATTTCACACTGGCACCCAAAGGCAGTTTCACGACCGGATTGATCGACGAAATCGGCGCGGCATCCAGCCGTACCACCGCGTCCAACCAAAGCCAATCGGTGATCGCTCGCGTGCAGATGACGGCGATCGGGTCTGGCAGCGTCAATATCCGCAGTGAAGAAGCCGACGAAGCGAGTAGCGAGGTGCTGCTGTTCGGTGACGATGACCAAGTGTCTGCCGAATCCGTTTTCTTCGGCAGCGTGAATTTGACCGTCGGCGCCGATTTCACTCTCACCAATGACTCGGTGAGCGTTGCCGAAGATTCCGGCGCGACAACGATCGACGTGTTGGCCAACGACACCACCAACAGCGCCTCGTCGCTGTCGGTGGTCTCTGTCACCCAGCCCGCTAGCGGTGGCACGGTCAGTGTCAGTTCGGGCGTGGTTTCGTTTACCCCCGAAGCCGATTTTAACGGTACGACCACGTTCACCTATCGGGCCGGTGATGGCACCGGAGCACAGGAAACCGCGACGGTCACGGTCACGGTGACCCCGGTCAATGATCCACCGACCGGTGTCGCGGACACGTTGAACGTCGCAGAAAATTCGACGGGCAATCGATTGGACGTGTTGGCCAATGATTCGACCAGCCCCGATACGGGCGAGACCCTGAAGGTCACAGCGGTCGGCAATTCGGCCAATGGCGCATCGATCACGATTACAACCGACGGTTCTGCGGTTAACTACACCCCGGTACCGGGCTTCACCGGCATCGACACGTTTACCTACACGCTAAGCGATGGCCAGTCCACGACCACCGCGTCGGTCACGGTCACCGTCACGCCGTCCGATGCGCCACCGACCGCCGTCGATGACGCGTTCACCGTCAACGAGGACACCGCCGAAGCCTCTTACGACATCCTGCAAAACGATACCCGCGACACGGACAATCAATCGTTTGTGATCGACGGTGTGGGAGGCCCCAGCAACGGTGGAAACGTACGACTGAGCAGCGATGGAGAAACGTTCTTTTACGAACCAGCCGAAGATTTCTTTGGCACCGAAACGGTGACCTACACGATTCGTGATACCGGCGGCGGGTTGTCGTTCGGGACCGTGACGTTCACCGTGACCGCGATCAATGATCCACCGCCGGTTTCCAATTCGACCGTGCAACTATCGCGTGGTTCCGGCCAAACCGTGATTCTGAATTTGGACGACCTGCCCGACAACGTCGATGGTGACGGCGAGACGCTAACGATCTCCGTCAACGGAAACTCTGCGGCCGGTGGCGCGACGACGGTCGATGCCAACGGAAACCTGCGGTACACGCCACCGAGTTCCTCGTTCGTGGGAACCGACACCGTTTCTTACACCGTCGCCGATGGATCAGGAACCAACAGTACCGGGACGATCACGATTCAAATCAACGAGTACACCGAGCGAAACATCACGGTGAACTTTAGCGGCAATCAAAACCGTTCGATCGCGGCAGAGCTGAAATTGACGGGTACCGATGTGCTGGGAAATGACGTCTCGCTTAACCTCGTTGTCGATGACAGCACCAATGGGTTTGTTGCCAACGTGTTGCCGGGCAACTACGTCATTGAAATCCCCGCGCTGCCATTTTTCACCGGCGGTGAAGCCGCCCAACAATACACCGTCAACAGTGCGCCCGGTGACGGCGACGTGACGATCGAAGCGACGATGGGCCGGTTGAAACCAGAGTACCTGTCGATTCAAGACTGGTTGGGTTCGACGCCCCAGCAATCCGTGTTGGTCGCCATTGAGCCTGGACAATCTGCGTTGTTAACCGAATCTTCGTCGCAAGCTTCGGCCTCGATCGTCGATCCAGTGGTTTCGCTCAACGCCGCTGGAACTCAACTGACGATCGCCGGCAAAGACGACGCCGATGCCGGGATCAGCGGTTCGATATTGACCTCGCGAGGCGATGTCGTGTTGCCGCGTGGGAAATTCGGCGACCTGCAACTCTATCGTGTAGATGTCTCGGACACCGCGATCAACTACACCGCCGATTCATCGAGTTCGGCTTCCACCGCCGCCGAAGGCGAGTCGGTTGAGGCGGAAGATGCGGTTTCGGGATTGTCGGCGGCCGGCAGCGGCGAAGGCGAGGCGGTTGCGGCGGCCACGTCCGTCAGTGATGTCGCCGCCCCGTTGTTGTCCAGCGCGGTGCTGGCAAACACTCCCTCGGACGCATCAGATCAAGATCCAGTGGAAGAGACGGTTGCGGAAACCAATGCGGATCCGATCAGCCCGCAGCAGTTGTTCAGCCGATTCCTGTCCTCCACAGCGGCGTCGAGTTCGACCGATACGGGGACGACCGGTGACGGCCAAACCGCTAACGAATCGTCTTCCTCGGACGCCTCGGATGACTCGGAATCGAGCGGGTTGTCCCCCAGTCGTGTGGACCGATTCTTCAGTCGAGGCCGTTGAAAACGGGTTTTTTAAAGATTCAGGACAGAAAAAAAGACCGCGTTTTCCGCGGTCATTCGCTGAATCGCTCGCCCAGCCCCGGTCACTGTGACGCTGTCAATTTGCCGCCAAAAACAGCGGAAACACCATGAAACACGGGTGTTTTGCTGCTTTTTGGCCCTTTTTAGCAGCCGCCCATGGCGAAACAAGCTACCTTTCGGGTGACCAAGAATCGCCGCAAACCCCGCAAAACACTAGGTTTTTTGACCAATGCCGGGTTGCACCAATGTTCGGCGACGAATAACACTTGGCCCGTCAGATTCGCATGGGGGAATTCCCCATCTAACCCTTCCTGCATAAGCAATCAGAAAAGGTTCTCGCAAATGGCTAAAGTTCCGCCTAAAGCACCTACTAAAACTCAGATCATCGCCAACATCGCTGAGTCGACCGAATTGTCCAAAAAGGACGTAGCGGCCGTCTTCGACGCACTAACCGACGAGATCGCACGTGAAATGGGCCGCAGCGGCTCCGGTCAATTCACTATCCCGGGTCTGTGTAAGATCCAGCGCAAGGATGTGGAAGCAAAACCAAAACGCAAGGGACGCAATCCTTCGGACGGCAGCGAAATCTGGTTGAAGCCAAAACCGGCCAGCAAGAAAGTTGTCATTCGTCCGCTCAAAGGTCTGAAAGAAATGATCTGATTCAGTCTTTGACTTGTGATCAGATAATCGCTTTAACGGCGCGCAAGTTCTTCTTGCGTGTCGTTTTTTTATGCCTGCTCCACAGCGCTACTTCACTAGCATTTAAACTCTCTCTGTCGGTCTGTCCCACTTCCCACCTTTTTTGAAGCCAGTGATTTGATCCCAAACGCAACGCGTGAGTTTTTTGAAGTCGCGCGTTTCATCACAACCCGACGCGTGAGCGAGGGATTGAGGGTGTTAACGGGATCCCTCGCTGACGCTTCGGGTTACCAAAAACCAATGCCCACGCAAACGCGCTGGCTTCAAAACTCACGCATCGGGTTACCAATAACCATTGCCTGACGCTAGAACGCAACTTCGAAATCCATCCCCCGCCTCGCTTTCAATCGCCCACCTTTCCAACCCATCCGTGAGATCATGACAAGACGCCAGTTCTTAAAAACGTCCGCCGCTCTTTCGACCGCATCACTTTCCGGCGGTGTGTTCAGCCAACTTGCCCCTGCTCAATCGTTGTCGGCCAATGAGCAACTCAAGATTTTGTGTGTCGGTACGGCGAATCGCGCCTCGGCCAACATTCAAGGTGTCAAACAAGAGAACATCGTCGGCTTGTGCGATGTCGACAGCAAGTTCTTGGACAAAGCCAAGACAGATTTCCCCAGCGCGAAAACCTATCGCGACTATCGCGAGATGATTGCCCAGGAAGCCCCGCAGGCGGACGCAATCGTGATCGCCACCGCAGATCACAACCATGCACCGGCTGCGATCCGAGCCATTCGCGCCGGGCTGCATTGCTATTGTGAAAAACCACTGACCCATACCGTACAGGAGGCGCGTCTGATCGCCCAAGCCGCCGCTGAACAAGGTGTCGCGACGCAAATGGGAACTCAGATCCACGCCGGTGACAACTACCGTCGTGTTGTCGAAATCGTTCAAGCCGGAACGATTGGCGATATCGCCGAAGTCCATGTCTGGGTGGGCAAAGGATGGGGCGGTGGTGATCGTCCGGAATCCGGTGATCCGGTCCCCGCCAATCTGGATTGGGACCTGTGGCTGGGACCTGCACCGGAGCGGCCTTACAAAGCGGGTCGCTACCATCCGGCCAACTGGCGACGTTGGTGGGATTTCGGCCAAGGCACCTTGGGTGACATGGGCTGCCACTACATGGACCTACCGTTCTGGGCGCTACAACTGCGTCACCCGACATCGATCTCCGCGTCGGGTCCGGACGTGAACCCGGAAACCTGTCCATTGGGTTTGATGGTGAATTACCAGTTCCCCGCACGTGACAACATGGTGCCCGTCAAAATGACTTGGTATGACGGTGATCATGTGCCCAAGGAAGTGGCCGGCCAAAAGGTGCCCGGCAGCGGCGTGATGTTCATCGGCAGCGAGGGGAACCTGTTCGCCAACTACGGCAGCTACAAACTGTACCCTGAATCGGAGTTCGCCGATTTCAAACCACCCCAGCCGACGATTCCAGATTCGATCGGCCACCACCGTGAATGGATCGAAGCCTGTAAGACCGGCCAGCCGACGACTTGTAACTTTGATTATTCCGGGGCGTTGACCGAATCGGTGCTGTTGGGCAACGTGGCATTTCGAACCGGCCAGACGTTGCAGTGGGACGCCGAAAATCTACGTGCGACCAATTGCCCCGAAGCTGACGCGCTGATTCAAAAACAGTATCGTGCTGGTTGGGAAGTCACCGCCTGATGGCGCTGCCGTCCCGCTGACTCACCACTCCCCGATCGGCGGCCAAGCCATGCGAAAACGATACTCTGTTGCTCTGATTGTTATGACACTGTTGACTGCCCCGTTTGCCGGCGTCTCGGAAACCTCCGGTGACGAGGGCATGTATCTGTTCAATGAACTGCCGACTGAACTGTTGCAGTCCCGGCACGATTTCCAGCCCTCCCAGGCCTGGGCAGATGCGTTGCGGTTGTCATCGGTTCGGTTCAATAGTGGCGGATCGGGGTCGTTTATCTCCAGTGACGGTTTGGTGCTGACCAATCATCATGTCGCCAGCGACACGCTGCATAAGCTCAGCTCGGAAGAACGCAACTTGATCGACGATGGTTTCTTAGCCAAATCGATCGATCAAGAACTCAAGACGCCCGATTTGGAACTGAACCAACTGGTTGCTATCGATGATGTGACGCAGCGCGTGGTCGCAGCGGTGGATGCCGACGCATCGGTCGCTGATGCCGCCAGTCAACGCCGCGCGGTGATCGCCGAGATAGAAAAAGAGTCGACGGACGAAACAGGTCTTCGCAGCGATGTGGTCACGCTGTTTGGTGGTTCACAGTATCACCTGTATCAATACAAAAAATACACCGATGTCCGGCTGGTTTGGGCGCCCGAGACCGCGGCCGCATTCTTCGGCGGCGATGCCGACAATTTTGAATACCCGCGGTATTGTCTCGATGCCACCATCATGCGTGTTTACGAAGACGGCAAGCCCGCCCAGTTGAAAAACTTTCTGCGCTGGGACACGCAAGGCGTCCATGATGGCGAACTGGTTTTCGTCAGTGGGAATCCGGGGCGCACGCAGCGAATTTTCACCGTCGACGCGCTGAAGTTTCTGCGAGACAGTCGCCTGCCCTATGTGTTGGATTTTCTGCGTCGCAAAGAAGTGATGTTGCAGCAGTTTGGGCTCGGCGGCGCCGAAGACACCCGCCGCGCACGCGACGAACTGTTCGGCGTGCAAAACGGACGCAAAGCCTACACCGGGATGTTGGCCGGATTGCAAGATCCGAAAACGATTGCCACCAAACAACAGCGTGAATCAAACCTGTTGGCAGCGATCAACGCCGACCCGGAACTAAGCGAAGTGGCCAATGCATTCACCGAGATCGCTGCGGTACAGTTGGAAAAGAAGCAAATGCTTGGGGACACCGTCAGTTTGCGTTCGCGATTGTTCGAGATCGCGATGACGTTGGTGCTGCGCGCCGCTGAGGATGAAAAACCCAACGGCCAACGACTGCGCGAGTTCACCGAATCAGGACGTGAATCACTGCTTCAAGATCTGCTGAGCGAGGCGCCGATCTACCCGGATTTGGAACGCGTCAAACTGGCCGACGAAATCGGTCGTCTGGTCGAACAACGCGGGGGCGATGACCCGTTGGTGCAAATGGTGTTGGCCGGCAAAGGGCCCCGAGAACGTGCCGCCGAGTTGATCGAGGGTACCGAACTGGAACAAATTTCTGTGCGACAAGCCTATCTGGACGGTGATCGTCAAGCGATTGACCAGTCCACCGACTCGCTGATTGGGCTGGTGCGTGAATTGGAGCCTGAGTACCGCCGGCTGCGAAAGATCAACGAAGAACTCGACGAACGTGAACGACAAGCGTATTCGTTGATCACCGAAGCGGTCAGCCAGCTGCAAGGTGATTCCGGTTACCCAGATGCCACGTTCACCCTGCGATTGGCGTTTGGGACTGTCATCGGCTACACACAAGATGCTCAAGAAATCGAACCCACCACCAACTTTGCCGGCGCGTTCCAGCACGAGTCGCAGCATGCCGGGCAAACCGATTTTGATTTGCCAGCGTCGTGGAACCAGGCCAAGGACCAATTGGATTTGCAGACGCAATTGAATTTTGTCTGCACCGCCGACATCATCGGCGGCAACAGCGGTTCACCAGTCGTCAATCGCGACGGCGAATTGGTCGGATTGATCTTTGACGGCAATATTCAAAGCCTGACCAGCGACTACCTGTACACCGATCAACAGGCACGTGCGGTCTGTGTGTCAGGCGTTGGCATCCTGCACGCGCTGCGAACGATCTACGGCGCCGAACAACTCGCCGACTCCATCGGCAAATGACCGTGACGGGATTTTCAGAACAACCTAAAGGTTGAACTCCAACGGTTTGGATGTTGGTGTGGAGGATTTATCCGATTGCTTTTTGCGGGTGCTGAAGTATTGACGGGGTCGGATAAATCCTCCACACCAGCGCCACTTGGTTGAGCATCCGTTGGAGTTCACGCTTTAGCGTGTCGGTGTTGGTCAGAGCGGATGTGGAACAACCTAAAGGTTGAACTCCAACGGTTTGGAGGTTGGTGTGGAGGATTTATCCGACTGCTTTTTGTAGGTGCTGAAGTAGTGACCGGGTCGGATAAATCGTCCACACCAGCGCCCCTTGGTCGAGCATCCGTTGGAGTTCACGCTTTAGCGTGTCGGTGTTGGTCAGAGCGGATGTGGAACAACCTAAAGGTTGAATTCCAACGGTTTGGAGGTTGGTGTGGAGGATTTATCCGACTGCTTTTTGTAGGTGCTGAAGTAGTGACCGGGTCGGATAAATCCTCCACACCAGCGCCACCTCCGTTTATGCGTCAGCGTGCTGGGGCGGCTCGCTTTGCTCGGCTTCTTGCAGGCTTTCTTTGACTTCGGCACTGGCGGTCCAGTAGAACACGGTGCCGAGGATTGCGATCAAGACTTTGACCATCTCGAACACGAGTGCGACCAGTGTGCCCGATGCGTTGGTCGATTGGGCGGGGATGATCTTGTACAGCCAGTCGATGGCGGCTTCGAACACACCGATGCCGGCCGGCGTCAGTGGCAGTGCCGACGCCAACATTCCGATCGGCACGATGATCACGTGTTCGGCAAGCGTTGGCACCGACGGATAGAGGCTGCGCGCAATCAGATACAAACTGATCGTCAGCAGCCCATGCACCGCGATGCTCATCAGGACTGCAACTCCGAAGGCGATCGGGTGATTGTGGAACATCCGCAGCGGGGGACCAATTCGCAGGACGAGATTGCCAATCACCGGCAGCTTGCCCAATCGCTGCACCAATCGATCGACAAAGTTTCCACCGAAGATCAACACGGCCAACACCGTGGTGCCCAGGCCGACCAGAACCGCTGTACCAATCTTGAGTTGCCGCATGTCCTCGCCGGCCAAGCTGAACGGATCATCGCTGCGATGGAACAGGAAGGCTGCGGAGACGATGAGCAGTAAGCCGTAGAGTCCGACGCCGCGATCGACCAAGACCGACGCTACGGCTTGAACGCGGCGTCCCGGGCGGCGTTTGGCCAGAAAGATGGCTTTGAACAGATCGCCGCCGACGCTACCGGCGGAAACGAAGTTCAGTAGATAGCAGATCGAACCCAATCGAAACGCTTCCAGCAATGACAGTTCGATGCCCTGGCAGCGGACCAGCAACCACCATCGCGCAAACGACAGACTGATCGAAGTGATCGCGACCAGCATGGCGGCAACCAACAACGGATAGTTCTTGGGATGCTGGGCCAGTTCGTCCCACTGTGCCGGCTCGATACGATAGAGCAGAAAGACGATGATCCCCAGCGGGATCGCAATCTTGCAAAGTGTGATCAGTAGCTGGCGATTGAACTTCATCGGCGCGTGGCACAGGTCATCGTTTGGTGGCGGTTGCAAGCTGCGACACCGCCACCGAAACGATGCTTGATTCTTATTCGCCGATCACTGCTTCGCTATCGCCGTCGACAACGGGCGGCTCGGTTTCCGCAGTTGATGCGGATTCGGGCTGATCGGTGCTGATGGGGCCATCGTCACCCATCACTTCATCACCGGCATCCAACAGCGGGAAGCTCTCTTCGAGGCTCTGGACCGGTTGGGTGGCCAATTCCTCCAGCGCTTCACGGCGATAATTCACCTCGGACTCTTGGAACAGGCGGAAACCGGTACCAGCTGGGATCAGGTGCCCCAGAATCACGTTCTCTTTCAGTCCGACCAGTTTGTCGACCTTGCCCGCCAACGCGGCTTCGGTCAGTACTTTGGTGGTTTCTTGGAACGATGCCGCCGAGATGAACGAGTTGGACTGGACGGCCGCTTTGGTGATCCCCAGCAACTGGGTGCTGGCGGTCGCCTTCTTTGGCCGTTTGCCTTTCATCGGGGTGCCGCCTTCGGCTTCGATTTTGGCGTTGGTCTCTTCGAACAACTCTTTGGGGATGATCGTGCCTTCGGTGTAATCGCCGTCACCGGCACCGGCGACTTTGATGCACTTGGCCAGTTCCTGGTTGGCATGACGGAACTGGAATCGGTCGATCACCAATCCGGGCAACAGGCTGGTGTCACCAGGCGATTCGACTTTCACCTTTCGCAGCATGCGAGCGATGATGATTTCACAGTGCTTGTCATTGATCTCCACCTTCTGCGATTGATAGACCTGTTGAATTTCATGCAACAGATACTGCTGAACCGCTTCTTCGCCGGAGACACGCAGGATGTCGTGGGGAACCAAGGGGCCGTCGACGATCGACTGACCCGCTTTGACCATGTCGCCGGTGTGCACCAAGAAGTGCTTGCCGGTTGGGATCATGTGTTCGCGTTCGATACCCGATTCGCTGCGGACAACAACGGTCGTCTTGCCACGTTTCTTTTCGGGCATGATTTCGACTTCGCCATCGACCTCGGCAATGATCGCCGGATCCTTGGGCTTACGAGCTTCGAAGATCTCGGTGACCCGTGGCAGACCACCGGTGATGTCCGAAACACCACCGCTGTCACGCGGCATTTCCGCGAGCACGTTCCCGGGCACGATGTCTTGACCGTCGACCACCGAGATGGTCGCTTTTTCCGGCAGGAACTGAACGTTCAATGCTTTGCCGGTGTTGTCTTCGACGACGATCTGCGGGTGCAGGTCGCCCTTGTGATCGACAACGACCATTCGCATTTTGCCGCTGGCCTCTTTTTCGCTACGGACGGTTTCGCCTTCGACGATGTCCTCGAAGCGAACTTTACCGGAGACTTCCGACAGAATCGGCACCGAGTAGGGGTTCCATTCGCATAGCGTTTCGCCCGGCTTCACTTTCTGGCCGTCTTCGACCATCAGCATCGATCCGGTTGGGATCGGATAGCTTTCGAATTCACGTCCACGATCATCAACCAGTGCGATTTCACCGTTACGTGTCAGAACGACCTTGCGTCCCTCGGCGTTTTCCACCGCACGGATTCGGGTCAGCCGGACTTCACCGGCCTTCTTGCTCTTGATGTCCGATTCTTGCATCGCCTTGCTAACCGAACCACCGATGTGGAAGGTACGCATGGTCAGCTGAGTACCGGGTTCACCGATCGACTGGGCGGCGATGATACCGACGGCCATGCCCTCTTCGACCATGGCCCCGGTGGACATGTCCATGCCGTAGCAGCGGCGGCAAACACCCAACGGTGCGTCGCAGGTCATCGGCGAACGGACTTGCAGTTTTTCCAGACCCATCTGCTCGATCTTGCGAGCGATTTCGGGAGTGATCATCTCGCTTTCACCGACCACGACTTCGTCGGTGACCGGGTTGACGATCGATTTCCGACTGACGCGACCGTTGATCGAATCGGCCAAACGGACTTCGACCTTTTCACCACGGTAGACAACACCCTTGGTGATGCCCTGGGTGGTGTGGCAATCGTCCATCGTGATCACAACGTTCTGTGCGACGTCGGCCAGTTTACGTGTCAGGTAACCACTGTCGGCGGTCTTGAGAGCAGTGTCCGCCAGACCTTTCCGAGCACCGTGGGTGGAACTGAAGTATTCCAGTACCGACAGGCCTTCGCGGAAGTTGGCTTTAATCGGGGTTTCGATGATCTCGCCGGTCGGCTTGGCCATCAATCCACGCATCCCGGCCAACTGACGAATCTGGGCGATACCGCCCCGTGCACCGGAGTGGCTCATCAAGAAGACGGGGTTAATGTACCAGCCGCCTTTTCGCACGTCGCTTTCCATGGCCGACATCATGTCGGTGGTGATCAACTCGCGGGCCTTGGTCCATTCGTCCAATACCATGTTGTATCGTTCGTCGTCGGCCATCTGACCACGGTCATAGGCTTTCTTCAGACGCATGACTTCCTTTTCAGCTTCTTTGATGAAGCCGACTTTCGAATCGGGAGTCACCAAGTCGTCGGTGGCGAACGACAGGCCGCTACGGGTCGATTCGCGGAAGCCCATCTGCATCATGTCATCCAACAAGTGAATCGTCGGACGACGACCGAGGCGTTGGTAACAGTCACTGATCGCGAGGGCCAAATCACCACTGCGCATCGCGCGGTTGTAGAAATCCATCCCGTCGGGCAGCATTTCGTTGAAGCGAACGCGACCAGGTGTGGTTTCGATGATCGCGCCGTACTTGGAATTTTCGTCTTCGTTCTTCAGACGTTGGTGGCGCGGCAGACGCATCTTGATTCGTGCGTGCAGGTCAACGATGCCTTGGGCATAGGCGAATTCGACTTCGTCATAGCCGGCAAACGTCATGCCTTCGCCCTTGCGATCGGGCAACTCGCAAGTCATGTAGTAACAACCCATCACGATGTCCTGTGAAGGGCTCATGATCGGTTTCCCGTTGGACGGGGCAAACACGTTGTTGGTACTCATCATCAACGTATGCGCTTCGACTTGGGCTTCAATCGAAAGCGGCAAGTGAACGGCCATCTGGTCGCCGTCAAAGTCAGCGTTGAATCCTTTACAAACCAGCGGGTGCAGGTTGATCGCGTTGCCTTCGACCAAAGTCGGTTCAAACGCCTGGATCCCCATCCGGTGCAACGTGGGTGCCCGGTTGAGCAGCACGGGGTGGTTGGTGATGACCTGTTCCAGGATATCCCAAACCTCTTCGTCCTTGCGCTCGAGCATCTTCTTGGCGGACTTGATCGTGTCGGCGTGACCGAGTTCTTTCAAGCGGCGAATGATGAACGGTTGATACAGTTCCAACGCGATCTTCTTTGGCAGACCGCACTGGTGCAGTTTCAAACGCGGTCCAACCACGATCACCGAACGCGCCGAATAATCGACTCGTTTGCCGAGAAGGTTTTCACGGAAACGACCCTGTTTCCCTTTGATCATGTCGGTCAAAGATTTCAGGGGTCGGTTGGACGAACCGAGCACCGGGCGTTTGCAGCGATTGTTGTCAAACAACGCGTCAACGGATTGTTGCAACATCCGTTTTTCGTTGCGGATGATGACTTCCGGCGCGTTCAGGTCGACCAGCTTGCGCAAGCGGTTGTTGCGGTTGATGATCCGGCGATACAGGTCATTCAAATCGCTGGTGGCAAAGTTGCCGCTGTCCAGCAGGACCAACGGGCGCAGGTCCGGAGGAATCACCGGGATCACGTCCAGCACCATCCACTCGGGACGGTTGTCGCTGTCACGGATCGATTCGACGATCTTCAACCGGTTGGTCAGGTCTTTCTTCTTTTGCTTGCTGCCGGTTTCCTCGAGTTCGATCCGCAGTCGATCGGACAGTTCGACCAGGTCCAACTGGTTCAACAGTTTGCGAACCGCTTCGGCACCCATGTCGGCTTCGAAGGTTCCCGGGCCGTACTGTTGACGGGCCGCACGGAATTCTTCTTCGGTCAGCAATTGCTGATGTTCCAGATCGGTTTGGCCGGGATCAACGACCACGTAGTCCTGGAAGTAGATCACTTTTTCAAGCGAGCTGGTCTTCATGCTCAACAGGTTGCCCAGACGCGAGGGCATGGCTTTGAAGAACCAGATGTGAACGACCGGCGCGGCCAGATCGATGTGACCCATTCGTTTTCGACGAACGCGACTGTGCGTGACTTTCACGCCACAGCGGTCACAGATCATGCCTTTGTATTTCATCCCCCGGTACTTGCCACAGGCGCATTCCCAGTCCTTTTCAGGTCCAAAAATGCGTTCGCAGAACAAACCGTCTTTTTCGGGACGGTAGGTGCGGTAATTGATCGTTTCCGGTTTTTTGACTTCACCAAACGACCAACTCTTGATGTCCTGCGGTCGCGCCAAAGAAATTCGGACCGACGCATAATCGTTAATGCGATCGTAGTTGCTGGTTTCGCCAATCGACATGTGGAAGCCTTTAGCAGTTAGCGTAGCGCTCTGAGCGGTGTTGTTCGAAAGTGAAACGATTCAGACGGTGATGCAAGAGGTTCGTCGCGAATCGTTTGGTGCAAATCGGGGACGAAAAACCGTGCTGGGTTTAACCGTCCCCGTCCTTGTTAATGCAAGCGGGCGATGCCCTGGTTTCTAGAGAGGGCCCTAGAACTAGATAGGTCTTTTTTCGAGTTGCATGTTCAGTGCCAAGCCACGAATCTCGTTGGTCAGAACGTCGAAGCTGGCAGGCGTGCCGGCTTCCAGGGTGTTCTCGCCCTTGACCATTGATTCGTAGATCTTGGTACGGCCTTCGACATCGTCGCTTTTGACCGTCAACAACTCTTGCAAGATATAAGCGGCGCCATAGGCCTCCAGAGCCCAGACTTCCATCTCGCCGAAACGTTGGCCGCCGAAGCGGGCTTTACCGCCCAGCGGTTGCTGGGTGATCAACGAGTACGGTCCGGTGCTTCGAGCGTGGACCTTGTCGTCGACCAAGTGGTGCAGTTTCAGCATGTAGATGTAGCCGACCGTTGTCTCTTGCTCCATCGGTTCACCGGTTCGGCCGTCACTTAGACGAACCTTGCCGTGACGTGGCAAATCGGCTTCTTCCAAAGCGTCATTGATGTCTTCCTCGTTGGCACCGTTGAAGACCGGCGTGATCGATTGGAACCCGAGTTTGGCACCGGCCCACCCGAGGTGAGTTTCCAAAATCTGACCCACGTTCATCCGACTGGGAACGCCCAGCGGGTTGAGCAGGATTTGCAAGGGAGTCCCATCGGGCAGGAACGGCATGTCAGCCACCGGCAGGATCTTGGCGATCACACCTTTGTTACCGTGACGACCGGCCATCTTGTCACCGACGCTGATCACACGCTTGGTGGCGATGTAAATCTTAGCCATCTGCAACACGCCGCTACGCAGTTCATCACCGCGTTTCATGCTGTTGAGTTTGCGATCACGCAGATCGATGGCTCGTTCGACGTTGGACCACTGGGCCTTGTAGACCTTTTCGACCGCTGCCTTTTTGTCATCGCCTTTGACTTGGTCCAGAATGTGGTCCAGTCGGAATGCGATGGCGCGTTCGGCGACGAATTTAGGGTCTTGGCCGTCGGCCAGTGGGGTGCCGGTGGAATCTTTGACCTTGGTCCCCGCAGCCTCTTCCAAATCACGGACGAGTGATTCAAACGTGCTGGCGATTTCCGCGTTTCCAGATGCCTCGACATCTTTCAATTCACGCTCGAATTCCTTTCGCTCGTCTTCGGTCAAGCTCATCCGGCGTGAGAACTTGTGGGTGTCGATGACGATGCCTTCGATTCCCGAAGGAACTTCTAGCGAGTCATTTTTGACGTCTTCACCGGCACGGCCGAAAATCGCGTGCAGCAGTTTTTCTTCCGGCGTCAGTTCGGTCTTGCTTTTCGGGCTGACCTTGCCGACCAGGATGTCGCCCGGTTTGACATAGGTACCGACTTGAACAATGCCGCTTTCGTCCAGGTTGCGAAGTGCTTTTTCGCTGACATTGGGGATGTCACGGGTGAATTCTTCGCGGCCCAGTTTGGTCTCGCGAATTTCAACATCAAAGTCTTCGATGTGAATCGACGTGTAGGTGTCGTTCCGCACCAATTCTTCGCTGATGATGATCGCGTCTTCGTAGTTGAATCCGTCGAACGACATGAACCCGACCAACACATTCCGGCCGAGTGCCAGTTCGCCGTTTCGGGTCGCGGCGCCGTCAGCGATGATCTGACTTTCCTTGACTTCGTCTCCGAGTCGGACCAGCGGTTTTTGGTTTTGGCAGGTGCGTTCGTTCAGCCCCTGATATTTTTTCAGCTCGTAATGATCGCTACCGATTTCGATCCGCGACGAGTCCACATAGGTGACTTTTCCGGCGCGGCGTGCCCGTACGACCATGGCGCTGTTGCGGGCGACTTCGCGTTCCATCCCGGTGCCGACGATCGGTGGTTCGGCCACCAACAGTGGTACCGCTTGACGCTGCATGTTCGAACCCATCAAGGCGCGGTTTGCATCGTCATGCTCTAGGAACGGAATCAGCCCGGCAGAGACGCCGACCATCTGGCTGGGCGCGACGTCCATGTAGTTGACCTGTCCGGGTTGGACAATTTTAAAGTCACTGCGGACGCGAGCGATCAAGTTGGGACCGGGTACCAATTCGCCGTCTTTGACCGCGGTGTCAGCCGGCGCCACATAGGCTTCGTTTTCTTCGTCGGCACGCAACCAAACGACTTCCTCGGTGACCTTGCCCTCTTTGACACAGCGATAGGGAGTGATCAGGAAACCGTAATCATCGACGCCGGCGTAAATCGCCAGCGAGCTGATCAGACCAATGTTGGTCCCTTCCGGTGTCTCAATCGGGCAGATCCGACCGTAGTGCGAAATGTGCACGTCACGGACTTCGAATCCGGCGCGTTTTCGGTTCAAACCGCCTGGGCCGAGCGCGGACAAGCGTCGCTCGTGTGTCAGTTGGCTGAGCGGGTTTGTCTGGTCAACGACCTGGGACAGTTCACCGCGACCGAAGAAGTAATCGATCGCAGCGGAAACGCTTTTCGGGTTGATCAGCGATCGCGGCGTCATGTCTTGAGCATCTTTGACGCTCATCCGCTCTTGCACGGTTCGACGCAGTTTCAAGAATCCCTTGCGAAGTTCTTCGCAGGCCAATTCATCAATGGTCCGCAGGCGACGATTGCCGAGATGGTCGATGTCGTCGATTTCGGCAGTGCTATCGGGATCGAACAGTTCGATCAGGTAGCGGATCGATTCGATGATGTCGTCTGGACGCAGGGTCATCACCGATTCGCTGACGCCCAAGCCGAGTTTTCGGTTCAGACGGAAGCGGCCAACCTTGCCCAGGCGATAGCGGTTGTCGTCGTAGAATTTTTCTTCGAACAGGACACGTGCTTTTTCCAGTTGCGGCGGGTTGCCCGGACGCAGACGCTGGTAGATCCGCAGCAACGCTTCTTCGTGGCTGGCGGTGTTGTCGTCCATCAAGGTGTTGAAAATCAACGGCACCTTGGGCGCGTCCATGCACTGAATGCTGGTCACTTCGGCGACACAGATCGTTTCCGCAATTTCTTTGGTGATCCGGTGAGCCGCTTCGATGATGATTTCACCGGCGCGCTCGCTGCCGCTGGGGTACACGACATCGTCGACGGCGATTTTGCCTTCGATTTTCGCCGCACTCTTGATGCTGGAAAGCTTTTCGGTGCGGGTCGGGTAAAACGCTTGCAGGATGTCGGCATCGGTCGAGAACTTGGGGTCCATCGCCCGCAGCAATGTCGTCGCTGCGAATTTACCGCTCTGGTCAATCCGAACGGTCAATGCGTCCTTTTTGGTGACATTGAACTCGACCCAACTGCCACGTTCGGGGATCACCCGACAGGAGGGCAGCTTGCGGTCGGTGGTGGTGTCCGTGTCCCAAACAAAGTCCACACCGGGTGAACGGTGCAACTGGCTGACGACGACGCGCTCGGCACCGTTGATGATGAATTCACCGCCGCCCATCATGATCGGCATGTCGCCCAGATAGACCTCTTCCTCGTGCGGTTCTTCGCGATTCAGTCGCAACCAAATGCGCAACGGCAGCCCGTAGGTCAGTCGCAATTGACGACATTCTTGGCTGGTATAGCGAGGCTTTCCAAGCTCGTAGCGCAAGTACTCCAGCGTGATGTTGCCGTCGTAGCTGGCGATTGGAAAGATTTCGCGAAGGACACTTTCCAGCCCATGGTCGTCGCGTGACGTTGGGGCCGCGTCTTCCTGCAAAAACTCCTTGTAAGAAGCCGTTTGCAACGCGGTCAGATCGGGCAGCTCGAAGCTCCCTTGATCGGTACCAAAGTGACGGATGGACGTGGGCTGAAGACGACGCTGGGACGTGACTGCCATCGGTAAAGAAAGCTCCTGCTGGACTTGAGATCCGTGATCTCGGACGGCTATCGGGCTGGAATCGACCGAACTGTTACAAACATTGATGCTGCGACAAACTCGGTGCCCTGATAGGTTCGGTATTCCGATCGACGTGACAAATCGGAGGTGCGGACATTCGGTCGCGGGAAAGAACTGGGTCGGTTACGGGCGAGACTGGGCACCAAGAACACCCCTGCGATGCGACGCAAGTAAGACGCACATGAATCGAGACCGATAGCGCAAACCTGGCTCTGCCGATGGGCGGCACAGTCAGGACAGACACAGTCGGTTGCGAAAAACGCGTTCGCCAAAACAGCGTGACTGCCATCGACACGAAAACGGACGGCTGGGACCTAGGCTCGATCCGGCAGAGTATCACAAGGTGCCGCGGGAGGAAAGCCCAAGCATCAAAAACTGGCCCGAATTGTGCTGTTGGCCGGATTGGCGTCGCAAGTGCAGCATCCGTAACGACTTGCGGTATTGTCTCGCCGGTCTGTCGAGCGTGCTGCGGGGCCTCGCCGGCCGCCGAAAAAAAGTTTTGCTAAAAACCTTGCTGTTCTTGCGCTAGATTCGCTCGCGGCGGTTTGCTGCCACGAGTGATTGAGGGGCCTACAGGAACATCGACTGAAACACGACCCAGCGGGCCGTCAGCAGTGTCAACAGCAGGCAGCACCACCACGAGGCGACTTGGGCGACCGGGCGGCGATGCAGGCTGTACAGAATCGCGATCGAAATGGTCGTCACCGCGGTTTTGAACAGGAACAGCAGGACGGGTTGGTCGATCAGTCCGCTGCCCAGTGGATTCAGTTCACGCATCAGTCCCGCATTGGCGGTCCCGATGGTCCAGATCAGGTCCACTGCCGACAGCAGTCCGACGATCAGCAGTGACTGGCCCACCACCCGGCGTTGCTTCAGCCAATCGTCTTGCTCGTTGTCGCCTGCCGTTTTCTCGATGTTGGGCCGGTTCGACAGCAGGTGTCCGAATCCCAGTACCACGACCACCATCGCAAACACGGTCAGCGGATAGGAAATCTTGTTCATCCAGTAGCCGGCTGAAATCACGCGGTCGCCATCGACGGCAGCATTTTCCAGTCGCTCCAGGTCAGTCGTCGCTCGACTGAGAAAGCTTTCGGTGGGTTGAAATTCGTGGACCAGGCGATTCCAGGTTTCCACGTCGGTGTCATTGCGCAGTTCAGTGGGGATCTGGGATGATGTGTCGTTGCTGATCGACGTGACGCTTTGATGACCGCTAAGTGTCTTCAGCAGGTCGTAGCCTTCGCGTGTGAGCGATACGAACAGTGGTGAGCCGCCGGTGTAGAGCACCGTCACGGTGCCAAAGCTGGTGGTTTCAATGTCATCGCACAGCCTGGCGAGCGGCGTGCGTTGCGGGCGGCGAAACCCGGGGTATCCGACGCGGCGAAATTCCGGTTCGTCGCCACTGCGTCCGAATCGTGAATCGTCACGCTCGCTCTGCGTCATGCGTCCGCGGCCTCGCGATCCACGTTCGTCCCAGTCGCGATCGTCCCTGCCGCGTTCATTCCAGCCACGACCGTCCCATCCGCGGCCTTCCCATCCACGACCCTCGCCGCCTCGACCGTCTCGTTCAGAGGTTTCGTATTGGGACAGGTCAAACGAGTCTTTGGTGAATTCGCGACCGTTGATCGTCAGCGTTTCGTCGCTGAATTTGAATTGGTAGGGAGGCGCGATGTATTCGCTGTCAATGAACAGGTACCCAGCCGGTGGGCGTGGCACCAGTTTTGCCGTTTGGGACCATCCAACAGTGCAGGAAAACGCCAGCAGCGCCGCGCCGCAAGCGACCAGCACTCGCAGCGAGGAGATTGATGTCTTGATCAAGTGATTCCCGTTCATATCCATCCGGCCATTTCCCACAGAAGAAAACGCGATTCATCCCGACTAACAAGACTCCGCACTGGAATCTGTTTCCTAGGCTTTAACGTCTCGGCCAACGGCAAGTTTCGAAAAACCTGCGGTTCTGGGCCGACATCCAGCAAAAAATGGTTCGTTTATTGGCTGGTTTGCTCGGCCCCCTGGGGACCGCACGGTGAACGCGACGCTTGGGCTCTTTTGCGCCAATTAGGATCAACCGCGGTCGACAACGATTGGTTCCGTTTTCCACTACAATCGGCGGTCGCCCGCCTGGGCACTGGCCGACGACACGTTGGCTGGATTATGTAGCGATAGCAAACGCCAGGCTGACGGGGCTTTTCTGCATCTACAGCAAGAGGAATCCGAAATGGTCGATCCAACAAGCTCTGTCGAAGGGGCGGTTGATGAACTCAAGCGACAACGTGACGAACTGAAGCTCAAGATCCATCTCGGCGGGATGGAGGCGAATCAGGAATACGAGCGTCTTTCCGACAAAGTGTTTGAACTGGAGCAGCAGCTGAGTCCGGTCAAAGAGGCGGCCGAGTATTCTGCCGAGCAAGTCGCCGCAGCGCTCCAGCTCGCTGCGGGGGAGATGCTTGCCGGTTTTGACCGCGTGCGTAAAGCAATCAAAGAATCGAGCTGATCCCCTCTCTTTCCGAAAGGAGCTCGTGGGCAGGCCGCCGCAGGCGTGTTCTCGTTGTCTTAGAGGGTGATCCAAGTCGAACGTATTTCTGGCAGCAACTTCTGTGCTGCCAGTTCGCCGACCTTGGCAATGGAACGCGCCTCGGCAAAGTCGGCGAAGTCATAGTCTCGGGTGTCCGGTTCGATCACAAAATCGGCCGCCAACATTTGTAGTTGCGAGGATGCAAACCGCGCGATGTCCATCACGCGGTACGCCGTTTCGAAACGATTGGGCATCTCCATTTGCTCCAGCGGCGTTGTTTCAGTGGCACCGTTGAATTGCTCTGGGATTTCTTTGGTCACGTCAACACCGACCACAATTTTGGCACCACGGTCCCTGAGAGTGCTCGCTGGCAAATTGTTGACCACGCCACCGTCGACCAGCATCTGACCGGCGCGCAAGATCGGTTTCGCCAGAATAGGCACGTTGATGCTTTCCAGAATCGCGGTGACCAAGTCCCCGCTCTCGCGAATGACCGCGCGGCCGGATACCAGATCGGTCGTGACAATGCTGAACGGAACCGGCAGCTGTTCAAAGCTCCAATCGTGGTAATATTCACGCAGCATCGCTTCCCAGGCACGCATTTGAAATCTTCCGAACAGGAACAGGCGTCTGCCACCCGGAAGTGCATCGAGCATGTCGTGGGGTTTGAGCCGAGTCGAAAATGTATCGATCAAAAAATCAGGCGTCAGACCGGCGGCATACCCGACTCCGATCATCGCTCCCACACTGGTTCCACTGATCCGATCGAAATCGATCTCGAAGCGATCAAACAGTCGTAACGCACCCAAGTGCGCGGTCCCTCTTGCGCCGCCACCGCCGAGTGCCAGTCCGGTTGATGTTGCGCGAAAATGACGGGTCAGCCGTCGAACGTCGCTGCGGTTTAGGTTGCCCTGCGGTGTCACTCGACACAGAAAGTCGCGTTGCTCAAGTGTCGGGCTGCACCATTGTTTGCGGCCCAGTTGTTGGCCTGGATCCAGCAATTGCACGCAGGTTATCTTGGACGCCCAGCGTCGATCTTGGCGGACCAATTCGTCGGGCAGTTTCTCCATCGTGGGATTGGGGTGCTGGTTGTCACAGCACCAGAGCACGTGATCGCAGCGCTCGATCGCGTCGAGTCGTTGGGGCGTTGATTCGGTCGTGGTGTCAAACCAGTCGATGCCGACCAGCACTCGTCCCGGTGGCGTGACCGACCGGTCATCGCTGGCAGAGTCGGGCAGTGCTTTCGCGTCGACCAGGCAAACGGCTTCGCCGCGTTGCAGAAACTCGTCCCGCATTGCCGTTCCGATTGAGCCGCAGCGCGGGGTGGTCGAGACGATGCCAATCCGGAGTGGCTGTTTGGTGTTTCGGTTGCCGGTCACGCCATCGCCGGCGACAGACCGGCTGGTGCTTGCTGTGCTGCCAAGCGAATGGTTTTTTGAACCGGTGTTGGTATCGGATGCGAGTTTGTCGGCAGGGACGTCGCGCGAGACGGATTGTGGGTAATCCAAATGCGGGTCACTCAGCAGCAAGGGAAGGCCTAGCCAGTGAAAATCGTCTCCGACGACTTGATAGTACCGCCGCTCGATTTGCAGTCGCGATGCGTTCAATAGGTTTTCATGCAGCATTGGCAATGATGCCAATAATTGCATCGCTGCATCGTCCTGGACGATCGCCAGACGCGCGTGCTGATCAGCCTGTAGCTCGACGCGACGACCGAAACGCTGCATCAATTCCGCTGAATAGGCAAACGCATCACCGGCGACAAGTTCGCTGAGGATGGCATCCTCGTTTGGGGCGACCGGTTCGCTGCGACGAACCAGTCGGGCTCGCCCCTCGATCACAAAGCAGAGGGCAAAACGCAAGTCGGTTCCAACCACCACGGGGGTCCATGCGGTCGCGGTTTGGTGAAGGCTGCATGCGGCAACCAATTCGGCAAGTTCTGGATCACCCAGGCCCGCACAAACGGCAATCCCTTGGAAGTCTGCGATGTCTAATTCGCCCATCGGATCAGGTGCATCCATTTCTGCCGCTCCAGTTCCTTCAATGTGTAAGCTGCGTCGTCGCAGACAGTCTAGCGATTGCTTTGACCAGGCGCTGGCAACTGCAAGGGTTGCTTGCCATATCGATTGCGAATTCGATTGATCGATTTGCGAATGATTGGTCGTTTCAAAATCATGATTTCAAAACGCCGCTTCCCCGGAAAGGTCGTCAGCATCAGACCGGCAAAAATCGTGAGCAGTCCCTGGCCGGGCAAGACCAGCATCAAGACGCCGGCTAGGACGAGTAGAGCACCGATCAGATTTCGCAAAAACCACAGGCACCCTATTAGCCAGGGGCGTGATTTTCCCTGCTCTGCAGGCGTGTCGGTGCGGCGGGTGAAGTAGTCTGCCGGCATTTTGACAAATACAACGGGCAGCAGCACGATGGCCAGGATCATGCCGATCGCAGAAATCGATGCCAGCCAAACCAGTGGTTCACGGTACTGGTTTAAAATTTCAAGCATCTTCGGATCACAACAGGACTCAGGGCGGCAGCACAGGGGCAAGGCAGCACAGAGCGCGCAGCGATCGGATTTGAGAATCGATCTGGATCGCTTGCCAGGGCCAGACCGTTTAGAATGGTTTCGTCAGCAATGCCTGGACCATTCTACTTTGTTCATGACGTTGATGTCATCTGCCATCAGGGGCAATCACTGCTGGTCGACCGATCATGGCGGGGGTTTTGACCGGGGCCCACTCTGGAATTCAATTCAATCCTTCTGCAGAGATAAGCATGTTGCCGACGTTCATCATTGTGATGCATCTGTTGGGGGTCGTCACATCGATACGAGCGGTGATGTCGACACGGACGTCGCAGGGAGCGATCGCCTGGGCGGTTTGTTTGAATACGTTTCCCTACCTGGCCGTGCCAGCGTATTGGGTGTTCGGTCAGTCGAAGTTTGACGGGTATGACCTGCTTCGGCGAAATGAGCAGGTCACCAACAGTGGTGTCGCCAGACGCGCTGCTGCCGCGTTGCGAGCGGTGGCTGTCACACCTGATTCGCCACGGATGGCAAGCCATATCGCGCTGCTTGAAAACCTGAGTCAGCTGCCGATCACGACTGGCAATGCCGCCAAACTACTGGTCGACGGCGAGCAGACCTTTGATGCAATCTTGGATGCGATGGAACAGGCCAAACGGTACATCTTGTTTCAATTCTATATCCTCCGAGACGATGGCCTGGGTCAGCGGTTCAAGGAGATGATGCTGCGGAAAGTCGCCGAGGGGGTTTCGGTGTACGCGCTATATGATGAACTGGGAAGTAAGGATTTAAGTGCTGCCTATTGCGAAGAACTGCGGGCAGCCGGTGTTGAAATCGCGCCGTTCAACACGACGCAAGGAAAGGGGAATCGGTTTCGAGTCAATTTCCGCAACCATCGCAAGGTGGTGGTTGTCGATGGCAGCGTTGCGTTCGTGGGCGGTCACAACGTCGGCGACGACTACTTGGGCCTGGATCCCAAGCTGAGCCCCTGGCGTGATACCCATGTCCAGCTTCGTGGACCGGTCGTAAAGAGTGTCCAGGTCTCGTTTGTCGAGGACTGGTATTGGGCCAAACGCGAATTGCCAGATTTGGATTGGGAGATCGAGACGGCTGCCGATGGTGATTTGGCGGCTGCCTGCGTGCCTTCGGGGCCGGCGGACAAGCTGGAGACCGGGACGCTGATGTTTTTGCACGGAATCAACTCCGCCCAAGACCGGATCTGGATTGTCAGCCCCTACTTTGTTCCCGACGAACAGCTCATGTCGGCCTTGCAATTGGCGGCTTTGCGTGGCGTGGATGTACGGATTTTAATCCCCCAGAATCCAGACGCCCTGCACGTCTATCTGTCCAGTATTTCGTACCTGCAAGAGGCGGAGGACGCGGGTGTCAAAATCTATCGTTACCAGCCAGGGTTCCTGCATCAAAAGGTGGCTCTGATCGACAAACACCTGTCGTCGATTGGGACCGCCAATCTGGACAATCGTTCGATGCGGCTGAATTTCGAGATTACAATGTTGATCTATGGAGAGCGATTTGCCGGTGAGGTGGAGAAAATGCTGCTCGCTGATTTTGCCGTCAGCAAGCGAGCGACGCCCGAGGAGTACACCAAGCGATCCTTTCCCTTTCGATTGGCCGTCCGGATTTGTCGGTTGTTTGCACCGCTTCAGTGAGCGATCGCACCGATGAACGCGTCGATGGAACGGTCCAAGATCCGGTGCCCCCCTTATTACTGACACGAAAAAGCAACGATGGAATCCGAATCAAAGGCGATGTCGACTAGGGAATTGACCGTTGCCGTCACAACGTTGTTGGAACGTGAGCAGGAGCGCGACGAAAAAGCACGCCGTCGGCGGCGTCGACGCATTCGCCGGCAACGCCAGCAACAGCGTGCCAAGGTCACGCAACTGGCCGACTCGATCGAAGTGATCAAGTACTGCATCCTTGGGATCACATCGGTGATGACAGTGGCGTTGATCATTTTAGTGGCCGTGGTTTGGAAAATCGGCAACGAGGCTGAGCGGATCAAAGGAGAAGTTCAGCAAGTCAAGGCGGAAGCCGAAACCATCGTCAGGGAGATCGAGCGCGAAGCGGATTCGATTCGCGACAAGCTGCAGCATCCACTCCGCAGTATCGGAGGCGCCCTGGGCGGTCAACTGGGACACAGCCTGGGCAACGCCCTGGGGACCGACGCGGAATAAATGGGTCAGCAATATCGCAACCCGACCCGTCAGTTTTGAAGTTCCGCTATTGGATTTCGCCCGCCCGCCCCGGAGGGAGAGTAAACAGATCGAGGTAGCAATTTGCGATCCATTCGAGTCGAACAGCCAGTTTAGCGCAACTTCAAAACTCACGCGTCGGGTTCGGAAAATCCCGGCCGGGGGTGAACAACTGAACCTGATGGAATTTCTACGGTTCTTTCTGGGTTTCACCTAAGAAATCTTCACGGCATGTGTCTTTACCAGCGGCTACGCTAAATCGTTAGGCCATTTGTCGCTGCTTCTCTCTCGTCCACCCAGCTCCCGTGATCTGTCATGCTATCGCAAGATCCAAGCCGAATTCTTGTCCGCTCATCCCTGCTGGCGCTGCCAAAGTCCTGCACTGCCATCTTGATCGTGTTGATCGGACTCATCCCCACAAACGTTATGGCCGAACCGATCGGATTGATGGAGCGATTCGCGCTCGCCCAGGATCGCCAGCAGATCCTGGACGAATTGATCCCAGGCAGTGACGACTATTTCTTCTATCACTGCCTGCATTTTCAAAACACCTCTCAACTGGACCGTGCCGAAGCCACGCTCAAACAGTGGGTGGACAGTCGCAAGGGATCGCTGACGGCGCTGATGCATTCGATGAATGATCGTCAGCGTTTGTTGACCTACGAGCAATCACCCCAGCAAACGATTGACTACTTTGTCCGCCGCCTGGGCATCCAGCTCAACCATGCCCCGCCGGTCAAGCAAGGCGCGCGTCAATTCCCCAGTGAGCTCGCCGGCGGTTTCATCAATCTCGATCAATTGGTTCGCAACTCGTTGCGTGACAATGTCGCGCTGTCACCGGCGGGAATGCAACTTGCAGCCGATTTCTATCGGGCCGGCGGAGGGGTGCAGAACAATCTGTCACTCGAAGATTTTCTAAAGCGAGTTAATGGCTCTTATCTGACCGGACTGGATCAGTTGGTGATCAAGGAACTGAAGTCGCGGCCGGTGCGTGATCAGCGATTCGGCAACTTGCCAGCCCATCAATACCTGACCCTGACCGAATTGGAAACTGTCGGCCGTAGCGTTCCAGCGGTGGCGGATGACAATCCGTTCGTCTATGCGAAATTACGTGCCCTGCGCCCCGGCGCCGATGTCGATCTCAGTCAACAACCACGTGAGCGGCGCGGGTACTTGGCGCGTGTCGAAAGCTATCTGCGGACGCTGCCGGCTTCGTACAACTCGATGAAGGCTGCCGCGGCCTATCGCTTGCTGGAATCCAATTTGGATTTTGGTATCTGGGACAACGAACTGTTTCTGCGTTATCTGCAGTTGCCTCGGGAGAGCCCGATCGTTAGCCCGCTGATAGCGCGGACGGGATTGAAAGCCAATCTGAATGAAGACTTCACCTCGGTCGCGATTCTGCCGCCGATCGGTGACGAGCATCTGTTGGTGGAAACCTATTTGCAGCACTTTTTGCGCGACGCCAATGACACGGCGCCGTACGATCGTTACTTGCAACCGGACTTTCTCCGTGGCGTGTTTGCGCGGACCAAACTGATGGCCGGTGTTGCTAATCCACAACCCTACTACGACATGCTCTCGGCTGTCGAGCGGCGGGCGCTGCGAGACAAGGTTCAACTGAGTTTTGCGCCGACCAATCCAAAGTATTACCAAAGCGACCAGCCGACGGAACTGTTGGTCGATGTCAAGAATATCGACAAGCTGGTGGTGCGGGTCTACGAGATGAACTCGCTAGCCTACTATCGCACCAACGAAAGCCCGCTGGATAGCGATGTCGAACTCGATGGGTTGATCGCCTCTCATGAGAAGACGATTTCCTATGATCGAGCGGCGATCGAGCGTCATCGTGAAAAAATCTCACTTCCCGAAATCGGCAGCCGTGGGGTTTGGGTGGTCGACTTGGTCGGCAAAGGGCTGCGAGCTCGCACGCTGATCCGGCGTGGTGATCTACAAACGGTGCGTTCGGCCGACGCCAACGGCATGCAAATCACGGTCTTGGACGAAAACCGGCAGCCGATCCCAGGGGCCAAAATCTACGTCGGCAATCAGGAATTCACTGCCGGCGATGACGGTCGCGTGCTACTGCCGATGGTCAACCAGGCCGTCGATCGCAGAGCCATTGTTGCCGACGGCATGATTGCGAAACCACTTCACTTTGAACACTTGGAAGAAAACTACTCGCTGGCCGCCGGATTTTTCGTTGATCAAACGCTGCTGCAGTCCGGCCGATCGGCGGCGCTAATCGTGCGTCCGCAATTGAAACTCGGCAGCACGGTGGTGGATCCCGCGCTGCTGAAAAAAGCCACGCTGCGAATCATTGCGACAGACTTGGATGGGATTCAAACGACCCGGCAATTCGATGATCTGAAATTAGATCAGGCGAAAGAGCTGGTCTTGAATTTTCGCGTCCCGCCACGAGCCGCAAGCATCGAATTCGAATTGTCCGGTCACGTCGTCGGTTTGTCCGATCGACGTCAACGCGAGCTTTCCGCATCCGACTCGATCGAGATCGCCGGAATTCGTCGCACCGCTCAAACCGTCGACGCATTCTTGACTCGTGACGGTGATCGCTATGTGATCGAAACCCGTGGGCGAACCGGCGAATTGGTTTCCGCCGCGACGGTGCAGTTGGAATTTGCCGTCGACATTGGCGACATTCGTCCCAGTCAGATGCTGCAGTCTGACGATCACGGACGGATCCAATTGGGGAAACTCGAGCACGTCACTCAGTTGCAGTATGGGATCGCCGGTCACAGCCAACATCAATTTGATTTGAAACTGGATCAACAGATCTGGCCTCCGGCCGTGAATCTTTCCACCACCGAATCACTGCGATTGCCGATCGTCGATGGATCGACGGTGGATGCATTTCGGCTGTTGGAAACGCGTGACGGACAAAACCATTTGGACCTGACCAACCAGTTGCGAATCGAGAATGGTTTTCTGGTCGCCGACAAACTTCCCGCCGGAGACCTGTATTTGCTTGATCGTCGAACCGGCGCAACAACGCAATTGTCGGTCGTCCAGGGACAACAGATCGATCATGTCCTGGTCGGCAAGATTCGTCATCGTCAAACCAGCCCGGCGGTCCCCTTGTCGATTCGCCAGTTGACTCAAAACCAGGACGGCAGTTTGACGGTTCAGTTGGCTGGCAATAGCGAACTGGCACGGGTCCATGTCATCGCGTCGCGGTACTTTGATCGCCACTCGCCACTGGATGAGTTGTATTTGGGGATGCCGCCGCTGCAAGGTCGTGGGCTGTCGCTGGGGCGATCCGGCTATGTCAGCGATCTGCGTCTGGGCGATGAATATGAATACGTGTTGCGCCGCCAGTATGCTGCCAAGTATCCCGGTGTGATGTTGCCGCAACCCAGCGTGTTACTGAATCCCTGGGAAACCGAAACCACTTCCAACGCCAGTCAGGCAGCGCGGGGCGGACAGGCACCGACCGCATCGGCGCCACCGCGACCGGAGAGTATGTCGAGGATGGCGGAGGAATCTCGGCGGCAAAGCGCGGGCAACGTGCCCACCCCTGATTACGACTTTTTGGCCGACAGCGGCGTTTTGGCCGTCAACCTGCTTCCCGATTCCGACGGCAAACTGACCATCCCGGCCAGCCTGGTCGATGGCATGCCGATCGTGCAGGTCATCGCCGTCGATCCGGCAACGGTGCTGCGGCGGACGGTGACATCGGCACTTCCAAAAGCGGCGACGGAAGATCTGCGTTTAGCGAACTCGCTGCCTTTGGACCGATCGCTGTCATTCGAACGATCGGTCTCCATCGTCTCGCCTGATCAGCCGCTTGATTTGGCATCGCTCGGATCGGCACAGGTCCAAGTTTATGGGGACGTCGATGCCCTGTTGACGCTCTATCGCAGCCTGGTTGATGACGACCGGTTGGATGATTTTCAAGTTTTGGGGCGCTGGCATACATTGACCACGCCACAAAAGTTGCAGCACTACAGCGAACTGGCTAGTCACGAGTTGCACTTGTTCTTGCGGATGCATGACCAGCCGTTCTTTGAATCAGTGATCAAACCCTACTTGAGCAACAAGAAAGAAAAACAGTTTCTTGACCACTGGTTACTAGGCGATGACCTGTCGCAGTACGCGACGCTATGGCGCTATCAACAACTCTCCGCAGTCGAGCGAGCCTTGTTGGCCATTCGAGTCCCGGAGTTGCGTGGTCACATCCGACGCGATCTGGCGGAAACCGTCGCCATGCAGGATGACGATTACGGCGTGATTCGCATGCAAATCGAAAGTGCTTTGCGCTCCAGCGGTATGTCGGTCGCCGAAGCCGAACTCGTTGAAATGTTGGGCCTCGCTGAGCAACAGGTTGAATTCAAGAAAGGAAACCTTGGGCGGACACTGGACTTCAGTGACGGCGATAGTGATGGGTTGTCCATGGATGGAGCAATGGGGATGGGGGGAGCGGTTCATGACAAACGGTTGAAGCGGGAATCGGTCGCCCGCCGGATGGGACGCACTGCCGAGCCCTCGTCACGGGGCATGATGTTTGGTGGTCGTGTTGCGTTGGGGGTTCAACCCAGTTTCTATCAGTCACTCGACAGCACCAAACAATGGGCCGAAAGCCATTGGGATCAAGTCCGTGTCGTCGGGGGGCCCACACCGATCGATTTGATTTCGATCAATCCTTTCTGGAACGACTTGGCCGCCGGCGATGATTCCAGGCCCACCGTTTCGCAGCACTTGCTGCGTTGCACCGACAATCGACATGCGGCGCTGGTGGCGCTCGCGATGTGCGGACTGCCACTGGACGCTGGCGAAATTTCGTTGCCGGAACGACCGGAAACCGTTTACCGTCCCGAGCATGCGGTGGCATTGGTCACCAAGCAATTGCGTGAGCTCGAACCTCTCGACGGACAATCCAGTGTGTTGATCGGTCAGCTGTTTAAACCACTCGGCCAAGTCTCCGATTCCGATTCGGAAACACCCGAACCGGACGAATTTGTGACCGGCCAGCCCTACCAGGGCCAAGTGGTCGTTTCGAACCCGACCGGCCAAGAGCAGTTGGTGGAATTGTTTTGGCAAATTCCGGCCGGCAGCATCGCGTTGGGCGGCGCTCAGGTCACCGACAGCAAGACGATCCAATTGGCGCCGTTTGCGGTATCGGCCATTGATTACCAATTCTACTTTCCCACCGCCGGCGAATTCGTTCACTATCCGGCAACCGTTTCACGCGGCGATACGTTACTCGCCCGCGCCAGCGAGAAAACGTTTAACGTTGCCGACCACTGGCCGGATGATGCCGTCACTTGGCAATCGATCGCACGCGACGGATCCGCGGCTGATATCAAAGCGTTTCTGCAGACGGCCAATTTGCATCGATTGGATTGGAGCCATGTCTTGCATCGCTTACCAGATCGTGAAATCTGCGACACGGTGATCGCAGTGGTTCGGCAAGCTCGCTTGCCAGTCCCTGACGTTTTGGCATATGGGTTCAAACACAACGACAGCGAAGCAATGCGTCAGTTCCTGTCGTTGCGTGACGATTTGGTTGCCCGGGCCGGTCCCACACTCAAATCGACGCTGCTGACGGTTGACGCAATCGACCGACGCCAATACGAGCATTTGGAATATGCCCCGCTGGTGCGCGCCCGCATCCACCGGCTAGGCGAAGTCGACGAGATTCTGAATGCGACGTTCCTGGCGCAGTACCAACAATTTGTTCGACGGATTGGTTTCGCAGCCGAAATCGAACCCAGCGAAATGATGCCGCTGACGTATTACCTGTTGCTGCAAAATCGAATTGAACAGGCGATGGGCTTCTTTGCACGCCTGGATCGTGATTCGGTGCCCAGCAATCTGCAATACGACTACCTGGCCGGTTACCTGGCACTGCATCGTGGTGATTACCAATCGGCCGCCGAGATCGCGGGCCGCTACGAAGATCATCCGGTGCCCCGCTGGAAGACTCGATTTGCGGAGATGGCATTGCAGGTTCGCCAGCGTTTCGAGCTGATGGATTCACGCCAACTGGTTTCTGTTGATGGTGAAAAGGCAATTGATGATGTCGGCGTGTCCCCCAAAGCGGCTGATCTGGCAATCGCGGATCGCGAGCAGGCCAACAGCCAGGCTTCGGCGGCAGTCCCGGAAGTCATCATTCGTATCGAGGGCGATGCGATCCGAGTCGATCATCGCAACACCGATCAGGTCGAACTGAATCTGTATGGCGTGGATTTGGAGTTGCTGTTCAGCAAGGCTCCGTTTGCTCGCGAGGATTTGGAACGGATCGCGATGGTCCGCCCGACCGCGACACAAACGCTAACCATGCAAACCAAGACCGGTACGATGCGTTATCCGATCCCAACTGAATTGCGTTCCAAGACGTTGCTGGCTGAGGCCAATGTAGGATCGTCTCGTAACACGGCGCTGTACTATGGCGGCGAGCTGACGACCTATGTCAGCGAAGGTTTCGGGCAATTGCAAACCACCGACGCCGCCACGCACCAACCGGTGACGGGGGCTTATGTCAAGGTCTATGCCCGTTACCCCGATGGTGATGTCCGCTTCTTTAAAGACGGATACACCGACGGCCGTGGCCGGTTCGATTACACCAGTGTCAGCGCGGACGATGCCAAAGGCGCCAGTCGCTACGCGATCCTGGTGTTGAGTGATGAAAAGGGCGCCACACTGCACGACGTTAAGGCGCCGTAGGGTTCACTTCGCCGTACAGCACGCCGGGCAAATAAATCAGCAATCCGATCACCGCAGCGACCATCCAGGCCGCTGCGGGGCCGATCGCTGGAATCCCCAACGCGGCGCCGAACAGGATCACGAGTGTTGCGACCACGGCGAAGGGTGTCATCCGCCAACCCGATACGAATGCCGACAGACACAGCAACAGACCGGCAACCCCGATCGACCACACACTGGTCGATCCGCCAAACGCGTCGGTTTGGGTATCGGCGGACAGCGCGTCGAGATCAATTTGGCCGCTGCGGATGCTGTGCACGATGTCCGCTCCGTCCAACCCGGTCGTTTGCACGGCAAATGAAAACGCGGCCAACAACAGACATCCGGCCAACATCCGTGTGTATCCCGAGAAGGCAAACTTCAGACCGGCGTAACGGTCTCTTGGTCGTTTGTACTTTCCACTGCGGGCATCCTCCAGCATTGCTTTGATGCGCATCCGTTTGGCTTCCGCCAGGACCTGTTCGTTGTTGGCCGATTGGTCGACCGCCAACTGGGCCGTTTCCATGATCGCCGACGCCATTTGCCAACTCTGCTCGCGTGCCTCGGCTGCGCTAACGCCTTGGCTGATCAACGATGCCTGTTCGACCTGGGCTAGTTTTTCGCGGTCGTTGAGTCTCCGGTTCTTTTCTGTCTTGACGGCCAACATCGCGCACAATCGATCACGCAGCGATGGTCCTTCGGTCGCGTCATCAAGTGACTTGTCGGCGGCAAGTCGTCGCCGTGTTTTGATCAGTGCGTCGTAGCCGAACAGAGATTCGTAAATCGTTTGCCAGTTCTTGCCGGCATAACGAGCCAGGAAATCGCGGAGCCCAGATTCCTCCGCGCCACCGATTCGCAGATCACGCACGAAGCGTTTTGCTTCCTGCAGCGGTGCCTGGCCGAGTTTGGCTGAGGCGACGGTGACGGCATAGTGGTAGGCGACGGCAATGAGCGTTCCCACAACGGCTCCGGCCAAGGCACCGATCCAACCGCCGCTGGCCAGGACCGCGACGATCAGAACGCAGGCCGAGAAAACGCCGACGCCGATGCCAAACCAAGACAGCGTGCCCAACCAGCGACGGACATGGTCCGCGATTGCGCTCGGACCACTGATCGCGGCCAGTGCGACGGCAACGGCACAACTGGTCAACAACATCATGGGGCCGAACAGCACCCATGCCAATGAGATCCATGGCGACGCGAGGGTGATTGCAATCGCCGTCGCGACCAGAGCAACGGTCAAGGGTTCCGACCAACGTTTCAGCAACTGTGTTTTGGCATAGGCCGCTGCCAGGGTTTCCCAGCGATCCGCTTGATCACTGCTAGGGGAAAATCCGGTCAGCGACGTCACACCCAAGAACGATTGCAATTGATCGATCATCTCGGCCAGCGATGCGTAGCGATCGCTGGGGCGTTTGGCCATCGCTCGATTGACGATCTTGGCCAGCGGCGCGGGGACGCGGGGGTTGATCGCCGCGAGGTCTGGCAGTGCCGAATGCGCGTGTTGGTCAATCACTTCCGACACCACGCTGCCTTCGTAGGGTGATCGGCCGGCCAGCATGAAAAACAAACTGCAGCCTAGCGAATAGATGTCCGCGCGGTGGTCGACCGTGGATGCATCGGCGCTCTGTTCCGGTGCCATGTAGGCGGGCGTTCCCACCGCCGTGCCCTGCATCGTCACCTGGGTCCCGCTTTGCAGTCCGCTGTGTGGAATCGGTTGGTCCGATGCATCGGGATCGCCCTGCTCGGGAACCTTCACCAGTCCCAGGTCTGCGACTTTGACCACTCCGTCGTCGCTTAGTAGCAAGTTGCTCGGTTTGACGTCGCGATGCACCATCCCGCTGCGGTGCGCGAATTGCAATCCACGCGCGGCTTGCAACGCATAGGTCGCAGCCAGTTTGGGATCAATCGACCCCTTCTCGCGCACCAAGTCGCTCAGCGATCCGCCGCGGACCCATTCCATGCTGAAGAAACGTTGCCCTTCGTCTTCGCCAAAATCATAAATCTGCACCACGTTGTGATGCGACAGCTGCGCCGCCGCGTAGGCTTCGCGAGTGAATCGCGCCAGCGATGCCGGGTTATCGGCCAACCGCCCGCGGATGGTTTTGAGCGCGACGTCGCGATCGAGTGAAATCTGTTTGGCTTGATAGACAGCGCCCATCGCTCCGCGGCCGAGCATCCGCACGATTTTGTAGCCGCCCAATCGCGTCGGGGCCGGCGCCAAGTCGCGGTCGCCTTGATCCTGGCGGTCGGCCAGGTTTGGATCGAGGATGCCAGCGGCGGGCGCGTTCGTTCCATCGGTCGACGGCGCCGCGGTGGGCGGCAGTGTCTGGGTGACCTGATCGACGCTCTGTCCGGCGTCGACACGTGTCTGGGCGGCCGGATTGGGACCACCGGGCCGTGTCGACGGCCGGTTGGCAGACGGTTGATTCGCCGAGCTTTCGTTTTGAGTTCGCGGTTTGCCAACCCGTACTCGTGGCGGGGCGTCTTCACTGACCAGGACCAGGAACGGCTTCTCACACTGCTTGCAGCGGGGTTTGTAGCGTCCCGCCCGGGGATGTCCCAACTGAAGTTTGGCGGCACAGTAGGGACATTGGATCTGCATCGATAAGAGACGAGCGAGAAAGGGAGGAGGGACGAGCCGTCGGCAGAATCTTCATGATAGCTGATTGAGAGGCAGCAACTGGTCACCACTGGGCACTGTCCACCCCCAGTCAGAGTCGGTGTGAGAAGAGCCACCTGCGGATCGGCGAGTGGTTACGGGTTTAGGTGCTGGCTTTAGACGACAAGCTGGAATAGATTTAGTGACCGCCTGTCGAATCGGTGTTCGGATTTCAGACGACCCATTTCGATTCGAGCGGTTTGGAGTTCAGCTTTCGCAGTATCGGCCGAAAAGTGGGGAGTTCCATGGAGAAACTGTTTGATCCATTCAGACGAGACAACATTTCGGAATCGTGGTGCAACTGGGCTGACAATGTGACCGCGATTTCCGGCGCTCTCAGTTTGTATTTGTTAGCATTTTGGATGGATGCCGGGGGCAGTATGCTGATTCCGATCTTGATCGTCTCTCGCTACCTGTTTCACTGCATCCTTGGGCGTCTGATGCCGCCGGAGGTGGTTCCGCCCCCCAGCTTTCCTTGTAAGTGGGATCTGAAGTACCAGCAGGGATCGGGTCGCACCTGCGAAAGCAGCTACCAGCCGTACAAACGTCCGCAATCACTTTGACAGACGTTGCACCGTCAATTCGATCGCGGTGATCAACGCCCTCGCTTTGTTGAGTGTTTCCTCGTACTCCGCGTCGGGGTCGCTATCGGCGACCACGCCACAACCGGCTTGCACGTGTACCAAGCCATCTTTAATGACCATCGTTCGTAGCGCGATGCAGGTATCCATGTTGCCGCGGTAATCGATCCAGCCGACGGCGCCGGCATAGGGGCCGCGGCGGTGCGGTTCGATCGAGTCGATAATTTCCATCGCGCGGACTTTGGGAGCGCCGGAAACGGTTCCGGCCGGTAGCGCGGCTTTGAGCGCGTCAAAGGCATCCAGTCCGGGGCGCAATTTGCCTTGGACTTCGCTGCTGATGTGCATCACATGGCTGTAGCGTTCGACGACCATGATTTCGGTCAGTTCGATGCTGCCGAACTCAGCCACTCGGCCAATGTCGTTGCGTCCCAGATCGACCAACATCACGTGTTCGGCGCGCTCTTTGGGGTCGGCCAGCAGTTCTTGTTCCAGGGCCTTGTCTTCTTTGTCGCTCTGGCCGCGTTTGCGGGTGCCGGCCAAGGGACGAACGGTCACGATCGAATTCTGGACCCGGCACATGATCTCGGGCGAACAACCGACCAGCACACCGTCGGGGGTCCGCAGGTAGAACATGAACGGGCTGGGGTTGACCACTCGCAGCGAGCGATAGATTTCCAGCGGATCGACGTCGGTTTCGACCGTCAGCCGCTGGCTGGGAACGACTTGGAAAATATCGCCGGCGCGAATGTATTCGACACAGTCCAGCACCGCTTGGCAGAACGCACTGCGGGTGAAGTTGGATTTCACTTCCAGCGGCTGTTTCTGCGCGTCGGCCCGCCACACCGCTTCGTCCCAGACATCGGGGGTGATCGCCGTGCTGCCGGCGCCGACGGTCAACTTGGCGATCGTGGCCTCGACATTTTGCGTGGCCAGTTGCAATGCTTCGTCGGCCCCGGCGGGACTGTCCACGTCACGGCAATCGGCCAGCGAGACGACGGCGATGGTTTTGTCGACGTGATCGAAAACGCACAGCGTGTGGTAGAACGCAAAATCCAGATCCGGCAGCCCGCGATCGTCTTCGGGGGCGTTGGGCAGGTGTTCGACATAGCGGACCACGTCGTACCCGGCATAGCCAATCGCGCCGCCGACGAATGGCGGAAGTTCATCCAGCTGGGCGACTGATTTTTGGAAATGGGTGCGAAACGCGTTCAGCGGATCGGGATCGGTGAACGTCTGCGGCGGCGTTTGGCCGGTCAGATCGGTCACGGTGACTTCGTTGCGGGTGGCTGCGAAACGCAGGGTCGGTTGGGCGGCCAGAAAGCTGTAGCGGCCCACTTTTTCGCCCCCGATCACACTTTCGAACAGGCAGGCGCCGCCGGGCGCCGGCGCGGTTCCGTCGGCGGATCGATCCAGCAGGCGAAATGCCGTGACGGGAGTCAACGCATCGCTCAAAAGGCGCCGATAGACGGGGACAAAGTCATGCTCGATGGCAAGCGACGTGAATTCGTCGGGGGTCGGGTGGTGCATCGCCAAGGCAGGTACAAGATGGAACGGGCAATCGGACTTTCGCCTCCAGTGTCGTCATCGGAACGCCGATCGTGTAGGGGACCGGGTTGGTTTTGCCACCTCCCAGCGATAGAATCTTGTTTGCAGACTGCCCTCGAAACCTCTTCCTGCCGGACCCGGCCGAACCACTCACAAAACGGATTGACCATGAAGTGCCAATTTTGTGAAAAACCGGCCACCTTCCACATCACGGAATTGACCGAGCCGGCCGGGCCACAGGTCATGCACCTGTGCGAAGAACACGCCAAAGGGTTTTTGCACAAAGAAGCCAGTCCCCCGATGACGGCGATCGCCAGTGCCTTGGCCAAGCAACTCAGCCAGGGCAGTGACGATTTAGAGGAACTTGATCAAAAAGAGTGTCCGGTTTGCGGGATCAGTTTTTTTGAATTCCGCAATAGTGGGCGTCTCGGGTGTCCTTATGATTACACCCATTTCGAAGCCGACCTGCGGCCGTTGTTGATCAACGTGCACGACAAAACCGAACACATCGGCAAGAAGCCGACCCGATCGGCCGGGACCGCCGATTCGCTCGCACGAATGATCGGAATGCGACGCGAGATGGAAGAGGCGATCGAGCGCGAGGACTATGAACGCGCTTCGGAAATCCGTGATGAACTCAAAGCGATGGAAGATCCGATCGCCCCCCCAGCCAATGACTCGGACGAAACATCGTGAAACGCGAAGCTGATTTTGATGAACTGGCCCGCTATACCGGTGAATGGATGCGTGGCGAGGGGCCTGAATCCGATATCGTGATCAGCACGCGGATTCGCTTGGCTCGCAACCTAGCCGATTTTCCCTTCATCCGCCGCTGCAGTGATGAAGACCGACTGAGTATCGAGCGGACCGTGCGTGCGCGGATGGAAAGCTTGACCGACCAGCACTGGGAAGCGGCCCAGTACGTCGACTTGGAACCACTGTCGGAAATCGATCGCCAATTGCTGGTCGAACGCCAGTTGATCAGTCGCGAGATCGCCGAATCCAACGGCTCGCGTGCCGTCGCCTTTGACGCCGCCGAAGGTTACAGCGTGATGGTCAACGAAGAGGATCACTTGCGGATTCAAGTGATGAAAAGCGGATTGGACGTGAAGAACACGTGGGAGCAAGTCAATCGCATCGACAACATGCTGGAGGAAGTCATCCTGTATGCCTTCCACCCACGTTACGGCTACTTGACCGCCTGTCCGACCAATGTCGGCACGGGACTGCGGGTCAGCGTGATGCTGCACTTACCGGCGCTGGTGATCACCGAACAAATGGACCGTGTGTTTCGCTCCATGCAGCGGATCAACGTGACGGTTCGCGGACTCTATGGCGAAGGGTCGCAGTACACCGGCGATTTTTACCAGGTCAGCAACCAGGTCACGTTGGGGCACACCGAAGCGGACTTGCTGGCGTTGGTCGGTGACGAAGTCGCGCCCAAAATCATCGAATACGAACGCAAGGCCCGCGAGGCACTGTTGAAAAACAATCGCGATGATTTGCATGATGAAGTCAGTCGGGCGATGGGCATCTTAAGTACCGCGCGGAAGATCAGCAGCGAAGAAACCATGCACCACCTGTCCAAAATTCGTTTGGGCATCAGCATGGGGTTGATCGACCAGTTGGATGTCAAAGTCATCAACCAATTGTTCCTGCAATCCCAGTCGGCGCACCTGCAAAAACTGCAAGGCCGGATTCTTGGGACTGCCGAACGGCATGCCCGCCGGGCAAGTTTTTTGCAGCATCATTTGACCGGCAAAGAGGGCTTGTGGAATTGATCCTTCCCACGGATAGGTTTGTTGATGATTTGCGTTGATCTGTCGCTGTCGGGGTCTGCCTATCCGTTTCTGGTCGCCAGTTCGCTCGATCAGGCACCGATCGAACCGGCCTCTGCTGGCGTGATGCTGTTGTTCGCCGCAGTCATGGTCGCCACCTATGTGGGTGTGGCGGTCGAGCGTTTTCACAAGACCGTGGCTGCGCTTTGCGGTGCCGCCGTGTTGGTCACGCTCGGTTTAGTGCTGCACCTGTTCGAATATCCAACGATCTATGAATTCATCAAAGAAGACCTGAACATCTTTGGTGTGATCATCGGGACCGGGATACTGGTCGATGTGGTCGGCAAGAGCGGGCTGTTTCATTTTCTGTCGATGTACATCGTTCGCTTCACCGGTGGATCGGCATCCAAACTCTTTCTGACGCTGTGCATCGTCACGTTTCTGTTCGTCGCTGTGCTGACGATCGTCCCCGCGATGTTGATCCTGTCCTCGTTGGTGCTGGTGATTTGCCGCTCGTTGAACTACAAACCGATGCCGTTGTTGCTGAGCGTCGCGATCTGTGCCAATAGTGGTGCAATTGCCACGTTTGCCAGTGGATTGCCCAATATCATGATCGGGACTGCTGCGGGGATCCCCTACAGCCAATTCTTGTTTGTCAGTTTGCCCTACGCGGTGGTCAGTCTGGTTGTCGCGATCGTGTTGTTGCGATTCTTTTTTCGTAACGATCTGCCCTGGAAACAGACCGCCGAGCAACAGGCCGAATTACGAGCCCAGATTGAAACGTTTGATCCTTGGGCGATGGTCGAAGACAAGCGGGTGCTGATCCGCAGCGGCAGCATTTTAATGATGACTGTGGTCGGGTTTGTGATGGCCCAGCAATTGGGCGTGGGCATGGATTTCATCGCCATGGTCGGTGCCACGGCGGCGTTGCTATTCGCGGGCAAAGGCGTGGAGGACGCGATCGCCAAAGTCAATTGGACGGTGATTCTGTTCTTCATGGGGCTGTTCGTGATCATCGGCTGCGTCAAGCAAACCGGTGCGCTCGCCTGGGTCGCCCAGCAAGTCGTGGCGCTCTCGGGCAACGAGTTGATGTTGCTGGTTCCGTTGCTAGGTGTTTTTTCGGCGGTCGCTAGCAGTATTGTCGACAACATTCCCGTCGCAGCGACGTTGATCCCGATCGTTCAGGACATTGCCGGTGACGGTAGCGTCGCCATCGAACCGCTGTGGTGGACGCTGATCATCTGTTGCAATTTGGGCGGCAACGGCACGCCGATCGGATCAATTTCTTGTGTGATTGCAATCTATGCGCTCAAGAAAGAAGTCGGCGTGCACGTCGGTTGGGGCACCTTCCTGAAGATCGGCGGACTGATCATGTTGATTCAGGTCGCCGGTGCGATCGCCTATGTCCTGTTATTCAACGAAGCCGGATGGATTCCATCCCTGTAAACGCGGGTGCGGTAGTGGATCGTGTAAGAGATCCGTCGTGATCAGTGCTAGTTATTACTGAACCCGTAGCCCACAGCGATTTCACGGCCCAGGGGATTCACCGCGAATGCTTCGTGGCATTGTTCGCACAGGTCGTACTGTTCGTGGCCTTCGTCGGATTCGCTGCCGATACCCTGGTCTATCTCGAGAGCTAATCCTGGATCGCCGTGCACTCCCAGTTCGGCATTGAGTTCGCGTTGCAATTGATCGTTCAGTTCGGCCAGTTGGTCTCGGTCTTCGATATCTTCATCCTTGGGCTCGACAGTGTTTGCCAAGCGAACGTCGATCTCGACGACAAACCTTGCTTCCGTTTCCGGATCGATCGTGCGTTTGCAGCGATCACAGGTGTAGTGGATCATGGGCGATTCCGACTCGCGATTCGTTCGAAGAAAGCGGCAGCTCTTTTCAAAGAGCATTCATCGAATAGAAAATGAAAAAGAAATCAAACCCGCCGCTCACCCCATGTTAATGAGATTGGTTGGCCGGTCGCAAGTTTTTTGTTTGCGGTGTTGTTGGCGGACCACTGGGGGTCGCCGGTGCATCGCAGGGGTGCAGTTCATGATAACGCGATCTGCAACCTCAGACGTCTATTTTTTGAGCCGCCCTGTCGCAGATTTCAAGACTGCAATTCATGGTTGATCAGATTCGGCACTTACAGGATCGCTGGGGATCTGATTTTTCCCCAAGCGAATTTCGACCAGCATGCCTGGCAGGAAATTCGTTGCCAGTTCATCCAGTTTTCGGTCGTCCAGCACTTTCGTCTGGTAACCCATTCGTTCCGCCTCCTTTAATAAACGCGAGATTGCCGGCACATGTCCGTATGCCAGCAAGCAGCGACCGCCCGGATTGAGGTGTGTTGGCAACCCGGCCAACAGGCTGTCCATCAGAGCAAATTGAGGATCGTAAAACGCGTGGTCGGCCGGTTTCTCGATTTGGCCGTCTTCCCAGGGTGGGTTGGAAAGGATCAGGTCAAATCGCTCATCCGGTCGGATCACGGAAAACGCATCCGGTGATTGAGCGTCGACTTGGCGAACGTCCAATCGCGAATCCAATTCTAGCATCGCTGCATTGTACCGGGCGTTGGCCACCGCTGCCGGATTGATGTCTGTGGCGACCACCGCGTCGGCGCCGTTGCCCGCACACACCAGCGAGATCAATCCTGTTCCGGTGCCGATCTCCAACACCTTTCGGCCTTCGGCGATGCCGTCTTCACTGATCAGCTTGCGTAGTGCCAGCGAGTCGTCGGGTTCCCAAAACACACTTTCAAATTGCAACAGCGGTTGCTCGGACAGTTCGTCAATGGTGATCGTTTGCACGATGTGGTAGTCGTAATCCAAGTCGTTGCGGTGGCTGCGGCGGCAACCCCCGGCAAACAGCGACGTCAAGCTGACAACGATCACCGTGGCCGCGATGGTATGAGTGGACTGCTTTGAATGGATCATTCGATGGGTTCCCAGTGCAATGCCGCTTCGATTGCAGTTTCGTATTCCTTCTCGGTCATCTCCAGCACGTCTCGCATGCCGGCCAGTGCTTTGGACTGTGGTTTTTGTAGTTTACCTTCTGCGGTGGCCGCCAAGAACATCGCGCCCAGCGCTTCAGCCTTCTGCGATTGCGTCCAGCGTCGGGAAACCGTGAGCACATAGTTGTGGGCACGGATCCCATTTTGCTGTGCGATCGAACACAGTTCACCGAGTTCCTCGCGATCCATCCGGCGATCGAGCAATTGATTGGCGATGGCCTGCAGCGTCTTGATTTCTCGTCGGCTGGTGGTGCCGTCTTCTAGCACGATCAGCAGAGCCGACCGCATGGCTTCGTCACGGAACTGTTCGACCTGAATCGATTCGTGTTCCTGTTTGTTCATTTCCAACACCGTCGGATCCCATTTGTCGCGACAACCGCTGCATTGGACGAACAGCTCGGCATCACCGATGGGAACAACCGGGATGAAGTACAGCGTCAAAAAAGGCCGCCTGGCGCGCAGCCGGTACTCTTGGGTGCTGTGACAGGTGGGGCAGTAGTATTGGCCTTGCTCGCGCGTCCGAGTCAGATTCATCGTGCCGATTAAGATCATGAAACGCTCGCCGGCTGGTCCGGCGCGGTATGCCTGTGGGACGTGAACTGGGGTGGTGGTGTCGTATCGATATGGGGGTTCTCGTCCGATTTTGTCGATTTCGGAAGTCATACCGCCGATAGGGATAGTGTAGGCAACTTCAATTACTCAGCGCGACCGAGCCATACCGATGCGGATCGATACTCAACGATTTGGCACCCTAGCCTTGGATCAAGATCAGCTTTTTCTGTTCCCGGCTGGTTTGATCGGAATGGAAACGCTGCGTGACTGGGCGTTGCTGCCGGATTTGGAGAATCCCACTGTGGCATGGTTGCAGAGCGCCACGCGTGGGGATCGGGCATTGCCCGTGATCAGTCCGCGCGCGTTCATTGACGGCTACCGCGTTGAAGTGTCCCGCCGCGAGTTGAGCGGACTGCATTTAAAACCGGGTGCCGAGTTGTACGTGCTGACGACGTTGTCGGGGCACAGTGGCAAATTGACCACGAACCTGCGTTCGCCGTTGGTCTTGAATCTGTCGCGTCGTTTGGGATGCCAGGTGATTACCGACAATGACCAGCCCTTGCAGTATGCATTGCCATCGATTGATTCGGCAGGCGCATTGTCGGCCAGCGAAAATCTGTCTGCAGCCACGACGCAGTTGACCGCCGAAAATTCGGCCAGTCTGGTCAAGCAACTTCATCGCGCCGCCTGAATTTTCGCAGTTTTCGTTTGCACTGCGGGGTAGAATGAGCTCTCGCAGTGGCGATTTTTACGGTGGTATCATGTCTTGGAGGGGTTCGATCAACCTCCAGATTGGGACTTCCGTTCCAATCCGCTGTGCGCGATGAATCGGCACGACCGGCATGCGCCTACTTCTAAAGAACGATATCAAATGCTGGCAGTGTCAGGCCGATGAACAGGTTGTCAGGCGACTGGTGAATTCGTTCGCTGGAAACGTCTGGCATTTTGATCATCCTTCCCGATCCCACTATCGAGGATGATCAATTTGTAGCTGTCACCTCTCCCAGTTCCTTCTAGAATTCAATGATGTCGAGGCCAATATGCTGGTCCTATCCCGACACCGCGACGAAAGCATCATGATTGGCGACGACGTCGTTGTCACGATTGTCGATATCCGCGGCGACAAAGTCCGCTTGGGTATCGAAGCCCCCCAGTCGATCCCGGTACACCGTCAAGAAGTTTACGACGCCATCCAGCGTGAAAACCGCCGTTCGTCACGCACCAGTGCCGCGGCAGCGAAAGACATCAAACCGCCGAGTGAATAAGATTCGGTGATTGAACGTCAACGTTGAAACGTCACTGTTCGATGGATGGATTGTCGTCCAAGTCACCTTCGGTGATGATCGTAAATCCCTTCTCGTTCAATGTCTCCATCGCCATTTCGATGTTTTCGACCATGATCGCAACCGCCGGTTTACCCAGTGGCCGAACGATCAGCGGATACGTCTGAATGATGTTCAGTTCCGCCTGTAACAACGCGGTACAGACACGCAGTAGCGGTTGGGGGCCTTCGGGCAATTGAACACCGATCAAATCGGTCTCAATCAGCGCTAAACCGCTGCGTTCCAAGATTTCTCGTCCACGATCTGCATCGTTGACTAGGAATCGGACGAACGCGCACTCAGCGGCATCGTTGATCGATAGCGCACAGATCCGGATTCCCGTTCCCTCGAATCGACGAACCACCTCTAGCAGTTGGCCGACTCGATTTTCGAGAAAGATTGTGAATTGGCGAAGTGCCGGATAATTCCGGCCGCGCATGGTGTCAAATTTTGTCCCCGCTCCACTTCCTTCGTCGGATTCCATCACAGCCTCGTGGTGCTTGTGGCCCCGCCTGTTCAGTCAGGCGTGAGTGTGTACGATTCGCGCATCCGAGCGGTCCAGCTGGCCTGCACAGGCAGGCGCGGAGAGTGACTCGGCAATTGTCGATGGTAACATTGACCGATTTTTGACGCGAGCACCAGCTAGATTCGATGCCAGACGAGTCACTTCTTCGATACACGTACCATTTTCGGGTCGCCTACCACCAAACAGACGGCCAACGGCGCGTCCACCACTCGAACTATCTGAATTTCTTTGAGGACTCCCGCGTCGAAATGCTGCGTGCCGGCGGACTCAGCTACAAGCAGATCGAGGACTCCGGGCGCTTGCTGGTGGTCACCGAAATGAACGTCCAGTATTTCGTGGCGGCCGAGTTTGACGACCAGTTGCGGGTCGAAGTCGAGTTGACGGAGGTCCGCAAAGTCCGTCTGCGACATCTCTATCACGTCCTGCGTGACGACACCTTGATCGCACGGGGCGAATCGGTGATCGCCTGCGTGGGGCCTGAGGGGCGTCCCAAACGGTTGCCCAGCGAGTTTTTAGCCTTCGCCGATCAAACAATGACCGCGAAATCGAAGGTTTGACCAAGCAGAGAGCAATCGTACCCCCCCGGAAAATCGCTCAATCGAGCGGTTTGGCTGGACTATTCACCGCTGATTGCCCGATTTGGCTGGAAACGTTTGCCTAATTTCATACAATGACAAACGCCCACCTTCGCCGGCATCGTGCTGGTCCCGCCTACCCACTTCCATGGTTTGTCCGTGTTCGATCAATGGATCGCAATACGCCAGATCGTCTCGCACACCTCGTGTGCTTCGTCGATCGCGTTTCGAACGACCGTTTTTTGCTGCGCCCTCGTCGGCCTGCTGACGCAACCCGCTGCGCTGTCCACCGCGTCGGCTGAATCTCCGCAGCCTGATTCCAGCGAAGGCGACAGCCCCGCCCAAACCGCAAGCCAAAGCAGCGCTGCGGCCAAGCAACTGGAAACTTGGACCACCGAGGGATTGCCGTTGATGCAGTCCTACTGCACCGATTGTCACAACGCAGATTTGCAGGAAGGCGGACTCGATCTCAGCCCCTTTGAAACGCTGACCGATCTGAGCACTTCGGAAGTCGAACGTGTATTGGAAATGGTGCGTTTTGGTGCGATGCCACCAGAAGATTACGGGGTGCCGGAAATTGAGGAACGCAAACAGTTGGTGTCGGCTTTGGAAGCGACCCTGCATTCGTCGACCTGTGACCTGCGCCCGTACGCCGGCAATGTCACCGTCCGCCGCTTGAACCGCAGCGAGTACAACCATTCCATCCGCGATTTGTTCGGCATGGATTTGCGTCCGGCCGATCGTTTCCCATCAGATGAAGTCGGCGCGGGGTTTGATAATAACGGCGACGTGCTTTCGCTTAGCCCGATGTTGATCGAGAAGTACATCGAAGCCGCCGAGACGGTGTCGACCCAAGTCGTGATCGATCCGGATTCATTGGAGGAAATTGATCGTGAGATACCGGGCGACCAGATTCCGATTTATGGCGAGCCTAAAATCGGTAGCTTTGGCGGACGATTTGTCGACCCCGATAGTTTCGCCTGGATCGACTTGGATGTTCCCTTCGAAGGCGAGTATCGAATTGGCGTGCGTGGTGGCACCACGTCCAAACAGCATGATCCGGTTCAAGTCGGGATCTACGATGCCGACGGGATTTTGATTGCCCACGACGAACTCAAGTATTTTGGTGGAAGTGGTAGTGCAGACTCGATGAGCGAGACGGTCAAACTACCGCGGGGCAAGCAACGTCTATTGATTGCCCCGGTTCTGGACGATCGTGAATTGGTCGTCGGTGAAACCAAGTTGAACGCGGTCGAGTCGATGGATCCCGAACGCGTCAAACAGATCCTTGCCGCGATCGGTAAACCGGTCGAACCGACACGGCGAATCGACGAGGACGACTATCCGTTCATGTTCCGTTCGTTCAGCATCGATGGCCCGGGCAAACACCCCCGCGATGCGTTCCCGCCAAAGCAGTTCGAGATCGTGCGTCACGTCGCTCCCAAAGAACGCGACCGCTATAAAAAGGTCGAGGAGACGGCGATGAAGAACCTGCGGGAGTTCATGCCGATTGTGTTTCGTCGCCCGGTTGCGGACGAACACATCGCTCCCTACGCGGCGCTGGTGAAGCAAGCCACGGACGAGGACAAGTCGTTTCACCGAGGGATGCAGATCGCTCTGTCGGCCGTGTTGGTCAGCCCTCAATTCCTGTTTCGTGTCGAAACGCCAGTCGACGGTACCGAGCCCAACGAATTCGGCGACTATCCGTTGTCGCAGCATCAATTGACCACGCGTTTGTCCTACTTTTTGTGGAGCAGCACGCCGGACAAGACATTGCTCGACCAAGCGAATCGAAATGAATTGGACGAAAAACGATTGAAGCAAAACGTCCAGCGGATGTTGAAAGACGACCGCGCCGATGCCTTGGCCAGTGAGTTTGCCGCCCAGTGGTTGGGACTGCGAAACTTGGACGGACACGATGCCGACGGGGACCGGTTTCCGGAGTTCAACGATTCACTAAAAACGGCGATGCGCCGAGAAACCGAAATGCTGTTTCTGCATGTCCTGCGAAACAATCTGTCGGTCAGCGAATTTCTGACCGCCGACTACTCGTTCCTCAACGCTTCCCTGGCCAAACACTACGACGTTGATTTCAAAGGCGACGGATTTGCCAAAGTCTCACTGGCCGATACGCCGCGCCGTGGTTTGTTGGCCCATGCCAGTATTTTGACACTGACCAGCACGCCGAACCGGACCAGTCCTGTTCTGCGTGGCAAATGGATCTTGGAAAACATGCTGGGCACGCGACCGCCGGACCCACCTGCCGGAGTGCCCGAGCTGAAAGACACGCAAGCTGCCGCGGACAACGCCACGCTTCGAGAGCAATTGGAACTGCACCGCGCCAGCCCGTCCTGTGCCTCCTGTCACCGTGTGATGGATCAGTTGGGATTTGGTCTCGATGATTTTGACGCGGTCGGCAAGTTTCGCAGCGAAGATGCTGGGAAACCGATTGACGCCAGCGGTGCCTTGCCGGATGGGCGTTCGTTCAACGGCGGAGTTGAACTGACGCGGATGCTTGGCGAAACCGAAACCGATGCTCTGGCACGGACCCTCATCGAACGTCTGTTGACCTTCGCCATCGGGCGTGAATTGACCCCGGATGATCGTTGCACGCTCGATGAAATCGCTGCCCAAACCAAACCGAACGACTACCGATTGGCTGATGTTGTCACCGCCGTTGTGGCCAGCCGCCAATTTCGATTCCGTACCGCTGACACCCATTCGCTGTCACGTTAGGGAAACCACTGGAGAGGAGATGGATGATGAATTATTCACGCACCTTGATTGAACGCCGAACCCTATTGCGCGGCTCTGCCGCGGTTCTGGGATTACCGCTGTTGGAAGCAATGACGCCGATGGCCAAGAGCGCTTTCGCGTCTGCCGAAGCCGTCTCCCGCCCGGTACGGATGGCATGCATCTTTGTTCCCAACGGTGTCATCATGCCGCAGTGGAAACCGACGCGAGGTGAATCGGGGGAAGATACCGATTGGGAGTTGTCGCCAACACTGCAGCCCCTGGCCTCTGTCAAGCAGAAGATCAACGTTATCTCCAACTTGGCGCATGACAACGGCCGCGCGCACAAAGACGGTGCCGGTGACCACGCCCGTTGCTGTTCCACGTTCTTAACCGCCGCACGGCCGCTGAAAACCAGTGGCAGCATCCGCCTGGGCGTCTCGGTGGACCAGGTTGCCGCATCCCAGTTGGCTGGCCAGACACGCCTGCCGTCGATCGAATTGGGACTTTCCGGCAGCCGTAATGCCGGCAGTTGTGATTCGGGGTATAGCTGCGCCTACAGCAGCAATATCTCCTGGCGCAATGAGACCCAGCCGATGCCCAAGGAAACCATTCCACGACTGGCATTCGAGCGAATGTTTGGTACAGGCAACTCGGCCGCACGCCGTGAAACCAATCGGGTCCGGCGCAGCATTCTGGATGTGGTTCGATCCGATGCCAACCGCTTGATGAAAGACCTGGGCAAGTCGGACCTGCGCAAGATGGACGAGTATTTCACCGGTGTCCGCGAAATCGAGCAGCGGATCGAACGCACCGAGCAACAGGATGCTGCCGCATTGCCTGATATCGATGTTCCCTACGGACGCGTCGATGGGTTCCGCGAACATGCCCGATTGATGTTCGATCTAATGGTCGTCGCGTTTCAAACCGATACGACGCGAATTGCCACATTGATGTTGGACATGGCTGGCGGCAATCGACGTTACACCGATCTGGGAATTAGCGATGGCCACCACGGGATGAGTCACCACCGGGACAAGCCGGAATTGGTCGAGAACCTGCGCAAGATCGATCACTACCTGGTCGAGCAATACGCCTATTTCTTGCAGAAGTTGGAATCCACCAGTGACGCCGGCGGTTCGCTACTGGACCAGTCGATGGTTCTCTATGGAAGTGGAATCAGCGACGGAAATCGTCACCGTCACGAAGACCTGCCGATCGTCCTGGCCGGTGGAGCAAGCGGTCAAGTCAAAACCGGACGCTACATCGATGCCGGTGAAGAATGTCCGATGGCGAATCTGTTCCTCAGCATGCTGGACCTGATGGGCACCCCCGCCGAATCGATCGGCGACAGCAGCGGACGTCTAGCACTCAGCTAGTCCTCGACTAAGCGAGAGCCTGGTTGAGATTGATATGAAAAACTCGAAAACCCTCGGTGTTCTTCGGGTGGATTGGAGTTTGCCAAGGCTTCAATGAAGGGGCGCGACCAGATCGTAGCTATTCGTCGTCGCGATGTGCCAACTCGTAGCGAAGGACTTCGACGTGAGCGGGGTGAAGCCCAGACACGGGGACTTCGCCCACGATTCGACCGTCTCGGTCAGCTTCCCAAAGACGGTCAAAACCAATGCTGAGTGGCAGGTTGGGTTCTTTCTGTATGTAGACGTGTCGGCCGGCGTCGTTGAAGATTTTAAGGGCCCAGTGATCCCAGCTTTGCCAGGTGTCTTCTTTGGTCACCATCGCGATCACGTACTTGTCACCACCGCGAACGGCTCGGTTTGCAACCGAGAATCCATTCTTGCGAAGCGTGTAGCGCATCATTGCGTTGAGAAAAGCTTGTCGTCGCTCGCGAAGTCGCTGTGCACTGACCGCCCGACCGTGCTGGTCGGTTCCGCTCTTGGCGGCCTTCCAAGCAAGGTTGATTCGTCGAAATTCAAGGTAGTACGTTCCGGGCAGGTCAGCACGCCGCAGTTCCGTGCGTTCCTGGCCGAACTTCGCCCCTTGAACAATGATGTCGCCGACGTGCGTGTACAACTGCGGGGCGGATGTCGCAGCATTAATGTTTCCTTCACTGGCCTGGAGCGCCCAATTCCAGCAAGCCGCTGAAAACATATTAGGGCTGCCGTTAAAACCACGATGGGTCAAAAGTCCTGGCCATCGATCGCCCAAGTAGTGGGTTTCGTAGGCGTTGCGAAGTTCGACTAGCTGATTGCGTTCTTGCGAGGAAAGTCGTTGGTTGGCAGACATGGTTCGTCGTTGAAACTCCCAGGTTGGTGAATAGCGGCCTCGTCCTCGCTAAGCGGGAGTCTCCGGCAACTGTTTCACCAATTATCAAAAGAAGTTTTTCAAGCTCGATCCCTACCCGCCGTGGGAGCGCGTGTTCCCGGTGCTCGCAACCTAGGGTGGCGGTTTGCTCGCTGCGCTGGCAAGACCTGACCCTAGGTTAGGTGTGTCTAACGCCGTTGGCGTAAAGAGACCCCAACCCGAATCAAGATCTTCGCCACACGGTGTTCTACGGTTGTGGCCGCTGGCGTGCCGCTGCGGAGACAGGCCTGCTCGTGCTAGCTCAAAACGCTGTCTCTTTATACACATCT
>NZ_JAMYFE010000117.1 GCF_024129865.1 Stieleria tagensis | reverse complement strand
CCCGCCGGGGGAAAACGGTTTCATGTTCACCCGGGGTTCCTGTCGAACCTGCCTCCAGCAGGTTCGACAGTGACCCCGGGCTAAGCTATCGAACGCCGTTGGCGTAGAGATGGGATTGAGTGCATGCGACTCTCCCAATGGGTGGCACACCAAGCTGCACGACTTCCTGGCGGGAGAGTACAGAGATCGAAGCGGCAATTTGCTGAGTCATTTGAGGTGAAGTGACTGTTTAGCGCAACTTCAAAACGCGTGAGCGAGGGATCACATGAAAACACTCTCAATCCCTCGCTGATGCATCGGGTTACCGTAAATGCGCTGGTTTCAAACGTCTCACGCGTGGCGTTTTGCGCGAGTTGTCTGAATAGGGCAGATTTACCGTCACTGGCCGGGCGCGTCTGGTTTTCGGGGACAGCCGGTGGCCGGGATAAACGACCCGAAAACCCGTTTTTTTGGCATTCGGCAATTCGAATTCCGCGCTGGCGGTTGTTCGAATCGGCCATGAACGCGAATATGCCGCTCCTCAACCCCTGCGGACCGAGCGGATGTGTCGCGACGATCGCCGCCGCGACTGTGTTTTTCCGCAACTGAACAGACTGACCCCGAGCGACCACGACCATCCGATGAATGCCCCCATCGAACCTGACCGTTCCGGAGCCTGTGCGATTATCCTCGCCGCCGGCAAAGGAACACGTATGAAAAGTGACCTGCCGAAAGTGCTGTGCCCCGTGGTCGGCCGCGCGATGATCCATTTTGTCATCGACGCACTGGAGGCCGCCGGGATCCACCGCCAAATTGTCGTTGTCGGTTATCAAGCCGACGCGGTCAAAGCGGAATTGGCCACCCGCCGGAACAGCAATATTGAATTCGCCCTGCAAGCCGAGCAGTTGGGGACCGGCCATGCCGTACAATGTTGTGAACAACCATTGGCCGATCAAACAGGCCCGACCATCGTGGTCGCCGGTGATTCGCCATTGATCCAAGCGAGCAGTTTGAAAACGTTGCTCAATCACTTTGCCGACACCCAGCCCGCTCTGTTGCTGGGAACGCTGGAAAAAGACGACCCGACAGGATTGGGACGGATCGTTCGCAACGCCCAAGGTGACTTCATGGGGATTGTCGAACACAAGGACGCCACGCCGGAGCAATTGGCGATCACCGAAGTCAATATGAGCACCTATCTGTTCCAGACACCGGATTTGAAAGCTGCCTTGGCGATGTTGCGTAACGACAATGCCCAATCGGAATACTATTTGACCGATTCGGCTCGTTTGCTGCGTGAATCCGGCCGGCCTGTCGAAGCGTTGCCGGCATTGCAGCCGTGTGAATCGCTGTCGATCAACAACCCCGAAGAGCTTCAATTGGTCGACCAAAAAATGCGGGCGATGGGTTATGCGTGAATTAAAAATATTCAGCGGTCAAGCGAATCCAGATTTAACGCTGAAGATTTGTCGCCACCTGCACCTCGAGCCGGCTGCGATTTCGCTGGGTAAATTCCCCGACGGCGAGAACTACTGCAAACTGGACGAAGACGTTCGCGGACGCGATGTGTTCTTGGTCCAGCCGACCTGTCCGCCGGTCAACGACAACTTGTTCGAGTTGTTGGTGATGATCGATTGTTGCAAACGCGCCAGCGCCGAACGGATCACCGCCGTGATCCCCTACTACGGCTATGCCCGGCAGGACCGCAAAGACGAAGGGCGTGTGCCGATCACGGCCAAAATGGTCGCTAACCTGATCGCCCGCGCCGGTGCCGATCGAGTGTTGACGATGGACCTGCACGCCGCCCAGATCCAAGGTTTTTTTGACGTCCCGGTCGATCACCTGTATGCCGCTCCGGTGTTGAACGAACACTTCAGCAATCGCGGGCTGACCGATGACAAGATCGTCGTCGTTAGCCCCGACGAAGGCAGTATCAAACGCGCCGTCGGTCACGGCAAACGGCTCGGTGGACCGTTGGCGATCGTGGATAAACGTCGCACCAACGCGATGGAAGTTCGTCAAAGCACGATTATCGGCGGTCCAATCGAAGGCAAAATCGCGCTGCTGTTTGACGACATGATCAGCACCGCCGGATCGATTTGTGGTGCTGCAAAACTGGTGCACGAAGCCGGTGCCGCGGAAATTCACATCGCCTGTACCCACGGCGTGTTGTGCGGTCCGGCCATCGATCGTCTGCGTGACGCACCGGTCGATTCAATCACGGTGACGGACACGATTCCAATCCCGGCGGATAAATTACTGCCGAAAATGGTGCAGCTGTCGGTTGCACCGTTGTTGGCCGAAGCGATCAAACGCATTCACCACGATCAATCGATCAGCGAACTTTTTCGCGAACGTTGATATCCGGCGACTGACGCCGCCGGCAGGCATTTTGTCGCCCGCTGGGCTTAAGAAAGCGCTGGCTTCAAGACTGACGCGTCGCGCTACCCAAACCAACAGCCCGCTTGTCGGTGCGGTCGCTCATTGCACCGGCATAATCCGTAGATTCCGATTCAACCGATCGGGTTTCAAGTTCTGGAGAGTGGGTCAGCGAGAAACCCCCGTAACGGACCACCTGCGGATAGCACAGTTCAGAATCGGCATGGTCGCTTGCGATCCGTTCGCAACGATGCCGATCTGGTCCGGAGCTCGTCTCATCTATCTGTGCTTGTTGCCATGGCAGAGAGTTCGCAAGTCGATCCACAGGTTCTGAAACCGCACCGCCGGATTTTGGAATTGGATTCGTTGCGCGCGCTGGCGGCGATCAATCTGCTGCTATTCCATTTCACGCACGTTTACAGCGTCAAGTTCGGCTACACATCGCCCCTCGGATTCGAGTGGCCCTACGGCGCTTACGGCGTTGAGATGTTTTTTATCCTGTCCGGTTTCGTCAACAGCATGTCGTTGATGCGGCGAGGCAAACCGGTGGACTTTGTCGCCGCCCGACTGATTCGAATCCTGCCGATCTTTTTGATCGTGATCGTCGCGAATCTGTGGATCATGAGTTGCGCGCCGCTGAATGAAACCGGCATCACAACGGCGCAGTTTGCTGCGAATCTGACACTGCTGCCACGAGTCTTTGGCCAGGAGTGCTTTGATCCTGTGATGTGGACGTTGCAGATCGAGATGATGTTCTACTTCACACTGGTCGCGCTGTACCGATTCGGTGGCCTGACCCGCTACTTTGTGGGCTGGGGATCACTGCTGCTGCTGTCTTATTTCGTTTGCCCGATGTTGGATGCCAGCGAACCGGCGGCGGGACAAACAGGCTGGTTCGCGGTAGCAACCGCTGTGCGGCGGTTGTTGCTACTGGATTTTGTGCCTTTGTTTGCGATGGGATTCTTGCTGTACATGATCAAGACCAAGACAGGGACACAGTGGCAAAACCTGTTGGGCATCTTGGTCGCAGCGTTCGTTTTTCACAGCATCGATCATGGCAAACACAATCCGTTGGCCACGGCGCTGATTCTGGCGCTCGTCACGGCCTGTGCCTACGGCAAAGTGCCGGTGCTGCGATTCAAGCCACTGTTGTTCGTCAGCACGATTTCCTACGCGCTGTATCTGTGCCACAACAATTTGGGCTGTGTGCTGATTCATCGCCTGGACCACAGCGGGTATCCGCCGCGCGTCTGTTTTGGGTTGGCGGTCGTGTTTGCGTTCAGCCTGGCGACACTCGTGACAACCCGTATCGAAGGCCCGATCACATCCTGGCTGCGCCGCCGTTGGGAACGCTATCGCAACGGCGAACCCGCCGCAGCAACTGTTGAAATGGCGCAAGTATCGCAACCCGAAGCATGACGGGCTGTGGATTGAATCTTCGATGGCAAACTAGCTTGGGAATGGTAACCCGACGCGTGAGTTTTGAAGTTGCGCTAAAC
>NZ_JAMYFE010000116.1 GCF_024129865.1 Stieleria tagensis | reverse complement strand
GTTTCAATCCACGCGCCCGCATGGGGCGCGACGTTACCAGATTCCATCTGGTCGTCGCACCACATCCAGTTTCAATCCACGCGCCCGCATGGGGCGCGACGTGGCGATGTTTGTGGTGCTTGAAACCACGAACCGTTTCAATCCACGCGCCCGCATGGGGCGCGACCTCATCGCGGTCGCCATTGATTCGATGCGGCTGGCGTTTCAATCCACGCGCCCGCATGGGGCGCGACTCAGGCCCAAGTGATCAGCAATCACCACCAGTTTTGTTTCAATCCACGCGCCCGCATGGGGCGCGACTGCGGCAGTGTAAGTCGTGACTGACGCTTGAGATAGGTCTGGAAGTTCGCGAACCCAATGAAAAACGGGCAGCGGAAAGATGCAGAACACGTCAATTTTTCTGGAGAACCGCTTGTCGTAGCGGCATTCGTCAAATCGCGAACCTGCCTGAAAACGTGTGATCGCTTCCGGTTCGCGGAAATCATCGCAAACCCGTGTCTAGATGATTAGCGGGCCTTCCGTGTCGAGCGACGGATGATTACCGACGTGTTCGACTTTCGAACTGTAGTCGTTTCCTAGTTGATAAAACCGCAAACTGTCCTCCGTCGGTTCGCAGGTTTCAATCAGCCGCTTGCGGCATTCCGCCCATTGGGCCGGATCGACGTTTAACTCAAAGACCGAATTTTGCACGCGTTGTCCAAAATCCAGACAGGTCTTTGCGACCCGACGCAAACGACGCTTGCCCGCCGGATTGACGGTGGAAACATCATAGGTGACCAATACATGCATGGCTAATTCACTTCCAAATAAAAGGTGGGTATTGGTCCAAGTCGCCACGCAGGTGCCGAGCCAGCAATCGTGCCTGCAAATGGATCAGCATCCCGATGGAGACTTTTTCACCTAAAAAAGGATGCTCAATTTCGTCTTGCTTTCGAGTTTGGTAGGCAACCAAAACCGTCTTTCTGGTCTTGTCGTCCATTCGCACAGCACCTGATTCCGCGGTTTCAAATCCTGCTGCCGAAACCTGCCTGCGATTGACCAGAGAAAGCGCCAGGCGGTCAGCAAAAAACGGGCGAAACTCCTCCATCAAATCGAGCGCCAAACCAGGCCGACCAGAACGGTCGCGATGAAGGAATCCGACTGCCGAATCCAACCCGGTCGCTTCACAAGCACTGCGCGCGTCATGCATCACGAGCGCATAAATAAAACTCATTAAGGCGTTCATCGCGTCCAGGGGTGGGCGGCGAGAACGTTTGGCGAATTCAAAGTCTGGAACTGACACCAGTTCATTGAAGGTCGAAAAATAGCGTGATGCCGATTCGCCCTCATATCCCCGGACGGAATCCAAATCTGGAGATTCGCGAATCAGATTCAATGTACCTGCCATTCCCTTGGCAACTTGTCTCAACCGCTGGGCAACCTCTTCCGACTTTTGATCTCGTGCTGCACGTAGTAGTACGCTTCGTGAATTGGCGATTTTCCCCAGCACCACATTTTTCGCAATTTGGATCGTGGCGACCGGATCATCGGCGGCGCGATATTGCTGTCGTCGCAACAGAACATTGCCAGGTGTATAGCCGACGACTGACGCGAGGAATTTGCCGTTGGGCGTCAGCAGAGAGAGCGTCACTCCGGCCTCCGCGCAGGCTCCGGCCAGTGCCGAGCTAAAGCCGACCCGTCCGAAGCAAACGATGCCGTCCAGATTGTGCAACGGAATTCGCAGCTTAGTCTCATTTTCAACTCGAACGGCGACTGCCAATCCGTCTTTGGCCAAATAGCTTCCATCGGTGGTGACGAACAGCGTGTTGAGGTGTGTTTTCATTGGAAAGTTCGTGTATCATTCGGCAACCTAATCAGTCTGAAAGGGGGGCGGCGGCGTCTAGATGTGCCTGTAGTTGACGGTTGATGAAGCGGTTGACATCGCGCGAGCCGGTCGTGATTGTTGGCATGCAGAATTCGATTAGGGAACATTTTTTGCAGGCTTTCGTGAATACTGCAGGGGGAGTTTCTCCGGCCTGCGACATCTGCCGAAAGCGATCGATGGCGTCGAGTGTGACGCTTCGTAGTGTCGGATCAAAAACGGTGGTTAGCCGTCGTCGTTGGGTGCCATAAAAGAGTGCACCTTCGGTAATCTCGGTGTCACACATCTCTTCCAGGCAAAGAGCTTGAGCACAAAGTTGGACTCGATCAGAGTCATCTCGTTTAGGTCGCCCTCGCTTGTATTCGACGGGAACGATTCGCTGGAGTTTTTTTGCGTCGTCAAAATGGAATTCCACGACATCTGCTTTTCCGATCAGCCCCCATTGCAGCGATCTGATCGGCAGTGCACGTTCGACACGAACTGATCGGTTCGCGCCGCCACTGACGGAATGTTGTGGAGTATCAGCCTTTTCATGCAGATGCATCCCTTCGACGGTCAACTGGTTTTCGGCCCACAGTTGTTCGACATGGATCAACGCGCACTGCCGGGGGCAGAACAGCAAGTGTTGCAATGCTGAAATTGGCAACAGGTCGTCTTCGTGATAGGTCACATGTGTGGCTCGGGTGTGTGCGTAAAATAGTTGGTTCAGGATCGTCGTGATCAGGCTCCCGCACTATTTCCCGTAGCTTGTCCGCCAGGGCTTAGACGGTCATGCGAGTGCCAGGGATCTGAACCGTGGGCGGCCCAGCTACGGTGGAGTCTGGCTACGACACTGATTGTTTGGTGCTGTTTAGGTGTAGTTCTTGAAACGGATGTTTCCTGGATTGGCGTCAGCGATGAAGACACCGAAAGACTCGAATTCTGCCAAGATCTGTTCGACGGTTGGCCAGTTGTCTTCAAAGTCATCACTTTTTTGCTCGCGCCAATCCTGCCAATTTTACGGCGTGTAGTCCGGGCATTGGTCCAAATAGGCCCCACCAAAATCCAGACAAAATGGCGGACTGACAATCGTCATTATGCACTGCGACAATCGCTGATCGATCTCACTAGGAATTGACATGGCATCTCTCCACGTCGTCTTCACTGCGGAAGTCATTTTGCGATTGCACGTCGGAGACCGTTCTTACGAGGTTGGGCAGCTCGGACCCGACTTTGCATTGCTTCGTGACGCCCAGTCGCTTGCGGCCACGGAGGCTGAAATCGAGTCTATCATTCACGGACATTCCACCCGTCACCGGGTGACGATATCAATCGCTTCCGGTGTTGAGTCACGTCGTGTCACGTTTGAGTTGGTCAAATCTTGAGTTCAACCGTGATGCCCTCCGGCAGGTCGCTCTTATCGACGGTCACTGTATAGTCCGTGAACGATCGCGGTGGTAATTCATCGTTTGAGCGACCGATGCAGACTCGACTTTGCAATTGGTGAGCGGGCGCGTTCCCAAGCGCATCTTGATGTTTGAACACCACCAGGGCCTGCGGCGCCATTTGCCCGCGACTTGCTGAACGATCAAATTCAAACATGTTGATCAGGGATTTCCAAAACAGTTCCAGGTCGTCCTCTGAGAATCCAGTTTGTCTCGCAAAAAATGGGTTGACAAAACCGTGGCAGCGATAGAGTCCATAGGGAACAGTGAATTTGCGACCCATCGTTCGGTTGTCCCCATCTTGTTTTTCCGCCTCCTTTTCTGTTGCCACCGCGCAGCGAGTAATCGCATGTTCGAGCGATACGATTGGGTCGACGCTACGTGAAAATGCCATTTGAATTGGACCGCGCACTTGTCCACAGTTTACTTTCGTGCTCATCACAGCCCCGAACGTACGAACGTCGAAAAAGTTTTGGCACATCCAACGTCTGCACTGTTCAACTTCCGGCTGCTTTGCGGTTTGGGAATCAATCTCTAGAGCTTCGTAGGCACGGGCGTGCTGCCGATTGAGCACGGCTCGTTCTTTGACATAAATTTCATAGGGTGGCTGCTCTTCCTTTACTGTTCCAACATAATTCCGAACTTTCCGTTTCAGGCAAACATCTGTGACCAGTCCGTGTCCGGTTTCTGGATCGACGCGGGGCAGATTGCCAGCGTCGGGATCGCCGTTCGGATTGCCATCTGAAACGTCAAACAATAGGACAAAGTCATAGCGATGGTTCATTAATCATTCCTTGTGCGTGTAATTCTGGTTGTTTGAAAGTCAATTTCTTGGACATCGCAAGTACCGCAAATGCTTGTCTAAAGCAGTCAATGAAACAGCGTGTTTGGGTTGGTGTCCGGGAGGAGTGTTCTATGCCGTTGCGAGTTGGTTGTCGTTCGGGTCCTTGGTTTTCTTGGTAAAGAAGTCTTGACGTTGATGGTAATAGCCGATTGCAAAGAGCCCCTGATCGAGCAACCCCAAGTGACCTGGGAACCGATCGATTCGCCCCATGATCTCTTGAAGCCGTTTATCGGCAACGACCTTTCTGCCACCTTCCAGCTTGCTGACGTGATGCTGACTCATCCGAATCAGACGCGGAAATACACTCGCCGGTGTTGACGACGCTGCACCGAAATAACGATCCTTGATCGTGGCATTTAGGCCGGGGCCTAGCGCATCTTCTTGAGCCCGCTCCAAGGCAGCAAATAATCGTCCCATTTGATAGGCAGGTTCTGGACGTTCAGGATCAAGCATGACGGAAATCTCCAATTGGTAGTTGCGTGATAGAACAGCTTTGATTGTCGCGGCGCGAACATGATTAATTTCACGATCGGCTCGGATACGTCGGATGATTGCGGCCAACAGCGACTCGGGGTAGCGACCGCCGGTTAGGACAGAACGCAATAATGCGCCGCCAAGTAAAGGCGGGATTTCTTTGGATTCACGCGCAGTTTGCGCGAGGATTAGCCACAACGGGATCATGTCGCGATCTTTTGCGCCACGCACAATCTTCAATCGTTGCTGATGGAGCGATACACGTTGAATCAGTTCTCCAGCGGTGTCGCTGATCCAAAATCGAATGGATAGACGTGATGCATTGGGTGACAGACCAAGGACGTGAAACGGCACACCGGCGTCTGGTGTATCACATTCACCTTCCGCAATCCGTTGCATCAAACGCCCAGCCTCCTTTGCGCGTTCCTCATCTTCAGCACGCTCTGGATCGATTCCAAATCCAAATAGGTCCTCGCAAGGTGTTGGCTGATCCGCCCAAAAGACGTACGTTGTATCGCCGATCTGAATCCTGCGATCAGAGCCATTCTGCAAAAGTTTGTTGAGCGCAGTTGTGTATCGAAAGGTTGCCGATTCACCCACTGGGGCGTTGTAGCTTTGTTTTTTGCCGTAGCTGGTGAATGCATCCTTGTTAAATGAGACGATTGATGCACCGCTCGACTGCGCACCTCGAACTCCTTTGATTGATGGGTGTAATCTGGCGACGCTTTGCAAGTCACCCGACACGAGACACGTGCTCTTGGGGCCACTTTCTTCGTTACCTGACTGGGACTGAATCCAGTGGTCTCGCAACGCCGGAATCTCATGCAAGTACTGCTGCTCGCCACGCACGCGAAACACTCCGAATCCAGTGCCGACAGATTCGAGTTTCTCAAGCTGTTGAGCGGTGAGCTGATCAAGAGTCCAGTGTTCAAAAAAACGACACAATGCGTTAAATTGTGGGACATTCAGATCGCCCTGTTTCAAGTGGAAATCGGCACAGGCTTTGTGGCTCTTGGCGATTCGATCAATCTTCTTGAGCCGCTTTTTTTTATCTGATTCCGATTCCTTAGTCGGTTCGACTAGCAGTTCGGGATTGATCCACCCGAGTAAATAGTCTGCCTTGTCCCACAGAAATTGTGCTGAGACACCGCTCGTGCGTTTTCCACAGTCGGGCAAACGCATCACTTTGGGACGCGGCGTCTTTCCGTCGGTGTCACGTACGTCTTGAATGTCGGTCAGTGTGCCGTCCACATCGAGCAGTACAACGAAGCTGATATTTTGCGGGGCAAAGCCTGGTTCTGCGATTGTTTCACTCGGGTCAGCAGCAACGCGATCGTAGTATTCGCACAGATGTTGTAGAATCATTGACGCACCTCACTGCTGCCAAATGCTGGAACGTTAACGACACCATCGATCATTGATGCTCGGAAAAATCGGGGCGTCATGTCGTCATTAAAGTCAATGTCGTGCAGCATGTAGCCTAGGTCTCGTTCACCGAGTAATGATTGATGTGACGGTAATGTGTCTCCTTCGTGCCATTTGAAATCACAGACAAACTCGCGGCATCCCAGGTATGGTCGTTGAAAGCACTTTCCTTTTGAAGCGCGCCGTTTGAACATCTCAAAATGTTTGTTGGGCGGGTCACCAGTTTTCTTCACGAAGTAGTGACCATGAATGACATACGCGACATCACGTAAAACGGTTGCCGCCCGTTGTTGCCGATCTTCTTCGATTGTTTGACATAAAATGCCTTGATTTGAACCGTCCAGGTAGGACTTTAGAGTTCGCTCCGAAGGGCCGATACCTCCGAGTTCGTTGCGTCGTACGTTGGCGAAGCGGATTGGATTGAGGACCTGGATTTGATCGATCACCCAGACGATTTCCGGTTTCCAATAAATGGACTCCAATACACCCCGTGCAGCGGAGGGTGTCATCACGTCGTAGCTGACACGTTCGACTTTCATCTCCGGGCGAGTGAAGCAGGCAAAGTCGCCCCAGACATGAAGTGCAACTCGGTTTTTAGATAAGTCCATGGTTTTTGTCCTGGTAGATCTGTAAGCTAGTTCAAATACAGTTACTGCCGACGACATTTTGATCGGCTTTAGTTTTATTAATCGGGTTCGCGTTATGCGATGAGATCGTCTACGGGCAAAACACCGTCGGCTTTGGAGAGGCAAAGCCCGATGTTTTGATCGTAGAGATGCGGTTGGGTTAGTACCCAGCGGTCCTGTTTTTTGCCAATAGCCCCAGCCGATCCAAGCAGTTGCAATTCGAATGGACGAACTTGGACGCAATAGCGTTGCGCCTTTCGCCAAAAATTACGACCTAGCGGATACGGAGAATCCATCTGTTTCATCAACTTTGTGCCTTCATTCCCCCACGGCACCAATAGGTTTTCAGAGGGATCACGAATGAACCGGTAACGAGAGTTGGCTTCGCGGAAGTTGAACTGTAGTGAATTTGGGTTTGATCCTAGTGCATCCAGAACGCGATATTTATCCCAGGCGTCAGATTGCAGCCAGAAGTACATGCTGAAATAGTCCTCGACTGCCGCCGGCGACAATAGGTTGTCGTGTTTCGGGATCAGTTCCCATGTTAGGGCAATCGCACGTCGAT
>NZ_JAMYFE010000115.1 GCF_024129865.1 Stieleria tagensis | reverse complement strand
CTGTGAGATCCACCCTCGAGCAACTTCCAGCGTCGGCCAAGACTGCTCGTAACCAAAGGATGTAACGGATCGGCGGAATCCGGTCTGGAACTGTGGTCCACGTCATTCGCCGCCGACTCGTTAATCCCAATCGTTCTGCCATCGATGCTTTCCGTCTCATTCAACATCTCTGATGTCTGACCGATTTCCTAGGCTTGCACGACTCTTGACCCGCGAGGGCATGACGGACCGATTTGTATCGTCTTACTTTGAGGCACAACCACCAGCGAGCGATTCGCAAATCGACAAGCTGCGTCGCAGTGTTCCCTGGATTCCAGACGACTACGTTGAGTTTCTGCGATTGACCAACGGCTGCCGACTTGAATTCTTTGTGTTCGACGGGTTGGGCGATGATACTCCCGATCCGATCGCGAAGAACCAGTGGCAGCTTGATGACTACGGTCGCGATCGGTGGTTGGCCATCGGGCGTGACAGTGGTGGTGATGTGTTTGCACTCGGGCTGGGCGGAGCGGTTGGAACGATTTCATTCGACCCACCACCTGAATCGCCTGTTCCTCTTTGCGATGACTTTCAGACGCTAATTGAGCACGTATGCTGCGGAAATGGTTACGCTGACTATTTCGGCGGCGACGTTGCCGATAGCGATTGGCATTCACACATCGCCTCGTTTGGCTGGGTAGAATGAGGCAGAACAACGCGATGCACGACGAGCGGCGAAGTCAGGTTTTTTGAAGTGGTTGATCGCTCGTCGCCGCCGCGTGATCGCCAACGTTCCCCGACTGATTTGACTCCGAAACGCCGCGTGACACTTGATGGCACTTCCGAACCGCAATCGACGGAACACTCACGTTGACGGTAACCACTTTCATTGGGTCAAGGGTTCCCGTGGGGATAATGGACGCGGCGTTGTTACCGTACAGCTTGCAACGGGATCGGGTGCGAAACTCATGATCGACCCCTATGGACAAATCAGAGATGACGAAGTGCCAGACGCAATTCGATTCGCACTATCTCGCGGTTGGGAACCCAATGTTTCCGGTCCGCCGATGTGGATTGGTTTCGCGGACGATCCGGATGTCAGCTCTCGATTCGTGTTGCGATCCGCTTCTGATCCACCATACTGGAAGGACGCTGACCGATCACGACACAAAGAGCCACCACCGCAGTAACGCGGGGAACCATGGATTGCACCGAAGTCGCGGTGGTGCGGTTTTTGAAGTGGATAGATTACTCCCGCGACTCGGTGAATCCCGCCGTTCTGCCAAATAGATGAGACTCCATTCGCTACCACTCGACGAACTCATCGCCCGTGGAGTCAGTCCATCGTTTGCTCGAATACTCTGCGATCCTGACAGCTACCATCCCGACCTCAGCATTCACATCGGTGCGACAAACTGGGACTACTTCATCCCGGCCGATGCAACCGACATCGTACCGCTATGGGATTCAAACGCTGATTCATTCGTTCGTTGGACGCGTGCAGCGGCTACTGAATACGTTTGGCTCTTCCACGACAATCCGAAGTGGATTCTCATTGCTCATTCCGAACAGGGAGTGATGGCGAAACTCTGGCAAGACTGGGCTGAATTCCAAGAATCGGACGACGAATGCAGACGCTTTGCTGACGCGATCGGGTTTCGTTTTTGCGACGAGGGGCTGGAGATGGTCGAGCGTGATTCAGATACAATCAGGGATTGGCGTTTGTCGCTAACGGACTGAGGCGAGGCAGAACAATGGGTTGGACGCGGAGGCCTCGAAAGCGTCTTTTTTGAAATGGTTGATCTTTCGCTCGGCCCCGGTCAACCCTAAACGTTCCGCGTACGAACGTAGATTTGGTTGGCGAGGTCGACGATTGCTGAGCTGCCGGCGCCCACATTTCCAAGCCGGCGGTTGCCCTGAAATTGCTCACCTTATCATTCGTGTGTTTGGTGTCATTCGTGGTCAACTCGATTCCTGAGGAACTGGATGGAGTCGTTGATTGACTGGTCCGGCAAATGTTCCCTGTAGCTCTCGACACAAAGGACAGACGATCGACTACACGTTTTCCGCACTGGATGAACGACTGCCTGACGTTCTGCTTGGCTGGACGGCGCTTCGTCTCATGTCGAGTACAATATCCGGAGGTCGGAGACACTCATTGGACCAAGAGCGCGGAACCAAGGGATGTAACGGATCGGCGGAATCCGGTCTGGAACTGTGATCCAAGTCTTTCACCGCCGACTCGTTAATCCTTATCGTTACCCGAATGAAATCTACGCTTGCCTTGTCGTTGGCTCTTTGCTTCGCGACCTTTTGCGGTTGTGGTGACACTCAAATGCAAATTCCGCTAGAACGGATCACGGAACAACAGCGTGATCGATACCTTGAGGTTGGCGGCATAAACGGATCGGAACTCAACGGTGTAATCATGGACGAGACAGACGAGTATGACGACTGTGTTGCCGTCATGATTGCGACGCTCGAGCACTACGGCAAATTGGGAATTGACCGCGACTGCCCGTACTACGTTAATCGCTATGCGCCCGCTGACTACTTCCCCTGCGTTGAGGTCAAGGGCGCCGAGCATGTAACCCTGAAACTGATCACGGAACTACATGCTAACGTCGTCGAGATGCCTCCCAAATACCGCATTGACGTTTGCAGTGCGTTCCCATTCTGGACCGATGAACTCAATGTGTTTATCGAACGTGGTAAGATTTACTGGTATGCTGACGACACAACCGCCGCAAACATTGGCCTGCTCGACGCATCAACGCTTCCGGTGGGCGGGTAACCATGGGTTGCAACGGAGA
>NZ_JAMYFE010000114.1 GCF_024129865.1 Stieleria tagensis | reverse complement strand
TACCAAAACGGCGGTCGTCAGGTCAAGAGATACAAAAATGAATGCGTTCCTAGGTTGCGAGCACCGGGAACACGCGCTGCCCGGCGGGATTCGGCGGCATGTTCACCCGGGGTTCCTGCCGAACCTGCCTCCAGCAGGTTCGACAGTGACCCCGGGCTAAGCTATTGAACGCCGTTGGCGTAGAGATGGGATTGAGGGCATGCGACTCTCCCAATGGGTGGCACGCGAAGCTGGACGACCTCCGGGGCGGGAGAGTGAAATAGAAAAACGCATCTTCAAAACGAACGCGTCGGGTTGCGATAACCGCGTCACGAAGTGGATCACTGGCATCCCTTGCTCGCGCTGCGCAGCGGGTCAATCGACAGACGGCGATCGAATGAACTTTTGAACCCGCTCGGTCTTGAAAATTTCGAATCCACGCTTGCGGTAATTCTCAAGTGCGTTTTGGTGATCTTCGCTGCAGGTGTGCACCCACACGCGCCAAGTCCCCGGGACATCCCAGGCGCACGCAATGGCTGCCGACAGCAACGGTCCTCCAAGGCCTCGACCGATGAAATCCGGTAGCAGTCCAAAGTAGACAATTTCGAGATTGCCGTCGCACTGCGATTCCAATTCAAAATAGCCGGCCGGTTGGCCATCCAAACGGCCGATCCAAGTCTTCAATTCGTCGCGATGAACGTACTGGTGCCAATCGGCGTCAGACCAACCCAGTCGATCGGTCCATTGCCACTGCGCCCCGACCGCGCGATAGAAACTGCGATTCAGTTTTTCATCCGGCGGTGCAACCGGTTCCACTTCAAATCCCGGCGGTCCGCCGTTCCGACAGAAGGCCCGCGGATCAAGCATCTCAAGATGATAGATCGTGGAAGATGTCGATGGAGTCTGCATGGCTGCGGTGTGGTGAGAACGTCAGACTGCGCCGGTCAATCACGTTCCATTTCGGCGTTTGGAGTTTTTTAGATTCGCGGTTCACGTCAACGTGACGATCTGAACCGGTTGGCGGCGCGCGCCCCAGTTCCCCGGACTGGATTCAAAAACACCAGGGATTGTTTCGTGGCAACTTGCGCACTGATTCCCGGACATAGCATAGACCCCCAACTGATGCCAATCACGTTGTATCAACAACTCGCCACAGTGATGGCAATAGGTGCTCTGCCGCGCGACATCATGCACGTTGCCCAGATACACATAGTTCAACCCACACTGGCGCGCGATGTTGTACGCCATCTGTAGCGACCCGGGGTCAGTACGATTGCGATCGGTCATTCGAAAATCGGGATGAAAGGCGGTGAAGTGCAGCGGTACATTGGGGCCAACATGCGTCAGAATCCACTCACACATTTGCGTGATTTCAGCCGCCGAGTCATTGGCATCAGGAATCATCAAATTCGTTAGCTCGACCCAACAATCGGTCTGATTGCAGACATACTCGATCGTGTCCAAAACGGGCTGCAAATGAGAACTGGTCAGTTTGAAATAGAAGTCTTCGGTGAACGCTTTTAAATCGATGTTGGCCGCATCCATGCCGGCAAAAAAATCACCCCGTGCCTGAGGCGTGATGTAGCCGGCGGTCACGGCGACCGAGCGAATTCCCAGCTGGCGACAGGCCGCTGCGGTGTCGAGCGCATACTCGGCCCAAATCACCGGGTCGTTGTAGGTGAACGCCACACTGCGACAACCCGATTGCTGGGCTGCGTTGGCGATCTGTTCGGGGCTGGCTCGGTCGCTTAACCGCGCCACCTCGCGACTTTTAGAGATGTCCCAATTCTGACAAAACTTGCAGCCCAGATTGCACCCGGCGGTGCCAAAACTAAGCACCGGTGTGCCGGGTAAGAAATGGTTCAGCGGTTTCTTTTCAATCGGATCGATGCAGAACCCGGTGCTCTTGCCGTAGGTGTCCAGCACCATCTGACCGCCGATGTTCTGGCGGACAAAACAAAAGCCGCGATCGCCATCATTCAAATGGCACGCGCGGGGGCAAAGCTGACAGAGAATTCGCCCCTGATCGGTTGGCTGGTACCACTGTGTTTGCATCCTCACACGCTCCACTGACCGCCGTTGAAGTCCACCGCCTAAATTCACACTCGATTCTACAGCCCGATGCCACTGTCCCCCGGTGCGGACCGGTTAAACTGCGGATCGGTTAAACTTTTTGAAGTCGTGCGTTTCATCACAACCCGACGCGTCAGCGAGGGATTTAGGGTGTTGACGTGATCCCTCGCGGACGCGTCGGGTTACCAAAGACCTATGCCTCACGCAAACGCGCAACTTCAAAAGTTAAACTACAGCCTAGACGCAATCCCCCACCCACCGCAAATCTTACCCCATGCAACGACGCCAATTCCTCGCCACCTCGGCCGCCACTCTCGCCGCCGCATCTTTGCAGCCGGCCGTGGCCTGTGCCGCAGAAACGTCCACCAAGAACCCGATCTGCGTGTTCACGAAACCGTTCAATTCGCTGTCCTATGATGAATTGGCCGAGCAGATTGCAGCGCTCGGTTTTGATGGCATCGAAGCGCCGGTGCGTCCGGGCGGGCATGTCGACCCGGATCAAGTTGAACAGCAGTTGCCAAAGCTGGTGGAAGCGTTAGCCAAGCGCGACTTGCAGGTCACCGTGATGGCCTCCGACGTTAACGATGCCACCGATCCGTTGACCAAACGCGTGATACGAACGGCCGCGACACTGGGGATCAAACGCTACCGAATGAAATACGTCCATTACGATCCGAAAAAACCGATCGATGACCAGATCGACGCTTGGCGGGGGCAGTTCAGCGAACTCGCCGCCCTCAACCACGACTACGGGATCACCGGGCTGTACCAGAACCATGCCGGTAACAAATACATGGGCGCCCCGATCTGGGACTTGGCTCGCGTACTAAAAGGCATCGCGCCGACGGACATTGGCATGGCCTATGACATCCGTCATGCCACGGCCGAAGGCGGGACGAGTTGGCCGACGACGTTCCGCATGATCCGCGACCATATCGACACCGTCTATGTCAAAGACTTTGACTGGGAGGGTAGCAAGCTAACCAACACGCCGCTTGGTGAAGGGCTGGTCGACAAAGCGTTTTTCAAAATGCTGGCCGAATCCGACTTCGACGGCCCGATCTCGTTGCACGAAGAATACATCGATCATCGCGACCCCAAGCTTGTCCCTGAACACCTTGCCGCGATCAAAACCGATCTACAAGTCCTGCGCAAGATGATGAATCAAGACTGACCTCTCGGCTGCCATCACTGCGTCTGTTCCGCCGCCGGTTGTCGGATCACGAAAAAACCAACCGCTGACAAACCCACTAGGCACCAGAGTACTGAAAACAGCAGGTTGTTCGAAAAGAACGCGATCGAAAAAAAGATCGTCACCCCGACTGCGGCGGCGATCTTGGCTGGCAACAACCACATCCCCAGACCGACAACCGTTTCAACAACAATCACTTTGCGGCTGTACCAAGTGGCCATCGTTCGCAAGGTTTCCGGCTGGGTGTGCTCTCGCAAATAGTTGAACACCCAATAGTCGCGATCGCGAAAGTAGATGTCGTAAAACACATCCCCCGACCAGTACTCCGGCGTCCATTTGCCGACCGCACCGCCTAGCAGAATCATCGAACCGATCACCCGCGCCAGAAAAGCCCCGCGGCGCAATAAAAACGCAGGCTCATCTCGCTCCATGCGCGTGCTGAACCAGAACGTCCAGATCGCCACCCACAAACTGGTCGCAAACGTCATGTCGTTGTAACTGGCCTGGTGCACCAACAATACACCCAGCGTGGCAATCACCACCGCGGCACAGACCTGGCGAATCCACGGCAACATCCCCAGCACACCAAGAATGATACCGGCCAAGGAACCCAAATATGCCCAGCGGACCACCCGCGGCGATTCTAACCAATCGGGAAAAAACGAATCTGAAATCGAGATCTGTTGATAGATCTGATCCGCTTGCTGGAAATACCACCACTTCCAAACCAAACCCAGAAACAGACAGACCTGGACGACCAGATAGGCCGACAGCACTCGGCCGCTGCCCGGTACAGGCAATGAATTGTCATCGTCTGCCACGATGGGGCTGACTTCACAAACTTGGTCGCTCACTCGCGTCCCTCCACCAGCCACTCGAATCGGCCTTCCCCGACCGGTTTCAAATGGACCTTTGTCTCCAAAGTTTGGCCGCGATACGAAGACCAAAATGTGATCCAGCGGTCGCTGCCATCATGCAAATGAACGTAGCGGCCGAATGCAAAGGTCATCGCCCGGGTGGGAAAGTGATTGATGTAACGCGGGGGTGGCGGCGGCAAGATCGGTTCCAATAGACCCTCGGGAATCTTGCGAACTTCGTAACGGTTGCCGAAGTTGTACATCGACGGGACGGGAGCCTGAATCGCCCACAGCGGAAACGAATCGGTGCGTAACTGAAACCGTCGCAGTGTCACAGCAGCCAGCCCTGGAAAACAGGGCATCAACATCAACCAAATGACGACAACGACGATGCCGATCAAAATCAATCCGAACAGCGGATCGCGGCCACGTTGCGGTGATTGCTGGTCCATGCGACTCGCGTTGATTCGGTTTCACTTGGAAATGGAACGGGTCGGAATCGAGCACGCAATGCACTGCGACCCTCCCCAGATTGACAGTTTGGAAGCTCTGCTTCGATCGGAAACGCGACGGGTGAGCGAGGGATTGAGGGTGTTAACGGGATCCCTCGCTGACGCTTCGGGTTACCAAAAAACAATGCCCCACGCAAAAGCGCAACTTCAAAAGCCACCAGCATGACTACATGTTAGCAATCAACTGCAACGCGGTTTCGCGTACCAGTTGTGGGCTGGCGTTGGGATTTTGTTTGCGTGCTTGACCAATCAACGCCCCCACCGCTTTTTCGTTTCCGTTCTTCACATCGTCCACGATTTTGGGGTTCGCTGCCAAGAGATCTTTGACCAAGGCTTCGATTTCGCTGTTGTCGACGGCTTCGATCCCCAGCGCGGCAATCGCATCAGCGACCGATCCGCCCTGTTCACACAGATGACGGAACACGTCGCGGGCACGATCATTGGTCAAATCACCGGCAATGACTTGGGAAAGAATTTCTCCCAACTGGTCGGCGGTGACGCCAAATGATTCGATGTCACCGCCCTGCTCTTTCAAGGTCCGCATGACGTCCTGTTGGATCCAACTGCTGGTCCGTTTTCCATCGCCACACTTCAGCGCGGCCGCATCAAAGTAGTCGACCATCGCGCGGCCTTGGGACACGATCACATCCGCGTCATAGGGTTTGATGCCATATTGAACGGGCAATCGCTCTCGAGCGGCCTGGGGTGATTCGCCCAGTGTTTGCCGAATCGCGTCGACTTGTTCGCGGGAAATTCGCACCGGCAATAAATCCGGGCAGGGGAAATACCGATAGTCCGCCGATTCCTCTTTCTCCCGCTGGGGTTCAGTGACTTCTTTGGCATCATTCCAGCCGAACGTTCGCTTGCCTCGCGTTTCAATCGTGTCGCCGGTCTGTTCCCATTCGGCGTACTGGCGTTGGGCTTCAAAATGAATTGCGCCGACAACGCTGCGAAAGCTGTTCATGTTTTTCACTTCGACGATCGGCGTGATAAATTTCTCACCGTGTTTATCGATGTGTAAGTTGACGTTAGCATCGACTCGCAAACTGCCTTCCTGCATTTCACAATCCGAAACGCCCAAGTGCGTCATCGTCTCTTTCAGCTTGGTTAAATATGCCAGCGCCTCTTCGGCGGTCCGCATGTCGGGTTCGCTAACGATTTCCAGCAGCGGTGTCCCGCAGCGGTTCAGATCGATCCGTGTGTCACCACGCCCGGCGACTTCGTCATGCATGCTCTTGCCGGCGTCTTCCTCCAGGTGGGCGCGGGTGATGCCGATCTTTCGAGTCGCATCGGGATTGGCGGGATCGGCGATTTGCAAACAGCCATCCGCACAGATCGGTAGATCAAACTGGCTGATCTGGTAGCCCTTGGGTAAATCGGGATAGAAGTATTGCTTGCGATCCCATTTTGTCAGTGGTGGAATGCTGCAGTTGATCGACAATCCGGCGCGAATCGCCAGCTCGATCGCGTGTTCATTCAGCACCGGCAGGGCACCCGGCAGGCCCAGACAAACCGGACAAACCTGGGTGTTGGGCGGACTTCCGAATTGAGTGCTGCAACCACAAAACAACTTGGTTGCTGTTTTCAGTTGAACGTGGACTTCCAATCCGATGATCGTCGTCGTAGGTAGCTGTGTCATCGAGTTATTGATTCGGTCGTTTGGTGTGATAGTCGGTTAGCGATTGGAATGCCGAACCGGCAAAAAACAAGCGGCTCTCCTCCAATGTCGGCGCTTGCAATTGGATCCCGATCGGCAAACCCGAGGGATCAAACCCACCCGGCAATGAAAGCGCCGGCACGCCTGCCAGGTTCGCACCAACGGTGAACAGATCACACAGATACATTTGGATCGGGTCGTCGATTTTGTCCCCCAACCGAAAAGCCGGCGTCGGTGTGACCGGTCCGAGCAATAGATCGACCTGGGAGAATGCCGCGTCGTAGTCGCCGCGAATCAAGCGGCGAACCTTCAATGCTTTGTTGTAGTATTCATCGGCATAGCCTTCGCTAAGTGCATAGGTACCGACCATGATTCGTCGTTTCACCTCGGCACCGAACCCTTCGGCACGACTGCGGCAATACATCGACAACAAGTCACTGGCACCGTCGGCGCGATGGCCATAATGTGCGCCGTCGAAACGCGACAGGTTGCTACTGGCCTCGCTCGGTGCGATCACGTAATAGGTCGGCACCCAGTATTCGCGATGCGGTAGATCGACATCGATGATCTCGGCACCAAGCTCTGCAAACACACCGATCGCATGAGCCACGGCTTGTTGAACCGCCGGGTCGATCCCTTCGGCCTGCATCGATTCACGTAGGACACCGATTCGAATGCCGCGCAGATCCGTCGACTGTGTTGCGACCGTGTAATCCGGGACGTCCTTGTTCAACGATGTCGAATCGCGGGGCTCGTATCCGGCGATCACATTCATCAACAACGCACAATCGGCCGCCGACCAGGCGATCGGCCCGACCTGGTCCAGGCTGCTGGCAAACGCCACCAACCCGTAGCGACTGACGCGGCCATAGGTCGGTTTCAAACCCGTCACGCCGCAAAACGCACTCGGTTGCCGGATCGAACCGCCGGTGTCTGTCCCCAAACTTAGCGGAACCGTGCCGGCGGCAACGGCCGCGACGGCCCCACCACTGCTGCCGCCCGGCGTTCGCTCCAGATCCCAGGGGTTGCGGGTGATCCCGAACGCACTGGTTTCAGTGCTAGCGCCCATGGCAAATTCGTCCATGTTCGTCTTGCCGACGATCACCGCGTCGGCAGCACGCAATTTTTCGACCACGGTGGCGTCGTAGGGAGGACGAAAGCCACGCAGCATTTCCGAGGAACAGGTCGTCGGCATGTCGTTGGTGCACAGCACGTCTTTGACCGCCACCGGAACGCCGGCCAAGGGGCCTAGTGTTTCGCCGGCCGCGCGGCGCGCGTCAACCGACTTGGCCGTCGCCATGGCTGCCTGGCGATCGACATGGGTGTAGGCGTTGTGTGTCGGCTGCGACGCTTCGATCGCGGCCATCGCCTGCTCGGCTATTTCGACCGCGGATGCTTCGCCGCTGGTCTGCAACCGCAACACTTCCAAAGCAGAATCAAGCATGAAGATGAGAATCTCAAAACGACCAATCGGATAATTCAATCGAATTATCGACCATCGCTGCCAAGAGCGCCTACCGGGGGCGATTGATTGCGATCGTGGCCACGCAGCCGGCCAGCCCGGCGGACAGCCGAATCGTTGCGTCATGCAGTTTTGCCACCCGATAAGCCCGGCACAGCCCTAAACCCAGCCCGCGGCCAGCCTCTCGACCGCTGTAAAACGGATCAAACGCGTGGCGAGTCGCTTCGCTACTGAGCCCCGGACCGCTGTCGGCCACATGAATCAACCACTGCGGATTTTCGGCCTGGTCCACTGAGGATTCAATCGAAATCACCACGGTCCCCCCGCCGCCGACCGCTTCCATTGCGTTGCGGACCAACACCCGGACGGCTTCTAACATCATGTTGCGATCCACCACCGCCAGCGCGGGCTGGACCAGCGTTTCGTCGAACAATCGAATGTCGACCTGATCGGCCAGCCGACGAAATTCATCCGCCGCTTCGTCGATCAAACCATTTAAATCAACCGTTTCCAGTTCGGCTGTGGGTGGATTGGCGAAAAACATCAATCCGGCGATCATTTCGTGTGCCCGATAGACCTGCTGGACGATTTGATCCAGCGAACGCGACCGAGCCGGATCGCTCTCGTCGCGGGCCAATTGCTGCGCACGAGCTGAAATGTTGGCCAGCGGGTTGTTGATTTCGTGGCTTAGCCCATAGGCCAGCTGTTTGGCTGCGGCGTTCTTTCGTTTTTCCGCGAGCGCCGACAGACTGTGTTCGGTGATTCGGTCGCGCATCCGCAGTCGAGCGATTTGTTGCAATAAAACGCTGCCGTCGATCGGGCCGCTGTTTTCGCAGTCGTTTTTGGAGGCCGTCGCGCCCAACTGGTCATCCCAAATCACCGCTGGCAGACTGGCGATCCAATCGGCATCGACGTCCGGACCGGCCACTTGCAACCAGTCCGCGGCGTGCTGCAGCCATTGGTTTGGCGCAAGCGAGCCACTACGCGCCATCAACCGCGACCATTGACGCTGTTGCTGGTCGGTTATGGAGGGAGCCGACAAGATCCATTGCCCGCCGGAAAATAATTCTGCCGCAGCACCCAGCAACCATTCAGCCAACTCGGTCGCCGAGACGAAATCGTCGCCCGGCCAATGGAGCAGTGCAAATAGCAATAGCGGCGGATCTTGACCGAGCGCAGTGAGCACCCGTTTGACCGCCGGTGGCGAGGGTTTCTGCCAATCTCCATGACCCGTCGCAAGCGCATGCGAGAGCGCCACCAGGGCGGTGTCCGAAAGCGGCAACCACCACCGTTGAGATTGGCGGCAAATGGGCGGCAACACACCCCACCATCCCAAGTCGCGCGAGCGAGCTGGGACGGACCGATCATTGCTGTCGTTGCGGAGACTGGTCACCGCATCCATCTAATTCGGGACGTTGCGTTCCATTTCCAGCAGATCGCACGATCGCAGCACCAAGTCATCGATCGCGAACGGTTTCTGCATGAAATCGTTGGCACCGGCGGCCTTGAGCGCATCGACCTTGTTGTGTTCAACCATCCCCGAGATACAGAGGATTTTGACCATGTCCAAGGCCGGATCACTGCGGACCCGATGACACACTTCTTTCCCGTTAATGTCGGGTAACATCACATCCAACACGACAAGGTCGGGTCGGAATTCTTTGACGCCCATACCGGCATCAAAACCATTGTTCGCCGTGCGAATATCGAATCGCCCGTCGCGTTCAAAACCGTCTTTCATCAACTCGACCAAATCTTGGTCATCGTCAACGATCAACAATTTCTTCTTGCCGCTCTCGAGTGCGTCCGTCGGAATCCCATTGTCTTTCATGAACAGATAAAGCTGTTCACGAGGGATTCGTCGAAACTTGCTACCCGGAACTCGAAAACCCTTCAGTGAGCCATTGTCGAAGCAGCGAATTATCGTCTGCTGGCTGACTTTGCAGATTTTCGCCGCTTCGCCTGTCGTAAAGACCGTTTTTTTGGTCATCGCAGAAACCATCCTCCCTGCAGGACGAGCCGTTTCCCAACCTGTGCATTTGTCTTGGACAAACCCTTCACATGAAAGGTCGCCCAGTTACGTGTCTTTCCATGCCAGCGGTCAAGCTCGCATTTTCGTGTCGGTCACCAAACCAACACAACACGTCTCTTTTAGCAAAACCCCCACGCTACCGCACAAGAGCATTACGTTGCTATTCTGCGCGAAAAACGTAAGCAGCAGCAAACTCCAAAACCCTCGAGATTGCCGATCTTGCCTGACCCACGAATCTTACCGAATCCGCACAACAGGTCAAGATAGGTTGACCGGCATCGCAGTGACGACACTTCACTTGCGGGGCGATTCCAGATAGGCCAGCAGCAGCGTGATGTCAGCCGGGGTGATGCCGCTGATCCGCTGCGCCTGGTCCAGTGTGAGCGGGCGGATTTCCGAAAGCTTCTCTTTGGCCTCATTCCGCATCGCGGTGATGGACTTGTAATCAAAGGTGCTGGGGATCTTTTTCTTTGACATCCGTTGTTGTCGTGCGACCTCGTCACGTTGGCGACTGACGTAGCCTTCGTATTTGATGTCATAGACCACTTGCTGGGCAGCTTGCGATCCGATCGAAGCAAGTTCGGGAATGATTTGTCGCATCTCTTTCCATTCCACTTCCGGTCGTCGCAGATAGACGTCGCCCTTGGCTTCCCCTTTCGCCGTCGAGACACGCACGCCACCGAGCAACTCCAGCGCCCGATCGATTTCCGCCAGTTTTTCCGCGAACCGTGCGCGCCGGTGGGCGCTGATCAATCCCAACGAATCAGCAACTTCGGTCAGCCGGCGATCGGCGTTGTCCTGGCGCAACAACAATCGATACTCGGCGCGACTGGTAAACATTCGGTACGGTTCGTCGGTTCCGCTGGTGACCAGGTCATCGACCAACACGCCGATGTAGGCCTGATCTCGCGACGGAACCCAAGGCGCTTGCTTGGCGACCAATCGCGCGGCATTCAATCCGGCGATCAAACCTTGGCCGGCGGCTTCTTCGTAGCCGGTGGTCCCGTTGATCTGGCCGGCCAAGAACAATCCGGCGACTCGCTTGGATTCCAAATGCGGCCACAACTGCGTGGGCGGACAATAGTCGTATTCAACCGCATAGCCATAGCGCATGATCGTGGCCTTTTCCAAGCCTGGAATCAGCCGAAACATGCCGTCTTGAACGTCCCGCGGCAGACTGGTGGAAATCCCGTTGACGTAGACTTCTTCGGTGTGATGGCCTTCCGGTTCAAGGAACAACTGGTGGCTTTGCTTGTCGGCAAAACGCACCACCTTGTCTTCGATCGAGGGACAATACCGTGGACCGCGCGAATTGATTTCCCCGCTGTACATCGGAGCGCGATGCAAATTGGCGCGAATCAAATCGTGCACCGCGGCATTGGTCATCGCGATGTGACAGGGGACCTGATCGATCGACAGCGAATCATTCATGAACGAAAACGGCTGTGGCTGATCATCACCGGGTTGTTCATCCAAACCGGCATAGTCGATGGTGCGACGATTCAATCGCGCCGGCGTTCCGGTTTTGAAACGCTCGATTTGGAATCCCAATCGATCCAGCGCGCCACTGATCCCGGTCGTGGTGCCTTCGCCGGCGCGTCCCCCCGCGGTCTTGGCGCCGCCGGTGTGCATGATCGCCGACAGAAACGTCCCCGTCGTCAGAATCACCGTCGGTGCGCGATATTCTGCGTCACCACGCACCCGCACACCCACCACCCGCTCTCCCTCGGGCGTGGTTTCGGTCAATAGGTCTTCGACGGTTTCCTGGCGCAGATCCAGATCGCTTTGCAATTCGATCGCATGCTTGATGTACTGCTGATAGGCCTTCTTGTCGGCCTGGGCGCGGGGGCTGTGCATGGCGGGGCCCTTGCGACAGTTCAACATCCGAAATTGAATCCCGGTGGCGTCGATCGCCAGTCCCATCAGTCCCCCCAGCGCATCGACTTCGCGGACGATTTGCCCTTTGGCGACACCGCCGATGGCCGGATTGCAGGACATCTGCCCGACCGTATCCAGATTGGTCGTCAACAACACCGTGCGGGCGCCCAGCCGTGCCGCCGCCGCAGCAGCCTCGGTGCCGGCGTGTCCCGCCCCGATCACGATCACGTCATATCGATACTCAATCATTCGTCCCCTCGCACTGATTTAATCATCATCTATTGAACCCGGTCGGCCCCCCGAATCGTCACAACCATGCATTTTCACGCTTCCAGATCAAGATCCGCGCCAGAATCGCCGAATCCGGAAAGTGAGGTCTATCCGTCCATCTGAATCAAGCGCATTTGATGCCAGCAATCGGCCAATTCGCGCGGGCTCTCTCCGCACCGCCCCAAAACCTGCTGGCGGCATCCCTCGGGATGCTTGTCCTGGTGGCGATTGCAACCGCGCCGGCCTCTGCCGGCGGCGATCAGCCCCCGACAGCGGGCGGGCAAACCCAGCCCAGCGGGATTGATCCAGATGCCATTGTCCTCCGTTCTCGGGTTTTTGATATCCCATTTCAAATGGATGCGGGATCAAAGGCGACAAAGATCCGTCTGTACGTTTCAACCGACCGCGGCCAAAACTGGCAAGTGGCTCAAGAAGAACCGATCTCGATCTCGCAATTCCACTACGAAGCGACCAGCGACGGCGACCATTGGTTCACAACCGCCACGGATCTACGCCCGCTCTCCGCACCCACTTCCGAGCTGGTCCCGCAACGCAAAGTCTACATCGACACCACCGGCCCCGAGATCAAACTCGACGGTAGCGCCGACCTGAATGGAAAGCTGACCGCTCATTTAGAACTGGTCGACCCCCAGCAAGTCACGAACTTGCGAGTCCTGTATGCCACCGACGTGGTTCGCCAGTGGCAGACAGTCACCAAGGATTTGATCAGCGAACGTGGCGAATTCCAGCTCGCTCCCAAAGAGGACTGGCGGCAGATTTCAGTGCATGTGACGGCGACCGACGCGCTCGGCAACAGGTCCGTGCAGGCCAAAACGTTTCGTCGGCCGCGGATCGCTGCCACCACTCCACAGGACGATTCGCCGCGGCCCCATCGCGATCCCGCCACTGCCAACAGCGTCGACTCCACCGCTGGCCAGCCCGTGATGGCCCAAGCCGACAATCGGTTGCGTGTCCAAACCGTTTCCGGTCCCGGCGATCCGCCCCGGTTCCTATTGGGCCCGCAATCAACCGCTGACTCCTACACCGCCCCCGCACCCCAGGGGTTCAACTTGCGCGGCGTCGCACCGCCACCGGCCACACCGGTCAATCGATTCCCACTGCCGCCACCACCCAGAACCGCAGCACCGACAGCGACTGCACCGAACTCGAGCGTGCCGGCGGCCAGCACGCCCGCCCGCAGCGCGATGCCATCATCGACCACTCCCACACCGAACAACTCGTTCAGTCTGCCGGCCAGCGGACTGACGGTGAAAACCACGGTCCGTGGCGTGGAAGTCTTGCCGCCTGGACCGGGACAGTCTGAAACGCTGCCGACAACAGTCGCGACGCCGACAGCCAACGCCGCCAACGCAGCGACCGGCAATGCTGCGCCGGCCACCAGTGGCCTGCCGATCACCGAAAGTGTGGCCGTGCCGACGCCTGACCCGGCCTTTAATGCGCCTGACTTTAACGCACCTGCCGTCAACACGCCGGCACCCACACGCATGCGGACGCTGCGTGATGCGATGCGACCGCTGTCGACAGACAACCGATCCCCCAATCTGAACACTGCCTCGGGTCCGGAATCCATTCCCACACCGACCGCCAGTCAAACGCCGCAAGACACTCGCCGCTACCGCGCCGAGCGGGCCGAACAAACCGGTCGCGAGCAACAATTGCGATTCGATCGCGCCCAATTGGCTCGCAACGTACCGTTTCGCTATAGCGACTCGAACCGTTTTAGCTTGGAATACGAACTCGAAGCGGTCGCATCGACGGGCGTCGAATCGGTCGAACTCTACGGCAGCATCGACGCCGGACGCACTTGGAAACGCTGGGGCGCCGACCCTGATCGCAGCAGCCCGTTTGACATTGAAACCAACGGCGAAGGCGTGTTCGCGTTTCGCATCGTCGTGCTCGGCAACAATGGGCTGGCCAGTCCACGCCCGCTGCCCGGTGATGATCCTGACATTGCCGTGATCGTCGACCAATCGCTGCCCAAGGTCAAAGTCACTTCGGCGCGGTACGGTGAAGGGGATCGAATCGGTTCGCTGGTGATCAACTACGAATGCGAAGACGAGAATCTGATGAGTCGACCGGTGGCGATTGCGTTTAGCGATTCGCTGGAAGGCCCCTGGACAACCATCGCGGCGGGTCTGCGCAATGACGGTCTGTACGTCTGGCCGGCCGACCCCAAACTACCGCCGCAGATCTATCTGCGACTCGACGCCACCGATCAAGCCGGCAATGTCGGCAGCTATTTGCTGGACCAACCAATCGCCACCGGCGGCCTGGCACCGCGAGCTCGAATCCTCGGCTTCCGCTCCCGCTAACGGCCACGCGAAACCAGGCGTGCGTCGCCGGGGCGGCCACGGTCTCGGTCTGAACCCTGGCGGGATCAGCTACGGAACAAAAAACAACGCGCTGGTGTAGAGGATTTATCCGACCGGTTTCATCTCTCCACCAACCGCATCCCTCACTCCGTCTCGGTCGACGCCGAATCCAGCTTGTAACAAGCCGCGATCGCTTGCCGGCTGTAGTCGACCGACTCGGCCAAAATCCGGGCGGATTCTTGAGAGGCATGGAACCCCTTGCTGTTCTCGCTGGCGATGAAATCCAGCCGCCACATCGCCTTGCGTTGCAAATCCCGAATCGGTTTCAGTTGCTGTTCGCTGGCGCCAGATGCTTGTGCCGCGACGATCGCGTCCAACATGTCGGTCATTGCCGTCGCAGCCCGTTCGATCAAGTCGCTGGTCCGCTGCTGAATCAAATCAACCCGTTGCTTCAGATCTTGCTCGGGGAAATGGTGACAGGTTTGGCACGCCTTGTTGATGTTCTCCATCGGGCTGCGCACCCAGTGGCTGCTGACCTTGGTGGCGCCGCGTTTCTCGTAGGGCATGTGACAATCGCTGCAACTGACTCCCGAGCGGGCATGAATTCCCTGGCTCCACAATTCAAATTCCGGGTGCTGGGCTTTGAACACCTTGGTCCCGGTTTCCTTGTGCACGTAATCGTAGAACGCCTCGCCGTCGGAAAACGTGGTCTCGTCCCATTCCTGTTCCAGGTCCTCCATCTTCAAACCGTTGCTCCAGGGATAGGTCAGCGTCATCTTGCTGGCACAGTAATACTCTACATGGCATTGACCACAAACAAACGATCGCATCTCCTGGCGCGTTGCGTGCGTGTTCGGGTCGTAGTCGCCCTGTGCACCGCTGTCGCGCCATTTCTGTACGCTCGGTAGATGCGGCACCGGGTCATCACTCTTGGCCAATTTGTCCATCCCCAGAATGAAACCGGGCCGAGTGACGCGAATCGCCATCGTTTCCGGATCGTGACAATCAATACAGGAAACCGGATGCGCGTCGCCCAGGTGCGGATCACCCGACTCGGCCTGCACCACCCCATCGGGCGTCTTGGTCAGTTCCGCATGCACGTCCTCGTAATTCTTTTGACTGACCGCTTCGAATCCAGCCATCACCGCCGGCTGATCGAAACTTTCCGCCAGTCTTTCCGCGGTGACTTCACCACCCTGCTGCTGCAATCCAATCCGTCGATAGGTGGGAATGATCGATGCATGGCAATGCAAACAGGCACCCGCCTGCTGGACTTCGGTGACCCGCCGAGTGACTTCTTGGTCGGACAACATGTGAGCGTGCCCGCGGGCTTCGCGATAATCGATACTGAACGCATAGCCGGCGAACAATCGTTTTAGCCAAGGGTGTTCTTCCAGCTTGCTCGGCGGAAGTGCATGGTTGCCACCAAAGTCGGTGTAGGAATCGTTGACCGTCTGTAAGTAGTCCTCGTACTGCTGTGGAAAATTCAGTCCCCATGGCTCGGGGTCGGTACTGATTTCGCTGACCTCGACGACTTTGACAAACGGCGTCCGAGCTTCCTGTTTGCGTTCAAAGATACTCATCAACAAAGCGACCGCGCCGACGGTCACCAGCGCAGTCAATCCGGTCAGCAAAGCCAGGAAACCGAAACTGCTGTTGTTCTCAGAAGCCATGGTCAGGTGTCACAGTTGAAAGTGAGACGGCCAAAAAATTCAAACGGAACTAGCGGGCGGCGTGCCCGACACTGGTGTGGCAATGCACACACATCAACATGTCGCCACCGGCGGTTTCCGGCAGCAACGGGTGAACAAGGTCCTGATGACAATCGATACAGGCACCTTGCGTGACCCGTCGATTGCGGGGCTTGATCTGAATCGGGTCTTTGAAACCACCCAGCGTAAACGCCAGTGAATGAAAGAAACCGTTGTCGGCCTTGGTCACCCATTTGCCGATGAAATCATGCGGCAGATGACAGTCATTGCAAACCGCCACTTGGTGATGGCTGCTCTGCAGCCACGAATCCATGTGACTTTGCATCACATGGCAATTCACACAGGTCTCGGGATTGTTGCTCATGTAGCTGGCGCCCTTGCCATAGCCAAACGTAAACACGCCCAACCCGGCCAACAGCCCCAAACACAACGCAAACACGATCGCCCCGCGTCCGAATCGACGGCCGCCCCAAAACTTGCCTCGGCCCGGCGACGAGTCGTCAGGGACTTCTTTGTCGCTGCCCTCGGCGTCGCCAAGTTCGCGATCGTTGCGCTGCGATTCTTCGTCTGACATCATTCGCCCCGATTGACTGTGCCCATGGTGACGCAGCAGTTAAAAATACCATTCCCCCAGCCGGTTGCCAACAACCACCCCTGCGCTTCGTCTGTTCTGCCACCATTTACAATTTGCCCCGGGGTTCCTGCCGAACCTGCCTGCAGTCTGCCAAACGCAAACGACGATTCTTTGGTGGTAGAATCAAATCCGTCCAAGTCTAACTCCCCTGTCCCAACCGCCAGCCTGATTCATGTCTCACCCTGCGCTGACCTCCTGCCTGATGATCGCAGCGATGCTGCATGGATCGGTCGTTGCCAATGACGATCCAGTCCCAATGTCCGAGCGGCCCAACATCATCCTGGTGATGGCCGATGATCAGGGTTGGGGCGAAACGGGGTATAACGGACATCCGATTCTGAAAACGCCAAACTTGGATGCGATGTCCAAAGCCGGACTGCGATTCAATCGGTTCTACGCCGGCGCGCCGGTTTGCTCGCCGACGCGGGCGGCGGTGTTGACCGGTCGGTGTTGTTACCGCACCGGAGTCCCCGAGCACGGTTACGCGCTGCGGCATCAAGAAATCAGCTTGCCGGCACTGCTATCTCAAGCCGGTTACCAGACGGCTCATTTTGGTAAATGGCACTTGAACGGACTTCGCGGTCCCGGCGTTCCCATTTTCGACCATGACAAATTTAACCCCGGTACCTTCGGGTTCGATCATTGGTTGTCGGTGACCAATTTCTACGACCGCGATCCATTGCTCAGCCGCGGCGGAACGATCGAAGATTTCCGCGGCGACTCCTCCGACGTGATTGTTGACCAAGCTCTGGCGCACATCAAACAGCAATCCCAATCGGATCGACCCTTCTTTGATGTGATCTGGTACGGCACGCCCCACTCGCCTTTCAAAGCGTCCGAGGCCGACAACGCGGCGTTTCGCAATCTCGATCAAACATCGATGCATCACTACGGTGAACTGGTCGCACTGGACCGCAGCGTCGGGGCGCTGCGCGCCGGACTGCGAGATCTAAAACTCGATTCCAAAACGCTGGTCTGGTACTGCAGTGACAACGGCGGCCTGCCCAAAATCACGCCTGGAACCACCGGCCCACTGCGTGGCAACAAAGGTCTGATCTACGAAGGTGGACTGCGCGTGCCAGGCATCCTCGAATGGCCAGGACATATCGCACCGCGGCAAACCGAGTTCCCCGCCAGTGTGATGGACATCCTGCCAACAGTGCTGGAACTAGCAGAAGTCGAGTATCCCGATGCCGAGCGACCCCGTGACGGCATCAGTCTGACTCACTTGTTCCCGTCCGATTCAGCGGCCAATCCGCCCCGCGACCAACCGATCTGCTTTCGCTACAAAACCAAAGCCGCAATCGTCGACGGCGATTGGAAACTGCTGTCCAACCAGTACCAGCAAGGCGGATTTGAGCTCTACCATTTGGTCGATGATGTCGGCGAAGCCAACGATGTTGCCCAGGCTCATCCGGCGATCGCCCAATCGATGAAAACAGCACTTCAATCCTGGTACCAATCGACCGACGCCAGCCAATCCGGAGCGGACTATCCGTCAGGCCGTGTCAACGCCGACCACCCCGAACCGATGTTCTGGGTCGACCGCGCCGACTACCAACCCTATCTGGATCAATGGAAAAATCGCTGGGAGTACCAGTCCTGGATCAAGCGGCGCGAGAAATAAACCCTGCGACTGCCGTTGGTGTGGAGGATTGATCCGACTCGGGCAAGGGTCTTTTGCGACGAATAAAGCCGGTCGGATCAATCCGACACACCAGCGGAGAGCCGGCTACCCCCATCATTCCGATCCCATCAGCTGATACACTGCCGGAATGTCTAGAACACATGCCTTCGAATTCCTGACCAAAACAGCCGCTGACACGCCGGTCGATTTTGCCGTTGCCGGGCTGTTTGGCGGTGACAGCACGTTGACCGGCTGGGTGACGACGCGTTTGACCGGCCAGGCCGACGTGACCGATGTTGAAGGAACGACCGCCCGCTGGGCGGACATCAACGATGAATTGTCGACCGCATCGCTCTTCGATATGGGAGAACAGCGGACGGTCGTGGTCCGCGATGCCGACAAGTTCGTTTCCAATCATCGACCCGAGATCGAATCGTATCTGGCCAAACCCGGTAAAGTCGCGCGGCTGGTGTTGCAGTTCGAATCATTGGCCTCCAACACCAAAGTCTACAAGGCGCTGGACAAATCACACCTGCTGGTGTGCTGCAGTGGCGAAACGGGACAAAAGTCGGGGGCCACTGCCGCCGCACGGCGCAAGTTCTTGACCGGATACATCGCGCCAAAACACAAGTCCGAGATGTCGGCGACCGCCGCCGATGCACTGGTCGAAATGCTGGGCGACGACGTCGGTTTTCTGGATACCGAAATCGCCAAACTGTCACTGTACCTGGAACCCGGCCAGACGATCGATGAACCGCTGGTGCGTGAAGTGGTCGCCGGATGGCAGGGCAAAACCATCTGGCAAATCAGCGAAGCGATCTCGTCGGGCAATTCTGCCGAAGCATTGAAACAGTTGGACAAACTGATTTCCGGCGGCCAACCGGCGATCGCACTCTTGCCACAGATCGCTTGGTCACTGCGGCGACTGGGGCTAGCCACCGCGGCACACATCCAAAGCGAACGGGCCGGTCGCCACCAACGCCTGGAAGATTCCTTGGCCAAAGCCGGTATCAGTCGGCCCAACGAAGTCTCGCGTGCGATCGCAGACATGAAACGCATGAAACGCGAGCGGGCGAGCATGTTGCTGCCATGGCTGTTGGATGCCGATTTAAGACTCAAAGGCACCCACAGCGCCGAAGGCCGCGACCGGTTTTTGCTGGAGCAGTTTGTGATGCGACTGGCTAGCTGTTGATCCGCTAGCGTCGAAACCAACCCTTGCGTTTCAGATAACAATCGCGGTTCAAATCGAAATAGACCGAGTGGCCGTGGGTTTCTAAGAGTGCCAAAAATTTGTGAATCCCACTCGATTCGATCAACCGTCGTTCAGCGTCGCTGATGGTGACCAACCAGAACAATTGGATCGAACTGCCATCCAACTCGGTCGATTGAATGGGTTTTGAATCGGATTCCACGACCGGCAACAAATACACGCAATCCTGTTGGTCGCCCGCTGAAACCACGCCCGGAAGATCATCGAGTACGGCGGTCGTCCCGATCGCGAGCGACTGCTGTTTGCGCAACGGCAGTTTGGCGGCACCACGCAAAATCTGGATAGCCAATTCGTCGGCATGCGTGACGTACAGCAACAGTTCGGCGCGGACACTGCGTTGGCCGTCACCCATCGAGATCGGGTAGTCACTCATCCCACTGGTCACCAGCGTCGTAAAATCACGCGAGTCAGCGGGCGAATGCACCGAGACATCAACACACCACTGCGGATCATCGTCCTGGTCATAACGCTCACATGGACCAAAACGCTGCTGATAGATCCGCTGACGTTCGGCTGCCAACGGGGAACCAGCGTCGGTCGACTCCGGTCGTGCAGCCTCGATCGACAACTCGGATCCAGGCTCACCGACCGCACTCTCACCGCCGGGCTCTGGCACCTCGTCACGTCCATGCTCCTCACGTCCAGGATCGGGACGCGGGATCTTGATCGGCGCGGCGGCGCGGGCGGATGGCTTTTTTGAATGCTCGTCGGCACTCGTTTCGTTGCGACCAAGCACCTGCTTCCAAGAGCTTGGCGAATCCATCGGGCGTGAATCGTTTGCCGAGGCCGCCGACGTGGCAGTGACGATGTGCAGTTCGCGCCGAGTCAATTCGTCTTCGCGGCGCATCAAATCCGCCTCTCGCTTGGACAACGATTCCTGCCGTGCGGCGAACTCCTGTAGCAGATCTCGTTTTTGCTGTTCCAGGTCAGCGTGCTCTTCCCTGCTTGCCGGGATGTCGCTCGCCGGGTTCTGATTGTCGGCGGCGCTCTCGGTGTTGTCGGCGGCGGCGTTGTCGGCCGTCCGAGGCCAGTTGGCAGGCTTGGCGATGGCGGCAGCTGATGTAGCAGTCTGCAATTCGTCTTGCAACTTGGCCACCGCAGACTCTTGCTCGGCCAGTTGCTGCTGGCGGTTCTGCAGTTGCGTTTCTTGCTGTTGCAGTTGCTGCTGAAGTTCCTGGAGCTGCTGCTCACGCTGCTGGAGTTGCTGCTGGGCAGCTTCGATTTGACGCTGGCGATCGTCGAGGTTGGAGGAGTTTGATTCGAGGACCGCTGCGCGGGCCTGCAATTGATGCGACTGTTGATCCAGCTGCCTGGCGCGAATTTCCAGCTGCTCGGCGCGCTCCTGCAATTGGACTGCCAAGGCTTGCTGTGCCGGGTCAGGGGCGACAACCGGGGGTGGTTTTGGCAGCTGATCCTCCGCAGCGGCGGGAAAACTCAGCTCGTCCAATTTCAGCGCCGGAAACCAGCGGCCGTCACCCTCACCGACGCCGGCGTTGGGACGCAGCGCCCCGGCATCGACGTATTTCTGTAACTGCTGCACCGAATACGGTCCGCGTTTTCCGTTTGCCGTCTTGATGTACCACTGCTCTAACATCAATCAATTCGGGGGCGCGGGGTTCGACATAACAAACTTCAAATTCCAGAGGCTTACATTCGCGTACTCGTTCCCTTGGTCAACGCCATGAAGGCGGACTCCAAATCCAATTCCTCTTCGGAAAATCGTTTTAAATCGACATTGTTTTCGATCAACAGTTTCGGCAGGTCGCTGTAATCCTCGACCTCCGGTTTCAAGATCACGCGAATGGTAGCGTCCCCCAGTTCACAACCTTGAACTTTGGGATGGTCTCGCAACAGGTCGGTGATCGCTCCCAATTGATCGGGACGATTGGGTTGAATCACCAGCACCGTGTGCTCACGCACCATTCGAATCACTTCGGTGACTTCGGCATTTTGCTTCAGTTCACCACGGTCAATGATACCGACTTTGTTACAGACGTCGGCAAGTTCGGGCAAAATATGGCTGCTGACGATCACCGTCTTTCCCATTTCACCCAATTTGCGCAACAGGTTTCTCATCTCAATTCGAGCGCGTGGATCGAGCCCCGACAGCGGCTCGTCGAGCAACAGCACTTGTGGGTCGTGCAACATCGTACGGGCCAATCCCAATCGCTGGGTTTGGCCACGTGAGAGGGTGTTTGCGAACGCATCACGTTTGAATTCCAGATCCACGATCTCCAGCATCTCGTTGACTCGTTCACGGCGTTGGAGACCGTTGATGCGGTAGGCCGATGCAAAGAATTCCAGGTATTCGACGACGGTCATGTCATCGTACACGCCAAAAAAGTCGGGCATGTAACCGACCAATCGACGAATCTCTTTAGGCGCCGTGTGCACCGAATAATCGCACACATAGGCTTCGCCCCAGCTGGGTTCCAGCAGGGTGGCGATGATTCGCATGGTGGTCGTTTTTCCGGCCCCGTTGGGTCCGATGAAACCGAACAGGTCTCCGGCTTTGAGATCCAGATCGATACTGCGGATCGCAAACGCGTCGCCGTACTTTTTCGTCAAATCGACTGTTTTGATCACCGTAGTCTCTTAGTTCAGGCGAGTTGAGCGGACGGGCAAGATCACACGAACCATCGACAGCACACGGCCCTCGGGTTGGATCGTCGCATCAGCATCGCCGGCAATGTTTTTGATTTGTAAATCGACCAGCGGTCGTTCGGTCCGCCCGGCCAGCATGCAGCGGTCGTCGACCAACAAATGGGTCAGGTCCAATTTTCCCAATGCATCATGACTGAGACCGGTATACAGCGATCCGCCGGCGGAATCATGGAACATCAACATCTCAGCAACGCGTGAGGCATCACTAAAATCAGCGGCCGACCAGGGGGTGGTTTCCGTCACGTTTTCCTGAAGTGACTGTTGCCGAGACAACCGCCAACGAAAATTCTTTTGACGCAGATCGCCGAGCGACGCGATGCGTGCACCGGCCGGAACACGTGTGGGCAACAGGTACACCCAATTGCGATAGATCAGCACGCCATCGAGCACATCGACGGGCAGTGGATTGACGAATTCGCCACGCAACAACTCACTGCCGGGGCGACGAATGACGCCCAAATCCGCGTCGACCTTGGGGTCAAAGGAGACCTGCATCGCAATCGACTTGCTGCTACGCGGCGCGATCGTCAGCCCTTCGATGGTGGTGTTGATGCCTTCGCTGGGCGATCCATCCACCGCTGATGGGATCACACGATAGGGCGGCAATACGGAATCTTCCCCGGCCAACTGCACCCCGCCGAACCCTTCGCCCGGATAGCCCATCGGATACGCCAGCGAGTGCGACTTGCGTGGCTGGTGCTTTTCGATCGCGTCCAACGACGCCGCCGGTGAATACGTGACGTCGACTTCGGCCGGGCTGTGCGAATACAGATAGGCCCAGGCAAAACCGCGCCCCACTCCATCAACCAAATCCACATCGACGATTTGGAACTGGTTGGCACGAATCAGTCCCAAGCCCGAATCAGCCGCCACGTCCGATTCAGTCCCGCCCTGCAATCGCGGCGCCGCCTGCGTGATCAGGAACACTGACAATGCGATCGCAATCAATGGGAACGTCAGCCAACCCAACAACGGTTTCCCCAGAACTCGATTGACCAATAGATAATCCAGCGGTCCGACCGCTGCAATCAGCAGCATCACGATCACCGAAATCAGCGAAAAACTGAACTGAGGCTTGATGGCGAATTGATCCAACACGCCGCGCATCTGTCCGGCCAGATCATTGAACGATGTCGAACGATCCCCCTCGGTGGTCCGTTGGCTGCGTTCGGAAAATAAATCGCCCACCAACTGAGTGACCAACTTCAATCGTTCCGGCCAGGCTGCAAATAGCGGCGCATCCAAATCCGCAGCGACCACCGTGAACTTGCCAAAACCAATCACGTACTCGGCCGCCAACACCGCCGACACACGCCGCGTCGTCCGACCGGCTATCAAGGGATTGCCGACACGACGTGGCAGTTTGATTCCGCTAAATACATCCAGCGGCGATTGACTGGCGGTAAACGTTTCCAGCGCCGCGGGATCGATCCGTGACAAACTGATTTCCTCCACCGGCAACAGCTTCGTCAACCAGCCCGCTTGCTGGCTGAATGATTCGACGGATTCGCCCAAGCAGGCAAAAATTCGCCCGCCCTCGCGCATCCACTGCACCAACGCGCGCTGCTGTTGAGGGACCATCGCCCGCAGCACCGGCAACCCCGCGGCGTTGATCATCACCAGGTCCACCCCGTCATAGCCCAGCGATTGATGGGGCAGCAGCGTCGCAGAATCGATCTTGGTGACGGCGATGCGGGCGTTTTTATCTGTCAGTACCGTCGAAATCCCGATCTCTGAAACGCCCAAATCGTCACCGATGGCAACCACCCAAGGCATCGCCGGTGGGATCATCGCGGGTTCACGGGCGGGGACACCCAGCGTGGGAAAGCGGGTTTTCACCAACGCCGCCGCGGTTGGCGTTTCCGCGTCGCGAATCACCAGCGGCGCCGCTTCGCTGCCCGGGACCACATAACCCAGTTCCGCACCGGCTTCGATCGACGCCGGCGACATGGGAAAGCTGTTGAAGCGGACTTGCACGCCGTCACCGTCAAGTGTTTCCAGCTGCAGGCCGCTGCGATCCCGCCGCTGGGCATCGCTTTGGTGTCGCAAATGCACGGCCGTGGTCCTGCCGACGCGGTAATGCCCCCTGATGCCAACCACCACCTCCGGCGTGTCAGCGGCGACTACATCACCGACCAAACCGCCCAGGCAAACCAACGCGACCGACCACTGCATCAACATCCAATGGCAGCGTGCTGCCGAAAACACCCACCGGGTCAGCCGGGTAGGAGCGAACTGCTGCGAGAATTCTGTCATGGTTTTTCTGAATTGGGACACTCGCAGACCAGTTTTCCGCAGCCCGGACACCCGCTGCCGTATTTGGCGACCAAGGCGGCATTTAAATCGATCCCGGCAACGTTGGCGATCGTCGACAACCACGCAATCACATCGGCGAATTCTTCGGCCAAATTCTCGCGATCATCTCCACGCAGCGCCGAAGAAAGCTCACCAACCTCCTCCATCAACCACATGAACGTGCCCTCGACCCCCCGAGCGACGTCCTTCTCGTAGTACATCTGGTGAATGTGTCGCTGAAGATCTGCAATCGATAGTTCGGTGGATTCGCTCATACCGGCAGATTGTAACGCGGTGAAACGCTTTCGCGATTGGGGTGGACTCGGTTAGATTGTGGGCGTTGCTAACGATCGCTCCCAAAATCTGACGTTTGACAACACATTAGGCATTCGTACTGATCACCCGGCGGTTTGGTTCCGATTTTCCGGGCCTGATTCGCAGGGAAAATTAGCCCGCTGAAACTTCTTCACAACCCCGCAGCGACTTTCGTTGACAGAATCCGAGCCCCCCCGGCCGACCGCCAGCGTCGCTAAACCCGCCACCGACTTTCATCGGTACCCGTTCTACGCGCCGCGATTCTGGCATGGAATGCGACCGTTGACTTGGTTCGGACTGCTGCGCCAGGGCGGATTCCGAATCCACCCCAGCCGGATCGGTAATCTGATCGGTGTGACGCTGGCGACCCCCTTCAATACGGTGCTGGCGGGGATCCAGCGGGTGATTTTTGGCCGCCGACTCGCCGCCGCTGAACTGCACGGTCCCCCGGTATTCATCATCGGCCATTGGCGCAGCGGCACCACGTTGCTGCACGAATTGATGGTGCGCGACGAACGGTACAGCAGCCCGTCGACGTTTCAATGTTTCGCGCCCCACCATTTTCTGGTCAGCGAGTGGGTGTTTCAAAAGTTCTTTCGTTGGTTGTTGCCGCAGAAGCGGCCGATGGACAACATGGCCGCCGGCTGGGACCGACCCCAAGAAGATGAATTTGCGATCATGAACTTGGGGCTGCCATCGCCCTATCGCCACATCGCGTTTCCCTGTGAAAAACCGGTCGATCTGGATTACTTGGATTTCAAAGACGTCGACCAAACGGCACTCGATCATTGGCTCAAAACATTACGGTCATTCCTGTTGGCCGTCAGCACGGTCACCGGGCGGCCGCTGGTGATCAAAAGCCCGACACATACCGGTCGCATTGCGGCGCTAGCGAAAGAATTTCCCGATGCGCGTTTCATCCATGTCACCCGAGACCCGCGGGCGTTGTTCCCATCGACCTGTCGATTGTGGACCAGTTTGGCGGCCGACCAAGGCATGCAAGTCCCACCGGCGTTGTCCGCTCGGAAACACTCCCCACGCAACGATTCGGCGCGCGTGAGCGATGAATCATCGCCCCCAAAGTTGTCCGCGGAAAAACAATACGTGATCGACTGCATGCAGCGGATGTATGATTCGTTTCATCAAGATCGCGATCAAATCGACGCGAATCGCCTGGTTGACATCCATTACGAAGACTTGATCGCCGACCCCGTTGCGACCCTCGAAACCGTCTATCGATCGCTGCGGCTGAGCGATTTCGAGTCGGTCCGACCGGTCATCGAAAACTGGGCCAACACCGAACATCGCAGTTACCAAACCAACCGCCACCGATTGTCCGAGCAAGACGAAGCGACCATCCGCTCCGCTTGGAAGGACTACTTTGAAACCTATGGCTATGCCAACGATGAACGCTCTCAAGCAGATGACTGAGCTCCACCAGCACGCCACCCCTGTTTCTGGCCTCTGCCAGGCCGGAAATCATGTCGGTCAAAATCCAAATGAACGGGCTGATCGAGCCCGGCTACAAAAGCGACCGATGTTTGCCGCGGCAATCGTTTGTGTTGCGATGCTGATCACAGTGATTGGATGCAATTCTGCTGGCCGCGACGACGCAACCGCTGACTCGACCGACCAGTCAAAATCCGAACAGACGGCTGTCGCCCCCGCGGAACCGTTCACACCGGAAACCTACGAAGCCAGTGCGGAAGATTTGTTGGCCGCCAGATTGCCAGCCAGTGAGGCCGCCGCGGGCTGGGTGCGTCTGTTTGATGGACACACTTTGTTCGGCTGGGAAATCACCGGCAAAGCCAACTTTCGCATCGAAGACGGCGCGATCGTCGTCGACCAAGGCGCCCAGTGCCTGATGTGCACCTCGACGACCTGGGGCGATTTTGAATTGACATTGGAATTCAAAGCGGACGAAAAAACCAACAGCGGCATCTTCATTCGCACGCCGCTGGAACCGGACAATGTGGATTCGGATTGTTACGAGATCAACATCGCGCCGGACGACAATCCATTCCCGACCGGCAGCATCGTCCAGCGACAACATGTCGATTCCGACGCCGCCGGACCGCAAACACCGGGACAGTGGCGCAGCATGACGATCACCGCCCAAGGCCAAGAGATCTCCATCTCACTAGGCGACACCGTGGTCTGCCGCTACACCGATCCTGTCGACCTGGCTGCACGACGGATCGGGCTGCAACACAATTCTGGCAGGGTCGAATTTCGCAATCTGAAAATTCGCCCCTTGGGTTTGAAACCGATGCTCGATGCAGAACTGTCGCAGTGGAAGCAATATCCCGACATGGCGGCCGAGTTCACGATCAACGAGCAAGACGAATTGCATGTCGTCGGTGGCAGCGGCCAATTGGAAACCAAACAGTCCTACGGCGATTTTTTCATGTTGGCCGACTACAAAATCGATCAACCCGACATGAATTCCGGCATCTTCTTTCGCTGTATCCCCGGCGACGTGATGATGGGATACGAATGCCAAATCAACAACGACTTCGAACCGGGTTCACGCATGTCGCCGCTGGATTGCGGCACCGGCGGAATCTTTCGTCGCCAGGACGCTCGCGTGGTCGCCGGCGAAAATGGCCAATGGTCGACCCTGATGCTACATGCCAACGAAAACAAGATCGCGGCCTGGGTCGGCGGCATTCAAGTCAGTGACTGGGAGGACACCCGCGAAGTCCACGAAAACCCTCGCAAAGGCCGGCGGACACTGCCCGGCACGATCATGATCCAAGGCCACGATCCCGGCACGGATGTGCTGTATCGCAATCTACAGATCAGCTCGCTTAGCGAGTAGCCATCGCCTGCGAGACCGCTACTTGGCGGCCGCGATTTGTCGCAGTGGTTTTGGCAGCGGAAACTCCACGGATTCCTCCCGAACCGTGGCGGTCTCGACAGTGGCTCCAAACTCGTTTTTCATCCAGTCCACTGTGGCCTGGACGACCGACTCCGGCGCGCTGGCTCCGGCCGTGATCAACACGGTGTCGCTGTCACAAAAGGCATTGCGATCCAAATCATCGGGACCGTCGACCAGGAACGCCCGCTTGCCTTGATCAGCCGCCAACTCACGCAATCGCGCGCTGTTGCTGCTGTTTTGGCTGCCCAAGACAACCACCACGTTGGCTTCGGCTGACAACGTTCGCACGGCGTCCTGACGGTTTTGGGTGGCGTAACAGATGTCGCCTTTGGGTGGGCTTTGAATACTCGGAAACCGCTCTCGCAGTTTTTCGATGATCCGATTGGCGTCGTCAACACTCAGCGTGGTTTGCGTCAGCAGCGCCAGCTTGGACTCGTCAGCCACCTGCAACTTGGCAACGTCGGCTTCGTCTTCGACCAATACAATCGCTTCGGGCGCTTCGCCCATCGTCCCGATCACCTCGTCGTGCCCTTGGTGGCCGATTAAAACAATCGTGTATCCCTGTTTGGCGTACTTGATCGCTTCCAGGTGGACTTTCGTCACCAACGGACAGGTCGCATCTAACGCGGTCAGGTTGCGAGCCGCGGCGGCGCGGCGAATTTCGGGAGAGACACCGTGGGCTGAAAACATCAACACACTGCCTTCGGGCACCTGGTCAACCGATTCGACGAACACGGCACCTTTCTCTTTAAACCTGTCGACGACGTACTGATTGTGTACGATCTCGTGGTAGACATAGACCGGAGCCCCGAAATGCTCGAGCGTCAAATCCAACGAGTCGACAGCCATATTGACCCCTGCACAAAATCCACGTGGGGCCGCCAGCACAATTTTCATTTGAATTTCCTGAATGTCGTCCGGAAGAACGCTCTCGAATCAATCTCTCTCGCCGCCAGCGGCCGCTGCCGCGCCACAGGCACCCGGTGACGCGCCGCAGGCACCCGACCCTAGCCAACGCGCCCAATTGCGACAAAGCCGGCGCGTCTGTCGCCGGATCGCACGCTCTCACTACGAAAACTTCTTGGTCGCTTCGATTCTACTACCACGGCGACTACGTCAACCGTTTTACAACATTTATGCCTTTTGTCGCACCGCCGATGATTTGGCCGACGAATCCGCCGACCCGCAAATCGCTCTGCGGGGGCTGCAACAGCTGCAAACCGATCTCGATGCGACCTTTGCGGGTGCTCCGCCAGTCGCCGCACCCCCAGGCCTGTTTCCGGCGTTGGCCGAGACGATCGCCGGTTTTGGGTTAAGCAAACAGCCCTTTGACGATTTATTGTCGGCCTTTCGCCAGGACCAGCACTTGGTTGAATACGCAACCACGGCGGAATTGATCGATTACTGCCGTTGCTCGGCCAATCCGGTCGGCCGCCTGGTGCTGGAACTGGCCGGCGTCCGGAACGAAACCACCGAACATTATTCGGACAAAATCTGCACCGGGCTGCAATTGGCCAATTTCTGGCAGGATGTCGCCCGAGACCACCAGATCGGACGGATCTATTTGCCCGGTGACGCCCGCCAGCAGTTCGCGGTCGATACCGAAATGCTGGCCGAACCGCACTCGCCACCGCAACTGCGCCGTTTGCTCGAAAAACTTTGTGACGACGCCGAAGGCTATTTGCGAGACGGATTGCCACTGGCCCATCATATCCCAAGGTGGCTGGCCGGCGACATCAAATTATTTGCTCATGGCGGGTTGGCCACGCTTGCCGCCATCCGCGAAATCGACTTCGACGTGCTGCATCATCGACCGCGGGTTGGCAAGTGGAAACAAATTCAATTGGTCTCCCGCGCCCTGTTGGGCCGACTGTAACGACATGTCCGTCAGCCCGATCACGACCGCCAGCTACCGCCATGTGCAGCGCATTTCGCGTCGCAGTGGTAGCAATTTCTATCGCTCGTTCTGGTTGCTGCCGCGAGAAAAACGCAACGCGATGTGCGCGTTGTATGCCTTTGCACGGATCACCGATGACATCGGCGACTGCAGCGAACCGGCAGCGCTGCGGGCGCGCTGGCTGGATTGGTGGCGACAAACCACCGCCTTGAATCTGATCAGTGATGCACCCTCCGACCAGGTGCTGATGGTCACCGGTCTACCTGCTGACACCTCGGACTGGCCGATCGATCTGGTGTGCCGCGCCCGTCAAATCTTGCCCGCCCTGCGTCACACGACGCGACGATTTCATATCCCCACACGCTACCTGTTGGAAATCATTGACGGCGTTCTGGCGGACCAACAGAAGACTCGGTTCGACACCTACGAACAACTCGAACACTACTGCTATCTGGTTGCATCGGCAGTCGGGTTGGCCTGTCTGCATATCTGGGGTTTTCGCGGTCCGTTACCGATGCGTGCGGCGATCGATTGTGGACTCGCGTTTCAATTGACCAATATTCTGCGCGACATTTCAGAAGACGCGCGCCGCGGACGAATCTATTTGCCGCGTCAACACTATGCGCAACACGGGCTGTGCGAAGACGATTTACTGGAACCCCGCGCCGACGACCGATTGGGTTGTTTGATCGCTGATGAAATCCGCCGCGCCAAAACCTTGTACGCCAGCGGTTGGAATGTCTGGGATTCATTGGATGATGATGGCCGCCCAATGTTTTCGATGATGTGGCGGACCTACCGCCGCTTGCTTGATCGAATCGCCGAAGACCCCCGCGCCGTCGCCTCACGTCGCATTCGATTGAGCACCGGCGAACACCTGGGCCTCGTCTCGCAACACTTCTTCACGCCAATCTTCCGTCGCTTGCCGGTGCCGCCAACGGAAGTCGCCGAGGCCAAATCGTGACGATGCAGCGCGTCGTGATCGTCGGCGCCGGGATCGCCGGACTCTCAGCGGCGGAAGCACTGTCACGCGTCGCACCCTGGTTGTCGATCACCTTGCTGGAATCAAAACGAGTGCCCGGCGGACGCGCCGGATCGTTTCACGATCGCGACCAAACGGATCCGGTCGACTATTGCCAACACGTCGCGATGGGATGCTGCACCAACTTCATTGACATGATTCGGCAAACGGGCTTGCAGGACCAATTCCGTTGCGATTCGGAGCTGACGTTCCTGTATCCCGATCAGCCGCCCAGCCGGTTTGTGGCAAGTCGCTGGCTGCCGCCGCCATTGCACTTACTCGCCAGCCTCGATGCCCAGCGGTACCTGACCGCAGCGGAGAAACGGCAAATCAAACGCGGGCTTTGGAATTTGATGCGGACATCAACCTCCAGCCTGAACGACTGCGTCGCGGCCGATTGGCTGGATCGATACGGACAAAGTTCGGGCTGCAGAAAAAAGTTTTGGGACGTGATCCTGGTCAGTGCCTTGGGAGAAAAAACGGAACACGTCTCGATGGCCGCAGCCCGCAAGGTCTTGATCGACGGCTTCGCTGCAGCTCGCGGCGCCAGCGATGTTTGGATTCCGATCAGCCCACTGGCGACGGTGTTCGGCCGGCGGATGCAGCAGTGCCTCGTCGACCGGGGCGTCGACGTACGCTGTGGCCGCCCGGTTCGCCAGATCACAGCCGATGCGACCGTGATTTTGGCCGACGACGGACCTGAGACTGATGACGTGATCAGCGCGGATCATGTCATCTGTGCAGTGCCCTGGCATCAACTGCATAAACTGTTTGACCGCTGGCCCGCCGCCGAGCGGAAAAGGTTGCCCGATTTGGAATCGATTGCCAACATTCCATCGTCACCGATCAGCGGACTGCATCTGTGGTTCGATCGACCGATCACCGATTTGCCACATGCCGTGATGGTCGGCACCACCGTCCAGTGGGTGTTCCGCCGGCCCCATGACGCAGGCCGTGAATACGACTCGCATTACATTCAGTGTGTGATCAGCGCCGCAGCAGATCTGACACGCTTCAGTAAACAACAATTGGTGGATCACGTCATCGCTGAATTGCGTCACGCCTTTCCCAGGGCGCGTGAGGCGCTGTTAAAACAACATCGCGTGGTTACCGATCCCAACAGCGTGTTCTCGATTGGTCCCGACGTCGATGCCATTCGCCCCCCCACGCAAACGGCATTCGACTGGCTGACGTTGGCCGGTGACTGGACCCAGACGCAATGGCCGGCGACGATGGAGGGCGCCGTGATCAGCGGTCGTCGTGCAGCCGAGCACATTTTAGAATCTTGCCAAGACCAGCACCCGGCGAATGCTGCGACCAACGCCCCTGTGGTTTGCCCAGGACTGCCGCGAGGTAGACTTGCCCGGTTGTTGATCCGCACCTGACTGTGTGGTTGCCGTGCGGGTAAGATTGAATCAGGGAAACCCTTTTCTTGCAGCGAGTCGCTAGGCGTGGACATCTCACTACCGGACCATCTAGACGAACGACTGAGGTGGTTGCAGGCCCCAGGCGAATCGGCGCATGATCCCGGTGAGTTCGTGTTGTACTGGATGCACAACGCGCTCCGCGCTCACGAGAATCCGGCACTGGATGTGGCAATTTGTTTGGCACGGCAAAACGGATTGCCAATGCTGGTGTATCACGGGCTCAACGAACAATATCCCTATGCGTCCGACCGCCATCACTCGTTCATGTTGCAAGGCCATCGCGACGTGCAACGAGAATTGGCCGATCGCGGCATCACCGCCGCGTTCCATTTGCAACGGCACGGGAAACGTGGTCCCTATCTGCGCAGCCTGACGCGTGCCGCAGCGGTTTTGATCAGCGAAGAAATGCCGGTTCAGCCTCTGTGCGGTTGGATGGAACGCCTGGTCAGCACCTGCACCACTCCGATCGCCACGGTCGATTGTTCCTGCATCGCACCGGTGATGCAGGTCGATGACGCCCCCACCAACGACACCGAATTTCGGCTGCATCTGCAACCGCTGTACGAGCAACGCCTGCACCGGGTTTACCAGGAACAGACCATCGATGCAGATGTTGGGATGTGTGACCTGGAATCGCTCAACCACTCGCTGGGATTGGAACCCCTGTCGCTGCAAGACGCTGACTTGGCAGCACTGATCGGCCAATGCCGGATCGACCATTCGATCGCACCGGTCGCGGACACACCCGGCGGCACCCGAGCCGGGTATCGCCGCTGGGATGCGTTCAAACGAAATGGTCTGATGCAATATTCGCATTGCTGTGACAATCCGACGTTGGCGTTGGATGGATGCAGCCGGATGAGCGCTTACCTGCACTATGGAATGGTCAGCCCATTTCGTATTGCGCGTGAAGCGGCGACTGCCGGCGCCCGACAGTACTTGGACGAACTGTTGACGTGGCGCGAGATGGCATTTCACTTCTGCTATCACCACCGCGATGTCGTCGACACGCTGGAGGCGGTTCCCGATTGGGCCCAACAAACGCTCGCTGAACACCGCGGCGACCCACGTGAGGAAAACTGTAGCTGGGAAACGTTGGCCCGTGCGGCAACCGGCCGACCGCTGTGGGACACCGCACAACGCTGTCTGCTCCGACACGGCGAACTACAAAACACTGTCCGCAAAACTTGGGGCAAAGCACTGTTGCCTTGGTTGCATTCGCCGGATCGAGCGCTGCAATTGTTGTTGGACTTGAATCATCGCTTCTCGCTTGATGGCCGAAACCCATCGTCCTACGGCGGTGTGCTGTGGTGCTTTGGACAGTTCGACCAACCTTGCCAACCCGAACAACCGGTGATCGGACGCATTCGCCACCAGGACATCGATCAACTGGCAAGTCAAATGGATATGGACCGGTTTCGCCAAATCGCCGATCGGCCGATTGCCGCAAAACTGCCTCGGGTGGCCGTCATCGGCGCAGGCATTGCCGGGCTTGCCGCTGCCCGAACGCTGGTCGACTATGGCATCGATGTCAGCGTGTTTGACCAAGCCGACGCCGTCGGAGGTCGCGCCGCGACGCTCTCGATCCCGATCGGGGCGGGCGACAGCGCGACAGCCCGTTTTGATCACGGCGCGCAATATTTCACCGCCCGTGACTCGCGGTTCTGTCGACTGGTGCAAAGCTGGATTCATGACGGACTGGCCGAGCCCTGGATGGGACGTATTGTTCAACTGGCTAACAACGGTCAAATCATTGCCGAAAAGAACGACACGCCCCGGTATGTCGGCGCGGCAGGAATGAGTGCCGTCGCAGAACATTTGGCAGCCGACCTGTGCATCGAGCATCAGACCGCGGTCATCGGTTTGTCTCGCGTTGAAGATCGCTGGGAACTCGAAATCGATCGCACCAGCAACGACGCTGTCGACAGCGGCTTGTTTGATGTGGTGATTTCCAGTTGCCCACCCGCTACGACCGCTGCCCTGTTTCAACAACACAGCGATCTGGCCGCGATCGCAGACCAAGTCACGATGCGACCTTGCTGGGCCGTCCTGTTGGCGGATCCGTCACTCAATCGGATCCCCTTTGACGGTGCATTTGTGGACGACAGTCCGATCGGATGGATCGCCAAGAACGGGCATAAACCAGGCCATGGCGAAACGCCCACCTGGGTGGCACATGCGTCGGCGGCTTGGTCGCAATCGCATCGTGACGCATCCCCCCAAGACATCATCGACCAGCTGACCGCGCCACTGGAAATGCTGTTGGGCAAACCCTTGAATCAACTCGCCCACATCAGTGCCCACCTGTGGTCCCAGGCCATGCCGGCCAATCCACTTGACCAGGACTGTTTGTTTGATGCGGCGACCGGACTCGGTGCCTGTGGTGATTGGTGCGGCGGCACGCGGATCGAAGCGGCCTATCTAAGTGGCATCGCACTGGCGGGAACACTGTTGCGTCGCTACACCATCGATCGCCCCGCCGTTTGCGTTCGCACGGCCAAACAGCCATCTTCGATCATGCAGTGAGCTCGCAAGCCAAGCCAGCCGACAACCTCGGTCGGGTGGCATCAAGCTGATGCGAATGCCGTTTCCCGATGTCGCCTGCCCGCCACAGGCGATCGCAGTAAGGGCCGATAGGGGTGGCAAATTTTTCGGTGCGGGTTCCGGGGCAAATTCTCGCGTGTAAGGGGGATCCCAGAATCAGAGTCGTGCGTACGATTTCTGACAACAAAACACCCGTCTCTCTTTCAGCTCACAGCAACAACGCTTGTCTGCAGGAAATTTAGCTTTAATGTTCCGATCTTTGGCATTTGTGCTCGCCACCAGTCTGACCGCTCTGCACGCCTCCGCCGGCGTAATCAACGACTTTAACCTGATTGCATTGGGCAACGTCACCGGCACCAGTGAAGTGGAAGGCCGCACGCTGGTGTTCGGGAATATCAATGGCAGCGCAAAAAACTTTGCGGTCAACAGTGCAGCGCTGACAAAACCTGTCACAACACCGGGTGTGAACCAACAAGACGGATTGATCGTCGGCGGCAAGGTTCATGGCACCATTCAAGTCAATCAAGGTGGAGTCCGTGTGGGTGGTTCGAGCACAGGAGCTCACATCAACAACGCCGACTACACGACGTTCAATGACGCCGAAATCCCAAGCTTGCTGTCGCAAACGCTGACCGAGATCGGGCAGACCACCAGTTACCTCAATTCGCTGACAGCCAACAGCACGGCGAATCTGAAAGACATGAACAAAGCGATCTTCACCAGCACGCCGGGCGTCGATCGCACCGCAGTGTTTGATTTGGATGCATCCCTTTTCAAACGAAACGGGTCGATGGATCTGCAAGGCGATTTGGATGCTGATCTGTTCTTGTTCCGCTTCGACGATATCAAAATCGCCGGCGGCACTGCGTTCAATGTGTTCAACGAAGAATTCGGATTGGACAAGTTCCAAGAACGAATCGTGTGGTACTTTCCCAATGCCACGACAGTGACTCTGCCAAATGGGCTAGGCGGATCCGTGATCGCTCCGTTGGCCGACCTGACACTTCGTTCACCGATCGAAGGCACGGTTGTCGCTAACAATGTGCATTTGACCGGCGAGATCCACTTGCCATCCACGACGCTAGACATCCCGACTGTTCCCGGCCGCGACCCCGATTCCGACGGCAGCGTGCCGGAACCCTCGTCGATGGCGACGTTTGCACTGCTCGCGATCGGCGGACTGTTGCGTCGCCGATCACGAGCCTAAGCGGTAGGCCCCGGCCCGGCGAGGGATTCCGTCAACACGCTTCATCCCTCGCTGACGCGTTTTGAAGATACGTTCTCGCGTCAGGCATTGGTTTTTGGTAACCCGACGCGTGAGCGAGGGATCCCATCAACCGGCTAAATCCCTCGCTGACGCGTCGGGTTGCGATTGAAACGCAACTTCAAAACTCAGGCGTCGGGTGATGAAAAACCGATGCCCACTTTGGACAAAACGCAAAACCATCAGCCGGCACGCGCTAGCGTCCGGTCCGCCCGGAAACCGTGCACTAGCGCACCTCGGCTGATGGCGCAAACCTGGTGTTATCTTTCACCACCTACGAAAGTGACTTCAACAGTTTTTCGATTTTCTCGGGATCCTGTTTGGCATTCACTTGAGCATCCTTGTAGATGATCTTGCCGTCGCGGTCGATCACGAACGTCCAACGTTTGGTCGTCGCCGTTCGCAGCAGCAACATCTCGGTGCCTTTGATCGTCTGCTTGACGGTCTTTTCGCCCAAAGCGACGGGGACGCCAAATTTCTTGGCGACCTCGCCGTCGGTATCAGCCAGCAACGTGAAATTCAAGTCGTGGGCTTTCTTAAACACTTGGTGGTTCTTGGCTGAATCGCCACTGACACCCACCACTTCCACCCCCGCGTCGGTGAACGTTTCCATTTTGTCACGGTAGGCACAGGCCTGTGCGGTGCAACCGCCGGTCATGTCGGCCGGGTAGAAGTACAAGACGATGATCTTTTTGCCGACGTGATCCGCCGACTTCCATGTCATGCCGGTGTCATCGGTGGCTTCAAATTTGGGAGCATCGTCGCCAACTTCCAGTGTTGTTTCGGCGTTGGCATAGCCGGCAAAAACCAGTAGGGACAGGAAAGCAATCGCACGCATCGCATTAGCTCATCGGTTGAAAGGGGTGAAACAGTCGGCCGGGTCGTACCCGGCCTATTTTTGCAGATTCAAAAAGTACTCGTTGGTCGGGTACTTGTTGTACTTCGACGGCTCGGCATTGACGCTGGGCAATCCAGCCGCATGCGTCTTGATCACCGTCGACATCTCCGACTGCGATGCCAAATTATTCCATTCGTTGGGATCCGTTTGTTGGTCGTACAACTCCATCGATCCATCCTCATAGCGATAGAACCGATAACGTTGTGATTGCACCGCATGGTTGTTCTGACCATAGGTTGTCACCGTGAAGTGATCCCAAGTGGAATCCGGATCATCGACCAACGGCTTGATCGAACGGCCTTGGTTCATTGGGTTGGCCGGCAATCCACACAGATCCAACAACGTCGGATACAAATCGATCAATCCGACCGGTCGGTCACACACCGCTGCCCTGCCCTGGTTCGATTCTTGTCCCGGCCGGGCAATGATCAGCGGGACGCGATTCGCCCGATCCCACAAAGCTTGTTTGGCAAATCGATTCTTCTCGCCGACGTGATAGCCGTGATCCGACCACAATACGACGATGGTGTTGTCCGCATAGTCGCTGTTTTCCAATGCGTCGAGCACCTTGCCAACTTGCGCATCGACAAACGTCGTGCAGGCCAAATAGCTTTGAACAATGTTCTTCCACTGCTTGGTTTTGATCGCCCACTCGGTGGTCGGCATCGCCGGCAATTCATTCACGCGGCGTGACAATCCCGGCACATCCTGCAAATCTTCTGGCAAATACGGTGGCAGTGTGATGCCATCGATCGGATGCATGTCGAACCACTTTTGCGGGCAGTACCACGGCACATGTGGCCGCATGAATCCGACGGCCAAAAAGAACGGCTTGTCGTGTGATTTGCCCAGTTGCTCGACACCATAGGCGGCAATCTTGTAGTCCGGCATCTCTTGATCGGTCTCTGGAAACGCTCCCCAGTCGGTCTGAGTGCTGCCGATCTTTTCCGGAAACCATGCCGGGTCGTATTGAAAACGTTTTTTCGGCTTGGGACCGAAACTGGCGTGGCCACCATAATCATCAAACACGCCGGCGCGGTCGCCATTGTGAAAGAGTTTGCCGCAGGCCAGTGTGCGGTAGCCTTGCTGCTCGAAATAGTCCGGCAACAACGTCACTTTGCCAGTGATCGCGCTGGCCTGGGGAATCTGATTGTCGTTGATCTGTGCGTAGATCCCCGAGGTCGACGGCAATAGTCCGCTGAACAGGCTGGCGCGACTAGGGCCACAGATCGGGGCTTGGCAATGCGCATTGGAGAACAAAACCCCGCGCGCCGCCAAGCGATCGATGTTGGGCGTGATGGCACCGGGATGCCCGCCCAGACAACCCACCCAATCATTCAAATCATCGATCGCAATGAACAACACATTGGGCGCAACATCAGACGTATCGGTCGCGGCGGACGGATCCGCAACCACGGGTGTGGTCACCGAACATAGAATTCCGGCGACCAGACCCAATAGTATCGATTTCATCAACGAGCATCCGTTTCGCAGCAATCAGCGACTGTGTGGTGAAGAATGAACAGGCGTCAGCGGTCGGTCAAGCGTTTGTTTTCACCTTTGCATTGTCGGCCACATTGACCCAGACGTGGACGTGCGGAGCACCGCGGTAGTGCCAAACAAACGAGGGGCCTTCCAGACGCCAGTTGTCCCAGACCTCATCTTTGCCGATGTCATTGTCAGAGAAAAACGACAGCGAACACGCGTCCAACCCGCCCTGTGTCTTCAAACACTGCATGGCTTCTTGCTGGTCACTCTCGCGATACATCTCGACCAATAAGCCGAGCGTCTTTTGCAGGTGCTCTCGTTGGTCCGAGGACATGTCGGAAACCGGCAGCCCACTGGCAGGCGTTTTGCCACGGAAATCAACCGCCTGCTCACGCGGCGTCTTGGCGACCAGTGCTTGCTTTTGCTGACGCCCGTCAAGCATCTTGTAGACATTATTAGCAGCAACGGCTTGGTCCCAAAACACATTGCCGGTGTGGTTTGGCCCCTCGTTGTTCTCGGGCGCATGGCCGTAAAAAATGGGTCCACCAAAGGCAACGTGATCCGCCGAATTGCCGTCACAGCGCAGCGTCATGTGCCGCCCGGTTAACACCAATTCAAATTTGCCCTCGTTCGGTTTTCCAAAAATGGCAATGGACTGTTCATTACCGAACCCGCCGGCATCGTCTTCCAGCTGCTGATAGTAGCGCTCGTGCCAGGCCGGGTGGATGATCGATTCGAAGACACCGGTGATCAACTCTCGTTGCTGATCGCTGTAAAAATCATCGTTGATCTCCGGTTCGGTGATGTTCCAATTGTTGGCAACAAAGGTTCGCAGCAACCCGCGTTTGTCTTCCTTGTGATCCCAATCGAAACAAATTTGTTTGCGTTGCTGGTCCGACAAAGTTTCATACAGCCGTCCGACCAAGCTTTCCGCCGAGGTTGAAGCGGGTTCGACCGTTTCGGCGTGGCCAAACGAGCCGACACTGCCGACGGCAGCCGTGGCGGCGGCTGCGGTGGATGCGTTCTTGATGAAGGTACGACGATCGAGCCTAAGATTTTCAGACATCACGTTACCTGAGGGGGAGAGGTGGGAGAGTTGCGGTTACCATAGCGGCAACCTTAGATTCTAACCGAATCTCACCACCCGCTGCCTACCCGCGATGGAAACGATCACATGAAACTGGCCAACCGCCATTGTTTATTTGCCTGTCTATTGGTCTTGATCGCCGTCTGGGGTCCCACCAATGTCACCGCTGCAGAATCCCCCACACTCCAAATCGTTCGTTTTGACCTGGACGTGACACCACCGGTCGGTTCGATGATGGCCTATGATCCGGTCGTCCGCGTGGGCGAACTGGGATTGCGATGCAAAGGCATCGTGTTGCTGGGTGCGGAAAAACCGATTGTGTTGTGCGCCTTCGACTGGATCGGAATCGCCAATGAATCACATGACGCCTTTCGCGAGACCCTGGCCGAGGCCGCTGGAACCACACCCGACCGCGTCGCCGTGCACGCTCTGCACCAACACGACGCACCACGCTGTGACTTCACCGCTGAACAATTGTTGCACCATGCCGGATCCACGCAGCTGGGTTCATTTGCTAGTTCTCATCAACGCCAAGTCCTAAACGAACTGCGACGGGTTGTGTCCGAGGCCATGCAGCACCCGCAACCGATCACCCACGCCGGATTCGCGGAGGCAGAGGTTGAAAAAGTGGCTTCCAATCGCCGCCTGTTGGGGGCCGACGGATTGGTCAAAGCCACCCGCTACACGACCTGCCTGGATCCGGAACTGCGTGCCGAGCCCGATGGCACGATCGATCCGCAACTGTGTTGCCTGGTGTTCTACAACGATCACCAACCGGTCGCTTCGTTGACCTACTACGCATGCCACCCACAAAGCTACTATCGCACCGGCGTTCCGAGTCCCGATTTCCCCGGCATCGCACGCATCGCGCGCGGCCAAGACGTGCCCGACACGATGCACATTCACTTTAATGGTGCCGGCGGCAACATCGGCGCCGGCAAATACAACGACGGCAAGAAAGAAAATCGTTTGATCTTGGCCGGGCGTGTCGCTGCGGGGATGAAGCAGGCGTTTGACAGCGCCGAGCGGTTTCCGATCACGCCCGATTCCATCCGCTGGAAAGTCAAACCGGTCTCGCTGCCACCGGCGCCACACTTGAATCGTGAATCATTGGAAACGGCATTGCAATCGCCGACCAAAGAAATCATCGAATCGGTACCTGCGGATCTGGCTTGGCTGATCCGCTGTGAATCGGGACATAAAATCAACCTGACCTGTTTGAGCGTCGGTGACGTCCGCGTGTTATCGATGCCAGGCGAACTGTTTGTCGAATACCAACTCGCCGCCAAACAGATGCGGCCTGATTTGAAGGTCGCCATGGCAGCCTACGGTGACTATGGACCAGGCTACATCGGAACTGAAGTTGCCTATGGACAAGGCGGCTATGAAACCAGCCAACGGGCCTCGCGAGTCGACAAGAGTTGCGAGAAAATCTTGATCGATGGTATCAGCGAATTGCTTGAGGTGACGCCATGAGATCAATCCCTTGCACCCTGCTGGCCCTCTCGCTGGTTGTCGGCGGTCAACGGCCCGTCCCCGCAACCGACTTTGCCGATCAATTGCCACGCATCCCTCCGGTCGCCGCCAGCCAAACATTAGACGACTTTGAAGTTGCCGATGGTTTTCAGATCGAACTGGTCGCGTCCGAACCCATGGTGACCAGTCCCGTGGCGATCGAATGGGACGCCAGCGGCGCTTTGTACGTTTGTGAAATGCGCGGCTATAGCGAGGACCGGGACGATGGGATCTCTCGCATCACCCGCTTGGTCGATCTCGACAACGATGGGCACTACGATCAACGCACCGTGTTCGCCGAGGGATTGCTGTGGCCGACCGCATTGTTCCCCTACGATGGTGGCCTGTTGGTCGCCGATGCGCCACACATCTATTCCTTACGCGACACCGATGATGACGGGGTTGCCGATGTCAAAACCATGCTGTTCAGCGGTTTTGCGACCAGTAATGTGCAAGGTCTATTGAACTGTTTTCGCTGGGGTTTGGACAACCGAATTCACATCGCTTGCGGAACCGTCGGCGGGCGTGTTCACGCGGTCAATCAAGATGAATCATCCGCCGTGGAAGTCCGTGGTTACGATTTGGCGTTTGATCCCAAGACCAATCAGTTTTCGCGGACCAGCGGCGGCGGTCAACACGGTATGTGCTTTGATGATTGGGGCCGCAAATTCGTTTCTTCCAACAGCGATCATCTGCAACAAGTTCTATACGAAGATCGCTACATCGCGCGCAACCCATTGCTTACCGCGCCGGCCGCCCGGCAATCGATCGCCGCCGATGGCCCTCAAGCAGAAGTGTTTCGGATCAGCCCCGTCGAACCATGGCGACTGGTGCGAACGCGATTGCGAGTGGCGGGACTGGCCCGTGGCCCGATCGAAGGCGGTGGGCGACCGGCTGGCTACTTCACCGGCGCCACCGGAGTGACGATCTACCGGGGTGATGCCTGGCCGGATCAGTCGACGCCGATCGCATTCATCGGCGACGTCGGCAGCAATTTGATCCATCGCAAACAACTCCAGCCCAATGGCGTCCCGCTGATCGGACGACGAATCGATTCAGCGAGTGAGTTCGTTGCGTCCACAGACATTTGGTTCCGACCGGCGCAATTTGCTTGCGGGCCAGACGGCACGCTTTGGGTCGTCGACGTTTATCGCGAAGTCATCGAGCATCCGGCGAGTCTGCCGCCAGAGATCAAACAACACTTGGACCTGACCTCCGGTCGCGAGCGTGGGCGGATTTATCGTGTCTCGCCAGATGGTTACCAACATCGACCTGCACCGGATCTGGCCGCGGCATCCACGTCAGACTTAGCGAACTCTCTACAACACCCCAACGCTTGGCACCGCGAAACCGCCGCGCGTCTGATCTATGAGCGTCAGGACAAATCCGTCGCCGATCAGCTCCGTCGGCTTGCAGGCGACCAGGAATCAGCGCTCGGACGACTACATGCAATGTATGCGCTAGATGGACTGCACGAATTGCATGCCGACGATGTCATCGCACGACTCTCGGATCCACATCCACAAATCACTCGTCACGCGATCCGTCTGGCCGAACAATTCGCCAGTGACGCCCGGGTGATTGCTGCGATGCGGACTTTGTTAAAGCACCCTTCCCTTGAAGTCCGCTACCAACTCGCGTTTTCACTCGGTCAGATGCAATCGGACTCGGATGCAGAGCATTCATTGGCGAGGGATCTGGCAACGATCTTGCAACAGTCTCCCTCCGATCGATGGATCCAAACAGCGGTCGGTAGCTCGGTGGCGAACGATGCGACGGCATTGTTTGTCGACTTGGTTCAGTCAAATGTGGATGAAGCGACGAATGAGTTCCTGGCGCGTTTGGCGGGACAAATCCAGCGTCAAAACCAACCGTCTTCGCTGCACGCCGCACTGGTCGCAGTCACCAAAGCGGAACCGCACGCCAGCTTGCTGCCGTCATTGGCGATTCTGCGCAAAGCGGACTCGGTCAGGCGAGACAAGGAATTGAATCAGCGCGCCGATCAGACCTTTGCAGAACTGGTTTCACTTTCGGCAAACGAGTTAACTGACCCGTCGCAACCGGAATCCAGACGCATCCGTGCGATCCGGCGAATCGCTTACGCCGACCAGCAGCAAGCCTTGCCGGTGCTGGTCAACGTCCTCCGCAGTTCACCGTCGGCCGACATGCAACTGGCCGCCCTCGATGCAATCGGCCAGTACGATTCGGCGCGGGTAGTCGAAGCGATTTTGGAACAGTGGCCTCAGTGGAGTCCACGCTTGCGGAGTGCGGCCGCTGACGTGCTGTTTGCCACGACGGCACGAACCCAGGCGGTGATCGATCAGATCCATGCCGACGCGGTTTCGGCAGGCGATTTCTCGCGTTCCCGTTGGGCTCGTCTGGCGACCAGTTCGGATCCGACCGTCAACCGGTTTGCCAAGGACTACTTGGCTGCCAACCCATTGGAGACCCGCGAGTCTGTCGTCGAGAAATATCAAACAGCACTGCAACTCGAAGGCGATTCGGGGCGCGGCCGCGAGGTCTTCAAACAGCACTGTGCTGGTTGTCATCAAGCCGGCAAAATGGGGCATGCCGTTGGTCCCAGCCTGCAAGCCGCACAGACGCGCGGCCCAGAATCAATCCTGGTCAATGTGCTGGACCCCAATCGCGAAGTCAATCCGCAGTACATCAACTACGTGGTGCTCACCCAGGACGGACGAACGCTCAGCGGCATGTTGGCATCGGAAAACACCGCCAGCATCACCCTGCGACGCGCCGAATCGGCCACCGACACGCTGCTACGCAGTGACATCGAACGATTTCACAACAGCGAAAAATCGATCATGCCCGAAGGCTTCGAAAAATCGATCTCCCCCCAATCCATGGCCGACCTGATCGCATTTCTAATGCAACCCTCAACCCTCAACACAAACTGACAAAAAAGCACTGTCATGGTCG
>NZ_JAMYFE010000113.1 GCF_024129865.1 Stieleria tagensis | reverse complement strand
CCGTTGGCGTAGAGATGGGATGACGATCTCGTCAGCGAGGGATCCCGCCAACACCCTCAACCCCTCGCTGACGCTTCGGGTTACCAAAAAAACGCAACTTCGATTTTGATGGGAACGCAGTTCATTCTGCAACCGACTGCCAGATCAACAACTCAGGCTGCTCGATCACGGCGGGCGTCTGTGCGGCGGGGACTCGAAAAAAGTTGCCGATCGCAAAATCGGGGCGGCTGTCATGATTGAAGTCGCCTTGGACGACGGACAGGTGATCGTGCAACCGGCCGGCGAGTCGTGAGGGAGTGAAGTTGCCTTGGTCATCTTGAGTCAACATGACGATCGGCGAAGCCCCTTGGGCGACCCATTGCTGCGATGTTTGCCAAGGCAACAGTGCAACCGCAACCACGTCCATGTCGCCGTCACCATCAAAATCAGCCGCGGTCGCGTTTAACACTCCGGGCATCAGGCTGATCGGATGGCGTTTCATCGGTAGCGAGCCGTCGTTTTCCAGCCACTGAATGGAGTGATAGGGTTTGGGACCGCGGTCGAAGGAGTCGCCGTTGGTGTACAGCACGTCCAGGTCACCATCGCGATCCATATCGACTAGTTCAATCCCGCTGGATCCATAGGCCGGATCGGGGGCGGCCCAAATGGGTTCGCGGACAAAGTGCCCGGATCCGTCATTGCGAAACAGGTCCACGCACTCGTGTTCTTGGCTGATTAGCGAGATGAAATCCAAGTCACCATCACCATCGAAGTCGACCGGTGGAACATTGACGGGGCCGTGGCGCTGGTCAAGATCACGTGTTTCGAACACGGGGATTCCTTGGTCATCATTTCCTTGGTTGACCAACAACAGTGTTTTGCCACTGTTGCGCCAGCCGAATGCAGCGACCAAGACGTCCGTGTCACCGTCACCATCGAAGTCACCGGGGCGGGCATCGGACGGTCGGCTGAGTCCATCGATCAGGACATGGGTCTGGAACGAATCCTGATCGGCGTCGCGGCGCAGATAGATGATTCGTCCCAAGTCGCTGTCGTCGGCATTGAATTCACCGATGTCGGCGACAATCAGATCCCGACGGCCGTCTTGATCCAAGTCACAGGGTTCGACGTGTACCGGTTGCAACAAAGTCGCCAAGCGTTTGATCGGGACGTCGGGGTGATCCGGCCAAAAGGCGTTGACCGCGCCGGATCCAATATCACAGTACACCAGGGCATGGCCAGGAAGTTCATCGAATTGCAAATCAAACCATCCGACGTTTGTCACACCCGCCGGTCGCGTCCGCTTGCGGACAATACCTGTTTTGGTGTGGGTCGGCGGTGCATCGGGGTAGTTCAGTGTTTCCGGGACAGGCATCCCTAGGTCGGCGGGGGATTGCAATCGAAAGAACTGTAACGTGTCGGCTTGGTCGGGGACCTTCAAATCGGTTCGCCCGGAGGTTCGATACAAGTCGAATCCTTGGATGACTTCCATTTCCCACTCATCCGCCGGAGAACTACTCGATCGCGGCATGGCGTGGCAGTCGGCGCAGAATGTTTCCACCTCGGGACGCACGCGGTCGATCAGCGCAATCTGGCTGACCGATAATTGGTCGGGCGATTCCGAACCCGGATGCGTAGTGGTGGTGGGTTGTGGATCGGGTGTTTCGCTGCGCGGGCGACAGCCTGAGACGGCCGCGACCACCAAGCTGATGATGCAAATCATCGATCGAATTGACATCGTGCGGTGAACTGACGAATCGACGTACATTTCCGATGTTTACTTTCTGGTTGATGGATCGATCGCTGAACATTGCGGTCAATCGGTTATAACAGACGTCCGAGAACGATAAGACCAGTGCAGATGAAAACTGAATCGACATTCTGTGGCCTGTGCATGGCCCGCCTTTCCCTGATCGCTGATTTGATGATGTTGCACCATTGGACGGACCGGTTGTTCTTCGATCGTTGTCAGGATCGGGTTCGAGGCATCGCACCAATTTGCGGCATTCTGTTGTTGTTTGCAGTCGGTTGCAATTCAGCCTCCTCGCCGACCGATTCGTCTGACCCGCCGGCGGGGATCGGCCAAAGAGCAGGCGACAAGTTATCCAAAAGCGATTTGGCTAACCCGGTTGGGACTCTCAAGTTAGCCATTCGGGCAGGTCGCTGGGAGAAGGCTTGGTCGGCATCGGAACTGATCTTGTCCGAGCAACCAACGTCTCCAATTGAATCCGAAACATTCGCATTGATCGCGCGGGCGGCGCATGAGACGGGTCGGCAAGCGGAGGCGGCGGAGTATCTGTGTCTGGCCAGTGAGCGAGAATCGTATGTCAGTCCACCTCGAGTGCGTCAGGCGATGATCGCGATGATCGGCGTGGGCAAGTATTACGACGGGCTGCAGTTCTTGGAGCAAGCGTTGATCGCACAGCCCGATCAACACGAAACACGCCGTTGGCTGTTTGACTTTTATATTGGTGCCGGCGATCGGGTGTCGGCGATGCCTCACGGCCAGAAGCTGGTGTTGGACCGCCAGTTTGATGTCGATCTGTTGACGAATTTGAGTAACACCGAGCGGCGGACCCTGGAGTCCACGCCGTTGGACCAAATGGTCACGCGTAATCCGGATGACAAGCGTCCGTTGTTGGGCACGGCCAAGGCGGACTTTGACGAAAGTAAGTATGAGGACGCGATCCGAATTCTGCGCGAGATCACGGCGCAGCATCCTGAGCACCATCCGTCACAGGCGATGCTGGGGCGGGCGCTTGCCGCATCCGGTGAATTGGATCAATTGGCTCGTTGGGCCGGGCAGCAATCCGATGGGATCCAGGCCTATCCGGGATATTGGATTGCCTTGGGAGACTGGGCCCGTGGTCGCGACGATGCTTCCGCGGCGGTGCGTTCGTTTGCCCAGGCGGCCGATTGCAGTGATCCCGAGGTGGTGCAGATCTGGACCCGATTGGCGACGTTGTTGCCGGAGGTCGAGCGAAACGGGGAAAACGTGCCCGGCGAATTGGTCAAAACCGTCAATGAACGCGCCAAACAATTGGGGCGTTTCAATCAATTGAAAGACCGCTTCACGCGAACGGGCGGGATTTCAAGGGCGATTGCTTTGGAGATCGCTGGGTCATTGGAGTCGTTGGGGCGATTGTGGGAAGCCGAGGCTTGGGCGTCCGTCGCCACCACGTTGCCAGCGGACGATTCGGTCGATGTGGCGGGGTATCGAAATGAACTGGTTAAGCGTTTGAATCCGCAGACACCTTGGCGGTTGCCCGAGACGTTGCCTGATTTTCGTCGGCTGAGATCGCAATTTCCGCTGCCGGAAATTGAAAAAATTGTTTCCGCCAGTCTTGATCCCAAGGCAAGCTCGCTGTCGCAGGATTCGTTAACACCGCAGTTGCTGGCAACAAACGGCCAGGTGGTGGATTGGAAAATGGCGGACGAGGCGGCGGCGCGTGGATTGCGTTTTTGGGGGCGGACCGGTGACTCGCTCGATAAGCCGGGAATCATGCTGTACCAGACACTCGGCTGTGGAGGTGGAACGATCGATTTCGATTTGGATGGTTGGAGCGATTTGTATTTGGCGGATGCCGGTGGAACGCCGCCGCAACAAGATTCCGCTGCCAACGAACTGTTTCGTAACCTCGGCGGTCGTTTCCAGCCTGTTGCGACGCTGTCGAGAACGGCAGATCGCGGATTCGGGCAAGGCGTCGCTGTCGGCGATTTGAACGAAGACGGGTTTCCAGATTTGTTGGTGCTGAATTACGGGCCCAATCGCATGTATCTCAATAACGGCGACGGGACCTTTCGTGATGTCAGTGATCGCATGCCCCAGCCGCTTGGCGACGAGTGGTCGTCCAGTGCCGCGATCGCGGACATCGATGGTGATGGATTGGCCGACGTGGTGATCGTCAACTATTGCGCGGGGCTAGAGCCATTGACGAAACTGTGCCCGATGAAAGATTCGGGCATCAATGGTTCTTGTTCACCGATGCTGTTTCCCGCACTCGATGACCGTTTTCTAAAGAACGATGGAAAGGGCCAGTTGACCGATCAGACCAGGGCTTGGAATGCCGTGGCCGATTCCGCGGGACGCGGGTTAGGGGTCATGGTCGGCGATCTGGATGGCGTCAAAGGCAATGAGATCTTTATCGCCAATGACATGACCAACAACCACTATTGGAGCCGGGTCGGCAGTGATGCTGACGTTGGGTTTGAACAGGTTGGGTTTGAATTGGGGGAGTCCGCCATGTTGCGTGGTGTCGGTGGCGACGACCGCGGAATTCCACAGGGATCGATGGGCATCGCGATGGCAGATTTCGATCAGGACGGTGACGCCGATTTGTACGTCACCAATTTTGACAAGGAATACAACACGCTGCACCAGCAAACTTCCGGCGGTGTTTGGCAAGATCGTACCAGCGCCGCCGGTTTAGTCACTTCGACGATGCCACTGGTCGGTTTTGGCGTTGAAGCGGTGGATGTCGATAACACTGGCGAGTTAAGCCTGTTTGTGGCCAACGGGCATGTCGATCTGTTTTCTCGCGGAGCAGAGCGGGCCATCTATGTGCAACCGATGCAAGTCTTCCGCCCGTCGACCAAGGGAGCGTTTCGTGAAGTCGCGATTGGTTCGATCGGCGACTATTTTGGACGTGGCCATGTCGGCCGAGGGTTGTGGGCGATCGATGCCGACCGCAATGGCAGGGTCGATTTGGTCGTCACACACCAGACGGAGCCGACAGCACTATTGATCAATCATTGTGACAACGATGCCAAATGGGTTCGTTTGGAACTGCGGGGGCGAAAATCATCGCGTGACGCAGTCGGCAGTCGCGTGGTCGTTCAATCCAGCCAAGCTCGTCACACCGTGTTCCGCACCAGTGGTGACGGCTATCAATGCAGCAGCGATCCTGTGCTGCACGTGGGGCTGGGGACGGTGCCAGACGAAACGGTTTCGGTCGTGGTTGATTGGCCCAGTGGCCGGCAGCAGCGATTCGACGCGATCGCAACAGATACTCAAACAGTGCTCGTCGAAGCAAACGACCAGCCGGGAAATTGACGTCGCGGGAAAATCAGTCTCGTAGCTGATCCCGCCAGGGGGCAGTGAACTCGTGCTCGCTTGGTGCCTGAACGGCAGCATAAGCGGCGTTGTCTAGCGGAGATGGCAAGTTCTCCTTTGTTAACGGCAAGGAAACATGTCCGATTATTCACAATGCGAAAAAAAACGTGAAAGTTCCTGCGTTACTTCGCGGTCGGTATCGGGTTTAACACAGTTAGCTGGTCGATGTTGCCGCGGTCTTCTAGACCTTCGATGTCAAATTTGCCACAGTTCTTTTGGGGCGGGTGCTGCCGCTTTTGACAGTTGGTTTCTTAAAGACTGACGAACCGATACAAGTTTTGACTAGACCAAACCGGCAGTTTGTGTGAATCTATACACTATGGTTCGTCTAGAACGAAATCTTTGCTCAGGTCATATTTAACGATTCTAGTTTTGGAGAGATTTGTGGAACGTTCCCTTAAACGACGTCAGGGTTTCACACTGGTGGAACTTTTGGTCGTCATCGCCATCATTGGCATTCTTGTTGGACTCTTGCTTCCGGCAGTGCAAGCTGCTCGTGAAGCGGCACGCCGAATGAGTTGCAGTAACAATTTCAAGCAACTTGGTTTGGCGATGCACAACTATCACAGCGCCTACAAACAGTTGCCGATTCACGGCGTTGGTACCGGCAGTCCTTCCGGTGGAGCGGCACCGTTTGGAAGTACGGACGAGACGACTAACTGGTGGACTAACTACGGTGACTCGAACGCTTGGCGTTTGAGCGCTCTGGTCGGAATGACGCCGTTCATGGAGCAACAGGGATTGTGGGACGAGATCAGCAATCGCAGCTTGATCAATGCTTTGGACCCGGGCAACCTGTTGACCACGCCTTGGCCACCGATGGGACCAACCGTTCAGTTCCTGGAGTACCGTCCGTGGGTCAGCGAAATCCCAATGTTGCGTTGCCCCAGCGATCCAGGCGTTGGTTTGCCGGCTCAGGGACGTACCAACTACGCAGCCTGTTTGGGTGACTCGATGGAATGGTCCGTTCGTGGCCCCAAGCAGCACCAAGCTGCCAGTGGTGGCGAAGTGATCACCAACTCTGGTTGGGCCCAACGCTCCAACGCGGCGGACCGCGGTGCCTTTGTTCCTCACAAATCTGCGAAGTTCCGCGACATCCTAGACGGTCTTTCGAACACCGTTGCGATGGGAGAGATCATCACGGACCTGGGTGACAAGGACACGCGTGGTACACAAAGTATCAACGGCAACCCTCCCAACGAAGTTCGCTTGAACCCGAGTTTTTGCATCGACAACAATCAGATCAATCCCGAACGACCGCAGTTCTGGTTGCCGGCAACGCCGACGGAGAACAATAACAACGGTCGTGGTTTCAAGTGGGCGGATTTCCGACCGAACTTCAGCGGTATGCACACGATCTTGCCACCCAATGCGGCGATCTGTGGAGGAAACAACTCGGGTCAAACGGGATTGTTCCCGCCGTCGAGTCGTCACCAAGGCGGTGCACACGTGTTGATGGGCGATGGTGCCGTGATCTTCTTGACCGATTCGATCGAAGCTGGCAACGCTCGCCAAGAAATGGTCTGGCAAAGTGCTGCCGACCCACTCTCGGCCCCCGGTTCAGAAAGCCCGTACGGATTGTGGGGTGCGTTGGGAACCAAGGCATCGCGTGAAGTGATTCAAGAGCAGTTGAATCAATAGGGATTCAGCAAGCGTTTGACGTAGAAAAAAAGAAAACCTCGGCTTCGCAAGAAGTCGAGGTTTTTTTGTTTGCGGTTCCAGCGGGCTGTGGCGTTAAAGCCTACTGCGACGCTTTCATTTCACCGGACAGTTTGGCTTGTTCTTCTGCTTCAGCCGCTTTGTAAGCTTCGATTGCAGATTGGTCAGCACCGGTGACGGCGTCGGTCTTGGCGGCTGGGCAGCCGGTCAGCGAGACGACAAACAAGCCGAGCAGGGCGCTAGTGATGATACGTTTCATAATGAGGTCCTGAAAGGAATCGATTGAGTGAATGGAAACGCCGTATGAGACGGCTCGTTCAGCGCGAATTGTAGCCGATCCATCCGTTGGGTGAAGTGATGGCGTACGACTAGGATTCAAGTTGTTTGAGTCTCGCTTCCAGGTCATCAATCCGCTGATTGACGGCATCAAGTCTGGCGATCAGTTGATCGACCGCGTCTTTTTTTGTTTCCGAGACGTTGGCGGATTTGACGGCCGCTTGTTTTTCGATCTTGGCTTCCAAATATTGGCGTTCTTGGGGCGGATAAAGCTTATGAGCAAAGGTTTGGCCTCTGCCTGGCGGAGACAGTGATTCGACCAGATCTTTGGCAACCAATGAATCCAGTACCGACTTGACCGCATCCAGGTCCGGCATGTTGTACATTCGCGAGGCGCGTGTGCGGAGCTCGCCGATCGTCTGTGGCCCGCGCAATAGGAGTTCGGTGATCACCGCGGCTTGTGGGCTATCCAGTTCCAACCAGTCGTAGGCGGCATGACGAAACTTGGTCACCCGCCCATTGCCCTGAATTTCTCGGGCTGCACCAAGGTCCCGCAGTTCGTCGAGGGCCAGTAGGACATCATTTTCATCCAAGTTCATCTGTGGCGAACGATTCGATTTCTGATTGCACCCACTGATCAACGCGGATGCGGTCAGTGGGTAGTTGTCCGGCGTTGTCTTCGCTTTTTCAACCAATACACCGAGCACGCGTCGCGCATTGGACGACAGGGACAGACAGCGTTTCTCGGCTTCGCCTTCGGGATTGGACATGGGCAGTCAATTGTCGCAGGAGGGAGGAATGGAATCGAAATCAGTCTAGACCCGATGATTCATCAACGGTTGAGCGATCGTTCATGGTTCCCGGTTACAAACATTGCATGACCCGAGAAACCGGACGCTGGCGCGGAGTGTTCATCAACCGTTGAACGCTAGTTCACGGTTCCGGCTAGGCACTTAGCGTGTTCCGATGCCATCAGGCGTTTTCCAGAACCCGCCACGAGAATGATCAAAGTCTAGTTTATCACCGCGGATTGATTCGTCGAAACCGGCGGTGTCGTCATAGACGCGTCGCCCGCCCAGGAAAGTCTGCACGGGCCAACCGGTTAGCGTTTCCGAATCCCAGGGACTCCACTTTGATTTCGTGTGCTGCTGGGCATCGTGAATGGTTTTCTGTTTGGCCAAGTCGACCAACACCAGGTCGGCATCATAGCCGGGCTCGATCCGTCCTTTACCGACGATTCCCCAGACTCTAGCCGGTGCGTCGCACATCCATGCAGCGACTTGTGAGATCGTGCAGCGACCTGCGGCGACTTGATTGAGCATCAGCGCCAAACTGTTTTCGACGGCCGGCAGTCCTGAGGGGCTTTGTGGGTAGGCTTGCGATTTCTCTTCGAGCGTGTGAGGCGCATGATCGGTGGCGATGACTTGGATCGTTCCCGCCAACAGCGCGGCGAATAGCTGGCGATTGTCATCCGCGGTTTTGATCGACGGATTCATTTGAATCCTGGTTCCCAGTCGGTCGTAGTCATCCACATTAAAGAACAGGTGATGCGGACAGACCTCGGCGGTCACATAGGGCGCCGCGTCAGCGAGCAGGGGCAATTCCGCCGCAGTGGAGACGTGCAACACGTGGAACCGATGTTTGTGTCGCTTGGCCAATTCAGTCGCCCGCTTGGTCGCAACCACGGCGGCTTCGACGTTGCGAATGTTGGAGTGATCGTGGATGTCGGTCGTTCCGGCGAATTTCAATGCATTGGCGCGCACTGTTTGTTCGTCTTCGCAGTGCGCGCAGATGGGCAGCGTGGTTTCGGCAAAGATACGTTCCAACGCCTCTTGTTCATCGACCAGCAGATTCCCAGTGCTGCTGCCGATAAAGATCTTGATCCCCGGTACGTCGGCAGCGGTGGCAAGTTCAGCCACGTTGTCTGGGGTGGCGCCGATGTAGAAGCCATAGTTGACCAACGATTTGCGAGCCGCGTTTTGCTCCTTCTCGCGGACACCTTGCAGAGTCACCGCAGGCGGTTTGGTGTTGGGCATTTCCAAAAAAGAAGTGACACCACCCGCCGCGCAAGCGCGACTGGCTGTGGCCAAATCTTCTTTGTGTGTCAGGCCGGGGTCGCGAAAGTGAACTTGATCGTCAATCACGCCGGGCATTAAATGAAGTCCCGTGCAATCGATCACTTCATCGGCACTGACCGCGCCGGCATCAACATCCAGAATTTTGCCGTCGTCGACTAAAACCGAACCGGTTCGAACTTGATCGGGGAAAACGACGGCAGCGTTGCGAAACAGAAGACGGGGCATTGGCAGGCCGGGTCGGGTGGAGGTCAGCGGGCGAATGGATGTCGCCCTATCCTATCGCCCGACCGCGTCAAAGCCAATTGCCGCCCCTGCGTATAGTGGAAGACTAGCGGTGCCAGCGGTCACGCCAGGTCAGCTCTCGCTCGCGTTGGGCTCCGATCGAGATGCCCAGGACCAGTCCGACGGCTAGCCCCACGCCGAGTGCCACGCCGGCGGATTCCAGTGGATGACGCGAAAGCGTTTTGACGGTCGATTTGTAACCCTGTCGCGCTTGCGAGGCGGCGTGATCGTAGCCTTCACGCAGCGCTTCGCCCGCACCACTGGCAAACTCGGAAACCTGTCCGACAACTGAATCCGCTGAGGCACAGCATTCGTCGAAATAGGCTTCGATTTGTTCACGCGATTGTCCGGTCTTTTGTTGGATCAGTCCCGCCAACTTGTTCAGGTCACCTTCGACACGTTTCAGATCCATGTCGGTGATCTGACCGTACTTTTGTTTGACCGAGCCGACGATCGCATCCCATTTTCCACTTACTTCTTGTTTCGTGACCATTTGATTCTCCATCAGATTTTTAGTTGCAGTGATTATTGAACATGGTTTCTGGGAAACCATGGTGATGGTTCGACGACCATCTCTCTCCCGAATCAGTCCTGTTGTGTAGCCGCGGTGGAAGCGACCAGTGGCGGTTCGCAGACGGTTCCACTGGAACTGTCGGAGGGGTGCCGGCTGTCTGCGAGTGTTTCTTGCGGGGTGCGTTTAGGCCCAACAAGCGGAAAGGAAACTCCGTGATTGGTTTGAATGAAGGTGAAGCTATTGCTTGTGTTCTGGGACATTGTCTCGGCTCGAGGGTTGTGGCGATCCATCCTTTGAATCGCCAGAGGGGAAGTTCACAACACTCTTGCCGCAAACCGCATGCCAGCGGCGACTCAGATTCACAGCAACGGGTTAGAGTCGTCGTTTGATGATCCAACCGGCGATGGCGCCGATGACGGTCGCGGTTGCCACCGCGGCGACGGGGTGTCTGCCGACGGCATCGCTGATGCGGTCGGCCATCCCCAGGGGTTCGCTGTGTTGGGGCAGTGGGTAGCGCGGCGTTGATTCATCGGTCGCCTGTGAATCGTGTAAGCGATGCGCGCCGTGGTCGGTTGAAGTGTGTCGGTCGGCGGAGTTGTTTTCGACTGGAGCAATCATGATGTTGGGGGTTTGTTGTAGGGGGGAGTGGACGGCATGTCATTGGACGTGCGTTTGGGTGCTGGATCGCCAAAAAACGAATCGGAGACATGACGGATGGCGAGGTTCGTTCCGGTCCGCAGTGCCATTGCCATCATTGCACCGACCATTCCGCCGAGCATGCTTTTCTGCGGCGCGGCCTCTTGGTCCGCCGAACGGGAACCTCCGGTGTGAACCACCACCTGTCCTTTCGATTTTGCGGGGATCAGCAGATAGCCGACGACGGCGGCGACCGTCAGGATTGGCCATGGATTTTTGCGGACGTGATATTTCCAGTCCGTCAGTTGTTGCACATGAGCGCGTGCCGCGTCGGCGTCGTAGGGCAAATCGTTGCGAATCCGTTGCATCTGCTGTCGGATCGCTGCTGATTGTTTTTTTGTCGCGAGTGTATTCGCCATAGCGGTTCGGGGTGTGTGTCGTGTGACTAGGTGAAGGAGCGACCGTGCCAAGCAATCAAACGGGTGCACAAGCTGTGCCATCCAGGATGCGGTGGAACTGTGTTGCCTAGAAAACCTTGATTCAAATGTGATTGGCTGATCCGCAACCGAGTTGGTGGATCTGCGGTCAAGATTGTCGTGGAAACGGCAATCTAGGGTTGACACGATTCACGTTGACAGAATCTGGACATTGTATTTTAATTCCTTTCCGGCGAGTCGCAGGGATGGACTCCTAAACCTCAGGTGATTGAGGAATTCGACAGAATGTCGAACACTTGCCGACCACACAATCAGTGGAGATTCCACATCACATCGTGGTTGTGTGTCATTGTTCCCTCACGGTCGAAAAGCAACATTCGAATGCGGGCGGTCTGATCCTGCTGGAAGTCCCAGAAGGTTGCCAGCGACGCGTTACGAATGAATTTCGGAAAAGGAGTCCAAGATGCTTGTTTTATCGCGGAAAGAAAATCAGCGAGTTGTGTTCCCCAACTTGGGTGTTGCCGTTGAAATTTTGCGGGTCGAGGGCAACCGGGTACGGGTCGGCGTCGATGCCCCCAAGGACGTCCGGATTCTGCGTGGTGAGTTGGCCGATGGCCAGGAAATGGCGGCGGCCGATGAGGCGTCACGAAAGCAAAAGCACGATTTAAGAAACCGGCTCAACAGCGCCAACTTGGCAATGCATTTGTTGCAGAAACAATTGGACGCGGGCATGGTGGAGGACGCTGAATCGACGCTCGCCGGTGCCCTGGAAACCTTTGGCGAATTGGAGCGATTGGCATCTGGCCAAATGGCATCAGGACAATCGCCCCAACCGACGATCAAGCAAGACGGTCAGGGTCGACGCGCGTTGGTCGTCGAAGACAACGCGAACGAACGAGAGTTGTTGGCCGGCTACCTACGGCTTTGTGGCTACGAGGTCGATACGGTTCAAGACGGAATCGATGCGATGTTGTATCTGGCCAAACATCAGCAGCGTCCGGATGTCGTGTTGTTAGACATGCAGATGCCGCGGATGGACGGCCCCAACACGATCAATGCGATCCGCAGCAATCCGTACTATCGCGATGTCAAGATATTTGCCGTCAGCGGGTCCGAGCGAGCTGCGATGGGAGTCGAAATGGGAGACCAGGGCGTCGATCGGTGGTTTTCCAAACCGCTGCAACCCTCGGAATTCGCCGATGAACTTGGACGCGAGTGTGCCAATCGGTAGGGTCGTGCTGGAGTCTGTTTTTCGTCGGCCGGCTTGAACTCTAGCTGCGTTGTAACACTCTGCCTTCAATCATTGGACCTCCAACATGGCAGAACCTGTCTCCCGCGAGATGCACAGGGATGATTTCGAAGCGTTCGATCAGGACGCACAAGTTGCTTTGATCCGATTGGACCGCCAATTTCGAATCCGCTGTTTCACCACAGCGGCGACGGAGATCTACGGATTGATCGAGGCGGACATTGGTCGCCCACTGGCGCAATTGATGCCGCTGCTTCCCGACATGCCGCCGCTGCCTGACATGCAGTTTTTGGAGGTCGATCAAGCCGATGAGTGTTTGATTCGGTCCGATTCTGGAAAGACCTTTCTGCGGCGTGTGATTGCGAGTTTCGATTCCGCCGGCCAGACCGACGGCATGGTGTTGCTGTTTCTTGACGTCACGCGATTGCAAGTCGGCCAGGATGAGCGCGCCGAAACATTGCAGCAGTTGACGCGACACGCCCAGCGACTGCGTGGGATCACCGACGCTACGCCGTCGATGATCGCCTATGTCAATTCCGAACTGCGCTATGAGTTTGTCAATCAGCGTTACGCCGATCGGTTCCAGCGACCGCCGGAGGCACTCCTTTGCAAGACGGTCGAGGAAGTGCTGGGGCCTCAAAATTTCTCCCAGGTCAAACCGCATTTACATGCTGCACTGCGAGGTGAGAAGCGTGTATTTGAGTTGGAGCTGCAATTGCCTGGAAACGGCAAATGGGTGTTCAAAGAAGTGACGTACGTTCCTGATGTTGGACCGTCGGGAAGTGTCGATGGGTGTTATGTTTTTGCCATCGATGTGACCGAGCGGCGGCGGTCGGCGATTGAAATCGCTGACCGTGAACAGCGTTTGGCGGCGGTTACTCAGCGGATGGCGTTGGCGATCGAATCGGCCGGCATGGGGTCGTTTGAATGGGACCCCGAGACCGACGCGGTGGCCTGGGACGAGCAGCATTTGGCGATCAGTGGTCTGCCCGATTCTCCGCATCCGTTGGGCAAGATGTTTTTGGACTTGGTTCACCCGGACGATGCCCAACGCAATCGCCAAGCCATCGAATATGCGATTGCCACACGCGGCGAATACACCGGTGAGTTTCGGATCATTCGCCCTGATGGTGAAGTCCGCTGGCTGGCGGCGCGGGCCAAGATGGTGCCCGGTCAACAGGGGCGAGGAGATCGGATGGTGGGGCTGAATTGGGATATCAGCCAACAAAAAAACTCGCTGGAACAAGTGCGGCTGGCCGAGGAACGCCTGCGTCTGGCCGCCGAGGCGGCAGGGTTTGGGACCTACCAAATCGATTTGATCAGTGGTCGAACCTATTGGTCGGACGAATTCAAAAAAATTGTGGGTGCCGCAGCGGATGCCGACCAAAAATTGCGGGCCGATGCTGTCGCCGACTTTGTTCATCCCGAAGACCGCAACCGCGTCGCTCGTTTGATGTCGCGTGCCAAGCGATCTCTCGACGGTGGCGTCCACTCATTCTCCCATCGAATTGTTTTGGCGGACGGGCGGATTCGGTGGGTGCGTCGCAAGGGCCAGACGATTCGTTCGGATTCGACTGGAAAACCAATTCAAATCATTGGCACCCTGTTGGATATTTCGGCGCAAAAGGAAATCGAGCAATCGCTGGAAGAGGCGCGGCGGGTGGCCGAGGCAGCCAATAAATCGAAGTCGGAATTTTTGGCCAATATGAGCCACGAAATCCGCACGCCGATGAGTGCGATCATGGGGTACACCGACATTCTAAGCCGGCAACTGACCGATCCGGACGACATCAAATGCGCTTCGGTGATTCGACACAATGGCAAGTTTTTACTGGAGATCATCAACGATATTTTGGACATCTCCAAAATTGAAGCCGGCAAGCTGGGGCTGATCAAAAAACGTTTTCGACCCGACTTGTTGGTGGCTGATGTTTACTCGTTGATGGAGGTTCGGGCTGCCGAAAAATCGATTCCGCTAGAAGTTCGGTTTGAAGGTTTGATTCCCAAGACCATCCGCAGCGACGACAAACGATTGAAACAGATCCTGGTGAATCTGCTTGGCAATGCCATCAAGTTCACCAAAGACGGATCGGTGCAATTGAGTATTCGCTATCTGCCGAATCCCCAATCGGTCTCGGATGACTCGTCATCCAAAGGCGTCTCTCGATTGCAATTCAATGTGATCGACACCGGAATCGGGATTAACGAGCGACAAATGAAGGGCTTGTTTCAGCCATTCACGCAAGGCGACATGTCGGTCGTGCGTCAATTCGAGGGCACCGGATTGGGGTTGAGTATTAGCCAGCGATTGGCACGCATGTTGGGCGGTGACATTGCCGTCGAAAGCGTTTCGGATGTCGGGAGCAAATTCACACTCACCATTGAAACCGGATCACTAAAAAATGTACCCTTGATCGAACCGACCTTGATCGAGTCGCGCACGATAAAACCGGTCAACCCGACCCGGGGCAATCTGGTTGGGCGGCGAATCTTGGTGGTCGACGATCGCCGAGACATGCGGTTCTTGGCGCAACACATGATCGAAGATGCCGGCGGTCAGGCCGCATCAGCAGAAAATGGTCAACAAGCGATCGCCGAGATCGAAGACGCTCGGCGGGCCGGACGCCCATTCGACTTGATCGCGATGGACATGCAGATGCCGGTGTTAGACGGCTATGAAGCGACCCGGCGGCTGCGCTGCAGTGGCTATGACAAACCGATCATCGCTGTGACCGCTCACGCCATGCATGGTGATCGCCAACGCTGCATGGATGCCGGATGCACCGACTACATCACCAAACCACTGGATGGACCCAAGTTCATCGCATTGATTGAGGAAAAATTGCAGTCGAGTACCCCGTCAGCGTCGACCGATGAAGTGACAGACCAGCCGATGTTAGACGTCGCGAAACCATGCAAGGTGCTGGTGATCGACGATGCCGAAGACGCCTGTCAATCGTTGAAGACGCTGTTGGGGTACAGCGGACACCAAGTCGATTTGGCTCACGATGGTCGCAGCGGAATCGCCAAAGCAACGAGCGGCGTGCCCGACGTCGTGCTACTGGATCTGGGGCTGCCGGATATGAGTGGATTTGATGTTTTTCGCCGACTCAAGGCAGAGCAGGAACTGCGAGACACGTATTTCATCGCCGCCACCGGGGCCGACAATTTTGCCGAAACCAAGGCGGCCGGCTTTGACCATCATTTGATGAAACCGTTTGACGTCGACGAACTTGAGATCTTGATCGATAGCAAGTCGAAACCGTTGCCGCGCTGAAGTGGGTTGAAGCCAGCACTGTTAGGGTAACCCGAAGCGTGAGCGAGGGATTTTGGATGCTACGAGCGAACAATGGTTTGTTCGACTCGAACGGCGCCTTCCTCGGGTTCGATCCCGCGTCCGCGTTTGTGTGACCATGCCTGCGTGAATTCGGCACCAAACAAAAAGATCATCGACGTGTAGTAGATCCAAACCAGCAGCACCACCAGCGAGGCGGCGGCGCTGCCGAGCTGTGCGCCGATGTTCATGTTGGCAAAGTACAGTCCCATGGCATAGCGGCCAATCGAAAACAGCACCGCGGTGACGAAGGCTCCCATCCAAACATCCTTCCAGGCAATTTTTGCATCTGGCATGAACTTGAACAGCGCTGCAAAAACCACCAAAGTCACCAAGAAGGTGACACCGTAGTTGATGGCGGCAACAATGGTTTGCTCGATGCCCAGCCAGTTGCCGACACTCGCGCCCACGATTGCCAGCGCCGTCGAGACCACCATGGAAACCAGCAGCAAGAATCCCAGGCCCAAAATCATGGTCAACGAGAGAAAGCGTTTGACAATGAATTGTTTCACGCTGCCGGCGTCGGGATCGGGTTGAACTTCCCAGACGCGATTAAGAGACGATTGGACCGCGGCGACGACGCCGGTGGCGCCAAACAGGATGCCAACCAAACTGATGATGGATTTCCACCAGGCGCCACCTTGTTCGTGATTGCGTTGCAAGATCTTGGTGATCTCTTCGGCTACCTTTTCGTTGCCGATGATGTCACCGGCTTGAGTCGAAATCAGCTCTCGCGCTTTGTCACCCGCCTGGTCCATGTCGTAGGCCAAGACCATCGTGTAGGTTACGATTGTCAGCAGCAGATACAGCAGTGGTGGCAGGGCAAAGATCGTGTAGTACGCCAATGCGGCTGCCATGGTGGAACAGTCGTCCGACGTGAAACGAGAGACGACGTTTTTTAAAAGTTTCATCAGTCACTAATCACGGGAATGGGAACAAGGTTTGCATTCACGCCAGGCCACCAGTCGACGTTTCGCGTCGTCTAAGTTCCCTTGTCTTAATCAGGATCGTAGCAATGTTTTGGATGATTGGTTGGATCGTGTTTGGTTTTCTGGTCGGTGCGATCGCTCGAGGCCTGTACCCGGGGCCGCAGCCGATGGGTGTATTCAAGACGATGATGTTGGGAATTTTCGGCTCATTGCTGGGCGGATTCGTCGGCTATCTGGTTTCCGGCGGATCGATGTTGCAGGGAGCCGGATGGATCGGATCGCTGATCGGCGCTGCTGTCTTGATTGCGATCAAACAGCGCCGTGCGAGCCGGGTTTGATCTACAGCGAAGTCGTGTCGGCAACCAAGATCACACGATCGCCTAGTTTGACAGGGATTCCGGTCACGCTGACTTCGTCGCCTTCGCCGAACTTCGCAGCGCGCTCAGCGACACCCATATCGACGGTTAGCTTTTTGCCATTTTCGGTGACAAGCTTGGTGACCGTTCGTTTCTCCTTGCCAACCGTTGCCGTGCGGATCGATTCGATCGTTCCGCTATACTTCCGCCCGCTGCGTGGCACATTAAGTTGCCGGCCATCGATCTCAACCGTGGTCGCGACCAGGACCTGTTTTTTTCCGGCCTTCGTCATCGGGCCGATGGCGGTTAACGAGTCGCCTTTGAACAACTGATACGAGGCACCGTTGCCCATGTCCACCCAGACCGGGGCACTGCTTTCCGCATCACCGGACCCATTCACTTCCAGCATCAGAGCGATCCCACCGAGTCGATTCACGTACTTGGAGTCGGTGATTTTTCCCGACACCTTCTGTGCCTTGCCGCTCAATCCTTTCTGAGTGGATTGTGCGATTTGAGCGGGCGGGACATCGTGTTTGGTTTTGCCTGAAAGTTCACTGAACTGGTAGTCGTCGTAGCCACCGTCGCGGTCAGTGTCCCGGTAGGTTGCACGAGTATCGTACAGGCTGTCATGGTCGGCATCGTAGTAGCGGGTGTAAGACTCATAGATGCCGTCCCGATCTTGATCGGTGAACGATGCATAGCCATCGTCGTAGTTTTCACCATAGAACTGATCGCTGTCCATGGTTTCGATGTCGTTGTCTTGGTCGCTACTGGTTTGTTTGTCGTGATACGAGAATTTCTCGTCATCCCAGCGGCCGATCGCTTCATCCGTGGGGTTGTAATCGTTGCCGTCAAACCATTCGCTGACGTCGTACCATGCGTCGTCTTCGTAATTCGTTGTCGCTTCCTCTTGTTCGCGTGCCGGCGAGGGCGGGTCGGCAACGACGGGTGAAACCAACAGCACACAAGTCACTAGTGGTGACGTCATTGCGAGCCGGTGTAGAGATGGAAAATTCATTTCGGTCTCCTTGAATTGAGTGAGATGAGTCCGCGAATCAATCTGCAAGTCGCGGTTGCGTTCAGCTGAACAGACGCGGCAAATCACGTTCCAGTTTCGGTCGCCGTTCTCATCACGTCGAACGTCGGCGGGTCCGACCAGGGCGCGTGTCGGCACGCAATCGAGCCGGCAGATAGTCGACTGGAAACGGTTGGGCCGCTGATAAAGTCGACGGGAAATTCGCGGGCATGGGCGGCTAGGGGTGGCCCATGCGGGATGAGGGACCGTTGGTGGCTGAGCGATCAGCGTGGTGTGCTTTTACCCAGCCGGCTACACGATGTCGATTAATCCACTGCATTTGACGGATCGATCAACCACCACGGTCCATGAATGGCTTGAAACACCTGCGGCCCAAGCCAGAGATTCGTTAGGGTCCCTGCGGACCACCGGCGGTGGTCCTGTCGGACGATCGGTTAAACACGTTTGATGAGGAAAAGGATTAGCAAGATAACTAAAATTGTTCCCAGGATTCCGCCGCCAATATACATCTCGATTCTCCAGTTGAAGGTTGGCATTGCCTGGCCACACGACCAGAAGCGTCAATGCGTTCTATACCATCAGTAGAGCATTTCTTATGCCAAGAATGGGTGTCGTCCGTCAATTATTTTCGACCGCTTGTCGCAATTTGATCGCGGTCATTGCGTCCAGTAAACGGCGAGAGCCGGTGTCGGTTTCTAAGGATTTGATCAGTTTGGCCGCCGACATGCGCAGCGCCGGGTGTTCGGACCTGGTCATCGATGACGCCGCGTACACGAGGGCAACGAGCTCGCTGGTGTCGGAAGTTAACGATGGTGCGTTCTGCGGTGTCGAGGGGGAGTCACCGCTGCGCTGCGCAGTCAATTGGTCCATTTGTTTCACAGCCGAATCAGGGGTGATGGCGGCGGAAACGACCAACTGCATCGCAACCACCGACCAATTGGATTGCGGTTCTGGGGGCAGCGCGTTCAAGCGGTCGAGTAGTTTTTTCACACTTGCTCGACCGGGTTCGGTTGTCATGGCCAGTTCGACTGCATGCGCAAACAGGCATTTCGGCGAGTGTTGATTGATGTCTGCCGCCGTCGCGCCGCCGAGATCCAAGGTGGTTCGAATCTGGGCATCCAATACATCCTCCGCCACTGCGAGCAAGTAGTTGGTTGCATCGTTTGCATCGATGACTTGTAAAGAGCATAGGAGCGTTCCGCGAAGTGCATCGGTACGGCGTTTGACAGATTCATTCTGTGGGTAGGTTGGAATCCATTTTGTGGCAGCTTGCTGCAGTGTGTGGCGGCAGATGATGGCTGCGTCGAACGGGAATCCGCTGTCCAGCAATCGTCCCGCTGTGTGTCCCGTTTGTGACAGGTATTGGAACCTGTCGTCGATGGACGATACAGATGTCGTGTTGACCCGTTGGAATTGTTCCAGCCAACAACGGCGGGCGAGGCGGGGTTTGTCTGCGGCCAGGTAGAGGGCTGCTAGTTCCAGGTGCAAGGTGTCGTCTGTCGGGTCATTGTTGAGACGACGTTCGGTCAGATCGACCAGCGCATCCAAGCGGTTGGCTGCCTTGAGGATCTCGATCGCATCCCGATAGACCGTCTGATTTACGTCGCTCGATGCGAATCCCGGTTGTTGCAGCACGGTGTAGGCTAATTCGGCGGCGGTGATCCGGTCACCCGATTGCAATCGTTCTTTGGCCTTTTGTAAACGTTCGGATTGGTCCGAAAACGTGATCTGTGAAGGCTGTGTCTGGTTCATGGGAACGAGATTGCGACTGAATTGACGCGTCGATGTCGCCACTCCGCCCGGCAGCGCGGTCAGACCACGCTTTTGGAACGTCTGCATCAACTGGGCATTCGCGGAGGGTTGACGGGTGATTTTGAGCACCGCCGGGGCAGCTGTTTTCGTCGGGGGCTCGGTCACTTGGTATTTCGCTATTTCTAGACGGGCTTGATTGACCCGCGTTCGCGTTTGAACATCCGGCGTCGCGATCTGTTTGATTCGTGCGACGGCATCGGCCAGATGATTGGTCACTGCGGCCAACCGCGCGGATTCAATTTGCAGGTCCAAGTCGTTGCTGGAATGGTCAGCCAACTGGACAAGTTCCGCATAGCATTGGTCCGGATCGTCACCCCACCAAGCGGCGAAGGCCGCAACCAGAACGCGAAGTTTCTGTTCGTGGGGCGGCGCTCCCGAGAGCGGCTGTTTCAAATTTTCTAAGATGGGGGCGGGAAAGGAAACGATCGACCGACTGCCCGGTTTCTGTGGATCGAGCAGCACCAATGGTAACAGCCCGCGGATCAGTGATCCGTTGATCAGTTGCCGATTGAGGGTGCAGGGAAGTCGAAAGTAACGATGCGTTTGTTTGGAATTCCCGGGGGTGGAGATTACCAGCTGGCATTGCCCGGCATTGCTCGTATTGGCGGCGCTGGAGGATGTGGAATGTTGTGGAGTCGAATTTGCACTGTTTGATCGAAAGGCGATCCAAGCATCGATCAATTCCGCTTGATGACGGCGTAAAAATTTCAACTCGGTTTCATTGCCAGGAGACAGCAACCACATCGACATCAAACTGGGTGTGAGATCGCCTCCATCGCTACCTCGCGCCGCCACGAGTAGTCGGCTGACCAGGTGTTCGGCACGCTCCAGATCGTTGTCCCACAATGCGGCTTGGATATCGGCGACGATGCGAAGAAAGCGATCGTTTGGATCGGCGACCGGTTGGCTAAATGATTGGGGGAGTTCTTTTCTTGCCAGCTGAAATTCGTTGATCACGCAGCGTCGTAATTGCAATTCATCATTAAGATCCTCTGCGGTCTGCGGGGCAGCACGGTTGTGTTGCTGGAGGGCTAAGTAGATGTTGACCAAGGCGTCTAGCTTTTCGTTGGGCAACGCTATTTGTATCGAGGAACGTTCTGGCGTCGAACGGTTCGAGGCGTCGGAGCGTTTGGCGTTGGCGGCGCGCTGCATCAGATTGGAATACCAACGCTCGTTGTTTCCCAGCGGATCGACCGCGGCAATCTTCCATAGCAGATCGTCGGGCGCCTGGAATTGTTTGCCCAGCAGAGCTCCCTCGAGGTAGTGAAATGAAAGGATCTGTTGCAAGACCGCGACGTCGTCGGTCTGATCCAGTGTTGGCAGTGGAAACAGGTCATCGATCACTTGGCGAGGCGACAACTGGCGAGAATCTAATTCAGCAACACGCTGTTTGGCGATGATTTGCAATGCCCGCGACAGCCAAACCGCCTGATGGAAATCCCTGACTTCGGACAACTGGTTGGCGCCGAAGGTCTGCCAATTTTGGTCGTCTTGATTCGATTTCAAGTTGGCAACCATTCCGCTCAAAAACATCGGGTACAGCTGCTTGTCAATCGAGATCGTTCCACTGAGCTGAGCTCCACTGACCTGAGCTCCACTGACCTGAGTTCTCAAAACCGCCGGTGGCGTGATGCTGGAGCGAACGTTTCCCTGCCGCGTGACCGTTCGGATCGTTCGTGTGCCGTAGTAAACGTAGGGATTTGACGCAGCGGATGAACTTCCCATCGACGGTGGCGTGATGCTGGAGCGAACGTTTCCCTGCTGCGGGACCGTTCGGATCGTTCGTGTGCCGTAGTAAACGAAGGGATTTGACGCAGCGGATGAACTTCCCATCGACGGTGGTTGTGTGCTTGGATCAAGGCCGAGTTGGCCAACGGCTGCAGCCAATTCGCCGACTCGTTGATAGACGGCCTGGACGTGAGCTTTCGTCGATTCAGGCGAGTTGGAGTCCTCGTCAGCGGTGTGCAGGGAGATTTTGCTGGGGTCGCCTACTGCCAGCATCAATTGAGCTTGGATCAGTTTAATGCCCCAGCAATCGGGGTCCTTCTGCAACGCCATCCGGCAGATTTCGATGCCTTCCAGGGGCGAACGATCTGTCGCGCGACGAATGATTGAAACATATGCTTGGGGTTGTTTGGTCAATTGAAGTTCTTTGACCAACAGATCGTAGGGCGTGATCAGTCCTGCGCTCAGCTGTAGTTCCAACAGTCGTGTTTGGTTGGCGTCTGAATTTTCAATGTCAGCGATCTGTTGCTGGAACGTTACCGCGCGAACGAGTTGAGAGGTTTTTTCAAGGTTGCGGACCATTGCGGTCAGTAGCTGTAGCTGGCCGGGATGCTCAGCAAGCTGTTGCTCGATCAGGGTGATGGCCTGTTTGTGATCGCCAAGACGTTCCAAAACAGAAACCGCGAGCATGCGATTGTTCTCGCGAGAGAGCAGGTCCGAATCAAATCGTTTGACACGGTTCAGCAATAACTGGACTTCACCACGCCGGGCATACAACGGCACCATCAGCTCGACCAGACGGATTCGTTCCAGAGCGACGTTTTCGAACTCGAGCGCCTGCCAATAGTGCTCGATTGCGTCGGCGGTTTCAAATTGTTCAGCCAGCAGGGCTGCCAACTGCAATCGGTTCGTGTTGTCGCGGGGATTCGCCAACGTTGATTGACGCAACATTCGGATCGCGTCCTCGGTGCGACCGAGATACGTGGCCAGTCGAGCGTACAGGCGATAGGATTCGGTCCGAGTCGGATTGGCATCGACCAGAGTTTGCGCGGTGGCGATCGCGGCCTGATAATCGCCTTGCCGTTGCTGAAGTCTCGCCACATTTTGCAGGTGGTTCAGACGCAGTCGTTCATCTTTTTTCGCGAGCTTTTCCAAGGCGTTGATGGCGTCCTGTAGTTTGCCTTGCTTTTCGGCAATTTCTGCGACGACGATCAGAACGCCTGTGTCATCGGGAGCCAGTCGAGCCGCGTTGTCGATTGCGGTGGCTGCCTGGGGCAGTTGATTCGCCGCTTGGTGTAGCAACGCCAGGAAGCGTTGGTTGTCGGCGGTTTCAGCCAGGGTCCCGGTCTTGGTGATCTGTTGAGCAAGCGTTCCCGCAGCGGCGTGGGCGATGACTCGTAGACGCATGAGTCGTTCCGCTTCCTCGGCCGACTGCGCGATTGATTCGGCGACGTCCAGTTGTTTGAGGGCGGTGTCATGTTCAGCGTGATCAACCAACAGACTTGCATAGCGCAGCCGTTGGTCAAAGGTCAGGTCCAGTGCCGCGGCATCACGCCAAACGGCTAGTGACTGGTCGAAAAGCTGGAACGTTTGCAAGATGTCAGCCAGTCGAACCAGCGTGTCGCGGTTGCGACGGGGACCGGCTGCAATCTCCGTCCAAGTCTGCAGCGCTGCGTCGGTGCGACCGAGTTGATGCAGATATTCGCCCAAGGATTCTCGGTACAGGGCATCGTCCGGCGCGGCATCGATCGATTGACGATACAGTGTGATCGCATCCTCACTGCGACCGATCGAATCATAACGTTTGGCCAACTGTGACAGAACAACCGGGTCTTCCGAACGAGACTCGGCCAGTCGCTGCCAGATCTGCATGGCATCTTTCCTGCGTTGCTCGATCTGTACATTGGGGTCACTCAGCACCACTTGGCTCCACTCTAGCAGCACGTCGGGATTGTCGGGGTCGAGTTCCGCCAGCGTTTCAAATTGTCGACCGACGTCAGCCCAGCGCTGGCGACGCTTCAAAACATCGATCAATGCAAGGCGTGCGTCGATGTTTGTCGGTGCGGTACGAATCACGTCTCGCAACGTGGATTCAGCGTCGTCAATCCGGTCGCCACCCGCCAACACTTGGGCCAGCCGAATTAGGATCGCCGGGTCGTTGGCTGACCGCTGGGACAGGTCGGTGTAGAACTTGGCCAAGCCGTCATAATCACTCTCGGATAGATAGTGCGATTCCAATCGATCGCGGACGTCGGTGTACAACCAACTGCCGGGACGTAGACGCCTGAGAATCGTTTGTAATTGTTCGGTCGCGGCAGCGGTGTTGCCGAGACGGCGTTGGATGTCGGCCGTCTGGATCTGGTAACGGACTTTGTCGTCATCCTTGACGGCTTGCCTGGCCAACTGCTGATAACGCTGGAGTGCCAGCTGGAATTGTTTTTCATCGACCAAGGTCTGTGCGATTTTCTCGGCGATCGTCAGGTTGCCGGCTGAACGAGCCTCGAGTTTTTGCCAAACGTCGATCGCCTGGTCAGTGCGTCCGGATTGAAGATGCAGTCGGCCCAAATCAAGAAACAGATCCGCTGCGATTTGTTGATTCGGTTTTCGCTCGATGGCACGTTGCAAGGCGAGTCGCGCGGCATCTTGATCGCCACTCGCCAAGTACAGTTTGCCGAGTTCGTAACTGACTACCGCATTGTCCGGCAACAGTCGCTCGGCATTTTGCAGCGCGGTGATCGCTGCGGGCAGTCGGTCTCGTTTGGTCAGCAACAAACCCCGGACAAATTGGCGACGACCTGCATCGGCAGACGCATCCGATTTGCTGAGTGATTCCAACAGGGAATCAAGCGACTGGTTCTGGATGTGATAGTCATAGACGCGGTCCAGGGCCGTCCCGGGCTGTGGTCGACGTAGCAGGACTTGGAGGAATCGATCGGCGATTTCTTCGGGGGCGTTGCTCGATTGGCCGACAACCCGCTGAGCCGGCAATCCGCTTGCGGCGACCAGGAGCAGCGCTGTCAGGGCGAGGGGTGGAAATCGATCCATCATCATTGATACCTTAGCGTTGGAATCTTCCGCGCGGTGAACATGTCACCCGAAATCCGACCAGCTGGACACCTTCTTCGCTGAGCCGTTCGGCTTGTAGGCTGGGATTGCATGGCGGCAGGTGTCCGTTGCTGTAAACGACTCGCCACCAGGGCAATTCGAGGGACGATTGGGCTAACAGGTGCCCAGCCGCGCGGGCTGCGGTGGGGCGACCGGCGGAGGCTGCGATGTCACCGAAACTGACCACTTCGCCAGACGACAATTTGGCCACGGCGTCAGCCATCTGCTGTTGGAATTCCGTTAGCATGGGTAAAACGAGGGTGACCGTTGATGATTCGAAACCACACCAAGGTGATTTTAGTGAAACGACGAGAATTTGTTGCTGCCAATTTGATCGCGGCTGTCGGAGCCTCGCTGGCACCCTCCCAGATTATCGCACAAGAGCCTGCTGCGGCGAGTGATCGTCGCATCCGCCAGTCCGTCATGGGCTGGTGTTTCAATCCAATGGACATGCTGGAACTTGCCAAAGAGTGCAAGCGAATTGGACTGGAGGCGATGGAGGGCATCAACGCCAATCTGTATGACCAAGTGACCGCGATGGGGCTGAAGATTTCCCTGGTCGGTAGCCATGGATTTCAGAAGGGGCCATTAGACCCCGACAATCACGCCATGGTCGAAGAAAAACTGCGTAGCGGAATTGATTTGGCCGCCAAGTACGGTGCTCCCAACGTGATCACATTCACCGGCATGCGGAAGGCGGGGATCAATGATGCTGCGGCCAGAAAAAATTGTTTGGATTGTTGGAAACGCGTGATGCCCTACGCCGAACAGAAAGGCGTTGGCATCGTGCTAGAGCACCTCAATAGCAAGGCGCATCGCAATCCAGACGGCAGTATCCACCCGATGAAAGGTCACCCCGGGTACTGGGGCGACGATGTTCACTTGTGTGCGGAGTTGGTCGAAGCAGTCGGTAGCGAGAATTTCAAGCTGCTGTTCGATATTTATCACGTGCAGATCATGAACGGCGATATCATCGAAAACCTGTTGCGGTACCAATCGATCATCGGTCACTACCACACCGCCGGCAATCCTGGCCGTCGTGAATTAGATGACCAACAAGAGATCAATTATCCGCCGATAATCCGTGCCATCAAACAGACCGGTTACGACGGTTTCGTCGCCCAGGAGTTCATCCCGACCAGCGACGATCCGATCAAGTCACTCGAGCAGGCCTATCAAGTCTGTGACATCTAACGCCGCCCTGGCACTTGCATTTTGCTGTAAGCCAACCGGGAACAAGTTGTCAGACGGTGAAAATCAGCAGCGATTCACTGAGCACCAGCGAGGTGTTCGGGTGCCAACGCACCATCAACGGCGATTGCAGGGCGCTCGATCGCTGGCTTGCTCCAGGTCATGCAGTGCACGGCCCAGGCTGTCCACAGGAATCCGGCGCAACCCATGCACAGGAGTACGGCATGAGAATAGGTGGACACCCATGAAGGGACGCTGCGAGAGAGCCGAAACACGATGAACAGATGAATTGCGAGAGCCAGCAAAACCAACGGGGTGTAAGCGGCAACGTAGTCACTGATTGAAGACGCAAACTCAAATCGCTGCGTCGGCGGGATTCCCACCAACAGGAAAAAGTCTCGAAAAGCCCCGTTCATCTGCACGATGATCAGGTAGAGCATCCCAAACGCCAACGCGTGCAGGGCAACAAGCGAGAGTGTGCTGGTCCATTTTCCGCGTGGCTTATCCGGTACGATTGCGACGTCGCTCATGACAACACTCAACGGTTAGGATGTGATCAAACTGAGAGTCTGTCGAAATCGATTCCGACAACGGGGATACAGTTTCATTGTAGGGGACTCGCCCGCGAGCTACAAACTTTTGAAGCCAACGTTTTTGCGTGGGGCATTGGTTTTTGGTAAGCCGAAGCGTGAGTTTTGAAGTTGCGCTTTTATGGTAACCCGACCGGGCTGTTGATTTAATTAGCCGGTCGCTAGTTGGTGTGGAGGATTTATCCGACCGGCTTTATTCTTCGCAGAAAACCCTCACCCGAGTCGGATAAATCCTCCACACCAGCGCCGTTGAAGTGACGCTTCGGGTTACCAAAAACCAATGCCTCACGCAAAAGCGCTGGCTTCAAAACTCAGACGTCGGG
>NZ_JAMYFE010000112.1 GCF_024129865.1 Stieleria tagensis | reverse complement strand
ACCAGCATCACCGCCAGCTACGTTGCTGGAACGCTAACACTCAGCAACATTGACAGCGTCGCCAACTACCAGCAAGTCCTGCGAACGATTCGCTACGACAATAGTTCCCTCAATCCAGATACCACAACACGCCAAATCCAGTTTGTCGTCAACGACGGCCAGTCAAACAGCAACGTCGCCACCGCCAATGTCACGATCGCGGCAAACAACAACGCACCGACCATCACGGTTCCGGGGATGCAGTTTCCCAGCGAAGACATTGCATGGACGATCACTGGCATCCGTGTGGATGACATTGATCTCGGGACCGGAATTGCAGAAGTGACGTTGAGCGTGGCTCGCGGCAGGCTGACTATCAGTGGAACCGTTCCGGGCGGGATCACGGATCTATCCATCACCGGAAATGGTGGCTCCAGTGTGACCTTGACAGCCCCCCTTTCCGAAATCAACACCACACTCGCTGCGGCAATCGGACTGACGTACCGAAGCGATCCGGATGTCACCGGCAACGATCAATTGACCATCACGGCCAGCGATGGCGTGAACGTGACGACAGAGAGTGTGAACATGAACATCTTGCCGATCAATGACCAACCGATCGGCATCTCGGATCAGTATTCCGTCGCTGCCAACACCACCCTGATCGTCGGTTCCGGTGGTTTGCTTGCCAACGACATTGATGTCGACGGTGACACACTGTCGGTTCAGTCTTGGGGAGGTCTGACATCGGGCACCCTGGTAGTCGCCACCGATGGCTCGTTCGTCTTTTCTCCGGAAGCAACATTTTCCGGCGTCGTCACGTTCAGTTATTCCGCCACAGATGGTGTCCAATCCGGTCTACCAACGACCGTTCAAATACTCGTCATGTCCCCCATCCACAACACGGACATCGAGAACATCAATCCGTCACCGACCGATCCTGGGCCGACACCAGATCCTCAACCATCCGATCCTCTGGAGCCGCCTACGACCGGTCAACCAAACAACCCTGTATCCAGCCCGTTACCGCCGGTGCTCACATCCGGTCTGAGCGACGTGCCTACCGTCTTTGCCGGAGGCATCGCAGGATTCAATACCGAAGCGTTCCAACTGACACGTTTTGCACCGCTGGAAATGGCGTCACTTGAGCCACTGAATTTGGCGGGTTCCGAGGATTATGCGACGACACAAATGAGCCTCAGCACACAACTCTCTGGCAGACGGATCAATGTGATCGAGCAACTCGACTCGATACTCGAGTTTGTCCCGTTTGATAGTCAGTTGCTGTGGGACGATCTCGCCGAGTTTGAGAAGCAAATCAAGCAAGTCACCGAATCACGGTTCCTGTTCGCTGGAACATTTGCCGGATTTTCCGGTGCTCTGTCAGTCGGCTACGTGTTGTGGACCGTCCGCGGTGGACTGCTGGCAACCAGCCTATTGGCACAGTTGCCGGCATGGAGTTTGGTCGATCCGCTATTGGTACTGAGCGACATGCACGAAGACGATGACGTTGACGACTCCGACGATGATTCCATCGAAACCATGTTAGAAAAGAACTCTCCGGAACCTGCCCCGGACGTCACGACGACGAATCAAGCATCGCCATCGGGGGAGGTCTCCTAATGCACCTATTCAAATTGAATGTCAAGACACGTATTTCGCTTGGGCTGATCTGCGTCCTCCTGTCGGTGCTTTCTTTGGCTATGTTCCTGGGGCTTGTCCCGGCGGAAGAATCAGCCATTCGAGCCGGTCGGGCAAATTTGTGCGAAGTCATCGCGTTGACAAGTTCGGATCTGATCTCTCATCGCGAAACACGCCGCTTGGAACGGTTCCTTGAATCCGTCGTCGAGCGCAACCCAGCCGTGATCTCGGCCGGAATTCGTCGGACCAATGGCGCGTTGGTTTCGGTCTTCGGAGATCACAAACAAGCCTGGTCCAAGCGGTCATCGCAGCATTCCACGGGCACTCACGTCCAGGTACCGATTCGCAGCGGGACCAATCGCTGGGGAGTCGTCGAATTGTGCTTTGCTCCTCTGCGACCTAGCCACTGGTCTGCCAAACTGATGGATCCGTGGATTGTGATGACAGCGTTTGTGTGCTTGGTCAGTTTCGTTCTGTTCCAACTGTACCTGAAAAAAATGCTGGCTCATTTGGACCCCTCCAAAACAGTCCCCAAACGAGTGCGATCGGCACTCGACTCGCTTGCCGAAGGCCTCTTGGTACTGGACCGACAAGGCCGCATCGTGCTGGCCAATCAGTCCTTTTCTGACTGGATCGGATGCGATCCCGATCGTCTTCTGGGTCGCAAAGCCGATCGGTTAGATTGGAAACTGGATTCACTCCACCAGGCTCCCTGGCAGACCGCGCTTTCTGATGATGTGGTCATCGCCGGTGCCATGATTGAGCTGTGCCTGCCGAATCATCCGCCCCGAATGTTGATCGCCAATGCCTCCCCGGTGCTCGGCCACGATGGCAAGAGTCGCGGCGTGTTGGTCAGTTTTGACGACGTCACACAATTGGAAGAAACCAAACGTGATTTGACGATTGCGAAACGAGTCGCTGATGACGCCAATCAAGCCAAGAGCGAGTTCCTGGCAAGAATGAGTCACGAGATTCGGACGCCGATGAATGCCATCCTGGGCTACACCGATGTACTCCGCCGCGGATTCGACACCTCGATCCAAGACCGTCAAGAATACCTGGACACGATCCACGGCAGCGGTGAACACCTGCTGGCGTTGATCAACGACATCTTAGATCTTTCCAAAGTCGAGTCGGGACAGATGGAATTGTCCATTGAACCGTGTTCGCCTTATAAAATCATCAAAGACGTTGTCAATTTGCTACGTCCTCGAGCCGACGAGAAAGCGATCTCGCTGGCGTTTCGAAACCAAGGCCTGCTGCCCAAATTGATCCTCGGTGACGCCATGCGGCTGCGACAGGCCGTCATGAACTTGGCCGGCAACGCGATAAAATTCACGGAACACGGCGGCGTCGAAATCGTTGCCCGGATAGATCAACCCCGCGCCCCTTCCAACAGCGATCTGGCTGCAGCCGACCAAACGTTTTTAGCCATTGATGTCATCGACACCGGCATCGGCATCTCGCCGGACGCATTGGCCAAGGTGTTTGATCCCTTCACCCAAGCCGACACGTCGATCACACGTCGCTTCGGCGGAACCGGGTTGGGGCTAGCGATTAGCAAACAACTGGCCGAAGCCATGGGGGGCCGAATCACGGTTTCCAGCACACCTGGAAAAGGCACGACATTCACCATTCACGTCGCCATCGGCCCCCTGAATGCACTGGAATTGATTGATCCGATCGACGATCCAGAATTGCAGACCGAATCCCAGTCGCCAACCACAAAGGTGCAACAACTACCGGCCTGTCGAATCTTGGTTGCCGAAGACGGCTCGCCCAACCGAAAATTGTTGCGATTGATTCTGGGTCAGGCCGGCGTCAATGTAACCACCGTCGAAAACGGACAACTTGCCGTCGCCGCGGCTACCAAAGAGCCGTTTGACATTGTCTTGATGGACATGCACATGCCAGTGATGGATGGATACACGGCGACCGCCAAGCTGCGTGAATCGGGTTACACCCAACCCATCATCGCGTTGACCGCCAACGCAATGCAAGGCGATCAGGAGAAATGCTTTGCCGCTGGCTGCAGTGGATTTCTAACCAAACCGATCAAGATTGATACGTTGCTGGCCAAGTTGGCCGAGGTGCTCGGTTCATTACCGCCAACCTCGAATCCCGTCGATGCAGCGTCGATCGACACGCACCCTCAGCTGCCGGTGCGATGCAGCCACCCCTTGGAGGACATCGAATTCTTGGAAATCGCAGACGGATTTGTCCAGGCATTGGGTTTGCGTTTCCCTGCGATGGAGCGAGCATTGCAAGCCGAGCAATTTGAATCATTGGCCAACGATGCACACTGGTTGAAAGGCACCTGTGGAAACGCAGGATTCGACGTCTTCTTTCAGCCCGCGGCGGACTTGCAGCGGTTCTCTTTGGAGCACCAAATCAGTGGATGCCAGCTACAAATGAAACAAATCAAACACATCGCGTCACGCATCGATCTCGCGTCTCAGATCGCAGCTTCACCGGCCAAAGATTTATTCCAAGACTCATCTCGGTCCGAGCAAACAGCCACGCCGATTGATTCTGCCGCACAGGCAAGCGGACCGATCGAATCCACACTGCCGATGGAAGATCCAGAATTTCGTGAAATCGTCCTGCACTTTCTGGAACGACTGGAAATCAAACTCCGCGAGATGCACCAAGCGTTCGACAACCAGGACTGGACGGAATTGGGACTGCTCGCGCACTGGTTGCGAGGAACCAGCGGATCACTCGGATTTGATCAGTTTGTCGCCCCCACGCATTCGTTAGAACGTTCCGCTGAGCAACAGGACGAATCGGCCATGCGCCGGGACTTGCATGCGATTGTTGCGATCGCGTCTCGAATCGTTGTCCCGGTGGCCGAGGGCGAGTGAAAACGCTGGTTCCCAGCCGGGTACGCCAGTCGATACAATTGGACGAGGTGCGAAACCATCGTGTTTCAACAAATCCCCCCTCCCTTTTGTCAGCGGCCATCAGCCGAACTAGAGACCACTCGCATGCGTCAAGAACTTGAAGAAGCTCTCACACAACTGAAATCGGCACTCGACTCGATCGAAAATCTAGGGCCCGATGAAGCCGAACACCTTCGGCGGGCAGTGGGGCAAATCTCCGCGACCTTGGACGAACAGGACGTCAATTCTGCGACCTTGGCGAAACAACTTCAGGAACAAACCGGATCCTTCCAGGAATCCCATCCGGTGTTGACGCAAACCATCGGCCGCATTGCCGACATGCTGTCACAGATGGGAATCTGATCCCATCGGATCATCCATCACCGCGCTCGATCGTCCTGTCCGCTGATGTTCCACGACGCCGCTCCCTTTATTTGCTTGGTACGGATTGATGCAGCTACAAATTTTTCCATGTGCGATCATCGTTTTATTGACGTTGATGGCCACACCACAAACGGCGCGATCTGCCGAACGAAATGTGATTTTCATCATCACCGATGACGAAAGTCCGACGCTCGGATGCTATGGCGACAGCGCCGCCAAAACACCTGCCATTGATGCGATCGCGGCCGACGGCGTCTTGTTTCGCAATGCGTTCGCCACCACCGCGTCGTGTAGCGCCAGTCGTAGCGTTGTGATGAGCGGTCTGCACAATCACCGCAATGGCCAGTTTGGCCACCAGCACCACTATCACAAATTTGCGTCCTTCCATGACGTCGTTTCGTTGGCGTTGCCGCGCGTGATGCAACGAGCCGGATACCGAACCGGGCAGATCGGCAAATATCACGTCGCCCCAGAATCGGTGTTTCATTTCGAAACCTATCTGAAAGCAAACTCGCGAAACGCCGTCGAGATGGCCGAACAGTCCCGTGACTTCCTCACTGACTCCGCTGACAATCGACCTTTCTTTTTATATTTCGGCACTTCCGACCCGCACCGCGGTGGTGGAACCGACAAATCAAGCGACCAAAAATTAAAACCAAACCTATTTGGCAACAAACCGGACCACGGTGCCTATCCAGGCGTGGAAGAAGTTTTCTTTGATCCAGCCGACGTGACGGTACCTGCATTCCTGCCAGACACGCCGGAAACGCGTGAGGAATTGGCTCAGTACTACCAGTCCTGCTCACGCGTCGACGCCGGAGTCGCACGGTTGGTCCAGATACTCAAGCAGGCTGACTTGTTCGACAAAACGCTATTGGTGTTCACCAGCGACCATGGGATGGCATTTGCCGGCGGCAAGACAACCGTCTACGAAGGCGGGTTGCGTGTCCCCTTTGTCGTCCGCGATCCCTACCAATCACAGCGCGGCGTCGAGACCGATGCGATGATCAGTCACATCGATATCACGCCCAGTCTGCTGGATTTTGCCGGCGGCTTAGACACCAAAAAGAACCGCCCCAAAAACATGCTGGATGCCAACAAGTTCTGGAACGAACGCGAGGAAGCATTGTTGGACAATCGCAATGGAAACAAGCCGTTTGCATCCTATCATGGCAAATCGTGGATGCATGTGTTGAAGAACCCCAATGATCATCATCACGATACCATCATGGCGTCTCATACGTTTCATGAGATCCAGATGTACTATCCAATGCGCGTCGTCCGCGACAAAGATTTCAAACTGATCTGGAACATCGCCCACCCGTTGCCGTTCCCATTTGCCTCCGACCTGTGGGCCGCCAGCAGTTGGCAAGCCCAACTGGCCAAAGGCAACGATGCTCCGTATGGCCAGATGACCATTGGCCGCTATGTTCAGCGGCCCGAATTCGAGCTATTTGACATGCAAACCGACCCCAACGAGTCCACCAATCTGGCCGACAGTCCGGGGCACGCTGACGTCTTGGAAAAATACAAAGCCAAACTCAAAGCGATGCAAAAAGAGTTCGATGACCCTTGGATTCTCAAGTGGCAGTACGAATAAAACTACTGGGGCAGCACTTCGAGTGTTGCTGCGTAGCTCAACCGACGACTCTGGGCCTGTGGAATCTCGGTTTGTGAGTCCTCCGTACTGGTTTCTAACCAGTACATTCCTGGCTCGGGCCAACGGACCGAGAATTCACCCTTACTGTCGGTCGTGATCGTCAACGCATCCTGAGAATTGCGGTATCGCGTTTCGCCACGCAACAATTCGATCTGCATGTTTGCGGCCGGTTTCCCGTTGACCAAAAACTGGAACTTGGACTCTTCGCCAGCATACAAATCGTTCGGATGCGTCAACGGCACTAGCTCCACGCCTTTGCCGGTCGGTTGGATCGATTCGGTCGACGGCGCCCCATTGGTAACAAACGTCTCCACACGTCCCAAACTTTCGGTGACGCTTAGATTTTTGGCACCAGCAGGCACTTCATTTGCAATGGATTGCGCGTTACCTCGCCAGCGACGTCGTTCCCCGTTTTCTTCCCAACTGGCAAACACGCCGTGATTGACGACCGCAATGCGGTATGTGCCGCGTTGCTTCAGCGCAAGATCAAAGACGCTGCGGTACTTGCCCACCGATTGATTCTCGGCTTCGACAGAACTGCCGTCCGGCGCCGTGATGACCAATCCGTCCAGACGAAGTGGGAAGTGATTGAAGTAAAACAGGTCATTGGAAACCGCCGCATCCACCGTGACCCACGGTTCAGCACCGGAAAGCACCGTTTGCGATGGACGCAACCAAACCTTGTGCGCTTCGCTGGTAACAGGAATCAACAGTGCCAATACAAAGGCGGAAAGTAGCAAGCGAGACATTTGAGTTCTCCAACGGGAAAGGAAAGTCGTGGATCGCTCCGCTGATCCAACGGTTTGGTCAACGGAGCCAAGAACGATAAACGGATGGTATTTCTTCCGGCCTACCGGCTACGGTGACAGGGTGAGTGTGACTTCGCCCAGTTCGGATTCACCCTTGGACTTGTGTGTCACGGACTTGTCGGTGGGCCAAGTGAATGGAATTTCGACCAGTTCCCGACCACCGACCTCTCGAGCCGCTTCGACGATCAATTCGTAGTTGCCGGGTTTAAGTTTTGTCAGACGTTGATCGTCACTCGCCAGGGACAGTTTGTGCTTTCCTGCGGGACGGGTTGCGCTGGAAACGCCATCGACGGGAAGATCCAGACTGCGCCCCGACCGCCGCCACCACTGGCGTAGATCCGGAAGCCATTTTGTCCCGGCCCCTTCGCTCGAATCTTTCATCTGATACCAGACAGCAAGATTCGCAACGACTTTTCGATTGCCGTCTTGAATCCAAACAGCAACATAAGGCCGATGGTATTCCGAGACGTTCAATCGTGGAATTTCAACACCAACCTCCATGTTCGTCGCGTCGTCTTGCGCCAGCCCAACCGTAGCACGACCGATCCCTAGACACAGCAGCGCGATCACAATCAATTTTTTCATCGTCTCTTCCGACAGGCTTAAAAAAGGAACTTGGGTTTAGTGCATCATCAGCACGATCAAAATCCATGGCGCAATCAAACCGAGCCCAACCAGTGGCCATGTCAATCGGCGATGCTTGGCGCGTTCGTATAACAACAGCAGACCGGTGATACAAAACACCAGCGTGGCCACCGCAAACAAATCGATAAACCAACTCCATGCCACGCCGGTGTGACGGCCTTTGTGCAAATCGTTGAAGTAGGAAATCCAGCCGCGGCTGGTCGATTCGAATTCCACTTCGCCGCTCTCGCGATCGATTGCCAACCAGGCGTCTGCACCTGGTCCCTGCATCGACAAATAGACTTCGTCCTCGCTCCATTCCGCTTGCCGGTCCTGGATCGACTGATCGAATTCTCCGCCCAACCACTCCGATAGCTCGGCTGGCAATGCCGCAGTTCCATCGTGATCAAACTCCCGCAGTTGCTGCTGCAACCGCGGCGGCAACTGCGCTTGATGGGTCTGAATAACGGGTTGCGTTTCGATCTGCGCGGCATGGTTAAGCGTGATGCCGGTCAACGCAAACAACAACATTCCCACCAAGCTGACGGCGGAACTGATCCAATGCGAATGAATCAACCAACGCAGCCAAATCGAACGACGTTTGCGTTTTGCCAGCGCTGGCTGTTTCGGTTTGTGTGTTGATGATTCAACCATGCAGCAACAATCCAGACACCGAAAAACAAGAACGGAAAGGGCGTGGCTGGCTAGTGCGCGAACGAAAGAAACTGCGTTTTGCTGGCTGCGCGGCGGGCCGGCCCTCTATTGAGAACCGATCGCATTAAGGTAGTGACTGAGAATCGACGGTTCAAGGGGGTGGAAACTTTACTTTTGCGCTGCTTTGCAGCCATCGCTGAATCCTTTGATTTTGCAATTGGTGCCCACCAAGCCTCTTCAGACGCGATAACATCGAGGGGGTACAGTGAATCCACCTGCCGAAACCGACGGGGTATCCCCATGGCGAAAATCGCGATTATCAATCCGGCGTTTGAGGTTTCTTACTGGGGGCTGGAACACGCCCAGGCGTTGATGGGATTCAAAGCGAACATGCCCGTCGCCAGCTTGCCGCTGCTGGCGGCATTGACGCCGGACGAACACCAGGTGGTGCTGATTGATGAAAACGTCGAACCGATCGATTTCGACGTGCTTGAGCAATTTGACATCGTCGCGTTGACCGGCATGAGCGTGCAGCGATTTCGGATGGAAGAAATCCTCACCGAACTAAAAGCTCGCGACGTGTTTGTCGTCGTTGGCGGGCCCTGGGTCACTGTCGAGGAAGAATACTTTTGCGACTTGGTCGACGTCACGTTTGTCGGTGAAGCGGAAACGACCTGGCCCCAGTTTCTGAGTGAGTGGGCAAACGGCAATCATGCATCTCGCTACGAGCAGGCGGAAAAAACCGACATGTCGACGGTGCCGACGCCTCGCCACGATCTGCTGAAAAACAAGTCCTACATGCTAGGCAGTCTACAGTTCTCTCGCGGCTGCCCGTTTCAATGTGAATTCTGCGACATCATCGTGACGTTCGGTCGGCGGCCCCGAATCAAACAAGCCAGTCAAATCATCAATGAATTGAATTCGTTACGCAAACAGGGTGTCGAGATCGGCTTCATTGTGGACGATAATCTGATCGGCAACAAAAAGGGCATCAAACCCGTTCTGGCGGAAGTCGCGCGATGGCAGGAACAACACGGATACCCAATGGTATTCAGTACCGAGGCCTCGCTGGATTTATGCGAAGACGATGAGCTGATGGAATTGATGGCACGGTGCAACATTCAATCCGTCTTCATCGGGATTGAAAGTCCCGATGAGGAATCGCTCAAAGAGACGAAGAAGTACCAAAACGTTCGTGACAAAGGCGGCACGCTGGTTGAAAAAGTTCGCCAGATCCAAGATTTTGGGCTCGAGGTTTGGTGTGGATTGATCGTCGGCTTTGACAACGACACGCCCAGCATTTTCGCGCGGCAAGCGGAATTCATTAAACAGGCGCGGATCCCCCACGCCATGATCGGATTGCTGCATGCGATTCCCAAAACGCCATTACACGATCGCCTTCGCCGCGAGGGCCGACTAGACACGTCGGATGAACATCAATTCGGAACCAATGTAATTCCCTTGCAGATGTCGCGAGAGGAATTGTTGAGTGGATACCTGGCGACGATGCAGCAAGTTTATCAGCCCGATGTCTACTTTGACCGGCTTGATTCCCTGTTCCTGGATGATCACTTTCAATTTCGAATCTTTCAGACCGAATTCTTCCGCAAGCACCGATGGCTGCGGATCAAACATTTCAGCTTCTTTATGGTTGGATTTGTCGTGATGTATTGGCGACTAATGCGAGGCGTTCCCGACGCTTCGCTGCGACGCATCTATCGCCAACGGATCTGGGGGGCGATGAAGGCGCGCATGGCAACGCCGTCGATTTTCTTCTTCTATACGATCAAGTGCGCGATGCACTATCACCACTACAAGATGACCACCGATATGATCAATGACCCTACCCAATTCGTTTCCTCGTACGGCAAAGCCATGCGCACCCAACCAGCGCACACCGCACCGCCGCCACCAAAGCAACCCTCGTTCAGCTTGCCAACCGTTTCAGCACCCTAGTCACACGCGGTTGCTGGCCTCTGCGAGGCTGGACTCACGCCAGGAAAACAATCCTCAGCAACCCAAAGGTTGAACTCCAACGGTGTCGCGTTAAGAACAGAGCCTGCCGCTACAGTCTGTTGCGGCGTCGGTAGTCGCCCGGGGTCTGGCCGGTTTCGCGTTTGAACACAGCGCTCAGACTTTCTTTGTGACTGTAGCCTGCTTTGGGTGCAATTTGCTCGAGCGTCATTTCAGTTTCCCGAAGCAATTGTTTGACCCGATCAATCTGCACCGCAGTGATCTGCTCATGCGGTGTCCGCCCGAGCTCTTCACGAAAACGTCGCTCCAACTGCCGCCGCGACAACGTTGTGACTTCCGTCACATCGGCAACGTTAATTCCGTCGCAGGCGTGCTGGCGAATGAACCGGCAGACGTTGGCCAACTCCAGATCATCAACCGCGACGACGTTGGTCGACAATCGTTCCGAGACAGACTTGGGGGGGACATATTCGATTTCCAAATCCGGTTGAATCCCCTGTAGCATCTGGGACAAAATTTCACAGGCTCGGTATCCAACCCGCTCTGCATCGGGACGAACACTGGAGAGTGGCGGGTCACAGAGAAGGCACAGGGCGTCATCATCGTCGACCCCAATCACGCCAATGTCATCTGGGACGGCGATCCCAACGTTTCGACAGGCATTCATGACATGCTGCCCGCGAATGTCATTGCAAACAAACAGACCGGTCGGACGTTTTAGTGTCATCAACCACTGGGACAACAAATCGATGTCAACGATTCCAGCTTCTTCCAAACTGGTCAGCGGACTGCCCGGACGCCCTTCCGATTCATAGAAATCGAACGGACAACCCGATTGCTGCACCAAGTCTCGAAAAAACTGTAACCGGGCGTCGGAGTAAGAAGCAAAGCGAAAGCCGCAAAACGCAAACCGGCGAAAACCGCGATTCCAAAGGTGCTGGAACGCTAATTCGGCGACACGATGATTGTCCGTTTCGACCTGAGGCACGCCGGAAAACTTGCGGTTGCAACGCACATCGACGATGGGCACGTTCAAAGCGCGCAGCGGCTCGATGGTATGCGTGTCGATGCGCGCGATCACACCGTCGACCTTGGCTTGCCGCATCCAATCCGGCATCGCGGAATCAAGCGTCATCTCTTGATGCAATAGCGACCAGTCCACCTGGGTCCGCGCAAAGTACGCCACGCCGCGAAGCAACTCGCGCCCATAGGCGCGCGATGCCTCCACCAGCAATGCGATCCGAGGTCGACTTTTCCGGCTCATCAATACACTCTCAATGGGATGTCGCAATCAGCTACCAACATGTCGCGAATCGCTATCAATTGGCTTTTGCCCATTAGTAATATACCGTCTTTCGCTAGCCCGGCGAACGTCGCAAAAGCATTGCCGCCAAGTTTTCCTGGGCGGCCCCCCCTGTTACCAATGTGATACCCAATCGAATGACCGACGGAGTGTCCTCCCGCGACGACAAGGTGGAAGCGGGCAGAAACGAAGATCTGCCCGTGGTGCCGGCCCAGTTCGTCTATCCGTTTGTGATCGTCACGACCTTGTTCGCCTTGTGGGGGTTTGCCAATGACATCACCAACCCCTTGGTTCGCGCGTTCAAAGAAATTTTTCTGATCAGCAACGCCCAAAGTAGCTTGGTGCAATGGGCGTTCTATGGCGGATACGCCACGATGGCGATCCCCGCCGCGCTGTTGATACGCAAGGTTTCCTACAAATCGGGCATTCTGATCGGACTGCTGCTCTATGCGATCGGCGCCTTGCTGACCATCCCTGCCAGTTTGATGATGAATTTCAACATCTTTCTGGTCGGTTTCTATGTGCTGACATTTGGGCTCGCGTTCTTAGAAACGACCGCCAACCCTTACATCCTGTCGATGGGCCCGTCCCAGACAGCCACACAGCGTCTGAATCTTGCGCAAGCCTTCAATCCGATCGGTTCTTTGACCGGCATGCTGGTTGCCAGCCTGTTCATTTTGCCGGGTTTAAAGGTCTCCGAATTCCGCGAGGCCCAACTCAATGCCCATCCCGAATACGCAACGATGCTCCCCAGTCAGGTCGATGGTCTGATCACGGAATCAATGCAACAACAGGCTCTAGCTGACCCGGAAGCCCAGCAAGCGATGGTGGCTCATGACTTAGATGTTGTCAAAACTCCCTACGTTGTCATCGCGGTCGTGGTATTGCTGATGCTGGTTGTGGTTGCCGTCGCAAAATTGCCGGACACCGGAAACGAAGAGGACGATATCGATCTGAAAACTCTGGTCAAACGTCTGTTTACAAACTGGCACTACGTTGGTGGTGTGATCGCTCAGGCGTTCTACGTCGGCGCCCAAATCATGTGTTGGACGTTCATCATCCACTACGGAATGACACTCGTGGGACTCAGTGCGTCCGAGGCCCAGAACTACAACATCGTCGCGATGGTCATCTTTCTGGCCAGCCGCTTCATCTGCACGTTCATCTTAAAGTTCCTGTCACCGGGTTTGCTGCTAGGGATCCTGGCTGTCGGCGGCGGATTGCTGACGGCAGGAGCGATCTTTGTTCAGGGCTTGCCCGGATTGTATTGCTTGATCGGTGTCTCGGCCTGCATGTCGTTGATGTTCCCCACCATCTATGGGATCGCGCTCAGCGGACTGAGCCCCAATGATGCAAAACTTGGATCAGCAGGACTGATCTTTGCGATTGTCGGTGGCGCGTTTCTGCCTCGCTACCAAGGCGCCATCATCGACGGCGAAGGCATGACGATCGCCGGTCATGCCCTCGAATCGGTTCGCGTTTCGTTCTTCTTGCCATTGGTCTGCTTTGTGGTCATCGCGATCTTTGGATTCACCGTCTATCTGTTTTCCGGAAGCGGGAAACAACCAAAAAGCAACCCTATTGCCCCGGAGAACGCATCGTGAACCCAACCTTTTCCAGCCCTAGCGTTTGGAACGACGGCCTACCAAAGATCGGTATCCGGCCAACGATCGATGGCCGACTCGGCGGAGTTCGTGAATCGTTAGAAGATCAAACGATGAATCTGGCAAAACGGATTGCCGATCTCATTGCCGAACATCTGCGCTACCCCAATGGTCAACCGGTCGAATGTGTGATTGCCGACACCTGCATCGGTGGAGTATCGGAGGCAACTGCTTGCGAAGACAAATTTCGACATGAAAACGTCGGCGTGTCGCTGACCGTGACGCCGTGCTGGTGCTACGGATCGGAAACGATGGACATGGATCCGACGCGTCCCAAAGCTGTCTTCGGATTCAACGGCACACAGCGTCCTGGCGCGGTTTATCTTGCGGCGGTCCTGGCCGGGCACACCCAAAAAGGGATTCCTGCGTTCGGTATCTACGGCCGTGATGTGCAGGAACCCGGTGACGCCACCATGCCGATCGATGTGCAAACAAAGATCTTGGATTTTGTGCGCTGTGGGCTAGCGGTCGCGTTGATGCGCGGCAAGTCCTACCTTTCGATGGGTGGCACTTCGATGGGCATCGCCGGATCTATGATCGACTATGCATTCTGGGAGAAATGGCTGGGGATGCGAGTCGAGGACATCGACATGAGTGAATTCATCGGGCGAATCAACAAAGGGCAATTTGATCCGGACGAATACGACAATGCCATCGCGTGGGTCAAAGAAAACTGCCGCGAAGGCGATGATTACAACAGTGATGAAACCAAACGCTCGCGCGAACAGCTGGACCAGGAATGGTCCGATTGTGTGAAAATGTCGTTGATTGCTCGCGACTTGATGGTCGGCAATCCACGCCTTGCGGAACTCGGGCTGCGTGAACAGGCGCATGGACACCACGCAGTCGCGGCCGGGTTCCAAGGCCAGCGTCAATGGACGGACCATTTCCCCAATGGAGACTTTCTGGAAGCGATCCTCAATTCATCGTTCGATTGGAACGGCAAACGGCCTCCATACATTGTCGCAACGGAAAATGACGCTTTAAACGCTGCGACGATGTTGTTCGGGCACCTGCTGACCAACACCTCACAAGTCTTTGCGGATCTCCGAACCTACTGGAGCCCTGATGCGGTTGCGTCGGCCTGCGATGGATTCCAACTTGATGGACTCGCCGCAGACGGCTTGTTGCACCTGATCAACTCGGGACCTGCGACGCTCGATGGCACCGGTCAACAGTCGACCGACGACGCGACACCTACCATGAAACCCTTTTGGGAAATCACCGATGACGAAATCGAACGCTGCCTGACAGCAACGACGTGGCATCCTTCTATCACCGAGTATTTCCCCGGTGGAGGCATGAGCACTCGCTACAAAACCCGAGGTGGTATGCCTGCGACAATGACGCGGATCAATCTGGTGGATGGTCTAGGCCCCGCGCTGCAAATTGCCGAAGGGCACACGATCGAATTGCCCAGCGAGGTGCATGACGTGTTGGACCAGCGAACGAATCCGTCGTGGCCGACAACTTGGTTCGCGCCGACACTGACCGGACACGGTGCTTTCACGTCGACCTACGAAGTCATGAACCATTGGGGTGCCAATCACTGCGTCATGACAGCCGGTCATGTCGGCCACCTGTTCATCACTTTGGCATCGATCCTACGCATTCCGGTTTACATGCACAACATCGACGATTCACGTGTCTTTCGCCCCACTGCCTGGAATGCGTTTGGCACCAACAACCGCGAAGGTGCAGATTTCCGAGCCTGTCAAAACTACGGTCCGCTGTATGGACGCAAGTAACACGTGCCACAGCACTTGAATCATGACGGCACTCCGCTGCAACGAACCGTCCAATCACCCGCGAAATAAATGATGACCCCAAACAAAATTTTGAAAGCGATGCTAGAGCTTTCTCACTTTCTTGGCGAAGAAAGCCGGCAACTCGCGATCCTTGGCGAAGGCAATACATCAGCAAAGATTGACGACGAGAGCTTCTTGGTCAAAGCGAGCGGAAGCTGTTTGCAAACACTCGGTGAAGACGATGCTGTTGCCTGCCGTTTTGATCGGTTGCTGCCGATGTTAGATCAGGATGACGTCAGCGACCAAATGATCGAGGATCAATTGCTCGCCTGTCGGGTCAGTAGCAGCGCCAAAAAACCATCGGTCGAAACACTTTTTCACGCCTACCTGCTGTCGCTGCCTGGAATTGAATTCGTTGGGCACACGCACAGCATTGCGGTTAACCGGATACTCTGTTCACCGCTGGCCCAACAATTCGCTGATCATCGATTGTTTCCAGACGAAGTCGTTTGCTGTGGATCGCGATCTGTTCTGGTGCCCTACGTGGACCCGGGGATGAAGCTTTCGCAAGTCATCCGAACGTCGGTGGAATCATTTCTTGATCAATATCGGTCTCCGCCTCGAGTCATCCTGCTTCAAAACCATGGTCTGATCACACTCGGCCCAACCGCCGGCGCAGTCAAAGCCGCAATGCTGATGGCACACAAGGCAGCCGAAATCTTTGCCGGTGCCGCTGCAATCGGCGGGCCTGTGTTTATGAGTGATTCGGATGTCGATCGAATTGCCAATCGAATTGACGAACACTATCGCCAAAAAGCATTGAAACTATGACAGAGCGATCTCTCGCTGAAGCGTTTTGAAGTTGCGCTTTCACGTGAGACATTGGTTTTGGGTAACCCGAAGCGTCAGCGAGGGATCCCGTTAACACCCTAAATCCCTCGCTGACGCGTCGGGTTACGATCAGTGCCCACCTGCGAAACACGTTAGCGAGGGATCTCGTTAACTCCCTAAATCCCTCACATAGCGTCTCGCTTGCGCCCGGTCAAAATGCAACACCGCTCTGCCGGAACCTTGAACGCCATTCCAAACACACCTCTGCCGACCCTCCAAACTCCTATGATCAATCTTGTCCTAAGAAGCAGTCTCTGCCTGGCACTCCTGCTCGCTGCGACTCCATCGGTTTCTCACGGACAGGAATCAATGGACCAGCTTTGGGGCGACCGCGTCATCAAACTGCGAGCGGAGAACGCCGAGCGTGGGCAGTTGTTTGACGAAGGCAACTACGCAATGTTCATTCACTGGGGACTGTATTCGCTGTTAGGCAATCAAGTCGATGGCAAGACTTACTACGGCATCGGTGAATGGATCATGAATCCGCGGATGGCTGGAATTCCCATCCCCCAATACAAACAACTCGCCGGCCAATTCAATCCCGTCAACTTCGATGCGACTGAAATCGCGACGATCGCCAAAGACGCCGGCATGAAGTACATCGTGATCACGGCCAAACACCACGACGGATTCGCGATGTACGATTCAACAGCATGCGACTTCAACATCGTTGACGCGACGCCTTGGAAAAAAGATCCAATGAAGGAGCTCGCCGTTGCCTGCCGCGAAGCGGGCCTGGGCTTCGGATTCTACTACTCGCACAACCAGGACTGGACGTTCCCGGGCGGCGGAAACGGCCCCCAAACCGATGAAAACGGCAACCCGGCAACCTTCGATGACTATTTTCAAAAGAAATGTCTGCCCCAGGTCAAAGAAATCACCACCCAGTACGGACCGATCGAGTTGGTTTGGTTTGATACTCCCGGAAAGATGCCGAAACACTATGTCGAGCAACTGGTTGACATCGTTCACAAAAATCAACCGCGGGCATTGGTTTCCGGTCGCGCCGGCCATGGACTCGGCGACTATCAAACACTCGGCGATATGGAAGTCCCTCGGCACAATATCGACGGCATGTGGGAGAGCGTTGACACGACAAACGACTCCTGGGCCTACGCTTGGTACGACGAGTATTGGAAGTCGCCGCAAGAAATCCTGAAGCGATTGATTGCTTGCGTCGGACGCGGCGGAACGTACATGCTAAACATCGGCCCACGAGGTGATGGATCAGTTCCCGAGCGCGCGATAAAAACGCTCAAACTGTCAGGGGATTGGATCAAACGTTATCCTCAAGTCGTCTACAACACCGACGCCTCACCCTGGCAGCACGCATTGCCGTGGGGCGATGTGACACGCAAGGACAATACTTTGTTTTTGTGCGTGTTCGACTGGCCCGCCGCCGGCAAATTGTATCTGCCCAATCTGAATAACAAAATTCAATCGGCCCAGTTGCTCCACGCGGACGGCGACGGTGTCCTGCAGTGGAATACAGCCGGCAATTGGACTGTGATCAGCTTGCCCCCGCGGGCACCCGAAAAACTCGTTTCAGTCATTCGCGTCGAACTTGATGGGGAACCTCGGGTGGATCCCATCTGGGCGATCGACCCCAATCTGGACACCGAAATACTGGCAGAGTTCTCGAGTGTCGATGGTGCGAAACAAGACGAAAAACGGTGGATGGAAAAGTTTGGCGAATGGAAGCAGATCATTCACGTCCACGGGTTTGAAAGTGGCGGCCGCGCATCGTGGGAAATTGATGTTCACCAACCGGGCGACTACAACGTTTCTCTCACCTACGCGGGAACCGGACGACTGGTCTGGAAAGTCTCGATCCAGGCCGGTGAAACGATTCAGAATCAACAGAATTCATCGCATAACTACCAAACATTCCCAATCGGCTGGATAAACTTCCCCAAACCGGGTCGCTACAAAGTCTCCGTGCAATGCATCGACGGCGAGACGGAATCGGCGAGTCTGAAAGCGATTGAATTCCAACCGATTCATTGACCCTGTGTGTGTCCTGTCACTCTCTCCTTTCACGCCAAATGAACCACACAATGATTGCTCACCTGGCACGACTGGCTGTCAACGCAAACGCACTGGCAATGATCGTTCGGCTCGTCACGATTTGGCTGGGCATGATGCTGTCCAACGGCCCGTCCGCAGTGGCGGCTGACATCTACGTCGATCCCGCCGGCAGCGACGATCACGCCGGCAATGCGTCGGCGCCCGTCGCCTCACTCTCAAAAGCTCAATCGATCGCCCGAACCATGGCGGGGCAACAGCCGGTCACCGTTCATGTCGCCGACGGCGTCTACTATTTGCCGGACACGCTTGTGTTCACTCCATCTGATTCTGGAAACGCGAGTTGTCCTGTCACTTATCAGGCCGAGCACGAATCCGGTGTGGTGCTTAGTGGTGGAAGTCGGCTGGATCTTCAGTGGCGTCCCTATCGTGACGGAATCGTCATGGCAAAGACTGCGGCGGGGTTGCAAATTGACCAGCTGTTCGTCAATGGAATGAATCAGCGAATGGCTCGGTATCCGAATTACGATCCCCAACAGAAAACACAGGCCTACCAGGGATTCGCAGCCGACGCGTTTGCCAAAGAGCGGGCTGCGGGCTGGGCCAATCCCGCCGGCGGATACATCCACGCAATGCATCGCGCGCGCTGGGGTGGATACCACTATCAGATCACCGGCAAAGATCCCGATGGCCAGGTCACCTACGTCGGCGGCTGGCAAAACAACCGACGAATGGGAATGCACAATGAATTCCGGATGGTCGAAAACATCTTCGAAGAACTTGATGCACCTGGCGAATGGTTTCACGACTCAAGCAGCGACACGCTCTATTACATGCCCGCCGAGGATGTGGATCTGCAGACGGCTGAGATCGAAGTGGTTCGGCTACGTCATCTGATTGAATTTCAGGGAACAGAAGTCACTCCGGTCAAATTCATCACACTGAAAGGGTTTGTCTTCCGCCATGCCGCCCGAACCTTCATGGAAACCAAGGAGCCGATGCTTCGCAGCGACTGGGCCATTTATCGCGGTGGCGCGATGGTCCTTAGCGGTACGGAAGACATTCAGATTCTGGACGCCGAATTTGATCAGGTCGGCGGCAACGCCATTTTTGTTTCCAACTACAACCGCAGGACGCTCATCAAAGGCTGCCACATCCATGACGTCGGTGCCAGCGGTGTTTGTTGGGTCGGCGACCCCAACGCAGTGCGAGATCCGTTATTTGAATACGGTCAGAAGAATGACTTGTCAAAGATTGATCGCACTCCCGGGCCCAAAACCAATCGCTACCCGGCCGATTCCGTGATCGAAGACTGCCTGATCCATGGGATTGGACGTGTCGAACGACAGCCCGCCGGCGTGCAAATTGAAATGGCCCAACACATCACCGTCCGCGATTGCTCGGTGTACGACTGCGCACGCGCAGGCATCAACATCGGTGACGGCGCCTGGGGCGGGCACCTGATCGAGCGATGTGATGTTTTCGACACCGTGCTGGAAACACACGACCACGGATCCTTCAATTCATGGGGGCGCGATCGCTACTGGAGCAGCGATCGAAGTGCCAGCCAAAAGGTGATCGACCAAGAACCCGACTTGCCGTTTTTAGATGCTGTGGAAACAACCGTGATTCGCAACAGTCGTTGGCGCTGCGATCACGGTTGGGACATCGATCTTGATGATGGATCATCCAACTATGACATCTACAACAATCTGATGCTTTCCGGCGGGCTGAAATTGCGAGAAGGTTTTCGTCGACGTGCATGGAACAACATCACCGTCAACAACGGTTTGCATCCCCACGTTTGGTACAATCACAGCGGCGACGAAGTGTTTAGCAATCTTTTTATGGCTGCGCCGCGCGGTGCCCGCATGCCCAGCGAAACGGCGAAAGGCAAGCGTGTGGATAGCAATCTCTACTACGCCAACGCACCCGGTATGGCTGACCGCTACACGCAATTCGGCTGGGACATTCACTCGATTGTTGCCGATCCGAAATTCGTCGATCCTGAAAATGGTGACTTTCGAGTCCAACCAGGGTCACCGGCCTTTGACATCGGATTTCAAAACTTTCCGATGGATCAATTCGGCGTTAAGAAACCGTCGCTCAAGCAAATCGCACGAACACCAGAGATCCCCGCCGTGGAAGTGCGGCGTACGATGGAAAAGCCTCGCTCCGACAGCGGCCCAGTCGCACCATCGTTGCCACTGTATTGGCTGGGGGCCGCGATCAGTAACTTGAACGGCGCGGAATTCTCTGCTTACGGCGTATCCCAATCTGACGGCGGCGTCGCCCTGTCGCAGATCAGCCAGCACAGTGCCGCAGCAATAGCGGGCTTGGTCGATGGCGATTTAATCCAAGGGATCAACGGATCGCAAATCAAGCGTGTCGTCGACTTGCTGTCCGTCTACCAAAGTGCCGGCAATGTGCCGCTGCGGCTGAATCTTGTTCGAAATCAACAGCAGATGGAACTGTTGATTGAAAATGCTCCGCATCTCGTGTTCGAATCCGCGCAGACTCCCGATGCATTTACGGTCCTTGTACCGACCGACACTGTACCGACCGACACTGTACCGACCGACACTTTCCAGGGCACCGTTGATACCAAGCCGTCGACTCAAAATGCATCACCCGATGTCTTGGTCGACGGAAAATTGACGCAAGCCTATGGGCCGGTGTTTGCAAATGGCGTGACCAGCGGTGCGTATCGTTTGGACTTGGGTGAATCGAAACCCGTGTCAACGATCACCAGCTGGACCGCCAACGTCAATGGCGTTCGAGGCCCTCAAAAACTGACGCTCTATGGCTGCAATTCAGCGACCGATCCAGGCTGGGACCTGCAAGATCGATCCACGTTCACGCCACTGACATCGATCGATACCCGAGACAAATCTGGTGACGCATTCAACGCGGTCGCCTTGCGATCCCAAACCGGCTATACCCTAGGAACCTATCGCTGGATCGTCTGGCAAGTCCGGCCGGTCACCGACAAACTCGAAAATTCTGCGTTTCAAGAACTTCAGGCTGAAGCTGCCCAAGGTTCAAAGACGCAATAGTTGGCTTCGCAACACTGCCACTGCACCGCTGAAGGACAGCTGGAAGCTTCTGGACGATGAACACTCTAGCTTCAGGCAACGGCAGGACCATTTGGCTAGCCTCTACGATGCAAACCAAGAATACTTGACGCCGCGTGGTTGGCCTGAGGCATTGATCTTCTTGGCCCGACGGGTCAGGTTGCGATAAAACCGCAGCCTCAACACAGGCTCCACCTCAACAAGAAAACACACCCATGATTCGAATTCGCGTTCTGCATTGTTCACTTGCGTTGTTGGCGTGTGTTTGTGCACGCGAGACTCGGTCCGATGACTTTGTTGCATTGCGTCAACAAGTTGAATCGATCGGGGATCTGACCAATCCGCCCAGCATGTACCCAGTCAGCCAGACTGAAGACCGCGAGGGGCTGCGTGAAATCTACTTTGACGCGCTGCCGTACCAAGGGAAACCGACACGGGTGTTTGCATGGCTTGGAATGCCCACGACCGCACAAGCCACCGACAGTGATGGCCAGTTTCCGGGTGTCGTGCTCGTTCACGGCGGCGGCGGGTCGGCGTTTAAGGAGTGGGTTCAAAAGTGGAACGAAAATGGTTTTGCGGCGATCAGCATCGCGGTCGAAGGCCAGACCGATCAGCGAGAGGAACAGACTAAGCAGTGGTTTCAACACGAATGGGCCGGCCCCAAAAGAAATGGGATTTACGGAGACAGTGATCAACCGCTTGCTGATCAATGGATGTATCACGCCGTTGCCGATACGGTGCTGGCCAATTCTTTGCTACGCTCTCTTCCAAACGTCGATAAAGACAGGGTCGGCGTAATGGGGATCTCTTGGGGCGGCATCATCACCAGCACGGTGATCGGGATCGACGATCGATTCGCCTTCGCAATTCCAACCTATGGCTGCGGAAACCTGGCCACCGCGGCCAACCAATACGGTCGGTCGCTAGGCGACAACGAACTCTACAAACAAGTCTGGGATCCGATGGTGCGTATGCAACACGCCACCATGCCGACTCTCTGGCTCTCATGGCCCGGCGATCAACATTTCCCGCTGGACAAACAAGCCGCGTGTTACCGAGCGATGGCCGGCGACACAATGGTTTGTCTGATCCCAGGGATGCGGCACGGCCACGGTGCGGGCTGGAATCCACCGGACAGCTACGCATTTGCCAACAGCGTCGTCCGCCAGGGAGCACCCTGGTGTCATCAGACAACAGCGAACGTGAGCGACCAGCAAGCCGTTGTCTCGTTCCACTCATCGAAAAAACTTGATGATGCCGTGCTGGTTTCGACGACCGACACGGGCGTCACCGGAAGTCGAAAGTGGACGCAGGCCCCGGCCCAGCTAACACATCAAGACGATACTTGGCAGGCAACGTCAACGCTTCCTGCCGGAACAACCGCTTGGTTCATCAACGCACACAGCAAGGGACTGACCGTCAGTTCGGAATACCAGTCCAGGGATTGGGGTGTCTCGAAATGAACCACACGTTCCGCTGGTAATCGCCATCAACTGCGGAGGTCCACCCGATCGCTATTTCTTCTGACGAAGTTTCTCGATCGTATCCACCACGATGTCGTGCTTTTCGCTGGTAGTGGAAATGATCAGGCTAAGATTCTGTGGGTATGGAGCGAACGATGTGGACTCATCTTCGCCAATCTTGGTTCTCAACAATTCGAGCAAGATAGACGGATCCCAAAGACTCTTGTCCTGGGTGAACGCAGCCATATCGCCCACTTTGTACACGCGGGTCACAATCGCGTGTTTGGAGTTCGCTTTGGTTTGCTTTGCCTTGGCTCTCTCCTGTTTAAGCGTCTTGGCAACCAGGGCATGTTTTTCGTTGGTCGTAGAAATGATCAGACTCAGGTTTTGCGGGTACGGCGCAATCGTCGAGGTCTGATCATCACCAATCTTGGTTTTCAACAACTCAAGCAAGGTTGTGTAGTCCCATCCGTGCTGCCCGTCCGTAAACGATGTCAAGTCGCTGACATTGTAAACGGTGGTCACGATCGCTTTTTTTCCATCTGCTTCGATTTGCTCCGCATTTACAACAGAGAACGAACAGCCGACAACAATTGCGGCGGCAAGGGCAGTCTGGTTTGATAATCGACGAAACATGGTTCGCTCCTTCTGAGGCCGGGTCATTTCCGCCGATTTTATCGAGCTTGCGAAAAATGACCAACATCGATTCCCAGCCCACTTGCCAGCTCGGAACCTAGGGTTGCGGTTTGCTCGCTGCACTTGCAAAACCTGACCCTGGGCTCAGTTGTATCACGCCGCTGACGTAAAGAGGCACCAACCAGATTCAAGACTCCGATCGAGTCATCAACCGCGAAGATTGCAACAACCTCCTGTCGTCGTTCTGGTCGCTGGCATAGTACCTTCGCCCAAATTTTCAAACCGCGACATGCTCGCCCTTGGTAGCGACTGCAGTAGCCACTGCCGAGCAAGCTACCTGTAGAACTTGAATTGACTCGGCGTCTAACGCGAGCCTCGTTGTCGGCGACGGATCCGACAAGCAACCAATCCCAATCCGCTGAAGATGGCGAACGAAGATGGTTCGGGAACTGCCGAGGCACTCGGAACAATTGAATACGTGCCAACCCAATTTTGCGCGTATTGATAGAACGGGTCATCGGGAAACAAATCGGTCGCTTCGATAGCCCCCACGTAATTGGCAGGGGACGAGGTTGGTAAAGTCGGATCTGCTAGATCACCAAAACCGACAAATGAATCCCCAAACGTGTTGTAGCCGCCCCAATCGAGAAGGAGCGAACTTGGATCAAAAAGATTGTTGCCCGATCCCAAGGTGTCTGGGTGACTCGTGGCGATATCAATCCCACCGACTGTAAGTTCGAAATGACTAATCGATCCGGTAACAGTATCGTCAGCCTCAAAAGTCCCAGTAAAGACGGAAGGTATGCTGCTAAAATCCCACTGCACGAAGGTTCCTGGCGCCCCGTCAGCAGCGGTCACATTCACCGAGATGGTGTACTGGATAATCCCAGCCTGCACCTGCCCCGCGGTCGTGACCAATAGCGCAGCGCCCGCCAATAAGAATCGAATTCTGCTCATACCAAGCATTTTCCCCGTCCACCGTTGCTGCACCTAGGAACTCCACGCAGAAAACGCGTGAATGCCACCCGCGAGATTAGATGGACGCCAAACCGGTGCAACCATTCACAACGGAAAAATGTGCAAATACGGAATAATCCACTTCTTCCCAACGCCAATAACGCCAATGAAGTGACTGACGTTCCACGACTCAGAGTTGAGCGAAATTCCACAGCGGAATAGCTCATCACACCGCCCCCCCAAGCCACCACCCCCTCAAACCACCTGGATCCGTTTTTGGCTACCACGGTGGCTCCCTTTTGGACTGCCATCTCCATCCGGAAGCGGAACCGCAAGAACTGTTTGCCAACGGTGGCAATGATGTGGCGACCGAATCGGATTCGATGAAATCAACAAGACGGATCGACCACCCTTTGACGTGGGATCGGACGCGCTGTTCGTTGCCTACTTCTCATCGGCCGAGTGGAATTGTTTTCGCTCCTTAGGATGGCGGTTACCGTCGCGTGTTTTGGATCTGTGGTGCGAATTTAGACACATACTGAACGGCTCTAAACCGCCAGCCGGTTCTGGGCTGCTCGGATGTCTGGCGTTCCACGGGTGTGACTCGATGGACGCGACCGAGAAAACCGCGATGCGTGATTTGGCGATCCGAGGCGGATCTATAGCGCTGCCGAGTTGCTGACGTTGCTGGACGATTGCCAAACGGACGTGGACGCACTGGACGAATTATTGCCGATCATGCTGCCCAAGATCGACTCACAGTTCACTCGGGAATGCGAACCTGAGGACCGCCCATTGGTTCAATCTTTACGAATGAGTCTTCGCTACCGCCGTTGACGTGTACGCCAGAACGCCCTTTTTCAGTGGTTCGTGACAAGCCCATCGATCCGCCTTTCGCATACGCCTCGATGACTGCGGAATTGATTCTGTTATCGTTGCTAAGATTAAGTGTTGCCCGTTGATCGTTCGCGACCAACGCAATCTCTGACGTTGCACCATTCATTCGGAGTTGGACATTGTCTGGCCCAAGCGTTTTGAAGGCTCCTTTGACCGTTCCATCACTGCCGATCAACTGAAATTCTTTGGCACGAACTACACTTGGCGTTTCTGGATTCTGGGTTGCCGCAACTGTGGAGACAAGGACAGCACACACCAGCCCTCCTAGCCCTAGGCGGCGCCAAATTCGAACTTCCTTTTCAAGATGCGACATACGTTGTTCGAGATTCTTTTGCGTAGACATTTGCATACCCTCTAAAAGTTGCACAATGGATCGAATAGGAAATTGTACATAGAACGATGCTCCCAGGGTTAAACCTCCGCTTCTTGGCTTTGTTTCGTGATGATCGCGAGCCTGCCAACAATTCGGCGACGTGATGCAACCAGACATCGGCCAGAACCCGTACCCGCTCGATCCAGATCGGCTTGGGACACAGGAGTGAAAAAGGGGCAGGAGCATTTATGGAATGCTAGGTAAACTGCATTCTTAGTGCATTGGCAGATCAGGCTGCAGAAATTCGACGCGATCGGAGTGCCGAACCTGCGACCGCCGAAAGTAGTGGGGCATGCCGAGTCAGCTGCACCGAAAGAGCCTTCTTATCCAAACTGCCAAATCGGCTCCTGACCCTTTTTCATCGCCAAATCGGCTCCTGACCCTTTTTCATCGCCACGTCGCCAAACGCACTCGCTTCGACTGAAATCGAAGCGGCCAAGAGAGTGAAAACGCTATCGTTACCCAAGTCACACTGGGCAGACCTGGCAACCAAGTAGACCAGCACGATCTGTTTGGAAGCGGGCGCAAAGAAAAACCGTCAATCAACGTCTACTGACCCTGTCTGACGGTTTGTGGATTAGGAAGTGAACATCCGCCCGAAGGCAGACATGATCAACCCTAGTACAACGAAAATCGCCACTGCACTGCCTATCAGCGAGCCTACAATACGTTCGTCCGTCGACCGAGCCACACCAAAAAGGGCGCCAGTCGCCGATATGCCGCATACAAGCAACCAGTGGAGTTGAAACGTCATTCCTGCAGTTGCCAACAAGAACAAATTTACCGCAACCAACATCGCGAGCAAGCCACCCCGCTGGACTAACGTCAGTTTCATTGGATGGTCCTATTTGAAAAACGGCCAACCAATTGGCAAAGTTCCGCCACCTTGGATGTCCATCCAAGGTGCGATAACCAATGCCGCAGCACGACACGCTGCGGTATTGCATCCATAGATGGCGCAGTAGTAGGCGTTGATACTCAGACTTTGGTCACAATAGGTAATTCGGCATGGATATTGTGTGCCGAGAGGGCCGATGCACTCATCGTGCCACTTGCACGCTTTGTCGATGCAATCCAATTCTGTGACTCCGTCCCATTCCTCACCGTTTCTTGGCCCACAGAAATGGCCATAACCCGGTGTGGAATAAAGCCCTCTCGGATCAACAAAGCTGATAGGGCGATTGTGGACATACGCAAATAGATTTGGCCCATCATCAAACCCGATAGGGTCTCTGGAGCAGAACCGCCCGGCAGTCGCGTCGTACATCCTGGCCCGATAGTGATAGAGATCAAGATCCTTGTCCCATTCGCGTCCGGTATAGGTGTAACGATTACCTTCGGCGGTTGACGTGCGTGCGGCGCCGCTGCCATCGAAGATCGAAAGATTGCCGTACGCATCATACGCGTAGCGTTCTTTGATCGTCCCAGACGAATCGGTCAGTGCGTTGACACTGTACTGTTGGTTGCTAACGTAGCCAGGGGCAAGCTTTGTGGGCGACTCGTCACTTTCAGAGCGGGTTTTGCCGGGCGTGCGACGGGATGCTGGGCGGGATCTGCAGCGAGGATTGCGTTTTGAAACGACGTACGATATTCCAGCTCCCGCGCGGGTGCGCGCGAGACTGGGGGTAAATGGTCGGCGGCGGGATGATGGCTGGCAGAGCATCCCGCTATTGTAGCCAACTGGGATGATGAAGAAGTTATTCGTTTTCCGGCGGTTTGCGGTCTTTTGCGCCGGGATGCGTCCTGTCGTGGACTTCTTGTAAGCGTTTGATCGACACGTGCGTGTAAATTTGAGTCGTGTTCAAGCTCGCATGTCCCAGCAGTGACTGAATCGAACGCAAGTCAGCACCGCCTTCGAGCATCAACGTCGCTGTCGTGTGACGCAGCATGTGGCAACTGCCGGGCTTGCTGATTCCCGCGGCGGTTAAGTAGGTCTTCACCAGTTGCGACAGGGTAACCGGATGGAACGCGTTGCCTCGTGATGTCAGAAAGATCGTTTGGGTGTCGTCGTCCAACAAGTTCGGGCGTCCGTCGTGGATGTATTTGTTTAACCACTCGAGCGCCCGCTGGCCGGTCGGAACCACGCGGTCCTTACGTCCTTTGCCTTGGCGGATCATCGCCAGTCCCGACTCGTGATTGATGTCGTCCAACCGTAGCGCAATCAACTCCGCGCGACGCATCCCGGTGGCGTAAAACAGTTCCAAGATCGAACGGTCTCGTAGTCCAGCCGCCGTGCTAAGATCGACACTGCTCAAGAGCGTTTCCACTTCGTCGATCGTCAGGTGTGCCGACGGAAGACGCTGTTCTTCTTTCGGTAGTTCGATCGATTTGCCGGGGTCGACAGCAAGCCAGCCTTGTTCGGTTAACCAGGCCAACCAATGCGCGACGGTCGAGAGACACGACCGCTGTGTGCAGAATCTCAGCGGCGTACTGTTGCGCTCGTTGCTGCGGTAGTACAGCGAACGTCGATAGGCAGAGCTTCGACCTGTCTCTAAGAAGCCATAAACGCAAAAACTGTCGACACAAGAAACAACAAAAAGAGAAGTCCACCGATCTGGTCCAGACCGACATCATCTTTCGCTACTACGCTCCCGTACCTGATAACTAAGATGAAAGTCGAGAGCAACAGCGAAACCAAAGCCACTCCCGCAAATATGCCTGAAATCCAAATGGTCATCACTACTTGCTCACGCAAAAGGTTGATCCAAAGAGCCTCCACCCAAATCGTAGCCTTCTATAAATTCCTTGCATGTGAAGGCTGTAAACAATCTGCAATTCGTGCCCTCGATGATGTAGAGGCCGTAGTCGAGTGAATAGTCCTTGCCGCATCGCGGAAAACAGAGGAATTGGTTCGCGTTCCCAGGATATCGTGTGCAAGTAACGATTCCATCAGCATACGGACCAGGTAGAGGTGACGCCGGCGGGACAAGAGGCGGCATTGGCGGGTGACGCGCGTTGCAGCTATTTTTGCAGCCTCTCATATGACTTCCGCTGCGTCCTCCATGTTTCATTTTACAGCACATGTAACATAACCGTCGATTCTCCTTAGCGTCGCACTCTCGGGTCATTCCAAGCGGATCGCGACCATCAATTGGGTTCGACTCAACGGATTCATATAGATTCCATTCGCTTCCCTCAAATCCGATCGGATCTCTGGAGCAAAACCGCCCACAGATCGGATCATACATTCGAGCCCGATAGTGATAGAGCGCTAGCTTTTCGTCCCACTCCCTGCCGGTATACGTGTACCGATTGCCTTCGGCTGCCGTCGTACGTGCAGTGCCGCTACCATCAAACACCGACAGTCCGCCATAGGCATCGTAAGCGTACCGCTCCTTGATCACCGCTGACGAATCCGTCAGCGCGGTAACACTGTAGTGTTGGCCTCTAACGTAGCAACGCACGGGGGCGGCGGATGACGCCTCACATTTCTGGCGGGTTTCGCGGGGCGAACACCGTCTTAGACGGGACGACGTGCACCTGCGATCTCGTTGTGAAATCGTAGCCGCACTCTTCCGAGACGCTCGCTGACGCACGGAAGCGACTCGTCCGTAGGCGTGGGGTGGCGAAAGCACAGTCATGACACGCCTGTGATTCGTAGAATCGATGCGAAAGTGATCGCGTCAAACACCCCGGTCGCGAAGCTGGCGTTGCAGGTCCTTTTCCAATGTTGCCAACTCGTCTAGCGAGAGATTTTCAACGGACGTTTGCTCTCGGCTCAGAAGCTCGTGAAGGATTTTAATCCGGCATCGGGCTTCACCAACAGCTTCGCCTTCTGCTTTGCCTTCTTTCCGCGCCTGCTCGACCGCGAACTGCATCCTTGCCCGTTCATCGCGTTGGGCTTTCAAGCGGAGTTCGTATTGGCTGCGTTGCTGCGGCGTTCGTTGGATCATGTCGAGGACCTCGGCGGCTTCGCTAAAGGCGGGAGAGTTGAATCGCTGCTTGATCTCTTCGGCCGTCATCGTTTCGGCTCGGCGGAAGAAGTGACACCACGCGTCGACGGGGTCGGTAATCACTCGATTATCGCTCGGCACCGTGTACTTTGGCAACTCAAGAAGGTGAATTTGCAGCCCATCGGTCAATTTCAGGCCGCCGTCGCGACTTCGGAGCCGAAAATCGCTGTGGATTTGGGCTGATTCCCGAAAGAGAATTGCGTCAAGAACGCAGATGCTGATGGCCGGCCGCAATAGCGTGTAATCGTCGCCTTCGCCGATTTGGCTGATGTAGAGTGACGCGGTGTAGTACGCCAATCGCTGCGAAAGACCCGCGGGAAGCGTCGTTTGCATTTCAATGTCGTATAGACGGCCCGCCGAATCGCGCGCCGACACATCCAGAATCGACAGCTTGTCGAGATCGTCCTCTTTGCCCAGGATCGGATTGAGAATCTCGACTTCGACGATATGGATCTCATCACCAAGAATCGCGTTCAAAAAGTGCAGCGTGATCGCGGGATGCTCAGGGCTCCCGAGCAGCAGTTTGAATGCGTAGTCGACGGTCGGGTCGATTCCGAGGGCCATGAACGGTCTGCAACATGGGTAAGGGATGATAAGCAACCAGCAGTTTATCGTGTCAATCGATCATCTGTCGACTTGGGCATGTGGAGTTCGATCACGTCACGAGACACCATCTGATGTGCCCAAATCCGTTGGGTCATCGATTGCAAAAACAAAAGGAACGGTGACGCTTTCCTTCAGCGGAAGACGGATCGCCGCGTCGACCTCTCAAGGCGGAGTTGATTCCATGCTAACGAACTCTTTGAAGATGGCTGCCTAATCAAACGTTGCGCTTCCTGTCTGCGCGAGCCGAACTCAACTGGCGAAAGATCAACCCAACAAAACACCGAACCATCGCGTCAGCGGACCAGACGCGGATTCAAGCAGCGCGTCACACACGACCGACCTAGGTGAACTGCGGATGGGCACGATCGTCGTAGCAGATCCCGCCAGGGTTTAGTCGCTCCGGAGTGCGGCGAAATCTGAACCGTGGCCGGCCCAGCTACGGGGGTGGTGGCGTTGGGCGTCGCGGGCGATCGTGGGCTGGATGATCACTCTGTTGGATTCGTATGAGCTGGGAGAGTCGGCTGCACCGGAAGAGCCTTCTTATCCAAACTGCCAAATCGGCTCCTGACCCTTTTTCATTTACTGATGTTTCACGGCTGCTTGGGATTTAGTACGGTCCTTTCTGCCGATGCAACTCAAAACCCAAAGGACTGATCAATGCGAAAGATTTCTGTTGCTGTGTGCCTTGTGGCAATCGTTCTAGCGAGTTTCCTGGCGGCTGGTGTTGGTGCGGAAGAGTCACAAGAAGCCAACCCAATAATTGCAACGAAGGTCTACAAAGTTGCAGACCTTCCGATTTACAGACCAACGAAGGGCGTTTCCTTCGATTTGCTGATGACGTTCATTCAGCAAACAATTTCGCCGTCGGACTGGGAGGCGAAAGGGGGAAGTTCGACGATGGCACCGTATCCCCAAAACCTGTCACTGATCATCTCAACAACCCAGAAGAATCATGACAAGATTGTGGACTTGGTTGAGCGATTCAGAGTCAAGGACTGATCCGGTTGGATTTAGGACCACTCAAGGCAATCGCAATAAATGACAAATGCCCCGTCACTCCTGGCGGGGCTTTTTGTATGACTTCGTAAGACGCCGGGGCAAACGAACACCTTTTCAAGAAGGTCTTCTGGAGTTGCCACCCCGTTCAGGGACATTTTCCGGTGGCAAAACCTTTGGGCACCCAAGGGCGGCAAGCCTTGGTGACGTAAACCCTTTAGAAACAAGGGTTTAAGAAGTGGGCGTTGAGGGACTCGAACCCCCGACCCCCTCGGTGTAAACGAGGTGCTCTAACCAACTGAGCCAAACGCCCGATGTGGGATGCAATTCTCAACTCGTCCGCTGAGCGGAGGGTGCTTCGGCGCGGTTCTCAGTGAACACTGCCTGTGCGTCGCATCGGTTGGAGGACGCGGTGGGAATGCGTCCTCGATTCTGTTCAATCACTGCTCTATCACGTTGCTTTGCAAGCACAAGGGCGCTGCAAACATCGTCTGCCACATCCGGTCCGGTCAAAACCAGCTGCCCGGTTGCCGACGGCTTTCATGCCTCTGTCAGCTGCGGCGGTGTATTCTTGTCTCGCTTCATCAGCGGCCTAACAAACGAGCTCGCTTGTTGCGTCGTTCGGCCTGAATCTTTTGGCGACGACGAATTTCACTCGGTTTTTGGTAGTGCTCGCGGCGTCGCATTTCTTTTTTAATTCCGCTGCGTTCTACCAACTTTCGGAATCTTCGGACTGCCTCTTGAATCGTTTCGCTGTCACGGACCATCAACTTGACCATTGTTTCTCCAATTGCATCGCTGAATCCTCTGTTTATTGAATGAAATCGCTTATTTCTCAGTCCGCACCCCCAGAGCGTGGCAGCGGCATGCAGCCATTATCAGGTCTGACAACGGAAACAACCGGCCGAGGTGCGGCGAGAGACGCGGGAGTGTAACGATCGGCATGCCAGTCCCGCAACGGCCATCCTTTTCGGTTCAGGCAGTTTTTGCCGGGTTTTTGCATGAATCGCAGTCGATCGTCCCCCTGCATTGCCGTTGGGTGCTGGATTTACACCCTTGGCACAGCGGTTTCCGCACAAACGGCATAACCGTCAATCCCAACCCGCTTTAGGCAACTGGTTTGTTCGGAACCGGGCACACTTCCGATGGCTGGACGGTCCGATGCCAACGGTGCGAGCGAATGATTCGACTCGCATCAAACCCTGTGCATCCGCCACATCGACCAATCCGCCAGATCACTGCCGATGGCTGTCCCAGCACCCCATTTTGACGCTCAATCCACCGCTGACCGAGAACCCGGCGGATTGCTCGAAGAGTTAGAGCGTCGCCAAGACGACGTTCTCAGCCAACTGGACGATCTGGACGCCAAATTGGACGAAGTGCTGAAAGGACTCGAACCGCAAAAAGTCGAAGGGGACGCCGACGCGGAACTCGCGGACCACGTCGAAGACAACACCCCGATCAACTTTGCACGTGTTGCGGCACTTCTGCAGGAGGCGTCGGATCCCGATCTGGACGATCAGCAGACTGCCCTATGCGACACCGAGAGCGCTGCCGAGACCCGCGACAACGTCGAAGACTGGGCGTAGTGATCGCACTCGCAGTTGCGATCGAGGCAGCTCTAACCCTGTGTTGTTCTCGGCCGCGAGACGTCATTGCTGGTCGGCTTGATAGGCGTCTCGCAGCACTTGCATCGTGTGTCGCACGCGGATCGTTGAACCGGCCGCTCGCAAATGATTTTCGATCTGCGTTAGACAGCCAATATTTCCCATCGCAACCACATCGGCGCCGGACGCAATCACAGCGGCCGCTTTTTGCCGGCCTAATGAACCCGCGATTTCGGGCTGGTCGATGTTGTAGGAACCCGCCGAGCCACAACACAGATGCCCCTCGGCGATTTCAATCAATTCCAATCCGGGAATCAGTTGCAGCAATTGTCTCGGTTCGCGACGCACGCCTTGCGCGTTGGACAAATGGCAAGCATCGTGATAGGCGACCCGCAGATTCTGGGCACTGCCGCCGTTGGTCTGTGGCGGTAGCGGCTGCAGATCACCCAGCCGGCTCAGATAGACGCTGACGTCACAGACCCGCCGGGAAAATTCGGCAGCCCGCTGCTGGTCGGCGGTGCCTTTTAACATCAACCCATATTCGTGCATCCCGCTACCACATCCCGCGGCGTTGGTGACGATCGCATCGACATCCGCCGGAAACGCATCCAAATTGAGTTTGGCGAAGCGACGTGCCTGGTTCAAATTGCCGACGTGCCACGAGAGCGCCCCACAACAGGATTGCGAGCGGGGGACGATCACATCGATCCCGTTGCGATTGAGCACATCGATGGTTGCCAGGTTGATATCGGGATCGAGCACCGTTTGCGCACAACCCGCCAGTAGCGCGACGCGTCCGCGGCGTGTGCCTTTTGCCTGGTAAAGTTCACGCAGCGGTTGTGCGGCGGGGAGTTTGGCCGGCAACAGGTCCAACATCACACGAATCGGCGCGGGCATCAGCCCAGCGAGTGGTTTGACCAATCGGCCGGTGAAAGCCGCCATTCGAAATCGACTTGGATAGGGCAATGTCCACTGCGCCAAAGTCCGTTTGAAGCGGTCGCCCAGCCCCCGTTTGCGTGCTGGTTCTTGAGTCGCCCGAAACGAACTGATCAGATCGCCATAGGCCACTTCCGAAGGACAGGCCGGTACACAGGACACACATCCCAAACAGGCATCAAGATGCGGTGCCGCGGTTTCCAGCGGCAACGCCCCCTCCAAGACTTCTTTCATCAACACGATTCGCCCACGCGGCGAATCGGTCTCGCGTCCCAGTTCGTGATAGGTCGGGCAGGCCGACAAACAGAATCCACAATGCACACAGGTGCTGACGGCATCGGCCATCGACTGCCCCAGTGGCCCGTGCTGTTGCGGTTTGATTTCGTGACGCATTTCTATCGCTCAAAAATCGGAAAACGGCCAACCGGGTCCATCGCATGTTTGATCGCCGATTCAATGTGATTGATTCCCCGGTTGCCGATCACCAAACGTCCATCAGGAGCACGCGGCCCGCGCATCAGTTGGCCGGTCACTTCGGTCTCACGCAAATAGGTATCAAAATCATCGAGGTCGTGCTGCGACAACGCAATCCAACTGATCGCGCCGGCGACACTGTTATGCAGCACTGCAGCGTGTTTGGAAGTGTCGCACCAATCGGCCAACCCGATCATCTGTCTCAGCGTCGTGGGCACTTTTGCAACACAGTCCAGTTCGGGGCCAAATTCAAACGATCCAAGTTGCTGCCAAATCAATGCGGCCTGGTCCGAATCGACTCGTGTCAGGGAATCCGCAACGCCCACGCGTTGCATGTCATCGGCAATCGCTTGGCTGATTTCGGCGGCACCGCTGATCCGCAACCACACCATTCGCGTCTTGGCGGAGTAATCGATCGCATCAAGTTCCCAGCGGCCGCGTGCCGCTGCAGCGATCACCGTCGCCGCCATGGCATGATCTGAACAACGGACTTGATAGGTTTGGATGCCCTGCGGCCGCGGAAACACCTTGAACGTCAATTGCGTGATGGCGCCGAATCGGCCGCAGCTTCCCACCAGCAATTTGGGGATATCGAATCCCGCAGCATTCTTGACCACCTTGCCACCGGATTGAATCAGTTGGCCGTCACCGGCAACGAACTGTGCCCCCAAAACAAAATCGCGAACGCCCCCGTAGCGATGACGTCCGGGACCACTGATCCCAGCGGCCAATGTCCCACCAATCGTTGCGTTGTGGTCAGCCAAGAGCGGATCAAACGGCATGTACTGGCGTTTGTCCCGAAGCGTGTCATTGATCTCATTGAGCGTCGTTCCGGCCATTGCCGTGAACGTGAACTCCGACGGTTCGTATTCGACGATCCCCGACAGCGATCGGCTGCTGACCAGAGTGGTTTCGGCGGTGACCGCGGAAAGCGTCGGCTTGCTGCGGTTGCCGACCATCAAGACAGATTCCGAATCAAGAATCAATTGGCGAACTTGGTCGATGGAATCGGGACAGACCGGGTTGGCAGCGTTGGCCGCTGATGGATTGGATTCGATTTCACTCACGACTGATCACCCCCGCTTTTTCCAGCGGATGCAAGCCATGGGTCAACAGTGCCGGGGCGTCTGCGCCAGGAAACATCTTGCCGGGATTGGCGATGGTTTTGGGGTCGAACGCGGCGCGCAAGCGATGCATTAATTCGATCGTTGACACGTCGTACATCTCCGGCAGGTAATCTCGTTTTTCGATTCCAACACCATGTTCCCCGGTGATCGAGCCGCCCATTTCCACACACATCATCAAAATTTTTCCGGCCAGTGCCTCGGCTTGCTGAAGTTGTCCGGCGATCGAATCATCAAACAGGATCAGCGGATGCAGATTGCCGTCACCGGCATGAAAGACGTTTGCGACTCGCAATCCAGACGCCAGTGAGAGTTTTTCGATCCGCTCCAGAGCTTCGCCCAACCGTTTGCGAGGGACCACGCCGTCTTGGACCAAAAAGTCGGGGCTGAGTTTGCCGACCGCAGAGAAGGCACTCTTGCGCCCCGCCCAAATCGCAGCGCGCTGTTGGTCGTCGGCGGCCACAACGGTTTCAAAGGCATCGGTTGCAGCGATCACCGCGTCGAGCTGTTGCTGTTCGGCTGCGATCTTTTCCCGCGGGCCTTCCAATTCAACAATCAAGACCGCCGCGGCACCGTCGGGATAGCCACAGGCCGTTGCTGCTTCGGCCGCCTGGATCGCCAATGACTCCATGATTTCCATCGCGCCGGGCAGGAGACCGGAATCGATCACCGCCGAGACCGCGTCGCCGGCGGCGCGCAGCGATCGATAGCCGACCAACACGGTGTGAAAACATTCGGGTTTGGGCAACAGTCGCAAGGTGATTTCCAGTGCCACACCGAACAGCCCTTCGCTGCCACAAAACAATCCGGTCCCATCGGGTCCAATCGATTCCAACGTGGGGCCACCCAGATTGACAATTTCCCCTGTCGCCGTGACCACTCGCATCCCGATCACGTGGTTCGACGTCATTCCATATTTCAAGCAATGGGCGCCACCGGAGTTGAACGCGATGTTGCCGCCGATCGTACAAATTTTCTGGCTCGATGGATCGGGTGCGTAATACAGCCCATGCCGCGCCGCTGCCGCGGAGACATGCAAGTTGATGACGCCGGGTTGAACGACTGCGATTCGGTTGTCCGGATCCACATGGATGATTTTGTTCAATCGATTTAGCGAAATCACAATTCCGTCTGCAACCGGCATCGATCCCCCTGACAAACTCGTACCGCTACCGCGGGCGACGAATGGGACCGATTGTTCATAACACCAGCGAATGACTTCGATCACTTCCTGTTCGCATTCAGGAATCACGACGCCCAGCGGTCGCTGGCGAAACGCGGTCAATCCATCCGATTCGAATGCGGCTTGATACGCCGCATCGGCATGAAAGCGGCCTGGTGGCAATCGATGGCACAGCGATTGAAGATCAGCAGTCGGCGTGTTCATGACAAACAATTTTTGAGTGCCGCCAACAACGTCAGCACATTCCGTTTGTTTGCGGATTCCCCCATCAAACCGATCCGCCAGGCTTTGCCGGCAAACACGCCCAATCCGCCGCCGATTTCAATGTCAAATTGTTCTAACAATCGCTTTCGAATCGCAGCCTCGTCGATTCCATCGGGCACCGAAACACAGTTTAACGTGCACAGCGACTGGTCCGGGATGTAGGACAACCCCAAGCCTTCCAAACCAGTCCTCAACAGATCGTGCATGGCCTGGTGCCGCGCGATGCGTTTCTCCAACCCTTCTTCCAACACGATCGCGAGTGATTCTCGCAGCGCATAGATCATATTGATCGGCGCGGTGTGATGGTACGCACGACCGCCGCCACCGGTGTAATAGTCCTTCAGCATCGACACATCCAAGTACCAACTACGTGTTTTCGTGGTACGGGCCTCCATGCGTTCGATGGCGCGGGGAGAGAACGAGACCGGTGACAATCCGGGCGGACAGGACAAACACTTCTGAGTGCCAGAATAAATGGCATCGATCCCCCAGCGATCCACCTGGACATCGTGGCCTGCCAGCGAGGTGACCGCATCGACGACAAACAGCATCCCGGCGTCGTGCAGTAGATCGCCCAGGCCCGAAAGATCCTGCAGAGCACCGGTCGAAGTCTCGGCATGCACGACGGCCAACAGTTTCGCCGCCGGATGCGCCGCCACCACGTCGGCAAATTGCTGAAACGAAAACGATTGCCCCCAGGGGATCTCCACCGCGTGCACGGTCGCCCCGCAGCGCTCCATGTTGTCTTTCATCCGCCCCCCAAAGACGCCATTGATCATCACGATCACTTCATCACCCGGTTCGATCAAATTGACCAGCACCGTTTCCATCCCGGCCATCCCCGTCCCGGAGACCGGAAAGGTCAGCGCGTTGCTGGTGCGAAAGACCTTGCGCAACATTTCACAGGTCTCGTCCATGTAGCCGATGTATTGGGGGTCGAGGTGACCGAGTGTCGGCGCCGAAATCGCTTGCAGGATTCGAGCCGGCACGGTGCTAGGGCCTGGCCCCATGAGAAGTCGTTGACGAGGATGAAGCGCTTCGACCATGATGCAAGTTCGTGAGAGTGTTGGTGGGGAAAGAGTGAGTCGGAAAGAACGTCTCTCATTCTACGCGATCTGGACCACTTCGGCGGGAGCCGACGAGCCGTTAAAATTTGAACATGAAAACCGACGCCGAAAAAATTTGTGACCTTGAAATCGCGCTCGCCCATCTACAGCGCCAATACGATCTATTGAATGAGGTCGTCACGGCACAGTCGATACAACTCGATCGGTTGCAGAAACGTATCACCAAGTGGGAGCAAACGGTGGAGACGTTGAAGAACAAAGGGGAATCGTTTGACGATCCGCTGAGTGAAAAACCGCCGCATTATTGAACCACTGAATGCCGGCCTGGTGGTGGCCCAGTGCCAGCAGTGATTGAGCCAGCTGTGATTGAGCCAGCTGTGATTGAGCCAGCTGTGATTGAGCCAGCTGTGATTGAGCCAGCTGTGATCGCCGCTGTTCACTCGAGTGTGATCGAGATCTGCGGACGCAACTGCGAAAACGCTTCGACCCCGGCCGCGGTGACATCTGTACCAGCCAGCCCGATCCATGCCAAATTCGGTGACCCGACCAATTTGGCTAACACGCTGTCATCAATGTCACTGGTTTGAACGCTGAAACCACGCGTGATCGGCATCTGAAATTCGCTGGCCGATCCCAAATTGAATCGACTGTCGATCACACGCAGCTCGGCCGGAACAATGCCCAATGTTTTCAGATCGCTGGGGTTCAATGTAGCGAACTGCACCTCGACACGCCGAATTTGTAAATTCGTGTCCACCGCGTCGCAGTGGCCAAACCGCGGCGACACCAACGTGACCACTTCCAACCGTTGCATTCGGCTGAGCGTCTCATAGAGTTCCTTATTCACCACCGCATGGGTCAACCACAGGTGTTCGACATCCTGAAGCAGGCGGATTTCGGGATCCACCGGTTGGTAAACACAATCAAAATGCAAATCAACCAGCTCACCAAAGCGAGCGAGTTGACGAAAACAGTCACGGCCGATCCGTCCGCCGTCGACATGCAACGTCCACATGGCATCGGTGTATTTGAATTCTTTAAACGCCTGGGCGTTGATTTCAAACGGTTTGCCCAGTTCGCTGCCGATCCCCAACCATTGGACTTCATCGACACACCAGCGGCTGAGATTGTCAGCGGTAAAGGCGGCCTGTTCAATCGTTGCACGGTTGGCCCGCCCCGTCCACGCTTCCCCTAGCAACTGGCGCATCTGGGTTGGCAAAAACAATCCGTCTTCATCCAACCGCCAATTCCCCATCACCACCTCCCCCCCCAGGTCACGCACCTCGTGGATCATGCGCTGTCGTAGCTTCATCCGTTTGATGCCGGTGTTGTAACCACCAAACACCAGCGCGGTGCAAGCAGCGATACAGAGTGTGGTTTTAATCGAAAGGGTTTTGTCGCCGGTGAGCAGCATCGAAAACGCGATCCACAAAAAACCAAACACGCCCGCGACCATCATCGCCAATCCGTAGGTGACCCAACCGGGCGGGATTCTCCCCAGGTAGCCGACACCGGCGGTCAAAACCACTCCGGTGACTCCCAGTAAGAGACGGTGATCGGAAAAGAAACCACGAATCATGCGACCGATTCGGGTTACTCGCAAACCGACGTAGCAGATCAGGCAGCCGAGCAGCGAGAGTGTGACTCCAACCATCCCCATCCCCAGGCGAGATTTTTCCGCCAACGCCTGACGCAAACTGATCGGGCCGGGAGCACGCGCCAGCAGCGCGTGTGGCTGGAACGCGGGAACGATCGCCGGCGGCGGACTCAGGTGTTCCGGGGCGAGTGGTTTGACGTCGGAATAGATCGCCGAGTCGTTGAACTGTTCGGTCAATTCGAATTCAATTTTGGAGACGCGCAATCCCGATCCGATCGTGCGTGACGCGACAACCGTTTGAGGAAACCACAGGTCCTGATTCGGATCGTGCTGAAACGCTTCGGTCTCGATCCGTTTGACTTCCACCGTTCCCGGACCGATCACCGTGCGAAAGGTTTGCTCAATGGGAAGCAGATGACGATGCTTGGCCAAAACCACTTCACAGTGAGCAATGCTGCCGCCTTCGTAGTCGAGAACCGTCCGCCAATTGATTTTCCAAGACGGTTGCTGGCGATATTCGATCTGCTCAACCGTGAACTCGCCCAACATGCCTGGATCCGCTTGCAACGGCCCCACCTCGTTGGTCCCAAATAGCCAAACCAGACTCGGCGTGTAGTAATAGTGTGACAACACTAGATGCGGAATCGCGGGCGCGAAATTGCGTTCAAACGCAGACCGCAAATCTTTGAGCGGACCATTGTGCACGTGGTTTCGATCGCGGATGCGACCATGCACCCCATCAAACGCATAAATTCGTTTCTCGATGGCGGGTTCAAAACAATCCGACCGAAATCGTTCCCCCGAACGCAAAAAACGTTCTCGCGTCAGATGCCCCGGTCCAAGGGCATCCCAAGGGATCGCCGCTGGCACCGATGGCATAAAATCCACTTTGACAGACTTGTATTGGCGGGTCTCGCGATTCAGCCCCCAGTGCTGATACGACGATCGAATTTGCGTTAATTCGCTACGGAGTTGGACCGTGTCGGCGTCGCCGGCCGACGCCGAGATCGCTCCGATCACCCAGAATAGACCGATAACGGCAAGGCGATTCGAGAAAGGCATCAATTTAATACCACGGCAGGCTAGACAAGTGCGGCGGTCAAAGTGATTAATTTAGCAGAGTTTTAGCGGGCAGACGGCAGAATGCCGATTTGACGGTGATTACCGATTGAAATCTCTCGTGGTGCGATCCCAAATCCGTTCACCCGTGTCTCAAAGTCGAGTGCCCGCGACGGCCAGCAGCAGCGCCCCGGACAGCCTGCACCAGGGCCTAAGGTTACACTGACCCATTGCAGACCTCCCCCGGTGCACGCGTTTAGAAGTTGCGCTTTTATCGCAACCGCGACGTGTCAGCGAGGGATTTGACGGGTTGAGGAGATCCCTCGCTGACGCGTCGGGTTACCAAAAACCAATGCCCCACGCGAAAGCGTTGGCTTCAAAACTGACGCGTCGGGTTACTGCGTAAGTCCCGGTGCCAAGCCCCATTCTCGAACGCCAACGGAGGTTCGAAGTGCAAAAACGTTTCGACACCAAACACTGGCTGCGTTGGTTTGCCGGCCGCAATGAAAAATTGATGTTCACATTGGCCGTTGTGTATTTGGTCTGTGTGGCGTTCTTGGTCGTGATTTGGGTTGACGTTCCCAATCTGCAGGAGCGTGCGCGGAACATCATCCACCGCTCCGAAGCGGAACACACTCATTTGGTCGGTGGCGTCGACGTTCATTCCGACCGTGGCATCGACGACGTGGTGTTGGTCGTGATGGCTGGAGTGTGGTGTGTGGTCTGGGTCGAAGCGGGCATTCATTGGTGCACGCGCCCCTGGAACCGCGAAATGCGCCGACATCATCTGTACAGTCTGTTGTTCTGTCTTTGTCCGGCCTTGCGGATGTGCGCAAGAAGCCCCGAGATGAATGGGCGAATCTGGTTGCCGGGCATGGGCTGGCGACGTGGTGGTCGCCGCCTGCAGCGACAGCTGGAACGGCATTTCAGCGTGCCAATGATGATCATCGCGCTGTTGATCATGCCGATCCTGATCACCGAATTTTTCTTGAAAGACCAGGTCGCGGCTTACGGATGGCTGCGCATGTTGATGCACATCGGCACCGGAGTGATCTGGTTCGCGTTTGCCGCGGAGTTCATTTTGATGGTCTCGATTGCCGAAAAGAAACTCGATTATTGCAAAGAGCACTGGATCGATTTGGCGATCGTCATTCTTCCTCTGATCTGGTTCCTCCGCTCGCTCAGCCTGGCTCGCATGTTGCGAGTGGCCGACATGGTGCGGATCCAGCAGCTGACGAATGTTGCCCGCGCCTACCGATTGCGGGGCACCGCGCTCAAAGCGTTTCGGGTGTTGATCCTGTTCGATTTGACCGAGCGGATTTTACGCATCAGCGATGACCGCAAGATCGAAAAGCTAGAAACTGAACTGGCGGAACTCGACAAACGGTCTCGGTTCTTGCGGCAAAAGATCGCCAAACTCAAGTACAAGGAATCCGCAGCAACGGCACTAGATCCGGTGGCGGATCCACCGCCGAGCGATCAGGTAGAGGATGACTGCCGAAACGATCCCGCCGGTGTCAGCCAGAGCGTCTAACGGATCAGGATGTCGGCCGGGCGAAAAGAACTGGGTCAGTTCATCGATGACCGCGTAAATCATCAATCCGACGACGATCATGCCAAACCGGCGGACAGTCGCAGCGTGATCCGATCGCGGGGATTCGCTCACATAGCAGCACAGCAGGGCCAAACCGAAGAATGCCGAAAAATGCTTCACTTTGTCACTCACGTCCGGCACGATCTCAGCGCCAGCGGGCCAGTGTGTCCCCAGAAAAAGTGTGATCCAATACCCTACCAACGCGATGACGCCCAGTCGAAAGCCGAGTATCGTGATGCCTGTGATCGGGCGCATAAGTCCAGACTGGGTGTGACGCTTGAATCCGAATGAACCAACACAACTGCTGCGAGGAATACGCCCCGTGAATCGACTGACACGAAACGTCGCGACCAACCTGCTGATGATCGGTTGCTGGATCGCCATCGTACCGACCAGCCCGCTGAGCGCCGAACCGCCGCAACCGACGGCTGCGACTGAAACGCCCCAAACAAGCAACGACGATGCCACGACGCCATGGATCACGTTGGCGGACCACTGGACCGCCTGTCAATTTGGTGGCGACGGTGAGATCCAAATCAAAGACGGGGTGATCACGATGGAATACGGGGACCCGTTGACCGGCGTCAAGTGGGATGGACCATTTGTCGGTGATCCGGCCGCCAAGGCCGACCTGTCGAAGGACAAGAAACCCACCCCCAAAGCCCTGCCACGCGACAATTATGAACTGCGCTGGGAATGCCGTCGCGATCAAGGATTCGATTTCATGTGCGCGTTCACTTTTCCGGTTGGCAAGGACCACGTCAGTTTGGTGATGGGCGGCTGGGGCGGCGGCGTCACCGGGATCAGCAGTGTCGACGGGCGCGACGCCAGCGATAACGAAACGACGATGTTCAAAGCGTTTGAAAACGACACCTGGTACAAGGCACGGGTCCGCGTCGACAGCAAAAACATCACCGCCTGGATTGATGACACGGAACTGTTCGCACAACCACGCCAGGATCACACCTTTGACATCCGCTTCGAAATGGATCCTTGCACGCCCCTGGGGATCGCTAACTTCGAATCCACGTCCAAGATTCGCAACATTCAGATCCGCCCACTGGTCGCCGATAAAGTGGCCCCCGCGGACCAGGAATCGAAAAAGAGCGACGACAAGTGATCCCGCAACAGCAGATCGACGAACATTTTATGCAGCGAGCCTTGGAATTGGCCTATCAAGCTGCAACCGCGGATGAAGTGCCGGTCGGGGCATTGGTGGTGCGAAACCACCAGATCATTGCTGCCGCATCGAACCAGCGGGAAATGCTAAAAGACCCGACGGCTCATGCGGAGATGATTGCGATCACTCAGGCCGCCGCGGCGATGGGTGATTGGCGACTGGAGGAAACCACTCTGTATGTGACGCTGGAGCCCTGTCCGATGTGTGCCGGCGCGATCCTGCAGGCCCGTGTGCCGCGAGTCGTGTACGGGGCGAGCGATCACAAGGCCGGTGCGGTGTCGAGCTTGTTTCAGCTATTGAACGATTCGCGGCTGAACCACCGTAGCGAAGTCTGCGGCGGCGTGCTGGCCGAACCCTGTGGCCAAGTGTTGACCGAATTCTTTGCCAGCAAACGCGCCCTGGGCAAAAAGTAGCCGATTCTTCGTCCTGGCAAGCTGTAACGGTTTTAAAGATTCTCGGACATTTGCCACTTCTGGCGATAATCAGACTAAGCCTTTGCAACCGGCGTGTCCGATAAGACCGTCACGACCGAATTTCTGAGTCTTTGCGACACGCATTTTCGGTCATTGCACCCAACGCGGGCGGCCAGTGAAAACTGTTGACGGTTTTTGGCTGCCCATACGGACGACTTCATTAAGACGGTGGAACAGCGATGTCGGTACGGAAGCTGACGGCTAGGATTTGTGGATCCCTTGTGATGCTCTGTGGATTGGCTTCGGCCCATGCTCAGGATCACAACCCCCCGATTGCGGATCCGTTTCAGTTCGATCCCGACTTCCGTTGGTTCGAACCGATTTATGACATGGATTTGGCGGATATGAAGCCAAAGAAGCGAGCCAATACCGGTTGGTTCGCCACCTATGACCGATTGAACCTGTACGGTTCACGGCCAGAAATCGAAGGCAACCAGGACCTAGAGTCCGGGTTGGACAGCGGGTGGGGTCACCGATACGAAATCGGTTTCATGCTACCCGACGAAGACAGCGGATGGTTATTCAGCTGGCTGAACACCGGCGTCGGCGAGTTCTTCACCGTTCGCCGTGAACGGACCAACCGAGCCAACTTGGACGAACTCGATGGCGGGGCGACCAACCCGGCACCACCGTTCGGATTCGAAGCGATCCCCGGGGACGCCAACAACATCGGCTACAACCGTCGCTTTGTGGATGTCAAAGACAGTCTGAATGTGGTTGACTTTGATAGCTACGAACTGATGAAAACATGGCGTTTGGAACCCTACCACTATGGAGGGATTCTGGAACCGATGGCCGGTGTTCGCTGGTTCCGTATTGAAGACACCAATGTCTATCAAAACTTCATCAGCAGTCACGACGTGCCAATCAATGGCATCCCACCGCTGAGCGATGTTTACGGTGCCGACGCGGATCTGGTGACGACCGACCAGGCGTTCACAAAGAATGAAGCGTTCACCGGACAAGTCGGTTTCCGCTACACGAAGTTTCGCGATCGATTTACATTCTCGTCTGACTTCCGAGTCTTTGCCGGTGGCAACTGGCAATCGAGCCGATCCAACCGAACCGAAGAGTTCACCGTCTACGACGGCACACCCACAGCAATCGGTGACGAAGTGGACTTCATCAACTACAACGAAACCGACCCGGTTTACAAACGCAACGACGAGTTCTTCTTGGGCTTTGATGTCCGCGGGGAACTGGGTTACCAGCTGACCAAACAGATCTGTGTCCGTGGCGGTTTCCAACTGGTCGATGTGGCCCGCGGCCTGTGGCGTGGCGGTGACTCGGGGACATCGTTCCTACCCGGTGGCAGCACCGATCAAGACTTGCTGCTGGTCGGTGGGACATTCGGGATCACACTGAATCGCTAGACGATTCAAACGACATCGTGGTGCAAGAGAAAAGCCGCGGCGGAATCATTCCGTCGCGGCTTTTTTCGTTTGTTACGGAAACTGATCCGCGTGCTGTGTCTCGAGAGAGGTACTTAAGCCTTGTCAGCCAACTCTCGCAATTCCTCTAGCTCCTGGCTCAACCGATGCCGCAATGGGCTCTCGGGCCGGAGCTCTTCATCGAGGAGGTCCTCCGCTTTGTCAAAAATGGCTTCCCCACGGTTGGGGTCGCTAATCAACTTGCGGAACATCTCTTCGACGGTGGCTTCAGTAAGCAAAACGGTAACCTCGCAGCATAGTCGAGCGACAAAATTCGGCGGTGTGTTTGTCCCGATCAAACACTGCATGACCAACCGTGTGCCCTCGTACCTATCTACGATTCTAAATTCACTGACCATCCCTGCAAGGTCTAGGAGGGATTTCAACTCAGAAATCGGTAGCGTCCGCAGCGTTAGCGGTACCAACTGGCCAGGCGAGATTCCGACACGCCGGACCAGTGAGCCAGTTGAATGCCCCAATTCCGCAGCGTCTGACGCACAATCCCACGCTTCTGCCATCGCCGGGCGTCGACCTGGACCGTGTGATCAACCAGGATCGGCCAACAAATCCGCCGCAGCGATTGGGCCAATACAACGTCTTCCAACAACGGCAGCGGTTGAAACCCGCCCACCTGGTCGTACAGCTGTCGTGTGACAAACATCGCTTGATCTCCAAACGGCATCCCCCGATAGCGGATGCGGGAGGCATTGCCCCATTCCAACAAGCGAAAACCAAGGGCTGTGGCATCAATCCGCTGGCGGAATCCGCCCCACAACAAAAGCGACGGTGGAGAACCCACCGTTGTCTCCGACCCAGCGCACTGCCCCTGCTCGGCCGTGCCGCGCAAGCGGACGCAGCGACAGAGTTCGTTTAGGCAGCCGTCATCCAGGCGATTGTCAGCGTGCAGGAACAACAACATTGCTCCTGACGCAAACTGGGCGCCTTGGCGAAGCTGGGTCCCGCGACCGCGTTCGCTCTCAATCACCTTGGCCCCGGCCTGCTGAGCCAGTTGCCGTGTCGCGTCACGGCTGCCACCGTCACACACAATGACTTCTCCGGCACCGTTGGCCAGCGCCGATTGGATCGCAGCAGGCAGATTCGCAGCTTCGTCAATGGCCGGAATGATGACCGACACATCCACCGGCGTCATAGCGTTTCGACTTCACGCAATCGCATGTAAGCCAGCGGACCAAGCACGATCATCGGCATCCAAGCCGCCACCGGGGGTGACAGCAGATAGCCGGCCCCACCAAGTGCGCTGCCGGCGGTTTTTAAAATAAAGAACAGCATCACCATTCCGATCGCGGCCCCGATCATCGTGAACAGGTTGCGGCCACGTTGATTGATCACCAACGGCAACCCCAACAGGAACAATGAAAAATCGAGCGGCACACGCATGATTCGCTCGTGCAACAACATCGTCGTGGCCATCGAGTTGTGGACCGCAGGGTTGCGCAGTCGCTTGTACAGGTTCCAACTGCTGCAAAGGCGTGTCGACGATTGGTCGGTTTGCAGGATTTCCGCGTTGACCGGCGTTGCCACAAAACATTGCCCCGGTTTCACCCAGTCATGGTCCATGGACGTGGTCAGCACCAAGCGATCCGCGGTCCCGGTCGACGGGAGCTGGTCGATCTGCTCGGGAAACTCCACCTGCTGCATCAAATAGCCTTCGGCATGTTGGATGCTGGCGGGCAACCACTCGGCTGATTCAGCGACCAGCGCATCACCGAACCCCGGATAGTCGCCGTCGAGGCGAAAACTGGGGTGAACGATGACTTTGCTGCGGGGGCGAATCGATTCTCCCTCCAACAGGATGCCGCTGATCTTGTCGTAACTCGGCAGGATCGGCTGTGGCGCGTCACCGCTGAGATCTTTGCTTTTCAACGACAGCGCGTCACGCATGGATGGCAACAACAGTTCACGACTGGCTAATTGCACGAGCACCAACGCCAGGGCCGCCAGAATCATCGAACGAAAGATCCGCCCATGCGAAATCCCCGCCGACAGGGTCGCCGTCAGTTCGCCGGTCCGTCGCAACCAGCCGACAACAAACAGCAATGCCATCAAAGCGATGATGGCGCCGGTCCAGTCGAACAGCAGCAGCAGATAGGGGCCGTAATGTTCGAACATCACCAGAGAGATGCTGACACCGCGAGAATCGGCCAATTCCATCAAATCGCTCATGTTGGTGAACGCATGGAACACCACAACGATTCCTGACAGGGAGGCGAAACAGACCGCAAACGTGCGGAGAAAAAGAACCAGAATGTAGCGGTCGATCTGCGTCACAGGGCGTTGACCTTTCCGAACGGGTCGATCGAGTCGAGAGAGTTGGCGACGGGCAAAAACGTCGCCGCAGCATCCCAGCTGGTCGTCGCACAACGCAAGATCAAAGCCGTTTTATCGCTGCTCCCGATAGGTGGACCAACTGAGATAAACCAGGATTCCACCTAAAATCGCGAACGTGATATCCATCATCAAGCTTGCCGCACCCAGAATGGCGAAGTTCGAAAGCCCGAACAGCAGTGCAATCGCGTCTAGGACAAACAAACAGACGACCAGAATCGACGCGACAAGGCTGAAGAGACAAAGTGCCTTGGGCATCAATTAAACCTCGGAAACAAACGGGTGAACGGAAAATGGCGAGCGGCAAAGTCGGATCGCAGCCGGGAAAGGGCCGCAGTATAGTTACCAAGGGCGGTGTTTCCCAAGCCTACGCTATATCGCTAGTTTACCGTGATCGACTCTGGTCGGGCATTTGGTCAATTTTTCTGCAAATTCAGCTTAGAGGGGCGCCCCGCTAGTCCTAAATGGCCCATTCATTCGTTCAAACCATGACCACACCCGATTTGCAATCTGATCCCTGGCAGTGGTGGCGATCCCAGATGCCGGTGACCCAAAAGTGGGCTTATTTGGATCATGCGGCTGTCGGCCCCCTGTCCAATCCCGCTGCAGTGGCGCTGCAAACCTACGCAGACCAGGCCGCTCACGAGGGGGACACCGTGTGGCCACAGTGGGCCGCCCGGCTAGACGATCTGCGGACACGATTCGCACAACTGCTACAGGCCGAACGCGATGAAATCTGCCTGATTCCCAATACTTCGACCGGAATCAACCTGGTCGCCGAAGGATTTCCCTGGCAACCGGGCGACAATCTGATCGTTCCCGACGGTGAATTTCCGAGCAACCTGTACCCCTGGCAAAACCAGCAATCACGCGGCGTGCAGGTGCGTGTGGTCCCCCGCCGCGACGGTCGTGTGGTCGTCGACGACCTGATTGCCCAAATCGATGATTCAACGCGCATCATCGCGTTGTCTTGGGTCGGCTACGCCAGCGGATTCCGCGCCGATCTGGAATCTCTGGTCGCGCGGGCCCACGAATCTGACGTTTTGGTGTTTGTCGACGCCATCCAAGGATTGGGAATTTTTGATTTAGATCTGCGAAAAATAGATGTCGATTTTTTGGCCGCTGACGGTCACAAGTGGCTGCTAGGCCCCGAAGGCATGGGGGTGGCGATGATTCGCAAACGCCATCTACAGACGCTTCGCTGCGGCAACGTCGGTTGGAACAGCGTCCGCAACACGTTCAACTACGACCAACCACGGTTGGATTTGCGGCAGTCCGCCGTCCGTTTCGAACCCGGATCGGCAAACATGTCCGGCGCCGCGGCACTCGACGCGAGTTTGCAACTCTTCAGTGCCGTCCGCGAAGCCCATGGCCCGGACGCGATCGCCGATCGAGTCTTGGGGTTGGTCCAGGAAATGGCTGATCGGCTGGGTGAAATCGGAATTCAGACGCGAATGGATGCCCAGCCGGAACATCGATCGGGAATCGTGACCTTTGACGTCCCTGGACGCGAACCGGCGACGGTCCGGCAACACTTGATCGACCAGGGATGTGTGGTCAGCTGCCGAGGTGGTGGCATTCGCACCGGCGTCCACGCGTACAATAACAGCTCCGATCTGCAGCAATTGGTCGCTGCCGTCGCCTCGGTGCGCTAGTGGTTCCTGACCCCGTTTCCGATTAAACCATCAACGCCACTTCCCCCCCATTCCCGATTCGAGTTTCATGAGTGCAACCAACCAGGGCGCGCGAATAGCCGTTTACACCGGATCGTTTGACCCGATCACGCTGGGCCACATGCACATCATTGATCGCGCCAGTCGACTATTTGATTCACTGGTCATCGGGATCGGCATCAATGCGGACAAACGATCGCTGTTTTCACCGGACCAGCGTCGTGAACTGGTCCGCCAGGTGACGGGCAATCTGTCAAACATCAGTGTCGAATTCTTTGACGGATTGGCCGTCGACTTTGTTCGCTCGCTCGGCTCGCGCGTGATGGTTCGCGGCATCCGACCGCTAACGGACATCGCCGGCGAATTCACGATGATGATGGCCAATCGTCAACTCGACGAAGACATCGAGACCGTGTTTCTGATGGCCGACGAACGGTTCGGCCACGTCAGCAGTTCGCTGCTGAAACAAATTGCCAGCGTCAGTGATGATGATCAACAGTTGGCCAAGTTCGTGCCCCAACAAATCATTGCGCCCCTGCGCGAACAAATGCGCGCCGCAGCGGCCCAATCGTAGGCCCGGTGCAACCCTGGCGTGATCATTCGCTTTCCCAAAATTCCGAACGCAACTGACTGAGCAACTCAATCGCAGCGCCGATTTCCTGCTTCTGCCGCAGTGGGTCCTCGGGAATTTCTCGCTCGATCGTTAGCGGCCCGGTGTATCCGATCTCATGTAGCGTCTCAAGATACTTGCGCATGTTCACATCGCCTTCACCCAGCGGGACTTCAGCGCCCCAGGTCTCGCCCGGCTTCTTGCTCCAGGTTCCGTCTTTACAGTGCACGCTGCGTACATGGTGTGACAAACTGCGCAGGGCTTCGATCGGCTCGCCTGTCCCATACAGAATCATGTTGGCCGGATCAAAGTTAATCTTCAGGTTATCAGCGCCCACCGCCGCAATGAATTCCAGCAGCCCCTCGGCGGTTTCTTGGCCGGTTTCCAGATGCAGAAACTGGCCATTGGATTTGCAGTAGTCGCACAGTTTACAGGTCGCCGCAACAATCGGTTCGTAATGGGGGTCTTTGGTGTCGTGCGGAATGAATCCCAGGTGCAGGGCAACCGTGTCACATCCCAGCCACTTCGCAAAATCAGAAATTTGAAACATTTCGGCGAGCCGACTGGGGCGGGTCGCCGGCGGAACTAAGCCAATGGTTTCCGCCACCGTGGGAATGTCGGCATAACTCTCTCCCTCAAACCCACCAAACACGGCGGTGCAGCGGACGTTCATTTCGTCCAGCTGCTTTTTGAGTGCTTCCGCGTTCGCCTGATCACGCTTGGACGGGTGCGGTGCATGCAATTGGATCGTCGGTACACCGAGTTCCTTGATCACATCCCATTTCACGCCCAATCCCGCGTCGACCGACGCAAACACACCAATTGGCCAAATATCCATTTTCGATTGTCCATTCAAAGTAAGCGAGAAACCAAATCATTAGACGACATACTTGCGAAGAAAATTGAAGCTTTGCAGCAGCGCTCGCAATACATCGTCGTCGGACCCTTCGTAAGCACGATCTTCCACTTCCACACAAACCGGCCCGTTGTATCCGGTGTCGGTCAGCGCCGAAAAGAAATGCCCCCAATCGACATCGCCCAACCCCGGCAATTTAGGTGAGTGATATTCGTTAGGGTTGGCCAATATCCCGACACGATCGAGCCGCTGACGGTCGACACGCACGTCTTTGGCATGAATGTGAAAGAGTTTGTCGGCAAACTCTTTCAATGGTGCCAGATAATCCATCTGTTGGAACACCATGTGTGACGGGTCGTAATTCAATCCAAAATGGTCGCTGGGAATGTCGGCAAACATTCGCTGCCAAATGGCCGGCGAGTGAGCCAGGTTTTTACCGCCCGGCCATTCATCGTTGGTAAAAAACATGGGACAATTCTCGATTGCCACACGCACGTTGTGCTGTTCGGCGAACTCGATGATCGGTTTCCAGATCGAGAGGAATCGCGGCCAATTGTCGTCGACATTCTTGCTCCAATCGCGACCGATAAAGGTGGTCATGGTGCGAATGTCCAGTTGATCCGCGGCTTTGATGACGTTGCGAATTTGGCGAACCGCCTGCGCAGATTCATCTTCATTGGGCGACAGCGCGTTGGGGTAGTATCCGAGTCCGCTAATCGAGACGCCCGTTTCTTCCATCAACTCCCAAATCGAATCGACCGCCGCTTGATCCAACGATTCGGTGTCCAGATGCGTGATCCCGGCATAGCGCCGCGTGGCCTTGCCCGGCGGCCAGCACATCACTTCGACGCAGTCATAGCCGATGGTTGCCGCGGTTTTAAAAACCGTTTCTAAGTCAGCGTCGGGAAGGATCGCCGAAACGTAGCCCAATTGCATTTCAAATTTACTCGTCAAAGGTGGGATCGTTGACAGTGGGATCGGGGACAGTGCTGCCACTGCCATCCCATTGTGGCGCACGATAGTGGGTTGTCGCAGGCCGCACAGTGGCTTTGTTGGTCAACAAACGCAACTGATCGGCAGAATAGAGCTTCGTGACGACTCGTTCGACTCGCTGCAAGCGGTACAAGATACAGCCTTTGCGGCTGACGTAGTACATGCCCCATACCGACGCGACGAACCGTTCCCGTTCGAACCCCAATCCCGTCGTTTCGACCTGGTCACCGATGTCGATTCCGTCATCACGCACACTCAACCACATCGCCGGTCGCAACCGAAACCGAAACGATCCATAGCGATAGTGGTAGTAGGTGCCGTCAAATGACATCCGTTTCAGCACCCGTGGGCTGGGGATCAATCGCGTCGCAATGGGCACATCGTCCGGATGAATAAAACTTTGACCGTTTTCCGGCCAACGCAGAAAACATCCGTAATCCGGTAGCTGGGGCCATTGCATCATTGGTGACGTCTCGGTGGATCGACATCGGGAAAAACCTCGCCGCACTGTGATCACAATCCTAACCGAAACCGGACGCGAAAATTGTGATCCGAGTGGCTGACGCCGGGGTACAGATCTGATTTCATGGGCAGGGTGGCAACACGGGTACAATCTGATGCCACCAGCGTTCTCTAAAGACGCTGTCTCCTCCTTCGTTCCGCTCAACCACTGCTTGCTCTCTATGACTCAAACCAAGCCACCGCCTGCGGTCGGAATCGATCTTGGAACCACGTTTTCCGCAGTCGCGTATTTAAATGACACCGGCCGACCGGAAACGATCCGAAATTCAGAGGGCGATTTGACGACCCCCAGCGCTGTCTTTTTTGATCAACGGCGTCCGATCGTTGGGATCGAAGCGGTCGAAGCCGGCTTGCTGGAACCGGATCGGCTGGCGCTGTATGCCAAACGCGATGTCGGCGAAGCCTATTACGAAAAACAAATTCGTGGCAAGAATCTTCCCGCCGAAGTCATCCAGGCCTTGGTGCTGCGTAAATTGAAAGCCGACGCGGAACTGAAACTCGGGCCGATCAGTCAAGCGGTCATCACGGTCCCGGCGTTCTTCAACGAGCCCTGTCGAAAAGCCACACAAGACGCCGGACGATTGGCCGGGTTGGACGTGCTGGACATCATCAACGAACCCACCGCCGCGGCGATCACCTATGGCGTCGAGCAAGGGTTTCTAAGTGCCGACGGCAAGGACAGCGGGCGCGAAACCGTGCTGGTCTATGACTTGGGCGGTGGCACCTTTGATGTCACGGTGATGCAGATCGAAAACGGGCATTTCAATACCATCGCAACCGCCGGCGACGTTTACTTGGGTGGCATCGATTGGGACAACCGCATCGTCGATTTCATCGCCGAAGCGTTCCAGGCAGAGCACGGGGTGGATCCGCGTGAAGACCCGCAAGCGATGCAGGAACTCGTGCGCAAGGCCAACCAAACAAAACACGCGTTGACGCAACGCGACTCGGTGTCGGTCGCGTTTGCCCATGATGGGAAACGATTGCGCACCGAACTCGCACAACAGGAATTCGCCCAACGCTGCGACGACTTGGTGGAACGAACATTGATGACGGTTCAACTGGTACTGGACGATGCCGGTATCGGTTGGCCCGATTTAACCCGTCTGATCTTGGTCGGCGGTTCGACGCGGATGCCAATGGTTCGCGATGAACTGGAACGATTAAGTGGAATGGAATTGGATCGTTCACTGTCTCCTGACGAAGCAGTCAGTCATGGCGCGGCCTTGTATGCGGGCATGCTGTTGTCCGGTGGTGATTCCCAAGCCAACGGCATTTCTGTCAGCAACGTCAATTCGCATGATCTGGGGGTGCTCGCGGTCGACCCGGTCAGCGGCAAACCACGCCGACAAATCATGATCCCCCGCAACAGTCGATTGCCGGCACGAAAGAAGGTCCGTTTCCGCACGCATTCGGACAACCAAGCCAATGTCAAAATTGAGATCGTCGAAGGCGGTGATGATCGCGGCACCAATGCGACGAAGATTGGCAAATGTGTCGTCGATGACATTCCCCGCGGCACGCCCAAAGGCACTAACGTCGACGTCCGCTTCGACTACACCGCCGATGGACGATTGACGGTGCATGCCTCGCTGCCAGAAGTTGACCGCAAGATCAAAATGACACTCGATCGCGCCTCGGGTCTGAGCGAAGAAGACATCGAAATTTGGACCACGCGACTGAGCGAGGGCTTTAGTGATGCGATGTTGGCGGATTTGGCAGCCGCGGTTGTCGCCAGTAACGCGGTGGAGGACAACGACGACAATGCTTCCCAAGCGACAAGCGAGCAGCCTGATTTCTCACCCGCCGACGCCGTCAAACCCGCGGCCGAAACGATCCAACAGCCGTCCACAAAAACACCCCAGGTGGCTGCCCCCCAGGCCATCGATTCACAGCCCAAAACGCAATCGCCTGCGGCCACCCGCACGCCCGATCCGGCCGCCGCGTCCGCCAAACCGGTGCCATCGAATCCCAAACCGAGCGACGACCAGCCGGACTTTGCCGCCATTTTAAACCCCGGTGGCAGCGAGAAAAAAACGGCGCCCGTCGTGCTACCCGATGTGCTGGGAACCGCTGCCGGCAGCGGAGCGAATCAAATCAAAGAAAAACCCCAATTGAAACTGGATCCGAAAGATTCAGCGCCCGCGGTCAAAGCCGACTCAAACGATCTGGCGATGCTGGCAGCCCTAGGTGGTTCCACAGCGAAACCCGCTCCGTCGTCTGCTGACATCCCGATGATCGTGACGGATTCGCCAGCCAAACCCACGGCGGGAAACAAATCCGAACCCCAAAAACAAACCAGCGACAAGAAGCAAGGCGGTTTTTTCAGTCGCAAAAAGAAGTAGGCTGACATTCCTTTTACATTGTTTTGATCCCAATCAGACCATTGAACCGGCTAATCATCGTTTACTGAAGTAGCTACTTGCACGTTGTTGCAAGACGATGTTTTGATTGGGCTTTCACACGACAAAGGGAATGGAACAATGTTCGTTAATGAATTGAAATCAGCCTCCAGGTGGTTTGCCACCGGACTGTTGGTCGCTTGCACTTGGGGCACAGCGTTGCCGACTGCGACCGCCGAACAACTGGTGTTGGATGTTGGTGCCTCGAATCCGACGATGTTGGCCGACGAGAAACAAACCAACTTCATCCGCATTTCACTGACCGGGTTTGACGTTCCCGAATCGCAATCACGACCGCCGGTTAACACCGCCATCGTGATCGATCAGAGCGGTTCGATGGGCGGACACAAAATCGATCAAGCACGTAACGCTGCGATCGAAGCCGTCCGCCGATTGAAAGACGATGACATCGTTTCCATCGTCTTGTATTCCGATTCCGCGACCGTGTTGGTCCCGGCCACCAAAGCAACGGATCGTGAATCGATCATCGAAAAAATCCAGTCGGTCAAAGCCGGTGGCAGCACGGCGTTGTTCGCGGGTGTCAGCAAGGGCGCCGCAGAGGTGCGAAAGTTTCTCGACAGTGATTCTGTCAATCGCGTGATCCTGCTCTCTGATGGACAAGCCAATGTCGGCCCCAAAAGCCCACGTGAGCTGGAACAGTTGGGGGCGTCACTGGTCAAAGAGGGAATCAGTGTCAGCACACTCGGCTTAGGGCTGGGCTATAACGAAGACCTGATGAGTCGATTGGCGGCAGCCGGCAGCGGCAATCACCTGTTTGTCAAACAAGCCGCTGATTTGGTGGCCGTTTTCCAACAGGAATTCAATGATTTGATGAGTGTGGTTGCCACTGATTTCGAGATTCATGCCAAAATCGGCGAAGGCATTCGGCCGGTTCGTGTGCTGAACACCAAAGCCGATATCAGTGGTCAAGACATCTACATTCCACTGGCGCAGTTGTATGCACGCCAACAACGTTACTTTGTGATCGAAGTCGAAGTGGATCCGGGTCAGTCGGGCAGCAAACGCGCCATGGCGGATGTGACGATTTCGTATCAGAACATGCTTAGCAAGACCACGGACAAACTCTCCAGCAACATCGAAGTCCGATTCAGTGACGATGCGAAACTGGTCGAGAAGAATCGCGACAAAGAGACCTATGCGTTTTGTGCGATCCAGATTGCCAATGAAAAAAATGTTCGCGCCACGGCTCTGCGTGATGCCGGCAAAGTCAAAGAAGCGCAGGATCTACTGCGTGCCAACTGTGAAACGTTGGAAAAGGTAGAATCGGACTACGGTGTCTGGTTGGATGTTGAACTGGTCAAGGAAGTCAAACGAAATGCGTTGCTCAACCGTGACCAATCGCTGATCATCCAAGACCCCACGAAATGGAATTACTCGCGGAAAGCGATGCGGTATGAGCAGACAAACAACGCTGCTCAGCAACAGTATCGCGTAGACGCACCCGAAACCGCCAAGAGTAAGTAGCTTTCGCGCGATGCCACGACGTTTGTTCCTCGCACTCCTCTTGCTGGTTGCTGCACCGCTGGTGTTGTTGGGCTGGATGAGTGCGAGTGCGGTGAAAGAAAATCAGTCGGCGGCAAAAGAAAATTTGACCACGCTGCTCTCTTCGCAACTGTTTGACGCCGACCGATTGGTCGTCGAATTATTTGCAGACTATGCCAGGCAATTGGACGCCGCACTGGAATCTCCAACGCCCCTACTGGAAACATTGCGACAAATACGGCGTGAGCAACCGATCGTGCGACAAGGGATTTTTGTCAATCCCGACGGCTTGTTACTGTATCCGTTGGCAGACGACTTGCACGGTGCCGACGCAGCCGAAGTCGAAGCCGCTCTGCCGGCAATGATCGATGCCCGCCCGTTGTCCACAGGCGATTCTGATTCGCAACCCGCTTCCAGCGGTAAACTGTCCCGCGGCAAGCTTGCCCCAACGGCGGCGTTGACCGCTCAGTCCGCCTGGCAACAGTGGTACATGGGCGATGGCGCCCAGGTCATCTACTGGCGTTTCTCTCCAAACGGCGGTTCGGTCGGCATTCTGCTGCAACGCAGTCGTTGGATGGCCGATTTGATCGCCGCACTTCCCGATGACTCCAGCAGTGCGGCCGCGCTGGACAATCAACGTTCTGATGCAAGTGATCGGCCATCGCCAGGGGAAACGATTTCAAACACGCCGATCGGTAGCATTGCATTGCTCGACGAAGCCAAACGAGTGATCTATCGCTGGGGCGATCTGAAAAACGCTCAGTCGCAACCATTGGCGGACACTGAACTTTCAACTCCGCTTGCGAGTTGGCATTTTCAATTGAAAGTGGACGAGTCCCTGTTGCCCCAGGCCACGATGATTCCATTGATCCTATCACTCACGGGAATCGGTTTGCTGGTACTGGCGGTCGGCGCGTACGTGTTGACCTCGGTCGGTCGACAAATCGCCAGCGCCAAAAGTCGGGTGAGTTTTGCCGGTCAAGTCTCTCATGAATTGCGAACCCCGCTGACCAATATTCGGCTGTACACAGAACTAGCCGAATCCGATTTAGAACAGTTGGATGATGGAGAGGCGCGGCGTTCCTTGGCCAAACGTCTGCAGGTCATCGATCACGAAAGCCGGCGATTGCAACGATTGGTTTCCGGTGTACTGGAAATGATTCGCCCCAGTGGAAAGCGGGTTGGTGTTCGCAAACAACCCACCGACCTGGCGGATTTGATCCAGGGGATTACAGCGCAATTTGAACCCAGTTTTGTCGCTGCCGGTCTGTCACTTGAATCCAGCTGCCAATGTCACGACCTGGTTGCGGTCGATCCCGACGTGATCGAATTGGTACTGGTTAATTTGCTTAGCAATGTCGAAAAATATGTTCCGCGAGGCGGTCACTGCTCGATCCAATGCACCGTATTGCCGTCCACTGATCGAACGAGTGATCAACTGCGAATCTTGGTCCAAGACGACGGACCGGGGATCGGGGCGCTGCATCGCGAGAAAGTGTTTCGCCCCTTCGAACGGCTGGACGATTCAATCCAGGCCCCCAGTGGCACGGGAATCGGATTGACGATCGCCCGCCGCGCCGCAAGGCGACACGACGGCAGTCTGGTGCTGTTACCAAAATCGGACAAAAGCGGTGCCGCGTTTGAACTGACGCTGCCGTTGGATCCACTCCACTTGCCAACAGCTGGTTAGATGCCGCATCAAATCCTGGTCGCCGAAGACGATCCCAACACACGATCCGCGTTAGCCGAAGTGCTGCGAGGGGAGGGCTATGCGGTCACCGAAGCCGCCGATGGCCGACAAGCCAAAGAATTATTCGATTCCGAAATGCCGGACATCGCCTGTCTGGATGTGATGATGCCAGGAATCAGTGGATACGACCTGTGCAAGTATTTCCGCAGTCAATCGCCGACCATGCCAATACTGTTCATCACCGCCAAAGCCGAAGAGATCGATAAAGTCGTCGGATTGGAACTGGGCGGAGACGATTACATCGTCAAACCGTTTGGAACCAAAGAAGTGATCGCGCGAATCCGTGCCGTTGCCCGACGCAGTTTGGGCGATTCGGCAATGCCACCGGTGACCCCACTGGGCGACGCTCCGTTTACGATGGCGGACTTGGAAGTCATCCCGCGTGAGTTGCGGGTGCGGCGCGGCGGTGAAACCATTTCACTGACGCGCCGTGAAGTGTTGATTCTCCAGACCCTATCGGCACGACCGGGCGAAGTGGTCACCAGAGCCGACCTGTTTCGATCGGCTTGGGAAGATGACCACGTGCCCAATAGTCGAACCATCGACCAAACGATCAGCCAACTTAGAAAACGAATCGAATCAGATCCCAAACAACCTCGCGTGATCCAAACCGTCTACGGCGTCGGCTATCGATTCGAATCGAGCGACCCGACGTAAAGCCAACAGCACGCCGCCCGATCTGATTTCTTACTCAGGTAGACGAGCGGTTTGGATTTTTGGGAAAGCTCCGGTTAAGCCTTCCTTCATAAACGCGACCACATCGGCCTGTTCTTGGTCCGTCAGATTCAGTGGCTTCATTTTGTCGCTTAGCCACTGGTTTGGATGGCCGCCCTTGTTGTACCACGCGACGACTTCTTCCAACGTGGCTTGGCTACCGTCATGCATGAATGGCGCCGACAAAGCGACGTTGCGCAAGGTCGGCGTCTTGAACGCACCTTTGTCTTTTTCTTCGCCGGTGACTTCGAAACGTCCAAGGTCGGGTTGTTCGACATCCATTGCGACGCCCAAGTTATGGTACTGTTCGTCAGTGAAATTGGCACCCGCGTGGCAGGCGGCGCAGTTGGCCTTAGTATCAAAGAGTTTCATCCCGCGTTTGGCCGATTCGCTCATCGGATTGGCCGCGATTGCCGATTTCAGAGCGTCGTATTGTTCTTTCAACTCGGGATCTTCATCCAAGTACTCCAAGTCGTCGGCGTAAACCGTTTCGAATCGATCCAGATCACTTTGGAAATCAAACGGCGCCGGACCGGTCACCAATGCCCGCTCGAACGCGGCCAGCGCTTTGCCAACATTGTCAATTGTCACGCCATCGTCAAAGACCTTGGCGAATTCGGCTCGATAGATAGGGTGTTTGTCCAAATCGGCGACACATTGTTCGTGTGTGTTGCCCATTTCGATCGCATTGGCCACCGGACCCACGGCTTGTTCTTCCAGCGATGCGGCGCGACCGTCCCAGAACTGTGCTTGGCTGATGATGCGGTTGTAGGAAACCGGCGAGTTACGATTTCCTTGTTGTCCACGCACGCCCACACCAAACTGAGTTTGCGCGCCATAGCCCTGTGCGGGGTCGTGACAGGAGGCACAGGAGATGGTGCTGTCGTTAGACAATCGCGTGTCAAAATACAGTTGGCGTCCGAGTTCAATTTTGGCTCGCGTCAACGGATTGTCGGCGGGAATAAAAATGTTGCCTTTGGCGCCGTCGATTCCTTTGGGCAGTGTGACTGACAGTTCGGCGTGTCGCGCCGGGTCAGACATCCACTGCATGGCTTGTTCCATCGTCAATTTGCCTTCGCCCGGAATGCCCGCCAACAAGGATTCGTCACTGCCCAGCGTGACCGTTTCCGGTGTGCCGTTGGCAGGGGAATCAGATGCCGGTTCGGAAGCAAGCCCCGATGCGAAACTGAACGAAAGAATCAGCCCCGAAGTGACAAAATGGGTGATGGTTCGCGACCGGAATCGACTTCGACTAGACATAGTGAAAGGGGCCTTTGGGAGGGGTGGGAAAGTGGCGGGAAAGTGAGGTGAGGCGATCAACTGTCAACAGACTTTAGTTCAGCGGCAAAATGGGTTGGCTAGTGGTGGCAAGGAATTTTACGATTTTGCGCCCCGTGACGCTCATCGGCAATGCATCGAGTTCCTGCAGCGACACCCAACGCCAGGGGGCACTGATCTGGCCCGGCCCGACTGCGTCCGGTTTGCTAAGACTGGCTTGATGGACATGAAGTGAGATTCGGTATTTTGTGACCGCGTGCCGCAATGTTTTTAGTCGCACACCGGGTTGAACATCCGCATCGATTTGTGAAGACAACCACTGCGCCGCAGCATCCACCGAATCGGTTGCCACCTCGGTCGGTCGTGGAAAATCCCACAGCCCCGCCCAGCGACCGCCGTCGGGCAGTGGTCGCGCCAAGTAGGTCGTCACGCCGCGCTGGCGACGGCTGAGCAACAAGGCAAACTCGGTCCGGTCTTCATAAACGACACGTTTGATTTTCCCCGGAATCTCCGCCTGTAAACCCAGCTCCGCGGCCTTGCAATGAGCCAACACGGGACAGTTGTCACAATCGGGATTTTTGGGGGTGCAAACCAGCGCCCCCAATTCCATCGCCGCTTGGTTGAACTGACCGCTGTGTTGGCGCGGCAACATGGCGGCGGCAAATTCCCACAACAGGGCGTTGGCTGCTTTGTCGGCCGGCGGCACACGCAAGCCGATCCATCGGCTGTAGACACGCTGGGTATTGCCTTCCAAGACCGGCAATTTGGCATCGTTGGAAATCGACAACACCGCGCCAGCCGTGTAGCGCCCCACACCGGGCAGACTCAACACGTCGTCGTAATCCAGTGGAAAGACGCCGTCGTGATGCAGCATGATCATTTTGGCCGCGGCATGCATCGATCGAACGCGGCGGTAATAGCCCAAGCCCTCCCAATGACGCATCAAATTCGCTTCATCGGCAGTCGCCAGATCCGCAATGGTCGGGAACGATTCCATCCAGCGCTCAAAATACGGCAACACGGTCGCAACCTGTGTCTGTTGCAACATGATCTCACTGACCCAGACACGATACGGTTGCGGATCGCTGCGCCATGGCATCTCGCGAGCATGCGTCGAAAACCATTTCAGCAATTTGCGCCGCAAATCACTGCGCCAGCGAGCCCCACGCCAATCCGGGTGGTGCGGTGGGTCCACGTCCGACGCGGTGTTGGATCGGCTTTGGGCCGATGAACGTTGCGTCATAGATCTTCGAGTTTGCCCAGCTTGGCCGACGTATCGAGCACTTGGCTTTCCCGGCGAAAGCGGATCGCAATTTCATCGCCGGGAACATGGGTGCTGATCTGTCGCTGCAGATCATCAAAGCGACGGATTTTCACGTCGTCGATCTGGATGATGACGTCACCGGATTGCAATCCCGCTAACGCCGCGCCGCTGTCGGGCCGAACCTCGTTGACCTGGCAATAATCTTCCAGCGTGGTCGTGCAAACCACGCCCAAGAACCCGCCCAAACGATGTGTGATTTCCAATCCCGGCAACTGGACTCGCAACCGTTCGACCCGATCGGCGGTGACGCCGGTTCCCATCAAGTACAGTGATTCACGCAATCGGACTTTCACCAGCGCATCCAGTAGCGTGTCGTTCAAACGCACATATCGCAATTCCATTTCATTGATCTGCTTTCGCTGCTGTAGCGACTCGATCATCGGCACCGTCAATTCACAGTCGACCAGTACCAGAGTCGTCAAATCGGGCATCTTGACGATCGCTTGAAACACGTCGGGTGTTGCAGCGGCGCCATCAACCACCACGAATGAGATGTCCCCCAGCCAACGGAACCAAGCCAGGGAATCGACATTGCCGTCCCATTGGTCGTCGATCCGTGCGATCGGGCGCTCGCGGCTGCGAGACCCAAAAGCGACGATTTCTGTGCCCAGATAAACACCGGCAGCGGCCAACTGGACTCGTGCTTCGCGGCCACGTGATTCGGCAAACGAAGTCAGCGTGGATTGGGCCAACGTGGCTTTGGAGCCAAAACTGGATTCGGCGATTGACTCCAGAGCCGCCAAAGCACCATCGGTCTTCCAGGGCTGCTCCTGGGCAGCGATCTTGGCGAGAATCGAAATCGCGCTCTGCGTGATCTCCAAATCTCCCTGCTGCAGAGCCTTGCGTAAAATCGGCACCGCCGCCTGGCCGCCGGCGACCAAATGTCGCTGCGCCGATTCGCGGCGCAGATATCGCTCATGTGAAAGCTGTTCGGCCCAATAGTCCAACGTCCGCTCTTCACGCGGCGTGCGAGTGGGAGCGGTGGCCGTGGGCGGTTGGGATTGGGCATCACCCACCGCCAGCAGAGACAGTGTCAACCAGAACGTCAACCAATATGTCACAGCGATGCGGCGGGCATACGCAGAGTTCGAGGTGGAATCAAAGATGCCAGCGAGCCTGCTTGTTGCCATCGATTTTCAGCCGATACACCAGCGATCGTTGAACCATTCGACGCGGTCGGCGCGGCGTGGGTTGTACTTGGTCGCTGGATTGAATTTGTGCGTTTTCAAAAACGACATGAACGCTTTGCCGGGGACTTCCGCGTGCTGGGCGATGATGTCGACATGCTCGCTTTCAGGTTTCCAATCGTACAGGATCTTGTTGTCCGATTCGAATTTTTCGTCCAGGTACTCGATGTTGGCCGAGCTACAGACCACGAAATCGCAATCACGTTTGCACAAGAAGTTCAGCAACTTTGACGAGAGCGCGCGGGTCTCTTCCAAGTTTCCATCGCATGTCGCCGAGGCGATGTTCCAAATGCTGACGAAACTGTGCTCGTCTTGGTCGTCCTCGGAGATTTTGAAATCAATTCCTTCGGCGTCGGCGGCTGCCATGCTGAAAAGCCTTCTTCGGTGTGTAAGGGGAGTCGTTTATCGGATCATTCTAGCCGGTCCGGAGCGTTTCGCACAGAGTCCGCTCGGGCGTGTGACCGGACGTGTCATCGGCATCGCGATGATTCAGCCAACCCGGTGAGACATCGCTTGCCGGGAAACCTGATTGGACTGTTTCGCCGGAGTTTTCTGCCATGACCCAAATGATGCTTTTCGATTCGCCCACCACATTGGTCTCCAACAGCCCCACACCACTGGTTAGCAGCCCCCCGCTGACTGGCGCCCCGGTGGTCAGCCCCATCGCCGCGGCCACTCCGGCGGCAAACCCGATGAATGACGGCGAACCCCAACGAATGGGGGACCTGGCCCGCCTGGTCCTACTCCGCTACCAGCTGGTCGCCAAACGCCGGGAAGAAATCGCCGCGCGGCGTGCCAACGGGACTTTGGCAAAGAACAACAGCGGCATCTGAACCGGCACGCGCTCGGTGTTGGCAAGCGAAAAACCACCTGCACCCACACGCCCGAAATGATCAGAAACCAGCGAATTCGCGCCATCATTCATCGTGACCAGTCAGTGGGTTGGCCGATCAATCCGAGGGACAGAAATCCGTTGACAGTGGGGACGGTCGAAAAAAACAGAGAATAAAATGCTAGCATTCGTTATGCTTGCATGGAGGCAGCCTTCTTTGTGGGAACCAGCATTGTCGAATTGTAATGGCAGACCAGCAATTTTTCTCGTTCATGGATGCCGCCGGCCGCGCCAGCAGTGTCCCCCGCGATAAACGGGCCAGCAGTGGCCGGGACCAGGTCGCCACCGTAGCCGAACCGGCAATCACGCCTGCCAGTGTCCCCAGCCCTGACAGTGCCCCCAGCCCTGACAGTGCCCCCAGCCCTGACAGTGTCCCCAGTCACGCTCCCGCGCGCCCACCGGATCGTGCAGCGGTACTCAAAACGCTGCGTTCCCAAGTCGGCTGTGTCAGTCTAGCGCGGCGCGGCGATGGAGCGAATTTTTCGACCGGCTGTGCAGCGATCGACAGCTGGCTACCCGGCGGCGGATTACACCGGGCGACTCTGACCGACTGGATCGCCGCCCACGACAGCGCCGCGGCGGGAACGTTGGCGATGCTCTCTGCCGCCCACCGACTGCGTCAAGTTCCCGATCGCCCGCTGGTGATCGTCGATTGTGACGGCTCATTTTATCCCCCGTCCGCCGTCGCATTGGGTGTGCCTAGCGAGCGCATGATTGTGCTGCGGCCTCGCGGTGGTGCCGATGCGATCTGGGCGATCGACCAATCCTTGCGATCCGGTGCCACCGCAGCGGTGTGGGCGACATTACCGATGCGGGTCGACGACCGCGACGCGCGGCGATTGCAATTGGCTGCCGAAACCGGCCGTACGCCGGGGTTGTTGGTGCGTGGTTTTCATGCCCGCGGCAAACCCAGTTTCTCGGAAGTCCAATTTTATGTGGCGGATAAAAAACGTTCGGCTGGTAACCGCATGTCCGAACGCAGCCACCGGCAAACCACGGCCAGCGATTCGAAAGCTAGCGATTTTGAAACCCACTTGGTCACTCTGGATCGTGTCCGCGGTGGAATCGTGGGACGACAGATTGAAATCCAGATCGACGATTCGGCGACCATTCGCCCGTTGACCTCCACTACCACACGCCCCTCGAAAACATCGCGGCATGAAACGGCTGCTAAGCATCTGGCTTCGCAACTGGCCAATCCAACGACGACGAAACGACCGCAACGATCGGTCGCTTCCTAGTTCCGCGCCGGTCATTTTGTGGAGCAACGATCCGCGCCGCGGCCGGTTGGTGGTTGCCTGCTGCCCGCTGGCGAGTCAGTTGGGCGTACGGGTCGGCATCGCGATCGCCCAAGCCACCGAATTGGTGACTTCCCAAATCCGCCGCGCTGCCACAAACGACAGCCTGCCACCGGTCGTCTGCGAACATGATCCGGTGGCCGATTCGGTAGCGTTGGATCAATTGGCCGCCAACCTACAATCTGAACTCAGTCCGCTGGTCGCGATCGAAACCCTGGGCAAACGGCGTTGGGCGGGGCAGGTGCTGTTGGAACCGGACACCTTGTTTTGCGATCTGTCCGGCGTGACCCATTTGTTTGACGGCGAACCCGGCATCTTGGCCGCCGCGCGTCGCTGTTTACAAACGTTCGGTTGGGAGGGCCAACTGGCAATCGCCGACAACGCCGCCGCGGCGTGGGCGTTGGCTCACTACAACCACTCCGCAAACTTCATTTCGAACGATTTAATCGCTGACATCCAACCACTTTCGGTCAATGGGTTGCGAATCGAAACGGAAACCAAACACACACTCGATCGATTGGGGATCGATACGATCGGCGGCCTGCTGCGTCTACCGCGCGGTGGGCTGGCACAGCGACTCGGCGACGGGATCGTCCGGCGTCTCGCCGAAGTGCTGGGTGAAGTCGACGTTCCGTTGCGGTTCTACCATGCCGAACAACAGCACCAATCCATCACGACGTTGGAGTATCCGACGGATGATTTGTCGATCATTGCTGATCGCGTCAATCGTTTGACCGCAACAGTCATCGCCAGTCTGAGCGCCAGTCGACGCGGGGCGCTCAGACTGGTCTGCCATCTCGGACTTGCCGACCAAACAAGACGTAAAACCGTGGTCGGTCTGTTTGCCCCGACACTGGATCAAAAACACATCCAAGGGCTGATCCAGTCGGGCATCGAATCGTTGTCGCTGGCATCGCCGATCTGCAAAATCGGACTGACGGTGCTGCAGAGCGCAACGCTTCAAACCCAGCAACAGTCGCTGTTCGCATCGTCGCAGGCCAACGAAGACGAAGCCGATGCCTGGGGACAAGATTCGGCATCCAAGCAATCGCTGGGACGGCTGATCGATACCCTGTCAGGCCGACTGGGAAGTGACGCCGTGCTGGGGATTCGATTGAGTGACAATCCACTGCCCGAACGTGCCTATCGAACCTATTGCTTGACCGATCACCAGACCCGCAAAGCACTCAAACGGTTGCCATCGAAACAGCGTCGTGTCCATCGCACTGCCGACGACGACCGGGCATCAAGTCGGCATTTCTATTCCGCGCCCACACGCCACGACACTCGCAGACGTCCGATGAAATTGCTGCGCAGCCCGCTGCCGCTGCGCCCCATCCCGGCCTCCAACAGCACCGCCTCTGGACGACAAAACACCGCCTCCCTTCAAGACCGACTGCCGTCGTTCGAACTCAGCGGTCGCCTGCACCGAATCGTTTATTATTGGGGTCCCGAACGAATCGAAACCGGTTGGTGGGACGGTCCCTCGGTCCGTCGCGATTACTACCGCGTGGAAACCGACAGCGGGCACCTGTGGTGGATCTTTCGTGATTTGGCAACGGACGGCAAGTGGTTTTTGCACGGCCGATTCTCCTAACGATCGGCGGAACCATCCGTGCCCGAGTGGTGCATCAAAGCCTAAGTTTTGTGTTTGACGCATCACGAACCCCGCCTGCCCGCTCGCGATTTCACTGGTAGTTCATGGGGAAGCGGGAATCATCAATCGTACCCGATGGGACAAAATCTTGATTTCCAGTGGCAGCCGTCCGGCATAGTCGCCGTCCAATTCATATGCCACACGGCAATCGGATTCGATTCGCAAACGGGTCACACGCGAGCGATCTACATCTGCAAACCGATGATGAAACCCGCCGACAACACCGGCCAAGTAACACAGCCCGCTGACAATGCCGCGCCCAGCGAATGTAATTAAATCCAATTGGCCGTCGTCGCCGATCGCCCCCGGTTCGACCTTCAGCGCCGCAGCGTAACAGGGCAGATTAAACGCCATCGCCCAACCGACTTGGCGGCGGGCGATGCACTGATCAGTTTCATCAAACGACAAAACCCGCAACACAGGAAATCGATAGCGAACCAGACTGTGCACCATTGGTTTCAAATAGTGCGAGCGACGAATGTGCCCTTTGCGTTTCAGGTGCACGCGTCGAACCACATCGGCATCAAACCCGACGGTCGCCATGATCAAGAACAGTCGCCCGTTGGCCAGCCCGGCATCCAACTGCATGGTCCGACCGCTCGCGAGAGTTTTCATCACCGCGTCGGCATCATTGGACAGGCCGTAGTGCCGGGCGATCAAATTTTCCGTCCCCATCGGCATCGCTAGCAACGGAGTGTCGGCTTGGGTGTGTGATGCCACCAATCCGAGTGTCCCATCGCCGCCGGCCGCGATCACCACCGGTTGGGGAAGCCCCTGCTGGCGGCGATCATCAACCAGTTCTCGCAGCAATTTTGGGCAACCGACCACCGCGTTGGGTATCGCTGCCGCATCCAATCGATCGATCAGCCGCGGAATCTGCTGCCTGGCCGCACCACTGCCGGCTTTGGGGCTGGTGAACAGGAGCACATCAGCAGTCATTCGGATTCCATCGATCAGGTTTGCAGAGAGAGAGGAAGGATCGTCGCACATTCACTGGCAATGTTTCCCGTTCTCGTAGCTGGGCCCGCCAGGGTTCAAACCGACTCTGCCCAGGCCGGTTGGCGAGTGAAAAGCGCACGGGCGGCTAGGCTCATGGAGCCCCTGGGGACGATCAATATTTGCCAAATTTAGGCTCTCCGGGGCAATCTGTCTCAAGAATCTGCCTTGTCGCGACGGCGTCCACGTTGGTACCACGTCCTCCGGCCACGCACCGCGCGAGGCCTTTGACGCGAATGGAAGATCGCGTTTTCCTCGTCGAAACGGTTTGTTCTCGCCCTATGACACAGCGACTCCCCCATTTTCGTCGCCAATTCGCTGCGATTGGCATTCGCCATACGTTATTGCGCCCTGCAATTTACGTCTTTGCCGTGATGGTGGGGATGATTGCTATGAATTCTTCGGCAACCGCACAATTTGGCGGTCCCGGGATGGGCGGCGCCCAAGCCGGGCCCAGCGGGGGCGGCGGAGCGCCCGGACCAGCGGAACGGGCAAAATTTCGCGACCACATACACAATCAAGACGCCTTGCCGATCGGACGCGAAAAAGGTGACAAGATCGTCGCGTCGGTCAACGTCGTTGGCAATCGCACGATCAGCGAAAACGTGATTCTGCAAAAAATGCAGACCAAGAAAGGACGCTTCTACAGCCGTGAAGTGCTGTTGGGAGACATCCACCGGCTGAACGAAATGAAATCGTTCGATCACGTCACTTTCAAAACCGAAGAAACGCCGGCCGGTGTCGAAGTCACCTATGTCGTTCACGAACGCCCCGCGATCACGCAACTGGAATTCCATGGCAACAATCGCGTCAACGACCGCGATCTCAAAGGCCGCGCCGGGTTGGAAGTCAAAGACCCGCTAAGTGAATTCTCGATCGAATCGGCCCGCCGACGACTGATCGACTACTACAAAGAAGAAGGCTTCAATCAGGTCGCGATCTCGTCGACGATCGGGTTCAAAGACCAACCGGGCATGGTGATCTTTCGGATCAACGAAGGCCCCAAAGAACGGATCGCATCGGTCAACGTACTCGGCAATTCGATTCTGAGTGAAGCGCGGCTGAAAAAGATTATCAAAAGCCGTGGCCCGTTCATGAAACTCGGCTACTACATTTCGAACGTCGCCGACATCGCCAAGATCGATCGAGACGTCGACATCTTAGCCGCCACCTATCACAACCTCGGCTACCTGACCGCCACCGTCGGCCGCCGAATTTCCTACGACGAAACCGGAAAATGGCTGAGCGTGACGTTTGTCATCAACGAAGGCAAACGGTTCAAAATCAACAGCGTGCAAATCATCGGCAACCAGTTTGTCACCGAGCAATCGCTCCGCCAGCGATTGGAACTCAAAGCCGGCGACATGTTTGACGGCTCGATCATGAAACGCGACGTCGGAGAAATCATCTACGGCTACGGTGAACTGGGCTTCATCTATGCCGACGTGAAACCGCAGACGGTCATGCGTGATGAAGAAAACACGGTCGACCTGGTCTACAAAATCAACGAGGGTGATCGTTGGAAAATTGGACAAATCCGTGTCAACATCGAAGGCGAACCGCACCTGATGCGTGAAACCGTGATGCTGAACATGTTGGAAATGCGTGAGGGTGACTTTATCGACCGTCGGTTGCTGGAAATCGGCCAGCGACGGTTGACCAATAGCCAACTGCTGGAAACCAACCCCCAAATCGCGGACCCGCCGGACATCATCGTTGAACCCCGCAAGGACGCGTATTGATGCACTTGTCAAACCAACCCTGCCCGCTGACGGCGGCCGACCCGACCAATCAACCTCTCGCAAGCGAATCATACCGGATGGACCCGATCGAATTGCCGAAACGCACCCCTCGCGCCGCTGGTGTGATGTCGACCGCAGCGCGGGTGATGGTCGCTGCGCTGGCAACATGGACCGGCACCGCAACGGTCCACGCCCAATATCCGCCGGCCACACAATATCCGCCGGCCACGCAGTACCCGCCGTCCGCTCAATCGCCGCCGATCACGCCCTACCAACCGGCGACCCCCTACACCCAATCCCCACAAACCCTGAGCCCGCCGCCGGCTCAACCGTATCAGCCGACACCGCAGGCAACGTTTCCGCCGACGCAGTTCGGACCACGCACACAACAAACCATCGTTCCCGCCCCCTCGGTTCCCGGCAGCGGCACGGCGTTTCCACCGATCGCTACCGATCCGGTTTACACGCCCAACGTTCGCGTTGCCGATTTGATCGTCAACGGATTTCCGGCGCGGACCGGGCGTATCATGCTCGGTGGTGCCGTCAACAGTGACGCCGGTGTGACGGGACAGATCACGATCGACGAACGCAACTTTGACATCATGCGTTGGCCACGCTCTTTTCGAGACCTGTTTGGTGGAACCGCATTCCGTGGTGCCGGCCAGACGTTCCGACTGGAAGCCGCGCCCGGCAGTCAGTATGACCGCTACACCATGCAGTTCGCCGACCCCAACCTGTTCGGCTACTTGCCAATCAGTTTCTCGGCCAGCGGATTTCTGTACGATCGCGCCTTCAATGACTGGAGCGAAAACCGATTGGGCGGACAATTCTCGCTGGGCTATCGCATCACACCCGACCTGTCATTGTCGGTTGGCATCGGCGGCCAAAATGTTGACATCAGCGACATTCGCAAACCCAATGGCGGCGATCCTGAACTGAACGCCCTGGAAGGCAACAATGAACTGTATGCGGGCAACATCTCGTTGACTCACAACACTCGCGACAGTCCGATCCAGCCCAGCGAAGGCCATTACTTCAACCTGAAATTCGAAGAAACATTCGGTGACTTTGAATATTCGCGACTGGAAATGGAGTACCGTAAATACTGGTTGCTTGCCTCACGTGCCGACGGCAGTGGGAAACAAACGATTTCATACAGCACCCAACTTGGTTTTAGCGGCAAAGACACCCCGGTGTTCGAGAACTTTTTCGCCGGCGGTTATGCCACGCTTCGCGGATTTGATTTCCGCGGCGCCAGCCCGGTCGTCAACGGGGTCGAGGTCGGTGGCGAGTTCCAATTTTTGAATTCCGTCGAATACATGTTCCCGATCACCGCCGACGATGCCTTTCGTGGAGTCGCATTTTGTGACTTCGGTACGGTCGAGAGCAGTGTTAAACTGGATGCAGATACGTTTCGTGTTGCCCCTGGCCTGGGGCTACGTGTTGCCATTCCGGCCCTCGGACCGGCACCGCTCGCATTCGATTTTGCCGTCCCTGTCGCCAAGGCCGATTTCGACGACGAGCGAATTTTCAGCTTCTACATGAGTTTGATTCGGTAACCTTGCACCAGCCGCCTAATTCACCCGGTGCCTCCGGTTCGTGGTCTCAGCAGATCCAGACCAGGTATCGATGCACTTTTTCCCAAGACCTGCAGCGCTGGTTCGACCAAGAACTGTGGCGAGTGACGCCGTCCGAAACGAACCATCGTTTCACCGCCGCAATCTCCCCACAAGAACTGTTGAGCAACGCCCCGGCGGCGATTTGGCCGGCGCTCATGCCCTGTGATTTTTTGCCAATCCTAGGCAATCAAATGGGCGACTGGCTGTGCCTGCGATTTCGAGCGGATAACAGTGCCAGCCAAATCGTGCATTGGTACCACGGTGGTGGTGACTGGATTCCCTGGGGCGATTCATTGGCCGAAGCAATCTTGTTCGATAGTTTCCGTCAGCGTCTGCCCGGCAGTATTCGCGACCACGCCATCCCTGCTATCGACGACGCGTCCAACGCGACAGGCGATCCAGCCGAGGGCCCATTAGACACCTGGGCGCTAGAACAACTGCAACGCGACTCCGTCACACCGACCGATGCCGAACGTCTGCAAACCCTGTCGGGTCATGAACTGGCCGAAGCGTTGATCCAGCGCCATCTCTGCCTGCCCGCAGTGCGCTGCCATCTGGTCATCGATGCATTGGCCAACCCATTGATCAGCGACGAGATCTTGGACGCTTGGTCAGCGACCGAAAACGACCAAGTCCAACGGTCCCTGTTGGACAATCAATTGATGACCGAGTCGCAAATCGCATTGGTCCAGCAATTGACCGGGCTCACGAGCGAACAAATCCTTGCCCAACAGGATTGGGACAGCGTCCATTCACAGTGCAGGCAGGTGACTCGGCAGACGCCGCTGCTGGCATGGGCCTGGGATCTGCTGGGATACTCATTAGAACGATCCGATGACGTTCCCGCCGCGATTGATGCCTATCGCCATGGACTGCGATGCTCGATCTTCACCGACCAGACCGTTCGCGTCCGCACACATGGGTTCAATGGCGACGGCCAAAAATTCTCGGCGGCGAGACTGATCCAACTCGCGTACCAGTCCAGCGATCCGGACGAACAAACCTATCTGAACGCACTCTCGTGCCCCAACGCCGACGAGCGGCGGGAACAAGTTCGCAGCCACTTTGCCGCACTGGCTGCGAAAGCCGATCCGGCGACCGCGCATGACCTGTGGTTCCGCGCCGGCTGGGATTTAGGCGCCGAACCGATGATCGCGTTCGCCGAGTTGCTCGATCAAGTCACCGTCACCTCGAAAACCGCCGGCCGAGTCGCGCAAAGCGAACTCGCCCAAACCCATCGCAACTGCTTCCGCGATCGCTACGGCATCTAATGCTGGTGACACATCGGTGGGAAGTCGTCTGATCTCCCGAGGGAGGGTCATGACGCTGCGCATTTTATTGCAACCCGAGGCGTCAGTTTTGAAGTTGCGCTTCTATGGTAACCCGACGCGTCAGCGAGAGATTTAGGGTGTTAGCCAGATCCCTCGCTGACGCGTCGGGTTACAAAAAAACAATGCCTCAGATCTCAAATCAACAACCATCGATCGCGCCCTGAATCCGCAACGATTGAGCCGGGAAAATGACTCGGTTGCGTTGCCATCACTCCCTGTCTGGTAATCTAACTGGATCGTTTGAATTAACTTTGATCCCTTGCTGCGAGTTTGTGTGATGTTTTTAGCTGAGTTTTTCTTGCGACCGATCGGCCCCTGCCTGACGCGATGTTTGTGCCTGGGAATCCTCGTGGGACTGGGCGATATCGCTTCCCTGCACGGTGAAACCTGGAGCGACATCAGTGGAAAGTTTAATATCGAAGCGGAGTATGTTGGCGTCGAAGGCACCGCGGTGGTCCTGCGCCGCAGCGATGGTGTGGTCGCCAAAGTCCCGATCGCGAAGTTAAGTGCCGAGAGTCGCGCGAGGGCACAGCAGTTGTATCAAGCTGCACAAAACGCAGCACCGGCCGATGCACAGGCCAGCGAAACAACCCAACCGATTGCGTCCTCGCTTGCCCAGCCAGATTTCGCTCCCACGCCACCAAACGTTCCGCCGATGCCGGCGTTCCCAGAAAACGCATCCCTCCAACAAACGGTAACCTTTGTCACCGAACAGGCGTTGGCCGGGCATCCCGAAGTGCTGTGGTATGCCTTGCCGCAGGACATCCGCGCAGGTTTTGATAGTGCCGAAGTGCGATCGACACTTCAAGAAGCCTCTGTCGAACAGCAAAGTCTCTATCAACCGATCTCTGACGGCTTCATGAAGGCCTGCGAGATTCTAATTCGCAAGAAACAATTTGTGCTCAACACACCTGCACTGGCGATGGCCCCACCACAGGCCAAACAAATCATCACGCAGGTTTATGATCCGCTGACCGGACTGGCCTATGAATCATTCACCGCACTGTCCGATATGAAACTGTTGACCGAACATTCGATTCGCGACTGGGCTAACTACTACGGGCCTCGAATCGGAGGTCATCTGCATGCGTTGGCGGCGGTCGCACCACCGGGAATGATCCAACAGTACACCACCCAAATTCAGGTTCAGCAAACCGATGCCTTTCATGGCACCCTCTCGATTCCTCAACCCGACGGTACCACCAAGACAATTGAAATGGAACAATACCGTGGCCGCTGGATCCCTCAGGAACTAGCCAAAGTGTGGGAGGAGAAAGGCGCTTCGCTAGCCGCAGACTTGAAAAAACAAATGGAGGAAAGTCGCGCGCAGATGAAAGCGAACGGGGGGCAAACGGAAGCCGCCACTCAAGCGTTCACTCAAATGATTGACGCCAATCTCAATCCACTGCTCAACGCCAGCACTCAAGAAGAGTTCGACCAAGCCCTCGGTGGTGTGATCGCGATGGCCACGATGTTTCAGGGTGGTCCAGCGCTACCGCAATAGCAGCCGCCCTCAAAAACCGGCCGCCCCCAACCGGCCTCGCACAGAGGCCAGCCAGACGGGCGGCGTTCGATTGTTCGCTGCGGAGTGGCGTTAGACGCCGGCGAGGCGGTCAGCCAGGATCGGATCGTTAGCGGCCACTCGCATCGGGTCGGCACCGATGGTCCCTACCAGACTGTCGACATAGCCGGGTTGCTGAGCTTCATCCAGCATCGCTTTGGCGTACTGCAACCGACTCTCCAAATCCAAGTTGGCTGCGGTACGATCGGCGGGCGTCGATTGGATCTGTGCTTCCAATCGACCGACAAAGTCTTTCCAGTGCAACACGTCACGATCTTGCTGTTCCAGCAACCGCCGTTTGTACCAGTCGCTCGCTAACAAGTTCTCACGGGTGAACAGCTCACGAACTTGCGGATCGTCGATCGTTTTGCCTTCGAACTCACCGGTCGCCAAGATGCTGACGATTGCTCGCAGCGGCGGGCTGGCCAGTTCGTAGCCGCCATCTTCCATGTACCGCTGCGCGACTTTCTGTTGCGCTTCGGCGATGTGCAAGATGCCATCGGCAAACGATTCGAGATCTTGTTTTTCCGGCTGCAAGATTTCGTCGCTGAAGACTTTACTGGGATTATCAAAGACGCGCGCCATGTAGGTGCGCACGAACCGTTTAGTGATTCGATACCCCAAACGACTCGCTGGGATCGTCACGCCGTTGTGCTGGAAGTCTTCAATTTTCTCCAGCATTCCGTCAGCAATCATCTTCTTCGGACAGCGTTCTTCCGGGGTCAGACGACACCAGACTTCGGGAATCAACAACGAGATGTCGTGACCAACCTGGAAGCGAGGCCCGATGTGGCCGGCTGCCGTGCTGAACCCGCCCAATTCCGTCAGGATCATCGACACAATCATGTTGTTCATGTCGGTCGATGGCATCAATGCGTTGAATGGGCCTTTCGTGAGCGCCCCTTCGCTGCCTGCCCCGGTCGTGCTGGGGCTTTTCCCGGTCAACGAACACAGATAATCCATCACCAGTTCAGGCATTTCCTGATAGTGCAACGGCGAATAGACGGCCAGCGAACGAATCGCCTTTTCTACTTCGGGCGGGTTGTTTCGACGGCCGCCCAAAACCGCTGCCACGGGAATTTGAATCGGCTCATCGGCTTTCAGCTTGCGATAAAACTGAATCCCACGCCGGGCCACATATGCGTCGCGTGCATAAACCATGTCGGGACGGTCTTGCAGATAACGCGGATTCTTTGTCATCTGGCCGTCGATCAGGCGTGGATTCGCCGTGCTGACGACAAAGCTGTCGCCGTGCAGAACGGCATCTTTCAACAGATGTTCCATCGGCCCGGTGAACTTGTCGAATTCGATCGCGTCTTGAACGATCTCGCGGACTTCGTCCGTCGACAACGGTTGGAAATTGCTGATGAAGTTTCCGGGCTGGGACAGGTCCCATTCGGTTTGTTTGTCCAATCCACGGTGGACCGCATCATCAGGACGCTGAAACAATCGGTACTCGCAGTTTTCGACGAACTTGTAACTGCCGGCCGGTTCAACCGCTTTGCCGACGTCGTTGATGACATTGGCTGGCGCCACGGTACTGGCGCTGATGTCGTCTTCACGCTGGACCTTTGCCGCCGCGATGAAGTCCTGACGCAGTTTGAATGTTCGCCAACGGTTGTCGTCCAAACCGACTCGCAGATAGGTCCCCACCAGCGTTCGATCACCAAGCTTCAATTCGTGTCCCGGTGAACCATTGACGATATCAACACCGAAACGATCTTTCCAATTTGCTTTGGTATTGGCTTTGGTAAATCGTTTGATGATCAACGCCATCGAATAGACGTGGGCGGGGATGCCATCAAGCCATTGATTGTAAGCGTCGTTGTACTCGGGCGAAGGGGTCAGCAACTTGATCACACTGCCCAAACTGCGGGTGTGATCCAGAACCTTGCGACTGGGGCCTTCGGTGTAGTCCGTGCGGCCTTCGTAGGAATCCGACCAACGGTCGGAGTAGTCGCGTTCAAAGATCTCGTCCAACTTGGCAAAGTCTTTGTCGCGGTCACCAATAAAAATGGGACCGTACAGCATGTAGTCGTCCAAACTCTTGCTGATTTCGCTTTTACCACCACCACTGACGGTGCAGGGTTTGTGACAGAATATGCCTTCACCGACCGTCCCCACCAGTCGCCATGAAGGCGCGTTGGGGTGTTTTTCTAAGCGAATTTTGTAGCCGCTAGGCGTGATGTAAATCTCGTCGGGTGACAACGGGATGCGATGCTGCTTGCCATCACGACTCCATTTGATGCAGCGCTCGGCCAACGTCGCTTTGGCATCTTCGGGAATGTAGATGATCGAAGCATCGTTCTTGTCGACTCCGTAGCCTTCCGGTTTTGCATCGACAAATTCTGGATAGGCCGCTGCGATGTCGTCGAACGTGCGACCGTTGTAACGTCGGCTGTCGACCTGGAATTCTTCGCCGAGTGAATACGACGGAAACGCCAGCGCGCCACCGGCATGTTCCTCTTCGCAGCGCCCCATCAGGTTGCAGGAATAACTGATCTGCGTCTTGACTTCCTTTTTGCAATAACCGTAGTAGTTGTCGGCGATCAGCGTCACGATCACGCCGTTTCGGTCACGGCAAGTCAATTTGAACGCCGAACCATCATTGTAGGGTTCCGATTCGTCGGTCCAACACATTCGGTCGGCACGCTGGCGATCGCTAGCGTCGCGTTCATGGGGCAACCCCAGTTCCTTTTTGGTCAGCTTCGTCAAATGGGGTGCCAAAATCACACACCCGGTGTGCCCGGTCCAGGCTTTGACGTCCAATCCCGCGTCGTTGTCGGGAATCAATGGATCGCCGGCATTGCCAAAAATTGATTCGACGAAATCCAGATTGCTGACCAAGGTGCCGGGAGCAAAAAATCGAGTCTCCATCGACTTGGCTTCGCAAAACCCTGGTACCGCGGGGCAAACCAGCGGTCGTAACATCAATGAAACCCAGGTGTGCGAGGGTTCCGCTGCGTTGGCCGTGTAGGGCAACAACGTGGTGTCTTCCGGCGGCGCCATCGCAGCGCGGAACAGGTTGACGAAAACTTCTTTGGGAACGGCCCGCTTGTCCCCAGGAATCGGCAAACCACCCTCGACCACGTGGAACGTACCAGCCGTGGTGCGACGATCGGCTCGGGGGTTGTTCAACACACCGTTGCTGCAGCGGTAGGAACTGACCAGGTCCGTGGAGAATTCGTCGCCGTTGATCGGCAGACTTAACTCGCGCGCCATCCCATGCCGGTCCAACGTCAGCGTGGGCGAGGGCAGACGCAGCGGTTTGTCGCCCAATTCACTTTCAAAATAGTTTGCAAGAAACGATTCGATCCGTGAATCGATCGGGGCTCGGTGCGATGCCAGCAGCCGCGTTTTTTCGCGCATGCTGTCCAAAATCCCACTCGAAAACTCCGTCATCGAGTCTGCCACCTGACCATCCGGTGGCAACAATCCTGCCGCCGCCAATTGCAACACCAGGTAGGTGCGAAGATTTTTGCGTTCTGCCGGATCGGTGGTAAGCGACTTGTCCCAACCGAGAGCTCGCTGTAATTCGCCGGCATCCTTGTAGAGAGAGAGATTTTCACGAAGGAGTGACATAAAAATCTTTGCGGTTAGAGACTGATCGAATAGGAAACGGACACAGGATAGCAAACGAAACGGACCCGGTCGTCGTGCCGTGCCCCGGTCACTGCCGTGCCCAGCACTGAGCGGAACACGAGCGGGGAGATTGGGCAACAGGTAGCGTTGCCGAGCCATCCGTTATGCGGCTATGATGGCAGGATTAACGCCTGGCCGGCGTGGCAACTCGCGTCACAAGAATCAGGCTGGCCGCTGGCTTTTTTTCTTTGACCCCGTTTGCCTGCCACCGCTACGATCGCGCTACGGCAATTCTCCGCCCACTCGCCCACCTTCCTTTTTACCGATCCGGATTGATCTGTAATGCTGCTACAGCCCCATCGCTATCGCCTCACATTGTTTGCCCTGGCGGCCTGCTGGTCGCTCGGCGTTTTCCACTGGAAACCTGCCCAGGCGGAACTCGGCGTCACCCCGCCAGAACAATTTTCCGTGCCAGCCGGATTCGAAGTCCAGCTGGTCTACGACGTGCCCAACAAAGAACAGGGGTCCTGGGTGAGCCTGACCGTGGACCCCAAAGGACGCTTGCTCGCATCGGACCAAAACGGCAGCCTATACCGCATCGACGTCTCGGGGGACAAAGCAGATGTCCAACCGCTGAAGGTTAAAATTGGATCGGCACAGGGATTGTTATTCGCATTTGACTCGTTGTACGTCAACGTGAACGGCGGCAAACAAGCCAATGGCGTCTATCGATTGCGTGACACCAATGGCGATGACCAGTTCGACCAGACCGAATTGATTTTGCCACTCGATGGCGGCGGAGAACACGGCCCCCATGCATTGATCTTGTCTGCCGACGGTAAACGGATTCTGACCTGTGGTGGCAACATGACGAAGTTGCCAAAGGAAGTGGCTCACAGCCGCGTCCCACAGGTTTGGGCAGAAGACCATTTGTTGGGGCGAATGCCGGATGCACGCGGACATGCCGCCGACCGGATGGCACCGGGCGGATGGATCGGTTCCTTTTTTCCCGACGGATCAGATTTTGAACTGATCGCATCGGGTTTCCGCAACGAATATGACATCGCACTCAATGACCAAGGCGAACTGTTCAGCTACGACGCTGACATGGAATGGGACGTCGGCACACCGTGGTACCGCCCCACCCGTGTCACGCATGTCATCAGTGCCGCTGAATTCGGATGGCGCAACGGTACCGGCAAATGGCCGGCGTATCTGCCCGACTCGTTTGACGCGGCGGTTAACATCGGCGCCGGATCACCGACCGGCATCTGTTTCGGCTACGGCACCAAGTTCCCCAGCAAGTACCGCAGCGCGTTGTTCATCGCCGATTGGAGCTATGGCAATATCCATGCGGTGCACTTGACACCGGATGGCAGCACCTACACCGGAACCTACGAAACGTTTGCGACTGCGGCACCACTGCCGGTCACGGACATGGTCGTTCGCCCTCAAGACGGCGCGCTGTACTTTGCCGTCGGTGGACGCGGAACCCAAAGCGGGCTGTACCGTGTGATCTACACCGGCGACATGGTCGATGAAACCATCGACGAGATGGCTGACGCCAAGACCCAGAAGGCGGTTAAGTTACGAAAACGCCTGGAATCCTTCCACACCGGTCCGGCAAACAACAAAGCCATCGGCCCAGCCATCCGCCATTTGGCTTCGCCGGACCGCGCCATCCGCTTCGCCGCACGCACCGCACTGGAACACCAACCGGTCGATCAGTGGCGCGACAAAATCGAAACCATCGAAAACGATCAGGCGCGCGCCCTTGCGGTTGTCGCTCTGGCACGCACCGGCACCGCCGACGACAAAGCCATCGCGATGCAAGCTTTGAAACGCTGCGATTGGGACAGCCTTTCGCCGCAAGGCCGAATCGATTTGCTGCGTGCCTATGCGTTGGTCGCAATCCGCCTAGGGGAATTCAATGACGACGAATCCGCAGCGATTGCGGAACAAATTTCGGGTCAGTTTCCGACCGGCGATGACAATGTCGATCGCGAACTGGCACAGATGTTGGTGTACTTGAAAGTGCCCGGTGCGACGCAGCAAATCGTTCACGAAATGCTGGCCGCGCCCAGTCAAGAAAACCAGATCTTCTATGCCCTGACACTGCGTGGCGCATCGCAGGGTTGGGACGAACCGACCTATCGCGATTACTTCGGCTGGTTCAATGATGTGCAATCCGCCCGCGGTGGCATGTCGTTTGGCGGTTTCATCAAGAACATCAAAGACGCAGCGCTCGAAAACGTTCCCGCGGAGATCAAAACGAAACTGGCTGACGTCCTGGCTGCACCGAAAGTCAAAGAAACCGAGACCGAACAGCGCGAGTTTGTTCAAAAATGGACGGTCGACGATTTGCTAGGCACCGTCAGTGACTCCAATCGCAAGCCAAACTTTGAAAACGGCAAATCCGTGTTCGCCACCGCGCAGTGCTACAAATGCCATCGCATGGGAATCCAAGGCGGAATCCTGGGACCTGACTTGACGGGTGCCGGCGGCCGATTCTCGCACAAAGATCTGCTGACCGCGATGATCGATCCCAACCAGGCGATCAGTGACCAATACGGATCAACGCAGTTCTTGACCGAAGACGGCAAGATCGTAGTCGGGCGGGTGGTCAACATGAGCGGCAATAAGCTGCGAGTGATGACGAACATGCTGGATCCATCCTCACTGGCAGAGGTCAACACCGAGGAGATCGAAACGACGCAGCCGAGCAAGACCAGCCTGATGCCGTCCGGCCTGCTGGATACCTTCACCGCCGAAGACATCGCCGACCTAGTCGCCTACCTTCGTGCCGGAGGCAATCAAGCCAGCCCGATCTATCAATCAACGGTCGCTGGAAAATAGCTCCAACTGGCCTCAACCACTTCGCGACGCCATGGCGTCGCGAAGTGAGCCTGTTTTCCGGCTGCACGAGACCGAATGGGTCAAACAGTTTTTTCACGTGCTGCCGCATACATCACGCTGAAAAAGACGATTGCCCGATCAAACGCCACGGTCACATTTATGGCACACAAAGCGCGATCGAGTGGGCGTGGATCCCGGCCTCGCCCAACCGCAACGTGATCAAGTCCGCGCGACGCATCCCGGTGGCGTAAAATAGTTCCAAGATCCAGCGGTCTCAAAGTCCAGTCGCCGTGCTGAAATCGACACCGCTCAAGAGCGTTTCCGCTGTCAACTTCCCGTGGGGAAATTCCAGTTCTGTCTATACGCCACGATCGCGAAGTCGACGCTGAAGGTCACTCTCGATCGCTACTAACTGCTCCATCGCCAGCCCATCAACGGGCACCTGCCCCGTGTTGAGTAACGTGCTCAGCAGTTGAATTCGTCCTTTGACTTCGCCCAATGCCTCACCTTCCGCCTTGCCTTCCGCCCTGCCTTCCGCCTTGCCTTCAAGCCGAGCTTGCTCGACTGCGTGCTGCATTCTTGCACGTTCGTCGCGTTGTGCTTTGAGACGTAGTTCGTACTGGCTGCGCTGTTCTGGGGTTCGTTGGATCATCTCGAGTACCTCGGCGGCTTCGGTGAAAGCGGGGCAGTTGAATCGTTGCTCGATGTCTTCGGTCGTCATTTCATCGGCTTGACGGAAAAAGTAGAGCCACGCTTCGACCGGATCGGTGATGACTCTATTATCACTTGGCACGGGGTACTTGGGCAACTCTAGAAGATGAATTTGCAAGCCGTCGGTCAGTCTGAGGTTGCCCTCGCGACTTCGCAGTTGAAAATCACTGTGAATTTGCGGTGAATCACGAAACAGGACGGCATCGAGAACGCAGATGCTGATGGCCGGTCTGAGCAGCGTGTAGCCATCGCCTTCGCCCATTTGGCTGACGTACATTGATGCGGTGTAGTAGGCCAATCGCTGCGACAAGCCTGCCGGCAGACTGGTCTGCATCTCGATGTCATACAAACGTCCTGTTGAATCGCGGGCCGCCACGTCCAGGATAGACAATTTGTCAATGTCGTCCTCTTTGCCCATGATTGGGTTAATAATCTCGACGTCGGTGATTTGGATTTCATCACCAAGAATCGCATTTAAAAAGTGCAGCGTAATCGCGGGATGCTCAGGGCTCCCGAGCAGCAGTTTGAATGCGTAGTCGACGGTCGGGTCGATTCCGATGGCCATGAACGGTCTGCAACTTGGGTGAGGATTGATGAGCAGTCAGCAGTGTAAGCGTTCTCTCTGTCCAGGGTGGGGTTGCTGTCGCGGGAAGCTGCCGGTGGTCGATTACGCATTCTTTGATGCTTTCACAGTTGGATCGCATGGTAAACGTTGAACACCAAAGTCGAAAACCGTGACCTTCGGATTTTGCTCAGCAATGGCGTCAACCACTCGCCAGACTGGATATCGACAACGGCAACGTGGCCGAAGACGGGGAGACCGCGGTCGCTCGCAAATAGTCCCAACGGGATTTGGACCAAGCAACGATCCGATCAATACGCTTCAATCACCTCGCGACCATTGCGTGTTGCCAGTGAATCGTAGACGTCCGCGTCGATGTGTTCGGTGATGGCTCGCACAGAACCGTCGCAGAGGGCAAATTGACAAAGCCCCGTGTGGGGCGCCGCCAAACCCTTGTCGTCACCGCCGAGTTGGTTCGGTCGATACTGGGTTTCAAACAACACCATGTGTCCGTGGTCATCCGTCAATTCGGTGATCTCTCGAACTGCGGCGCTCCAGGCATTTTCAAACACACTGTGCCCCCCCGCGGTTGGCTGGGCCAGTGGGATGGGTCCGTTGTGACGCTCACCAAGTGCCAAGGTGTTCGATAGGCCGTCCAAAATTGCCGAAACCGGTAATCGACTGTTGCGGTAAAACACACCACGACTTTTTGTTGGCGTGTCATCTAAGTTAATGGACTCATCCGCCGGTCCCCAATTGGCCGCGTAGCTGGCTGCCGCATAGCGTTCTACCGGGTCGCTCGAGTCGTCACGAACGACAAAATGCTCACTCGAATAGGTATCACTGGGGCACAGAAACACCGGCAAGGACGTCTCTCGGCCCTGTTGATTCGCAATGTCCCAGATTGGCCGGTCATCATCGAACAAGTCAGCGACTTGGCCCTGTTCGAGTTGTGGCAACATCGCCGCCCCCCATGCCAGTCCCATGTGGTTGGCCGGCTGTAGTGGAGAACCCTGGGGCCCAAATTTGTGCAAATATCCAGACGGCAACATGCGGAACGCCGATTCGTAGTTGTGAAGGCCTAACGCAAGCTGTTTGAGATTGTTTTGACAGGACATCCGTCGCGCCGCTTCACGCGCTGCCTGAACTGCCGGCAGCAGCAACCCGACCAAAATGCCGATGATGGCAATCACCACCAATAATTCGACAAGCGTGAACGCCGAGCAACGCTTTCGACGCGGCGCACATTCCGCAGCAGCGACGAGGGATGGGGAACAATGGTTTTCCATGAGTCCGAATGCTGGGTTAAAGTTCTAAATCGATGTACTGGCTATACGTGCCGCCAACTGCCGCTGGATCGACGAAAAGATCGCGATTCAGAGATTAGCTACGCGCGCGTCACCCAGCTGTACAGCGGGATGTTGTACAGCGGGATCCTAGTCGACGATCACGCTGAGTTCACCCTGTCGGTACAGCAATTTTTCGCGCACGCTGAAAACTTGGTTTTCCCAGCGTATCGAATCGATCGTGATATGCCGCGATTGCTGGTCAACAGAAATTGCTTGGTGAAGTTCTGCAGGAAACTCTAGGACGAAAGGTCCGTTGGGCTGCGGGGCAATACACTGCAACTGGCCGGCGAAGGCTCCGCTGTGGATGTCAGCCATGATCGCAGTGGACTCAACCTGCCAGGGTGTGAAGTTCCCGTCCCAATCTTCCGCTAAAAAATAGAGCAACAAACCTTGCGGAAGTTGCGAGACCACTTCCAGGTGCGGTCGCATTCCACTAGCGTCACCGGAAACCCGCTGCAAACTGACGATTGACCCTCCATGCAACCCGGCGGCGTGGCGATGGGCATGCCCGTGCGGGTGAGCATGCATGCCCTCGAACGGCTCGTCGTGCTGATGTTCGTGCCGATGCTGATCGCTATGCAAATGCTTATGATCATGGTGCAAATCGACAGTTGTATCCGTCGAGACTGGCGGTATCGCGGGCGGCGGTTTGTAACAACCATTGACCAACAGCAGCGCGACTGCGATGAAAAGGCGTCGAATCATGACGATGATTCTATCGCAAATCCACTGCCGTTTAATCACCCGAACAATACGCCCCCCAATCAATTGCCGACCGAGGACATCGACGAACATGGAACAATCATTTCTCGCATATCTGCGTGGCCGCACCCGCCAGTTGCCACAGGTCGCGGTGGGTATTGGTGATGACGCGGCCGTGATCGACCCCAGCGGACGGTCGCTGATCGCTTGCACCGACCAAATCATTGATGGCGTCGATTTCAAGTCCGCCGACCAGGATTTGGTCGACATCGGTTATAAAGCGATGGCGGTGAACTTGAGCGATATTGCTGCGATGGGCGCGACCGCCGACAGCGCGTTGGTCACGTTGGCGCTGCCCAAACAAGATGCCACCAAGATTGCCGGCGAAGTCTATGAGGGCATCCTGCAAGCGGCCAAACAATATGACGTGGCGATAGCCGGCGGCGACATTTCCACCTACGACGGACCACTGGCGATCAGCATCACTCTGCTGGGGCAGGTTGCTTTGGGAGACCCGTGGTTGCGGAGCGGTGCGTTGGATGGCGACGTGGTGTTGGCCAGCGGAAGCTTTGGCGGCAGCATCCGAGGGCGTCATCTGCGCCCCACACCTCGAATCGCACTGGCTACTGCAATCCGCGAGCTGGCGACCGTACACGCCGCGATCGATGTCAGCGATGGCCTGTCGCTGGACCTGGATCGGATGTGTGCCAGCAGCGGGTTTGGAATCGAACTGGATGTCGATGCGATACCGATCCACCCCGATGCGATCGCGTTGGCGGCCAAAACGGGACGCAAACCGTTTCAACATGCATGGAGCGATGGCGAGGACTTTGAATTGCTGCTGGCCGTTTCGCCTGACGATGCACAGCGTTTGCTGGCTGCCGATCTACCCACCCCCCTGACAGCCATCGGTACGATCGTCGGTCGCACGGGGATCTGGAAAAAACAGGAAGGCAAATTCCAACGACTGTCCCCGCAGGGTTACGAGCACTGATCAATCTCGTGGTTTCCCAACCGATTGAAAACCACGCCCAATCGCCCGCCACCCCAATCGATATCGGTCCTGCAGACACCACTGCACGTAGGTGTTGCTGTTGGGACCGGGGGCGTAACGATAGGTTTGACACCAGGGATAAACTTGCGGAGAACTCTCAATCCGCTGGGCCAATTCGATAGCTTGATCGCCCACCCAACGATGCACTCGTGTGGACGGGTTCTGACGCACGCCTGTATCGGCCGCAAACAGGTTGCGATGCAGATGCCCCCAACTCTGCCCTCCCTTGTCGGCGTGCTGCCAAATCTCCCAACGATCGATTTGCTGCGGGCGCAAGACAACCAGCCAATTGTGCTCGGCAAACCATGCCCAAATCGGCAACCGCGAGGACCACAGTTCGACGAACAGGGATTCATCGCTCGATCGCCTCGAAACGTTTTGGTCGGCCATCAGCTAGGAACCAATGTCGCCACGGTCTCCCGTACGGCCGGATGAAATGTCGGCGGCAAAACATTCGATCAAGGTGGCGACATTGGCCATCCGGTCCAGCTCGCGGAGTGCGCGCACACTGCGATCAAGCCTGGCTAGCGTGATCGGACGAACCGAATCGGAAAACGCCTCGTCGCGCATTGCACTGCGGTAGTGCTGCACCGCGATCGAGAAAATATCACGCAGTACGGCGCGTTTCTTGGAGGCTTCCTTGCCGACCTCATCGGTACGTGTGGTGACAATACGGCGGATCGCAATCGGGTCGGGGTAGGGGTCCGAAAGCGCGCCAACCATGGCGTCGCGAAAGCGGCGTGAATCATCATCCAACAAACGCAGCGCCACCGAAATATCGCCCGATGCGATCTCCACCGCTTGGGCCACCAGAGATTCCTCCGCATCGATTTGATGAACATCACGAATCAAACGTGTCGCATCGTCGTCGCTCAGCGGTGAAAACCGAATCACTTGGCAACGCGAGCGGATGGTGGGCAACTGTTGTTGTTCGCTGGTGCCGACCAGAATGATCAGCGAATCGGCGGGCGGTTCTTCGAGCGTTTTCAGCAAGCAGTTGGCGCCTTCTTCGTTCAAAAAGTCGGCGTCTTCTAGAATCGCGATCTTGCGATTACCACAGTAGGGGCTGAGCCGCACGTCACGACAAAACCCTTCCTGCATTCGCACTTCGGGACGACCGATCAACAAATCGAGCGGGATCGCAGTTTTGTCTTTGGGTTTGCGAACGCGGATCACATCAGGATGTGTTTCCGCGTTGACCTGCACACAAGATTCGCACTGTCCGCAGGGAGCCATCGCAGTGGCGGGACTACGACTGCACAACAATGTCTTGGCCAACAGACTGGCAACACTACGTTTGCCGACACCAGGCGGTCCGACAAACAAAAAACTGCCGCCCATGCGATTTTGCTTGATCGAATGGGCAAACCACGACACCAGATGCGCGTTGCCGATTAAATCAGACCAACTGGCAATCATGTCGCCGTCTGGTCAACAACAGTCGGGCCCGTTGGCAACGGGTCGTGATGCGCCCCGTTCAGATTGTCCCGGTTCAGTTTTTCAATCTTGTCGATCTTGGCCACGCGATCGGCATGCCGCCCGCCATCAAAATCAGTTTGCAACCAGCGCAAGACCAGATCATCGATGGAACGTTCACCGATCAGATCCCCGGGCAAACAGAGCACGTTGACGTCGTTGTGCCGGCGACTCATTTCCACCATCACTTCGTCATAACAGGGTGCAGCGCGCACGCCGACAAACTTGTTGGCTGTGATCGCCATGCCGATGCCGGTGCCACAGATCAAAATCCCTCGCTCGGCTTCACCGGCGCCGACGCGGCGGGCGACGGCTTCGGCAAAATCCGGATAGTCCACGGATGATTCACCGTGCGTTCCCTCGTCCAAGGTTTCAAAACCGTTGGCTTGTAGAGATTGAATCAAACGGGCTTTGATTTGCACGCCACGATGATCGCTACCAAGTGAAATTCGCATCACGCTGACTCCTTATCTCCGTCAGAGACTTCAGGAAAAAAGTCGTCCTCCAGACGCTCAAACCACTGTTCCAATTCTTGCTCCATCTGATCGGCACATTGCCGGTAGGCGTCTACCGGCATCCCGATCGGATCGGAGATATCGCCGCCATCGTGACGCAACGTGAACACGCGATCGTGCATGTCCGGCCACGCCGCCAAGATCGCGGCGCGGTGCGAACGTGTCATCGTCAGCAATAAATCAGCAACATTCATGATTTCGTCGCCCAGGGGCTGACTGGCATGACCTGTTAAATCCAATTTTCGGTCCCCCATCACTTCGATCGATTGGGGACTGGCACTGTGACCGGCCGATGCAGCGACGCCCGCAGAAAGCACACGGACCGCATCCTCACATCCTAACTTTTTTCGCAGCAATTCTCGCATTAAAGTTTCTGCCATCGGGCTGCGACACGTGTTGCCGGTACAGACCATCACGATAACAGGTTTAACGAATTGGTTCATAGCGGCTCGTTCGATCACTCCTTCACGCAACAACTCCCATCGATTGCCCACCACGCGGACAACGGTCGATGCCCCACCATAACGGGTTGGACCGTCGTCGAGCAGCAGTGGCAAACGTCCGGAGAGCTGATCAACCACCCCCTGGGCTTCGGTTTGTGCCGGTTTTCCGGATAAATTGGCGCTGGTCAGCACCAGCGGGGCCGCCATGAATCGATGAATTGCCTCCAAAATGCGATGCTCCACCACTCGAAATCCGATTCCCCCGCCGTCGCCTGTGATCCGATCGCGGACCGACTGCGGCAACTGATTGACAGCTGAATGAGAATTTTCGCAGGGGGTGACCAGCGTCAACGGGCCCGGCCAACACCGATAACTTAGACGCCGTGCGACCGGAGATGCTTCGCAGAAAAAATCTTCGGCTGCCTGCCGGCTGCGGACCGAAATCGCCATCGGAGCGTCTCCACGCCCCTTGATCTGAATGATTTTCTCGACCGCGTCGGCATCCAGGGCATGCGCCGCCAACCCGTAAACCGTATCGGTCGGCAAAGCGACCACCTGACCCTCGCTAAGCGCCTGGACGGTTCGGTGGATGATGTCACGAGGATCGTCGGTTTGGCGCAGATCAAGAACAGTGGTCATGAAAACCGACAGGGGTGATTCCGGATGTATTCGTTGCGGTTGCCCATTGTACGAACCGTAAAATTAAATCCACAAGCCACCAAACGGGAAAACACCCCCAAAACAGGTTGTGAAACTTCGGCCAACGACGATCAGGGCGGGCGACACAGCCCCGATCGACCGCGTATGATGATGCTGAAGCGTAACTTGGGAGCCCGGAAACACGTGAACGACGCCGAACCTATTTTCCACACGACAGCTAGTCGGCGTAGTCTACTGAAACACGCCGCCGCCGGTTCACTGGCGCTATTGTCGGCAACCGTGGGTGGCTGTGTCCCCGCCACCGATGCCAGCCAAACCGATCTGGTCTGGGGCCGCCGAGGCCAAAGCAGCGGCCGCTTTCTGAAACCTCGCGCAATCACCATCGACCGTCGTGATCAACTGTACATTGTCGACACCACCGGTCGCATCCAAGTCTTTGATCGCGACGGCAATTGGCTGCGTGAGTGGCGCACACCCGAAACAAAAAATGGCCGTCCGACCGGATTGGCAATCCAATTCGGGGATTCACCGGATCACGATCTGTTACTGGTCGCCGACACGCATTACTACCGAATGTTGGTGTTCAGTCTGGATGGCAAACGGCTTCCGGAACGCGAAATCGGCGGAACCGCCGGCCACAATCCCGGTGAGTTCGCCTTTGTCACCGAAGCCGTCGCCGACACGAATGGTTGTTACTACATCGGCGAATACGGTGATTCCGACCGGATCCAGAAATTCGATCCCGATGGCCGGTTCATCACACAATGGGGAGGCACCGGGCGCGAGGTCGAAAAATTTGTTCGTCCGCAAAGTCTGGCAATCGCCAACGATGTGCTGTGGGTCGCCGACGCCTGCAATCATCGCATCCAACGTTATGACATCAGCGGTGACGAACCACGCTGGATGGATGTCTGGGGCGAACAGGGCATCGAACCGGGACAGTTTCACTATCCCTATGACCTGGTGGTACTCGATGACGGCGGCGTACTGGTCTGCGAATACGGTAACCAACGCATCCAGCGTTTAACCGCCGACGGCAAACCACTGGCGATTTGGGGATCACCGGGTTTCGAAATCGGGCAACTGTACCAGCCCTGGGGAATGGTCGTTGACTCCTACAAACAGATGCACGTCTTGGACAGCAATAACCATCGCGTGCAGCGCGCCTGGCTGCCCAGCTAAGACCAGCCGCAGCGCGGTTTGCCTGCTTTTGGCACGGTGAGCAGCCCAGCGGATTCATCAGCCGTTGAAAGCGAGATCAAGGTTCCCCCCAAGGTCAGGAGCCGGACGCTGGCGCGTTCCGGCTGATGGGGAAGTCGCTACCTCTTAGGAAGCGAGCAAACCGTCCATCGTGGCGACCAGACTTTTGACGGCATCCACGCTTTTCTGGAAGTCCGCGGTTTCGGATTCTGTCAAATCCAGTTCGATCACTTTTTCGACTCCGCCGCTGCCCAAAATCACGGGGACACCGACGTAGTAGCCGCCCACGCCATATTCTGATTCACACAGCGCTGCGACGGGGATCAAACGTTTCTTGTCTTTGACAACCGCTTCGACCATTTGAGCGCATGCCGCGGCAGGTGCGTAATAGGCGCTGCCGGTTTTTAGCAGAGAAACGATCTCGGCACCGCCCTTGCGCGTCCGGTCGACGATTTCTTCCAAGCGTGCCGGATCGATCAGCTGCGTCACCGGGATGCCACCCACGCTGGTGCAGCTAGGGATCGGAACCATGGTGTCGCCGTGACCGCCCATCAGCAAGGCGCTGATGTCTTCGACGCTGACACCCAACTCCATGGCCAAAAACGTACGGTATCGCGCGGTGTCCAATACGCCGGCTTGGCCACACACTTTGGCGCGATCAAACCCCGTCACCTTCCACATTTGTTGAACCATCGCATCGAGCGGATTGCTGACGACGATGACCACCGCGTTCGGACTGGTCTTTTTGATTTCTTCACCGACGCTGGTCACGATTCGGGCGTTGGTGTTCAGCAAATCGTCGCGACTCATGCCCGGTTTGCGAGGAATCCCGGCGGTGACCACGATCACATCGCTGTCCGCAGTGTCGCTGTAGCTGGTGGTCCCGATCACATTGGAATCAAACCCCATGATCGGCGACGATTGCATCAGGTCGAGCGCTTTGCCGGCCGGCATGTCTTCGGTTTGAGGAATGTCCAACAAAACGATGTCGCCCAATTCGGCGGCCGCGCACCAATGCGCACAAGTGGCTCCAACGTTTCCGGCTCCGATGATCGATATTTTCGCGCGACGCATGGTGTTTTCGTTTTTCAGTGGGGGAGGTGGGACTGTAGAAACGCCCATCGTCTCATGACGTGCGGTTCGGTCAAGAGGACGTCCGGATGCGAAGAAACCATCCGCGATTGTTCTCGGCTGACGGTTCCGATCCCCCGGTGGGATCGATGTTCCGGACCTAAAGATTCAAATCAATTTGCTGCGACCGCAGCTGAGCGGCGCGAATCTGGGCGTCGCGTTTGGCATTGCGACGCGACCAACAAAAGGTTGCCAAAATGGTCGCCACAATCGCTGCTGCCAACACATAACCGACTCCGGCAAGCCCTCCACCGGCCTCCGCGGGCCGACTGCGCGATCGCCAATCGGCGACGACTACCAACGGGCCGACCTGTTTTCCCCCGCCCTCGCGAGTCATAAACTCGCTCGAATAGCTCCACAATCGATAGAAAAATCCGTCCAGCGAAACGGGGTGGCTGATCATCGCCACCACCGCCTGTTGGCCGGCGAGTTCCTGCTGCAAGAAATCGGGCAGCTCACAACTGACCAGCGACAACGGATACGATCCACTCATCCGAATCGGTTCGCCACCGTCGCCATCAGGCCGCGTTAGTTCGACGATGGTCTTCCCCAAATCGCCGCTGGCATCGATCTGGTAGTAGTGGTCTTGCCCCAACTGTTGACGGCGATCTGCATCGGTAACGTTGATCCGTGTGATCCGTACCGTGACCGCATTCATTCGAATCCAGTCGCCATGATGCGATTCCGGATGCTGTAGTAGTTCGATCGCAGACACCGAATCGGGCTCGGCCGGTGGCGCGGCGCCGGCAAACGTCTGGCCATCAGCAATCTCGCGAGCCGCCGCCAACATCGAATAAAACGCGTCCCCATCCGCCGCTTCCAACGGGTGGCGGTTCCGCGACACCGCGCTGGCGATCTGACTAAGATCGACACCGTGGCTGGATAGCATCTGCCACCCCACTCGATCGGCGTGCTTGGGAAACCACGACAGACTGCCGGCGGCGCAAACCAGTTGCGACGATTCGCTTTCGACGACAATCGCATTGGCTTTGATCAAATCATCTTTGGCGATCTTGCCCAGCAGCGGCGGCGCAAAAACTGAAATCAGCGCATCGGAATCGGTTCCAGAGAGTACGACTTCCTGAAACGTTTCTAATTCCAAAAATTCGATCAATGCCGGCGGAACCTTGTATTGCCGGATTGCCGTGATTTTGCCTTCGACTGCGATCACATCACCGACCGCCGGTGGCGCCGCAATCTCAATCTCAGTGACACGCTGCGCGATTGCTTGCGGATCCGCCTTCCGCAAACGAAACAGTAATTTCGACATCTCACCGGCAACCGTCGAATCGCTGATCGGAAAACAATTCTCGATCCGCTGGCGATCAAAGCCGCTTAACAAATCGATCGCCGATCCGGCCGACAGCCCACTCGAGAGAATCACCCAGACGACAGCGATCGATGCCAACCGCAGTTTCCATTGGCTTCGCAGAATCATGGTTGTTCTCCATCTTGGATTGGTGCTTCGCTGACGTTTGCTGTATCAACCAGCGAACTTAAATCCGGCGCCGAATCAGGACTGGCTAATTGTCTCAAACGTCGCGAACGTCGGGCATCAACGGACGTGCCATACATCAACCCGGCCGCGATCGCGACCCCGGCAACAATCGCCAACAACACGCCCCAGACCAGCGAACTGGTTCCCGGGTCCTGGTTTGCCGCTGCGCCCGACCGAGCGGTCGTCGTCGTTGTTGGCACCATTTCGCGGGTCGCGATGACGCGTCCGATCACCACCGGCGCCAAATCGGCCCCCAGCGAGGAACGATAGGGCAGCCGTTTGATAAACCGTCCCACCGCGGAAAACTGGCCCGAGGGATTCAGCGTCGATCTGCTGCGGTCCCATTTGCCGTCATCGTCCAGTCCCGACGAAAGAGACAATGGGATCTCCGTCGCGATCAACACCGTTGGACGGATACCGCCGTCCTCGGGAATCATCCAGAGCTTCCAGTAGTGTTGAATTCCGAAATCATTTTCCTGGGCCTGCTTCTGCTGTGCTTGACCGAGCCGACCGACCAACCGCACCAGTTCACCGCGGTACACGTCCGGTTGCTGCAACAGCGGCAGGGTACCGGTCGTCATCACGCCCCGCGCAGACAATTCATCCGTGCGCGCCAATTGCAGATAGAAAGCGTCACTATCACTGCCCAACCAAAATGTCCCATCGGACACGCGTGATAGGGCGCTGGCATCCAATGCATCAAGCAACGGACCGGACCACCATTCGTTCACCGAGCGCCAGTCGTCCGTCGCGGTTTTGGCGCCGGTCAACACATCAGCCTGCGAATCCAAGGCCGCGCGCACGTTCGGGCTGGTGTTTGAGCTGGCTGTCAGTGAATCCAGCGAGTCGGCGAACTGGTCGGCGGTCAATCCCGGCCAGGGCGCCGCCGGCTGATCGACGCCGACGGCGGACTCGATCCGCAATCGCATCAGCGACTTGATCCACGCCCGCTGGGTGGCGACGTCCATCGAATCGACCCAATCACCCGCACCTTCCCAATCGGCAGGACCGGAACGTTGCAGCGGCGATGCGCTGCCGTCGGCCGCCGCAGCAACAACGGTGGTCATGTCCCCCCCGCCAAGCGTGCTTGTCGCGGTCCAGATTTCTTCGTTCGAAGCAAAAAAAGTTTGGTACAGTCCTGGTCGGCGAGCTTCGCGCATGACGACGATCACCAACAGCAACGCGACCGCCAGTCGGATCAGCCGCCGCCGAGAATCAGATGACGCGGGTACAAACGCGCGTTTTCGCTCGTTCTTCTCCCCTCGCCGGGGGCGATAAAGGCTGGAATCGTTAAATTGCGAGGGGATTCGCATGACTGCTCCCGCGACCGACCGGGTCGCGCTTGAATGACGGATTGGACGTCTTTAATCTAGATTGTGAGCGGTTTCGAGCGCACAGCCAACCACTGTCTCTTTCTCATCACTTATTTGCACCCATCCGACATGACGAATTCCAGTCGCCACCAGCAACTCGGTCACGTGAATCGACCCAGTCTGTCTTGGTCCGGCCAGCGCGGCAGTGACGTGCGGAAACGCTGGCTTCTGCTGGGGTGCTGCCTGGTCGCCACCGCCGCCAGCCAATCGGTGGCGTCGGCCAAAGGCGAACCGGCCGAAGCCTTTGTCAAACAACTGCGCAACGCCGGCTACTTTGACACCGCGATTAACTACCTGGACAGGGTCAGCGAGCTCCCCGGCGTGGCCCCTGGTTTCATCGCCGCCATTCCACTGGAGAAAGCGCAAACGCATATCGAATCGGCTTTGCAAATTCGCGACCCCGAGCGTCGTGACCAAGCTTTTCTAGATGCCGAAAACGCACTCGAGGCCTTTCTGAAATCGGGGGACCACCCCCGTGCCAACGAAGCTCGTTTGCAGCTCGGTAAATTGCAGATGATTCGTGCCGGCCAGCTGCTCAACGGCGAACCGGACGACAATGATCGCGCCGCCGCACGCAAATCCTATCTCGCCGCCAACAAGACGTTTGACGGTATCGTCAGTAGTTTGCGATCCGAATTGGAACAAATGAAAGGCCAGAAGATCGATGCTCAAGCCGATCCGGAGGCCGCGGCGCTACGTGACACCTATCGATTCCAATTCTTGCAATCCCAGGTCAACGCTGCCGAATCAATCAAACTGGCTGCGGAAACTTTCGACGACCCGGCAAAAGAGGCCAAAACACAACTGGAAGATGCCGCCAATCGATTCGCGGAACTGAATAAAAAGTATGCCAGTTACATCCCGGGTGCGATCGCCTTGATGCATTTGGGCCAGGTCAACGAATTGCTGGGCAAACCCAACGAAGCGCTGGGCAACTATTTGAACATGCTGGAACAACCCGAAGCCGATCCGCTGCGGGAAGCCAAGTTCCAAGCCGCTGCGGGCCTGGTGCGATTGAAGCTGGCCGAAGAACCACCCCAGTTCCAGGAAGCGATCGACCGAACAGGCAACTGGGCGAAAGACATCCGCCCCAACGAAGCGAATCTGCCAGCGATCCAAGACTATCGTATCCAGCTTGCCAAAGCCTACTTGGCCCGATCCAAGGACGACTCGCTGAAAAAGGGCGAGATCGGTCGGGCGAAGGAATCGGCTCGAGATCTATTGAAAGACGCCAAGAAAGTTCCTGGGCCCCACACCGAAGAAGTCGACTCGCTGTTGGCCGATCTGGGCGTTGAACAAAAGGCCGCCGAACTGCCGACCGCCGATCCGCCCAAAAGCTTGGACGACGCGATGGAGAAGGCGCAACAAGCGTTGAAAATCACGTCGGAATTGGAACAAGCAGCCAAGTTGTTGTCCGAGCAAGAACAGACGCCTGATTTGGTCCAGCAGATTGCCGACATCGAATCACAGCGGCTCGAATCCTATGCGGTTGGCATTCAAATCTTACGTGCCGGATTGACCATGGTCAGCCGCGACACCAACGTCGAAACGATCAACGAAGCACGCCAGATCCTGGCCTACTTCCTCTACCAGTCAAAACGACACCGAGAAACCGTTGTCGTCGGTAGTTTTCTGGCGCGGCATGCGCCCGGTAGCGGCGTTGGATTACAGGGCGGTTTGATGGCCCTGACGTCGATGCAGTTGCTGTTGGGCGAAGTCCCCGAAGACGAACAGGATGGGTTGATTCGTCAACTCGAATCTCTTGGCAGCTTCTTGGCAAAAACCTGGCCGGACGATCCCAATGCCGCCGCCGCGCAAGGGTTTCAGATTCGTTTGATGCTTAGGAAAGACAACTACGCGGGCGCCCAAGCATTGATCGACGACATGAGCGATGGCAATGAAAAAGCCATGTTCAAACGCTTGCTCGGCCAACTGCTGTGGAACCAATCGATCGTCGCTCGAAAAGAAAAACAGGACCAGGCGAAAATCGACGTCATCGTCCAGCAGGCCCAACAAAACTTGCAACAAGGCTTGGACGAGATCCAGGGAAACCTGGTCGACACCGAAGGCATGCAAGCGGCAACCGTGCTGGCCAAAGTCTACCTGTACCAAGACGACAGCGCCGCAGCACTGAAAGTACTGGACCACCCCAAATATGGCCCGTTGGGGTTGCTGAAAACGCTGGATGCCCCCTCTGATACCTTCGCCGGCGATCTTTACAGCACGGAATTGAAAGCACTGGTCGGCCAAATGTTGAACAGTGACAAACCGGGTGAACAACTCGATCGCATGACCGACACCATGGAACGCGTGCGTGGTGCATTCACCGGCCCGGAAGCCCAGTCCAAACTGACCCAAAACTACATGCGGTTGGCAAACGATCTGAAGGAACAACTCGACGATGCCGCCCCGGCGCGAAAAGCCAAATTGATCGAAGCGTTCAGCGCCATGCTAAAACGCATCTCTGATTCGACCAACGACATGGCAACGCTGCGATGGGTCGGACAGACGCTGTCGTCGATGGGCGAATCATTGATGGAACCCGGTCAAATGAAAGCCAACGGCCAAGCCGCCGAATTGATTTCACAATCCATCGCAACGTTCACGGCTCTGACCGATCAAGACGATCTGACGACGCTGTATCTGACCGGTCATTCCCAACGATTGGTCGGGCAATATCAAGCTGCCATCGACAGCTTTGAAAAACTGCTGCTGAAGAATCCGTTGATGTTAGAAGCCCAAATGGAAGCCGCCCAAGCCTACGAAACCTGGGCTAGTGAACTGCCGCCCAACACGGCCTACAAAGCCTACAAGGTGGCACTCGAAGGCGGCCGAAAAGGTCCCAACAAGAAAAACACCATTTGGGGCTGGGCCGAAATCAGTACTAAAACCAGCAAACAAATCAATCGCAACGAAAACTTCAAAGAGAAATTCTTTGAATCACGCTATCACGTTGCGCTGTGTTTGTACCTGATGGGAAAAGCCGCCAAGCGAGATGTCGAAACGAAAAAGGCGATCAAGGTGATCCGCGAAGCCGCGACCCTATTTCCCGATCTGGGCGGTGCCGAGCAACGTGCCAAGTACGATGCCTTGATGAAAGAATGCCAACGCGCCGTCGGCGAATCCCCCACCGGCCTCGCCGCGAAAGTAAATTGACCCACCCACAACCAGGCCGCTTCGGCACCGTCTAACCCGCTTCATCGCTTTTCCGCTACGCCAACACATCTATGACACACCCTCAACTCGTGCTGCGTTCCTGCTCGGCTCTCGTGATTTTGATTTGCGTTTGCTCCGCGACCGCCCAGGCGCAACTCGACCGCGTCTACACGCATAGCAGCAATTCCGCCACCGCCGGCACGGTCATCAATGCCACGAAAATGGGGCTGACACTGAAAGTGGGCAGCAACAATAAAGAATTCACCGAAAGCGAAATTCGCAAAGTTTCGTTTCAAGGTGATCCGGCCGAACTGACACGCGGCCGTGAAGCGGCGCTCGACGGCCGCTACGAAGAAGCACTCGACGAACTCAAAGGCGTGAACATTCCGGGACTCCCACGGGACGTGATCAAAGCCGACGCGGCGTACTTCATGGTGCTTACGCGAGCCAACCTGGCGCTTGCCGGCCAAGGGGACCGCACGGCGGCGATCAAAGAGGCATTGGCTTTTGCCGGTGAGTATGGCGACTCCTACCACTTTTTCTCGGTCACCAAATTGCTGGGTGATCTGGCGCTGGCGACAAAGTCTTACCCAAAAGCAATTCAATACTATGGCTATCTCTCCAAAGCGCCCTCGGCAGAATCCAAAATCCTGTCGCGGTATCTGACCGGCGTCGCACAATTGGATTCCGGTGACGTCGAAGCAGCTGAAAAAGCGTTTTCAGATGTCGCCGCAGTCAACGTGAATTCGGCCGACGCGCTGCGGCTAAAAATTCTGGCCAAAGCCGGGCAAGCCGTCGCGCTGGCCAAGGGCGGCAAAGGTAAAGAGGGGCTGGCACTGGTCGACCAACTGATCCAAGAACTCAACCCAACCGACATCGAAATGTCAGCCCGGATCTACAACGCTCAAGGCGCCAGCTACGAAGCGGCCGGGGACATCGAAGGTGCAATCATGGCCTACCTACACACCCATCTGATGTTCTCCGGTCAACCCGATGCACACGCCAAAGCACTCGGCCGATTGGTCGAACTGTGGCCCAAAGTCGGACGCACCGAACGCGCCGCGGAAGCCCGCCAGGAACTGCAACAACGCTACCCTGGTTTCGTCAACTGATGCCTGTGCGACGTCGCTCTCTTGGCAGCGTCCTGCTCGTTCTTGCAACCGTGTGCTCGGCAACGGTGTCGCTGGGAACAACGGGCCATGCCGCCGATCCGCCCCAACAGGAATCCGTTCAAATCGCCGGCCAGTCGGTCGTACTTGATCCACCCACCCTGTCCGGCCAAGAAACCGCCGATCAACAGGTCCAGCGGATCGAACCGTTGTTGCGAGGTTTGCCGTATCGTCAATTCGCCCGGGACTCCGTCGTGGCCCCGGTTCGAATCTTTACTCGCTATGTCAACGATTCCTCCGGAAAGCATCTTGGACACCAAGTCCATCTGCTGTTTGTGGTGCACACCCCGCTGACGACTTTCACCGCGGACGATTTCACCTCGCGATTACTGGGGGACTCTGACGACTCTGCTGCGGACTCTGGCCCTCCAGGCGACGTCAGCCCGGAAAGCTTGCGTTCGCGTGGCATCACCGACAGCGGCCCGAACGTCCGCTACCAACCCTTCGATGTAAAGCTACTCGACAAGATTCAATTGTCCGGAGTGCTGCGAATCACACGGCACGACGCGGACGATCAACAGCGGATCGATCTTCGCCTGGACGATCGATTTGACAACCGCTGGACGTCACTCGACGCAAATGACCAGGGCGGTGCCTACGCCGGATTCCAAGCGTGGCTGACCGCCACTGCACTCGGTGACGGCCAATCGGTTTTGATCGAATCACGGTTCGTGATGCATGAACCCGAGCAGTGGTTCGCCGGCAGCAACTTCCTTCGCAGCAAGCTGCCATTGGTCCTGCAAGAAGCCGCCCGCAACCTCCGCCGCAAATCAAAGTAGGCCAGGTGAAACCTGGCGGCAAAGTAGGCCAGGTGAAACCTGGCGCATTTGCACCCTTCGCCAGGTTGCACCTGGCCCACTGCCTACTTGGCGGCGCCTGCTTGGTAAACTTCGCCGTTGGCCAGGGTTTTGATTCGCAGATTGCGCCAACTGACCTGATAGGGTCCGGAACCTTTCTTAACGGAATGCACTTGCAAACCGATCAAGCCATCGGCGTCTCGATCATCGGTGAAATCGGCGACCGGTTTGTCGTTGACATAACTACGGATTCGGCTGCCTTGGGCGATAATCCGGAAATGGTTCCACTGGCCGGGCTTGTAGACGGCCTGGGCTTTGGCGGCATCCACCGAATCGTCCAACCACTTGGTGCGTCGGCCCTCATCCCAAAAATTTCCCGAGCAGCCGTTGGGACCGTTGGTCTGGCCTCGAATTTCGCATTGATAGCCGAACATCTCGCCTTTCTCGCGGATTCGATCGAGCTTCGATTCCTGGGGCGTCGGTGCGCCGTAGAGGTGGCTGCGAATCTGCACGCCCGAATTCAACCCGGGATCGCATTTGACTTCGAATTCCAACACAAAGTCAGCGAAGTTACCTTTGGTCAAAAACGTATTTTTGCCGGCGCCGGTCGTGCCGGTGATCACCCCCTGGTCGATAGAAAAGCTGGCATCGCCACCGACCTTCTCCCATCCCTCCAGTGAGTCGTGCTGGATCAGCGACACCCAATCTGCGGCGAAGGCCGAACCGAGAAAACAAAGGGACAGCGCAACAGAAAAACAGCAGCGTCTCAGCATCGGTCAGTCTCCGGGGAATGAACCAGTAGGCCAGGTGCAACCTGGCGCGTTTCATCCGATCGCCAGGTTGCACCTGGCCTACTATCTTAACGTGCGGAGCGGAGTTGACCGCGGGCACGGCGAACGGCCGTTTCCTTGATCTGCATTTGCTCAGGCGTCTTGGATGGCATTTCATGTGCCAGTTCCAACGCTTTTTCAGCCTCGCCGACATCCAACAGGTCGACGGACATCGACCGCGAGGTCAGCAGACTGACCACGTTGTCTTCGACCTGCGCAAACCCGCCGTCGACGAAATAGCGTTGCGGACCTGCAGCGGTTTCCAGTTGCAGTGTTCCGAAACCCAAGCGACCGATCAACGGTGCACGCCCGGGCAAGACACCCAGCGCGCCATCAAACATCGGCAGCGTCACCGAATCGGCTTCGCAGTCGAGTTCAGTGCGTTCGGGGGTCACGATGATGCAGCGAATCGCCATGGCTTATTTCTTTTCCATCTTCTTGGCTTGCTCTTCGGCCTGCTCGATCGAACCGACGTACATGAACGCTCGTTCGGGCAGATGATCCCATTTACCGTCACAGATCTCTTCGAAACTGCGAATGGTGTCTTCCAACGGCGTGATCTCACCGGCCTTTCCGGTAAAGACTTCTGCGACCAAGAAGGGTTGCGACAGGAATCGTTCGATCCGACGAGCACGGTGCACCACCGTCTTGTCATCTTCGCTCAATTCATCGACACCCAAAATCGCGATGATGTCTTGCAGTTCACGGTAGCGTTGCAGAATGGTTTGCACGCGACGGGCGATGGCATAGTGTCGATCGCCAACGTACTGGGGATCCAAGATCCGCGAGTTGGACGCCAACGGGTCGATCGCGGGGTAAATCCCTTTCTCGGAAATCGATCGTTCCAGATAGATAAACGCGTCCAACTGACCAAACGCGGTGGCCGGCGCGGGGTCGGTCGGGTCGTCCGCAGGGACGTAAACCGCTTGGACCGATGTAATCGCCCCTTTCTTGGTCGACGTGATTCGCTCTTGCAGGGCACCCATTTCGGTAGCCAACGTCGGTTGGTAACCCACTGCCGACGGCATCCGTCCGAGCAACGCGGACACTTCCGAACCGGCTTGGGAGAAGCGGAAAATGTTGTCGACAAACAACAGGGTGTCGGCACCGGTGGTGTCGCGGAAGAATTCAGCCATTGTCAGTGCCGACAGAGCGACACGCAAACGCGACCCTGGCGGTTCGTTCATTTGGCCGAACACCATGCAGGTTTGCTCGATGACTTTGCGGCCGGTTTGACCAATTTCAGTCTCTTGCATTTCCAACCACAGGTCGGTGCCTTCGCGGGTCCGTTCACCGACACCTGCAAAAACCGAATAACCACCGTGGCTGCTAGCGATCCGAGCGATCAGCTCGGTCAAAATCACAGTCTTGCCCAGTCCCGCACCACCGAACAAACCGGCTTTACCACCACGAACAAACGGGGTCAGCAGGTCGACGACTTTGATCCCCGTTTCGAACAATTCGGTGTTGGTCGACAATTCGTTGACAGGCGGGGCTTGGCGGTGAATCGGCCAGTAGTCATCGGCTTTGACTTCACCACGTTTGTCGATCGGTTGGCCCAGTACGTTGAACACGCGACCGAGTGTTTCTTTACCGACAGGTACCGTGACAGGACCGCCGGTATCGACCACGTCCATGCCGCGCATCATGCCGTCGGTACTGCCCAGTGCGATCGCTCGAACACGGCCGCCACCGAGGTGTTGCTGGACTTCGCCGACCAAATCGATCGAGACGCCTTTGTGCTCGCTCTTGATTTCCAGCGCGTTAAAAATCGCTGGCATTTGGCCTTCGGGGAATTCGGCATCGAAGGTCGACCCGATGACCTGCGTGACTTTGCCGACGACGCGTGATTCGGTTGCGGTGGACATGCTTTTCTTCTTCACTGAGAACGTGGTGTGGAATGAGCCGCGTCTGACGGCCCGTCACCGGTATGTATTGAACTAGCCTTCCAAAGCCTCGACGCCGCCGATGATCTCCATGATCTCGCCGGTGATCTGACTTTGTCGAGCTCGGTTGTAAGTCATCGAGAGCTTTTTGATCATGTCGCCGGCGTTTTCAGTCGCGCCTTTCATGGCGATCATTCGTGCGACTTGTTCGCTGACAGCGGAGTCCAAGAAACACTTGAACAACTTCACCTTGAAACTGGTCGGAACCACTTCTTCAAGGATGCTTTCGGCCGACGGCAAAAATTCGTAATCGACGTTTGCGCCGCCGCTGTCTGCACCGCCGTTGTCATCGGTTTCGACACCCTCGTCGAGTGATCCCAACGGCAGCAAGGTTTGGACCGTCGCGACCTGCTTCGATGTGCTAATGAATTTCGTGTAAACCACATCCAATCGGTCAATTTCACCGGTGATGTATTGGTTCAGGTAACCCTCGGCGATCTTTTCGACTTCGGCGTAGGCCGGTTGGTCTTCAAAGTTCAGGAATTTTTGGTCGATGGCAATGCCACGGTACCCCAGTCCATCGACACCGCGCTTGCCGCTGGCATCGACATGAAAACGTGGCACCGAATCTCGCAATTGCTTGATCCGTGGAATCGCTTCGCGAAACACCGACGCGTTGTAACCGCCGCACAAACCGCGGTTACTATTGAGCACCAGGACGCGAGCACTTTTGACCTCGTCCCGTTGTTCCAGCAGCGGGTGTTTGACATCCAGCCCCGCCGCGGCAAGCCGAGAAACGATCTTGGTGATCTGCTCGGTGTAGGCGGTCGCGGCATGGGCACGGTCCATCGCTTTCTTGTAGCGCGCCGTCGCGATCAGCTCCATGGTCCGCGTGATTTTGCGGATGTTGCGGATCGACTTGCGTCGTTTATCAAGCGCTCTTGCGTTAGCCATGAATCGTCAAACGATAACGGGAAAATTTCTGGTGCGATAAAGGTGCGGAATCAAACAGGACTAAACAGCGGGTTTGTAACCGGCTTTAAAGTCTTTGATAGCCGATTCGATCGTGGCAACAACGTCGTCGCTGAGTTCACCTTTTTCGGTCAACGTGTCCAGCAACGAACTGTGTTTGTCGTTGATGAACTGTAGGAAGTCTTTTTCCCACTGCTGGACCGACTTGATTTCAACGTCATCCAGGTGGCCGTTGGTTCCGGCGTACAAGCTGACGACTTGCTCGGCAACGGACAGCGGGTGGTACTGCGGTTGTTTCAGCAATTCCACCATCCGGTAACCGCGATCGAGCTGTTGCTGCGTGTCGGGATCCAAATCGGTACCGAGCTGTGCGAATGCTTCCAGGGCCCGGAACGCCGCCAGGTCCAATCGCAAACCACCGGCGACCTTTTTCATCGCTTTGATTTGTGCGGCACCGCCCACGCGAGAGACCGAAATCCCTGGGTTCATCGCCGGCCGAACACCGGAGAAAAACAGGTCGGGTTGAACATAAATCTGGCCGTCGGTGATCGAGATCACATTGGTCGGAATGTAGGCCGAAACCTCACCTTCGAGCGTTTCGATGATCGGCAGACTGGTGATCGAACCACCACCTAGCTCGTCCGACAACTTCGACGAACGCTCCAACAATCGGCTGTGGCAATAGAACACGTCACCAGGGAACGCTTCACGTCCCGGCGGGCGACGCATCAACAGGCTCATTTGACGATAGGCAACCGCTTGTTTGCTCAAATCGTCATAAACGATCAGTGCGTGGCCACCGTTGAACATGAAGTGTTCGGCCATCGCGGTACCGGCATAGGGAGCGACGTACTGCATCGGGGCGGGTGCACTGGCACCGGCACAGATGATCGTCGTGTATTCCATCGCACCGTATTTTTCCAACACGTCGACGACACTCGCAACGGCCGAGTCCTTTTGGCCGATGGCGACGTAAAAACATTTTACGCCTTTGCCTTTCTGGTTCAGAATTGCATCGATCGCGATCGCCGTCTTGCCGGTTTTGCGGTCACCGATGATCAGTTCGCGTTGACCGCGTCCGATTGGTGTCATCGCATCGATGGCCTTGATTCCGGTCTGCATCGGCTCGGTCACAGGCTGACGCTCGGCAACACCCGTTGCAATGATTTCCACGGGGCGAGTGATGTCGGATTGCACCGGACCTTTGCCGTCCAGCGGGTTGCCGAGCGGGTCGAGCACACGTCCGACCACGGCATCACCGGCAGGCACACTCAGCAGGGTGCCGAGCGCTTTGACTTCGTCGCCCTCTTGGATCTTCAGGTAGTCACCCAAAATGATCACCCCGACGCTGTTCTCTTCCAGGTTGAACGCCAACCCGATCGAACCGCTGGGGAATTGAACCATTTCGCCGGCCATGACGCCCGACAACCCGTAAACGCGAGCGATCCCGTCACCGACTTCCAAAACGGTACCGACTTCGCGGACGTCGATTTTGCTGTCGAAGTTTTCAATCTCCTGTTGCAAAACCGATGCGATTTCATCGCTGCTAAATTTCATGGCAATCTAATGCGTCTGGGTTTTTGTGATTTGAATGGGAGGGTGTCGGAGACGAATTTGCCGCGGCGGCGTCTGGCTCCGACGGTGTTTTATTGGGTCAGTTGGTCGAACTTTTCCATCAACTTGCTCGAAAAACCTTCGCCGGCACGTTTGGCGATCGCGTCCAACCGGTTCGAAACACTGCTATCGAACACGGTGTCACCGACTCGGATCACCATGCCGCCGATCAGATCGGCGTCGACAACTTCCTGGAGGCGAACTTTTTTGCCCAGGGCGCCACCGAGCCGGTCGGTGATTTGCGTGCGCAAGGCATCGTCTAGCGGTACGGCGGTACTGACTTTGGCCAACACCTGACCGGACATCTGGTCAAACAATTCCAGCGCCCCGCTGCGAACCGCTGCAACATGGCTCAAACGATCGCGTCCCGCCATGACTTTCAAAAACGTCAACAACAGTGGATCAAAGTCACCGCCGAACACACGGTCAATGACACGACTTTTTTCGTCGGCATCGATCCGCGGCGAAGCGAAAGCGGCAGCCAATTGCGGGCTATTCGCCAAATACTCATCGACCAAGCGGTTGAGCTCGTCAACGATTTTGTCGGTGATCCCAGCCTTGGCGGCCGCGGCCAACAGAGCCTGTGCGTAGGTCTTGCCCAGCTGTTCGGCTCCGGTGTCCATCACCGTTTCGTGTTTTACTGCGTCAGGATTGACCATCGTTATTTCCTACCGATGCCGGGGCACGGTTCTAATTCTTGCTGGGAACCTGGTCGAGAGCGTTGCGAATCAGATCCGCGTGATCTTCCGGTTTGAGTTCCCGACCGACAACCTGCTTTGCAACCCCCATCGCCAGGGACGAGGTTTGAGCAGCGATTTCGGACAAGGCGACCTTCTTGGCCGTTTCGATGTCCGCCAGAGCCCGCTCGCCTTGGCGTTTCGCGTCCGCCTTGGCTTCATCGACAATCTTGCCCGCGCTGGTTTCGGCGTCCCGTCGAGCTTCCGCCAAAATGGCCTGAGCTTCGGCGGCCGAATCCGCAAGCTTTTGCTGATACTCTGACAACACCACCTCGGCTTTCTGATTGGCCGCTTGGGCGGCCGCCAAATCGCTGGCGATCTTGTCCTCACGAGCCTTCAGACCGCCCAAAATGACGGGCCAAACGAACTTGGCAAGGATCAAAAACACGCCAAGGAAAATCGCCAAGTTGACGATCGCCGCGCCTGGATCGAACGACAAAATCGGTGGCAGCGGATGCTCCGCGTGCTCCCCTTCGGGGTGCAGCACATCGCCCGCCTGTTCCGCACCGGAATGATCCGGATCGGCGACCGTTTCGGTGTCTGCAGCCGAGACCGGAGCAAACGAAACGAGCGGACCGACCGAGACACAAGTCACGGCGACAGCCATTACGGCAAAACGCAAATACGACATCAAATCACCTTGGCAAATCACTTTGCAACTCCAATCGAACCGCCCGCCACACCCCAACCACTCATTTGATGAGCGCCAGGGATCGACAGCGCGACTGCGATGGGCGGTCGAATTTCTATTTCAGGTACATCAAAATCAACGCAATCACAGTCACACCTTCAATCAGTGCAGCTGAAATCAGCATCTGCGTGCTGATTGTACCGCTGGCTTCCGGCTGACGTGCGATCGCATCGACAGCGCTGCCACCGATTCGGCCGATGCCAAACCCGGCGCCAATAATCACAAGTCCCATACCGATACCGACACCCATGGTGCCAAAACCTGCGCCGTCTTGAGCCAGCATCATTGCGAAGTCAATCATTTTCGGTTCGCTCCTGAAAATCTCTCGTCGCCCGTCATCTCACGAAGGATCGGACACACAAAAAAGGGAAAGGTCAAAGGGTTAATTACGTTTCACGCGTCAGCCAAACCGGCCAATCGCGATGGTTCAACAATTTTATCAAGGTCCATCTGAGCTTCATCGCCCAGTGGATCGTGGTGGTCGTCATGATCGCCGTGGTGTGACGCGACCGTGGAGATAAACAGCACGGTCAAGAACGTGAAGATGAACGCCTGCAGCAAGCAGATGAACAACTCCAGCAACATCAGCACAATACATCCAAGGATGACTGCGATTTCAACACCATAGCCCAACAGGTGCGAGACCGACGCGGCGGCAAAAATCAATCCGACGATTGCGGCGACGACCAAGTGCCCCGCCATCATCGTGCCGAAAAGCCGCATCGCCAACACAACTGATTTGACGATCAGACCCATCCATTCCAGGATGTACAACGGAATCCCGATGCCATACGACATCGCTTTGGGCCCGTCCCAGCCGACCGGGTTAAAGTGTGCAAAGAAAGTTTTAGCGCCGGTTTCGCGAATCCCGATCAAAATGATCGCCGCGAAACTGCAACCCGCCAACATCACGTTCAGCGACAGGTTACTCGTCGCCGTGCCGCCCCAGTGACTGAAATGACTGGCATTGTCCGACCAGATCAGCCCGCTCAGGTGAAGCCCACTGCCAAACGGAATCAAACCGAGGATATTGGCGAACAAGATGAAGAAGAACGCGGTCCAGATGTAAGGTATGTATTTGTCGGTTAGACCGTGCAAGTTCGGCCGGGCCACTTCGTCACGAATGAACCAGCAGATGGTTTCAAACAATTGCGCCACGCGACCCTTGGTTTGATAGGCCTCCAGCCCCTGCCCCTTGACGCGAACTTTCGTCGCGACGTAAGCGAACACCAAAATCATCACGATCGCTGTGACAAACGTCATCAACAAATGGTTGGTGATGTAGAAACTGTACTGGCCGTTTTCAATAAACAGGGCCGGAATGTCTCCGCCGCCGACGTTCAATGTGAACAACGGCTCGTCGTGCAGACGGTGCGGCACAACATGCGAAAGCGGATTATCGGCAGATGCGAATAACAGATTCATTGAATTCGAATGCTTGGCTATTTAGCTTCTTGTAACAGCCCGCCCGTCTTGGCGAGGCAGAAGCATCGCCAGGACGATCACGTCGACTGTGGTCAGGTAGACGTACCATGCGAGAATCATTCCCGCAAATTGTTTCTTGGCGGCGGGCAAGTGATAACTACACAATGCTACCAGTGCAACAGTGCCAGCGAGCCGAATTAGAACTCCGGCCGAAAAACCGATCATGATCGACGTTGGCGACACTTTTGCCGCAGATCGCAACTCGCCAACCCATCCGGGAAACGCTGCAACCAAGGCGATCAACCCACTGGCGATCCCGATTCGCAGCACCACCGAACCATCCAACTTCCCAAAGCCATCAGGCAGCCCGACCGACGTCACGCCCAGCCCAACCGCCCAGGCCACCGCCAGCGCAAACATGCACCGAGTGTAAGGCCGCGCCGGATGACGGATCGCGTCGGATGGAGACAATGCAGTGCCCAAAGTTACTTCAGTGAATTGTGTCAGTCGTTAAATTGTTTCGTCGGCCTGAACAGAACCGACCCTGTTCAGATTGATTTGGTGTGATCGTGAGCATCGGGCTTCCCCGCTCGCGACCGCTGCTCTGCGTCTCGCTGCTGCTTGGACACCGAAACGGCTAACCGAATGAAGCGAACCATTCCCAATGCAAACCCGACCAGCCCACACAGCGCGGCAAACACCGGTCTCGCTGTCTGCTGATTGGCATCGACCAGCGACCCCAACCATCCCAGGGCGATCGTGATGAAAGCCAACTCCATTCCTGCGCCGGTCAGACGCATCCAGACCGGCGCCGTGGATTTCTGATCACGCCCCGGCGACGCTCCCGTCCCATTCGACTCGGCCCCAGCCGATACGCTTGACTGATCCGAAACGTCTGCTGAGGAGTGTTTGTCACGAGCCATTCGCACCTCCACTGGGGTGAGTCCTAAACCGCCAACCCGGCCAGCGTCAAATTGCCCACTTGCCGATGGCTTACCGCGGCGATCAGAACGGGGGTTAGTCTGATCAACTGACGGCGGGAATCCAGCAGGAGCGACCGATCGCCGCACCATTTCCCAACCCTGGGGACGATTGTCCAAAATCGGAGCGCCACGACCGGCGATCGGCCGCCATCCTACGCCTAGCCTGCCCAAGGCGGTGGGTGGCGATGGCGGGCACATAGAAAAAACAGCAAAGTTTTGAGGATCATTCCGGCCAATTTGCCGTGAATTTCGTGTTCATTGACACCAATTTGCTCTGTCGACTCTAGAAGTTTTTTGAGTCCTTGGCATAATGACTTGGGTGTTGATTACTCCGTTAATGGTTCCTGAGCGGCAAGGTGACCCCGCCAACTCCCCACTCTTGGGGAAAACTGCACCCGATCCAGGGACCCGGGGAGCGATCCAAACACCCAATACGACGCGAACGTGCCGATTTGCGACCAAGCTGGTCGGCCCGTGAGGAATTGTTGCGACGACAGCCGACCGGTGTTGCCACCACGACTGTTTAGCTTCCTGCGTTGAAATATTAGCGCCCGCCTAAGCCTTGATTGTCGCCTTGATGCAAAGCCTGGTGAGTGTCACGACTAGCCCATCTGGAGACAGAACCTTGATCAAAACCGCAGATCTTAAGTCGCAGACTCGGCGTGAACTCGCCACCCTGGCCAAGAACTACGGCATCGCCGGCTGGCACGGCATGCGAAAGGACGAGCTCGTGGACGCGATCAGCAAGACCCAGCGTCGGCTGCGTCGAAAATCTTCCGCATCGGGCGCACAGTCAAAATCGCCCTCACAGTCAAACGGAACCGCTTCCAAATCCAGCAGCAGCAAATCGGGCGGCACAAAGTCCAGCAGCTCGTCGATGAAGTCAAAAAATGGCGCGCCATCGGCTGGCAAATCGACGTCAACCGTGACAGCCACCTCCAAAGCGTCACCGAACAAGTCGTCCCGCAGCGCGTCGCGCAGTAGCAAATCAAAATCACGGGGCAACGTGTCGCTGAACGATCGCCCGCTACCCGAAATGCGAGCGCCCAAAGTCTCCGCCAAAACAGCACGAATCCGCGCCCAACTGCGGCGGCAAAAAGAACAAGCCGATCAACAGCGCGACCTGTCCACCGGAACTCTCGTCGGTGGCTCGGCGGTCAAAAACGGCTCCAACCGCACACGGGCGGGTGAACCGCACCGCGATCGTATTGTGTTGATGGTTCGTGACTCGTTTTGGTTGCAAGCGACCTGGGAAATCACTCGTGCCAGCGTCGCCCGCGCTGAATCCTCGCTGGCGGAGCGATGGCACACCGCCGCCCCCGTGCTGCGAGTGATGGAAGTCGAAGACGTCGCCAACAACATTGCCGAAACCGTTCAACGTGACATCCCGATTCACGGCGGAGTCGACACCTGGTACATCGATGTTCAAGAACCACCCACTCGATTCCGCGTGGCGATCGGCTATGTCACCCAAGACGATCAGTTCCACGCGATCTGTCGCAGCAACATCGTCGAAACACCCAGCCCCGGAGAATGCGATCGCTTGGACGAGCACTGGCACGACATTGCCGACGACTACGAACGCATTTACTCGCTGAGCGGCGGTTACGACACCGATGGTGGAGACCTAAAAGAGGTGTTCGAAGAACGCCTGCACCGATCAATGCCGTCGCGTGGCTCGCAAGGCCAAACGGTTGCCGACCCAACCCTGCTGCGGCAAAGCAAATTACCTTTCGAAGTCGACGCGGAACTCATTGTGTTTGGCCGCACGTCGTCCGGATCCTCTGTCTCGCTGGGCGGACGCCCCGTCAAACTACAACCCGATGGGACATTCACGGTTCGCATGAAACTACCCGATAAACGTCAAGTGCTTCCGGTCACCGCCGAGAGTCGAGACGGATTGCGTCAGCGAACCACCGTGATCGCCGTCGAACGCAACACCAAAGTGATGGAAGCGGTCGACATTAAAGACACGCTGTAAACGGTCCACGCCTCCAAGCCTTCTTCCGTAGCTGGACGCTTTTTGTAGCGGGGCTCTTCTGTGAGCCCGGTCTGGCAGCGGCCAGTGACAGGGCATCAAGTTGCGCTTTCGCATGGGGCATCGGTTTTGATAACCGCGGGTCGTGCAGCTTCGCTCACGGCT